>CAZMAO010000005.1:0-80667 GCA_964564465.1 uncultured Bacteroides sp.
ATAATCTTGGAAGTCACCACCGTTGAGGGGTTTTTGGTGGGTTGCCAGTGTGAGCTCTTCTTGCGCCCCTTTACAAGTACCATAGCTTCATTTTCCGCAAAGTAGTAAGCGAAGAAAAATTGCGCGCCACAATGCGTGAAAACGCCAGAAAACCGAAAAAGAAAAGCGGCTTCATGGCACGTCTTGAAGAAGCACAGCGTCAGCAGCAGGCAATGCTGCGCGAACAGCAGAAACGGAAAAACAGGTGATGATGAGTACATCCGGCATTAATTTGCCGGGTGCACTCAAAGGGTGTGTGATATTTCATGGGTCACACACCCTTTTTATTTTGCATTTTTACCCCATTATTATTAACTTTGCGTGCAATAAAATTATAACCCTCCTTTCAACCACAAGCGTTATGTCATTTATTGCAGACAAAGTGAAAATGGATGGTCTCACATTCGACGACGTCCTTCTTATTCCGGCCTATTCCGAAGTCCTCCCGCGCGAGGTTAACCTCAAATCCAAATTTTCCCGTCGCATTGACCTGAACGTTCCGCTCGTTTCAGCAGCAATGGACACCGTAACCGAAGCGCAGCTGGCAATCGCCATCGCCCGTGAAGGAGGAATCGGCGTGATTCACAAAAACATGTCTATTGCCGAACAAGCCCGTCAGGTTCACGCGGTGAAACGCGCTGAAAACGGCATGATCTACGATCCGGTCACCATTAAACGGGGCTCAACCGTGGCCGATGCCCTCAAAATGATGGAAGAATATCATATCGGCGGAATTCCTGTGGTCGACGACAACAACCTGCTTGTTGGCATTGTCACCAACCGCGACCTTCGCTTCGAACGCAATCCCCTTCGGCCCATCGACGAAGTAATGACCTCTGAAAACCTCGTCACCACCTCTCAATCCACCAACCTCGAGGAAGCCGCCGACATTCTCCAGCGCCACAAAATTGAAAAACTGCCCGTTGTCGATGCCGAAGGACATCTGGTAGGTCTGGTTACATACAAGGACATAACCAAAGCAAAGGACAAACCTAACGCATGCAAGGACAGCCGCGGACGCCTGAGAGTGGCGGCCGGTGTCGGTGTCACCCCCGACAGCCTTGAACGCGCACGCGCACTTGTCGACGCCGGAGTCGACGCAATAGTCATTGACACTGCGCACGGTCATTCGGCCGGTGTGGTCAGAGTGCTGAAACAGATTAAGGAGGCATTCCCGCAAATCGACGTTGTTGTCGGCAACATAGCCACAGGCGATGCCGCACGCTTCCTGGTTGAACATGGAGCTGACGGTGTGAAGGTAGGCATAGGCCCCGGCTCAATCTGCACCACCCGTGTAATTGCCGGCGTCGGTGTTCCGCAGCTCTCTGCCGTCTACGACGTGGCAAAGGCTCTTGAAGGCACAGGAATTCCATTGATTGCCGACGGTGGCATCCGCTATTCAGGCGACATTGTGAAAGCACTTGCCGCCGGCGCAAACTCCGTAATGATGGGTGGAATGCTTGCCGGCGTGGAGGAATCGCCCGGCGACACAATCATCTACAACGGACGTAAATATAAAGCCTATCGCGGAATGGGCTCACTCGAAGCCATGGAAAAGGGATCGAAAGACAGATATTTCCAAGGTTCTGAAACCGACGTTAAAAAACTTGTTCCTGAAGGAATCGCCGCCCGAGTGCCGTATAAAGGCACCCTGTTTGAAGTAATCTACCAGATGCTGGGCGGACTGCGCGCCGGAATGGGTTATTGCGGGGCTCCCGACATAGAACATCTGCACAACGCCAAATTCACACGCATTACAAACGCAGGAGTAGCCGAAAGCCACCCTCACGATGTTGCAATAACCTCAGAAGCTCCAAACTACAGCTCCTCAAATCAGTAGTAATAAATAACATTTTTAACCGTTATAACTTATGCACCCCCTCCTGTGGGGGGCATTTGTTTTATTGAATTACCAAATAACCCGATATATGCGCAAATTAATCTGGGTAATAACCTCGGTCGCACTCCTTGCCGCAATTGCTCTTCAGGCAAAAACCGATCCCGTTCTGATGAAAGTCGGTGACTCCGATATCAAACTCAGCGAATTTCTCTATCTCTTTAACAAAAACAAGTCGCAGCAGCAGGAACCGCTCTCCACTCGTCAGTATCTCAATCTATTCACCGACTACAAGCTGAAAGTGCTTGCCGCACATGATGCCGGGCTCGACACTGCTGCAAAATTCCTCACCGACATCCGCAACTACACATACGAGCTTACGCAGCCCTACATGGTCGACACCGTAGCCGCCGACTCAATGCGCCGACTCACTTATCAACGCATGCAGGTGAATCCGGATATTAGCCTTATAACAATAAATTCACGTGCGAACGCACGTGAAAACATGCGCGTTCTCGACTCCATCCGCGCCCTGGTTCAAAACGGCGAGGATTTCAATCAGCTTGCAGAACGATTCAGCGATGACCCTTATGCAAAGAAGAATAACGGACATCTCGGCTACATCACCGAAGGCGTGCTGCCGTTTCTGATGGACAACGCAGCATTCACCACTCCTGCCGGACAAGTTTCCGAACCATTCACAACACAATATGGCTCACACATAATTATGGTTCACGGCACCCGGCCCGACATCGGACAGGTGAAAGTGCGTCACATACTGAAATCCTTCCGCAACTCCGACTCCTCCGACTCCTTAAGGATTCGATTCCTTATCGACTCCATTTACACAGCACTTCAGAATGGCGCCGACTTCTTACAGACCGCAGCCCGCTTTACCGACGACCCGTCAGGTAAAAAGAACGGTGGCGATCTGCCATGGTTCGGAGCCGGACGAATGGTTCCTGAATTTGAAAAAACGGCTTTCGCAACCCCGGTTGGAGAACTTTCCGAACCTTTCAGAACCCCTTACGGATATCACATTATCCTTAAGGAGGGCGAACGCCATGTCGGTTCGTTCGAAGATGAGAAAAAAGAAATCGACAACATAAATAAAAATCCCGAACGCGCTGAAATTGCCCGCAACTCCTTCATTAACAAAATGCGCGAAAAAATTGGCGTCACCATTAACCCGAAAGCGCAGGAACTTGCCGAGACGGCAGTGGCACGTCATGGCAAAACGCCTCCTGTTCTTGCCGAACTTGAAAAAATAAACACCCCTGCCGCAACAGTAGGCAACGTGCAGATTCCGGTTAGAAGCGTAGCGGCCACTATTCCCTCATTCTCCCTGGCCGCCAACATCCCGATGCTCTTCTCTACCAACCTCAATAATTTGATTAACAAAGAGCTACAATCGCAAATAACCACTTTGCTCCGCAAGGAACATTCCGACCTCGATAATCTTGTAAACGAATATCACGACGGAATTCTGCTCTATGAAATTTCAAACGACGAAGTATGGAACAAACCGCAGACCGATCCTGAAGGTCTACGGCACTATTTTCAGGAAAACCGTGCGAAATACACCTGGGACCAACCACGCTTCAAAGGCTTCCTGATAATGGCGCAAAACGACTCAACCGCCCGATTAGCTGCCGATTACATAAACTCCAATCCACAATTCTCCTCCGATTCGCTCTCCGTGACACTGCGCAAGAAATTCGGGAACAAAGTGCGCCTCGAACGCGTGCTCGCCCCTCAGGGCTCAAACAAGATTGTTGACTATGTGGCATTCGGCGGCGAACGCCCGGCTCCGCTCGGCTCATGGAGTTCATTCCTTCCGGTGCGACATAAAATCATCGCTCAACCTGAAGAAGCAAACGATGTGAAAGGCGCCGTGAGTGTAGACTGGCAGAAAGCCCTCGAGGAACAATGGATACAGAAACTTCGCCGAACCTACAAAGTGAAAGTCAACGAAAAAGTTCTTGAATCAATTAAATAGTCCCCTCCCCTCCTCATCACATTTTTATCACCTTTTGACTGTTTTTAGAACTAAAATTATTAATTTTGACACTGAATTCAACCATCGCATAAACAATAGCTATACACGTGAAAGTAAAAAAATTAGCACTCCTTGCCTGCACTGCCGCCTGCACTGCCATCATGATTGCACAGACAAACGTGATTGAGGAAGTGGCCTGGGTGGTCGGCGACCAGCCCATATGGAAATCTGAAATAGAAGACCAATATAACAACATGCAGTATGAAAAAGCCGACATTCCCGGCGACCCTTACTGCGTAATTCCCGAGCAACTGGCCATTGAAAAGCTCTATCTCCATCAGGCCGACCTCGACACCGTGCAGGTTCAGGAATCAATGATTCAGGCTGAAGTAGATGCACGAATGAACTTCTACATAACTCAACTCGGCTCAAAGGAAAAAGTCGAGGAATATTTCCGCAGACCCATTGCTGAAATGCGCGCTTCAATGGCCGACATGGTCCGCAATCAATCAAAAATACGCGAAGTGCAGCGCTCTCTCACCAAAGACGTGAAAGCTACGCCCAGCGATGTGCGCCGGTTCTTCGACAATCTGCCTGCGGACAGCGTGCCTTACATTCCAATGCAGGTTGAAGTGGAACTCATTTCAATCAACCCCCTCATACCGCGTCAGGAAACCGATGCCGTCAAAGCTCGCCTGCGCGACTATGCCGACCGCGTTTCGCGTGGCGAAAGCGAATTTTCCACTCTTGCAATTCTTTACTCCGAGGACAAAGAAAGTGCAGTGCGTGGCGGAGAAATCGGTTTCATGGGCCGCGGTCACCTCGATCCGGAATATGCTGCGGTGGCATTCAACCTCAACGACCCGAAAAAAGTATCTAAAATAGTTGAAAGCCAATATGGCTACCACATCATACAGCTAATTGAAAAACGTGGCGACAGAATCAACACACGTCACATCCTGCTGCGTCCGCATGTCAGCAAAAACGACATAACCGATGCTGTGCACCGCCTTGATTCTCTCAGGACAATTATGGTTGACAGCGCCAGATTCACATTTGAAGACGCTGTGCCCTACATTTCTCAGGACAAGGACACCCGGAACAACCGCGGACGCATGGTTAACCCCCAGACAGGCACCACACGTTTCGAAATGTCGCAGCTTCCGCAGGAAATAGCGAAAACCGTAAACACCATGCAGGTCGGCGAAATTTCAAAACCGTTTGTTATGACCGATCCTAAGCTGAACCGTGAGGTTGTAGCCATTGTAAAGCTAACCGAACGTATCGACGGACACAAAGCGAATATTGCCGATGATTTCCAGACAATAAAGGAGATGTGCGAGCAGGCCCGCCGCGAGGAAATCCTTAAAAACTGGCTTGAGAAAAAAATTAACGACACTTATGTCAGAATAGAACCGGGATGGCGTAACTGCGAATTCGAACATAAAGGCTGGATAAAATAATCAGATGCACTTATTTTCGGATATAATTCCAAAATCACTAAAAACGCCCGGACTCAGCGCTTTGCTCTGCCTGGCGCTTTTACTTGCGCCTTCGTTAATAGCAGCATCAGGTCAGAAACCCGTCAACCCCACACAGAAAGCCCCCTCAGCAGCAACCGCACAAAAAACTCCCGTTCCGCCGAAACGTCCTTCCCGTGCCGACAACCGCACAACCAGACGCGAGCCGCTGCTGCCACAAATTCCTAAAACAGACCGTCACACTCCAGGCAAGGTATTCCTCGAACATGCCGACCAGCTTTACTATAAGGAAGCTCTCGGATTAAGCGCAGAAGAGCAGAGTCAGGTTCTTGTCGGCAACGTGAAATTCAGACGTGCCGATATGCTTATGTTTTGCGACAGCGCCCGTTTCTACGAAAATTCAAACTCATTCGATGCATTCGGAAATGTCAGGATGGAGCAGGGCGACACACTGTTTGTCTATGCCGACGAACTTAATTACAACGGTTCCAATTCGCTCGCCATTCTCTATGCCAACCCAGGCAAGAAAGTCAGGCTCATTAACCGAGAGGTTAAACTGGAAACCGACATCTTTAACTACGACATGGCGCAGAACGTCGGATTCTACAACATAGGCGGCGTGCTCACCGACAAACAGAACCGGCTAACATCAATTGAAGGAGAGTATTATCCCGACACAAAATACGCCTACTTCTACACCAACGTCGTTCTCGAATCGCAGCAGAACAAATCGAACCTTACAATGCGCACCGACTCTCTAATCTATAACACCGCCACACACATCGCGCAACTTGTGAGTCCCACCGAAATAACAAACACCGATGGCGTTATCTACTCATCGTCAGGAACATACAACACTGAAACAGGACTTGCCGACCTTTACAAGCGTTCGCAGGTCGTGACAAAACGCGGCAACACACTTACAGGCGACACGCTTTTCTACGACCGCGTGAAGCAATATGGCGAAGCTTTCGGAAACATGATTCTCACAGATTCCGCAAGGCAATCCTCGCTGCACGGAAACTACGGTTACTACGATGAGGTGCGCGACAGCGCCTTCGTTACCGGACGAGCGATGGCCAAAGAATACTCCAAAGGCGACACCCTTTATCTGCATGGCGATTCAATCACAGCCTATCTCGACCTCTCCGACTCGACACGCGTAACAAACGCATTTCACAACGTACGCTTCTTCCGTTCTGACATTCAAGGACTTTGTGATTCATTGAGCATAACGGAACGCGATTCGATAATGTACATGTACCGCGCCCCGGTTATGTGGAGCGACGAGCGACAGATCACCGGAACCGTCATTGTGGTGCATCTCAACGACTCGACCGTTGACTGGGCACGCCTCCCCCGTTCAGGAATTGTTGCCGAACATATCGACGAGGACTGCTACAACCAGATTTCAGGAAACGATCTCACCGCATGGTTTAACGATTCCACTCTCCGCAGGCTTTATGTGGAAGGAAACGTGCAGCTGATAATGTTTCCGATGGAAAGCGACTCAACCTACAACAAATTCGCATTCGTTGAGTCGAGTTTCATGGACGCATATTTCAACGGCAATCAAGTGGAACGCATTCATTTCTGGCCCGAAACAACTTCAAAAATAACGCCCCTCTACCTCGCAAAACGCAACAGCTATTTTCTTCCGAAATTCGCGTGGTATGACGACATGCGCCCATTCGGCCCCTACGATGTGTTCAACGTTCCGGAGTCGATGAAACGATTGATAGAGGAATCAGAACCTGTCGACACGGAATCAATTCAACGCATACTTCATCCCAAAACCGCACCTAATCCAAATGCACCGGCAACACCTGAAACACCTGAAACACCGGCAACGCCTCAGGCTCCCGAAACCACCGCCGACAGCATTGAAAAACCTGATTTATCAGTAGTTGAATCAGAAAAACCGACCGATGTAAGCACACCCACACATCAATCTGAACCGGCCGCACAGGAATCTGATGAAAACAGTTCCAATGAAATAGCCCGACAGCCGGATAACGAAGCCGATTGAACATCAGCTACAATTTGTACAATTCACCCGAGTTTTTTATATTTGCATCTATTATGAAAAAGATGCTTATAACTGCTGTTTTAGCAGTTCTTGTTTCAACAAACACCCGGGCGCAGCAAGCCGATTCAACAGCTCAATTCCACTACAACGTTGAAGCCGGCGCTTCATTCGGCGGAGGTGACAATGCTCCGTTGTGGCTTACGGCCAACAACGACGGCATGTCGACAATAAAAAAATCGAGTGCCTATCTGCGTGCGGCTATGTTCCGCGACAATGATTATTCATCGCGGTTTTCATGGAATGCCGGGGCCGATTTTGCTGTAGCCGCCGGATACACATCCACATTCATCATCAACCAGCTTTATGCCGGCGTAAGATGGCGCTGCCTCGATTTGACACTCGGAAGCAAGAACTACCATTCACAATTCGTTGACAAGGAATTAAGCTCCGGCGATATGGTTTTCTCCGGAAACGCCCGCCCCGTTCCACAGGGTCGGATTGCAATCGAACGCTACACCTACATTCCCTACACCCGGCACAAACTTGCCTTACGTGGCTATTTTGCCCTCGGAATGTTCACCGACCAGGACTGGCAATATACCTTTACCGCCGGAAAACATCAGCGCAATAAATTCGCACTCTATAACGCAAAAGCTCTATTTCTGCGTTGGGGCGACACCGACCGCATGCCACTGACAGTGGAAGGAGGCCTGGAAATGGCCACACAATGGGGCGGAAAAATCTATTTCCCCGACGGAAAAGTAATCGATCCGGGGCACTCATTCAAGGATATGCTTAAGGCAATATTCCCAGCGGCTTCATCCTCGTCAAATCCCGACCTCAATCCCGATGCGACCAACGCCGCAGGCAATCATCTCGGACAATGGGCTCTGGCTATCGGATGGACGGATAAGAAACACGATTTCAGCGCTCGCCTCTATTACCAGCACTTCTTTGAAGACCATTCAATGATGTTCTTCGACTACCTTTGGCGCGACATGCTGCTGGGCGTCGAAGTAAAACTGCCCGAAAACCGCTACGCTAACAAATTCGTTTATGAATATCTGATTACAAAAGATCAGAGCGCCCCGGTCTACAACGACACCAACGCAAACATCCCCGAACAGGTTTCGGGACGTGACGACTACTATAACAACTGGCTCTATGGAGCATGGCAGCACTGGGGTCAGGCCATCGGAAATCCCCTGCTGCGTTCACCAATATACAACACAAACGGAAACATATCTTTCATGCACAACCGCGTGAAAGCCCATCACTTCGGGCTGCAGGGACAGCCGCTGAACGACCTAAGCTACAAACTGCTGTTCTCCTACGTCCGTTCATGGGGAACATATTCATTCCCCACATCCAATGTAATCCACTCCTACAATGCCGCACTGAAAGTTTCCTATCATCCGGCACGGCTGAAAGGATGGGGGGCATCTCTCGGCATAGGACTTGACCGCGGAGCTTTATACAGCAATAATTTCGGCGCAGAAATCGCAATTTCAAAATCAGGATGGCTATGAACAGAACTTTTAAACTTATCCCGCTCCTAACTGCGGCAATTATAACTTTATCGCTCCATTCCTGCCGCGTAGCCCCTACCGATCCCGATCTCGACGCACAGTGGCAGCTAATGACCGTAGAATCCGAATCCGGAACAGTTATTCCCGACAATCCGCGGGTTTACTACAATTTTTACCGGCACACGGCTCTGCTCACCACCTCCGGCAACTATCATGTTACCGCCAACCTCACTTACGACGGTCAAACTCTGAAACTTGAATTTCCCGGGCAGACATGGAGCAATCTTAATCAGCTCTACATAGAACAACCCTCCGGAAATGAAACGGACCTTCAGCCGGACGATTATCCTGTAATTGTCTTTACGGTAGTGAAACTTAACGGAAAACAGCTTATCCTTTCACTCCCCGACAACAAAACCTACACTTTCAGAAAATACTGATGAAGCAGACAAACTCCTGAAATACTGATGCGTAATCTGATTTACATATCATTAACCGCAATCCTGTGCTGCGCTTGCTCCTCCCGCTCCGACCTGTCAAACCGCCGGAAAGACGAAATAATGCACCTCGACATGAGAGGTGACTCACTCACCGCCTACGCAGCAGTCTACGACGGGCCGGTAGGCCCGGCTGTCCGCTTGAAAACCAACAGCATAGGATTATATCCTAAAATATTCAACGATAGCAATATCACACATTGGACAGCTGCCGAAAAAATAGGCATAGAACCACTTAAAACCTTGCGCTCGCACTGGCAATTGAAAAATCCTATTGTAAAGATTCAGTCGTGCGCTGATTTCTACATCGAGCCTCTGACCCACTCCGTACCCTTTCTTGTTAAACAAGGGTCATTAAGACTGCATGAAATCGGACGACGCTTCCGCGATTCCCTCGACAGCCGCGGTGGCGGTAATTACCGAATCCGTGTAACCAGCGTTACACGCACTGCCGCAAACGTGAA
The DNA here is from genome assembly GCA_964564465.1 of uncultured Bacteroides sp. Taxonomy (GTDB): domain Bacteria; phylum Bacteroidota; class Bacteroidia; order Bacteroidales; family Muribaculaceae; genus Paramuribaculum. The sequence continues at coordinate 9,876 of CAZMAO010000005.1, forward strand.
ACGGCTGCGCCGCCGGAACCGGAATGCCGTTGACTCATCCGTTCATCAGCTCGGAACCACTTTCGACATATCCTACAGTTCCTTCGCCATCTCATCACCGGAAGTACCAAGAGAAAACGCACAGCTTAAAGCTCTGCTTGCCGAGGTTCTGTTTGCCATGCAGCAGGAGGGTAAAATTCTTGTGAAATACGAGAAAAAACAGCCCTGCTTCCACGTAACAGCAATCCGTTGAGTGCAAAATACAAATCCATTCAGACAATCACAATCATGAGAAAACTGTTTAAAACTCTCGCAATCCTGTTCATATCCCTTCTCGCACTTCTGCTTCTTGCTGTAGGCGCGTCTGTCTGGATTCTCACGCCCGAACGCCTCACCCCGCTTGTCAACGATGTGGCTTCCAAGCAGATGAACGCAACACTCAGTTCATCGCGAATAGAACTTACTTTCTGGAAAACATTTCCCCGGCTTACGGTTGAAATCGATTCATTGCAGATCATCAGCCATGCACTCGACTCGGTTTCTCCGGAAACACGTCTTAAAATACCGGCCGGAGCCGACTCGCTCGCATCAGTGAAACATCTGAGTGCCGGAATCGACATTATTTCACTGCTCGCCACTAAAATCAATCTCTACGATGTTGAAATCCGTTCACCTAAACTAAACATCGTGCAGATCGATTCCCTGCAGAACAACTACAACATCTTCCCCCCGTCTGAAGAATCGACCGAGCCAACCATAATTCCCGCCATCTCAATAAACCGGTTCATAATTACCGACGGATTCCCCGTTTCATTTACCTCTGTAGCCGATTCAATGCATGTATCGGCGCATCTCGCCACAGTCCATCTCTCCGGCGAAAAAGCACCGGTCTACACACTTAAAATAGACGGAAACAGCGCGGCTAAACTTCCCGATCTGCATCTGCCATCAACTCCATTCGGGCTTAACGGCTCAATACACTGGCAACCTTCCGAGCCAGGCGCTGTAAAGCTCGAAAATCTCACCATGAGCGCGGACAAAGTCGCTATCACCGTCAACTCGGCAATTCAGGTCCTCGACACACTGGCCATAAACCGATTGAAAATATCCGGCCAAAACATTGATATTTCCAATCTCATATCTTTAATGCCTCCGGAAATCCGCGGAGAACTCAACAAAATAAACACTAATCTGCAAGCCTCCTTCACCGCTGAGCTTATGGCTCCGTACATTCCATCGTCAGAAAAAATTCCGCCGGTAGAACTATATCTCGACATGCCACGTGGCCAACTCACATATAATCCTCTCGAACTCCGTGGTTTAGAAGCTGAAATCCAAGCTTCAATTTACCCGTCCGACCCCGACCTCAGCAAAATAAACATAAAAAAATTCAGCGCGCAGGGCAAAAGCATAGATTTCACCTTAGCAGCAGAAATAACGCATCCTGTAAGCGATGCATTTATAAAAGGCTCGTTTAAAGGCCTGATAAGTTTTGACCGTCTGCCATCACAACTCACCGTAAAGCTTCCCTGTAAAATTTCAGGAACACTCGACGGCGATGCTAAATTCCGCTTCCACACCTCCGACCTCAACGCCAAATCATTCCATCGTGCCATAGTCGACGGCACATTGAATCTACGCAAGTTCCATGCCGACATGAACGATGCCTCCGGCAGCTTATTCGCGAATCACGCCATGCTGCGCCTCGGAACAAACTCCTCGGTAACCGTAAACGGACATAAAGTCGACTCTCTTTTAACTGCCAACCTCGACATCGACACGTTAGCCACATCCATACCCGGTTTATCGCTGCAAGGAAGTTCACTGAAAATGGGGATCGGAGCGAAAAATGAATCTTCGCTTCTCGACACAACCCAGATTACACCGATAGGAATTTCAATGAGTGCAAAGCGAATTAATCTGCGCAGCGACAGCGATTCCATTAATCTTCGCCTGCGCGACGCAAATGTGCGGGCTTCGTTAACCAGGTTCAAAAACCAGGGAAGAAGCCCACTGCTTAAACTCGGAATCAATTTGGGACGCCTGCGTGTGGCCGACAAATACAACCGCCTGACTCTCCGCGACGTAGCCACTAACCTTACGCTTCATCCAAAAGCCAGGCCACGCATGTCGAAACGAATGCAGACAATTTACGACTCTATCGCAGCCGCACACCCTTCCCTTAGCGCCGATTCAATTAAACACCTTGCATTCGCAAGAACCAGACGCAATTCAAAACGCACGGAAAACGTGGCGACATCCGGAGAAAAAATTGACTGGGGAATTGACAACTCACTCCGGTCATATCTCAGGATGTGGCATGCCGAAGGCTCGTTGAAAGCAAAACGCGCCCGCATTTTCACACCGTATTTCCCGGTGCGCAATGTCATATCCAATCTCGATCTGTTCTTTTCAACCGATTCAATTGTGCTTCACGACACCCATTATAAAATGGGTAAAAGTGATTTCCTGATAAACGGTTCCATACGAAACATTTCGCGTGCCCTAACCTCAAGCAGAGGCGCTCCGCTGAATCTGGAACTTGATGTGCAATGCGACTCGCTCGACATCAACGACCTTACGCGCGCCATGATGATGGGTTCCGCATTCACCGAAAAAATACAACGCGGACAGGCCAGGATTTCCGATTCGGAAAACGATGAAGTTCTCGAAGCCTCGATCGCAACTCAGGTAAGCGATTCCGACCGCGCAGCCGTGCTCATTCCCACAAACCTCACGGCTTTGATAAATGTCAAGGCCAAGACCATGAAATACGGCGACATACTTTTCCAGCGCTTCGTCGGGCGAATCGAAGCATCGAAAGGAGCCGTGCATCTCGACCGGCTCGGAGCCTACACACCTATGGGCTCATTTGGAATGACCGCACTTTACTCCGCCCCTAACAAAAACGAAATTCAGTTTGCAGGTGGAATTGTGGTGCGCCGGCTCGATCTGCACCAGTTCCTGCACATGCTTCCCGAAATTGATTCAATCCTTCCCATGCTCAATTCAATGGAAGGCATCATCACCGCCGAATGTGCCCTTGCCTCTCAACTCGACTCCATGATGAATCTGCGCTTCAACACACTCGACATGGCGCTGAAACTCTCGGGCGACTCGCTTGTGCTTCTTGACAGCGACACATTCCGGAAAATTGCCAAATGGCTACTTTTCAAGCATAAGGACCGTAACATGATCGACAGCATGAGCGTTGAAATGCGAATCAGGGACTCGCATCTGCAGCTCTATCCGTTCATGGTGCAGTTCGACCGCTACCGATTCGGTATAAACGGTGGAAACGACATGGGATTGAACCTCGACTATCACATAGCCGTACTCAAATCGCCGATTCCTTTCAAATTCGGTGTAAACATCAAAGGCAAACCCGACCATTTGAGAATCAGCCTCGGACGAGCTAAATTTAACGAAAACGAAATAACATCGTCGCGACAGCTCACCGACACTGCCCGCATAAACCTGATACGCGAAATCAAAAACGTATTTAAATTCGGTGTGTCTAACAGCAAATATGTGTCACTCACCCAATCCGAGCCAAAGCCGTCGAAACAGGAATTTGAAGTTTCCGATTCCATCTCCGCTGCCGATTCGCTCTTCTTCATACGCCAGGGTGTTCTGACACCGCCACCCGGATGGAAAGATCCCGACAGCATCGCTGCCGAAAACAATAAGAACAGTAAGAAACGTAAAAAGAAAAAATAATGTACCACAACGAAATAATGACCTTTCTGCAATCGCGCGGACTGCTTAATTTCACTCCACGTGCCGCTCTGGTCGACATGGATGGTACGCTCTATAACTCCATGCCCAACCATGCCGACGCATGGATGCGTCTCACTGCCGAAAACTCCATTCCGGCCACCCGCAATGAATTTTTCAGTTGGGAAGGTCGCACCGGAGCATCGATAATCAATGAACTGTTTAACCGCACTTTCGGGCGCGACGCCACTGCTGAAGAATGTGAGAAACTTTACCACCGCAAAACGGAACTTTTCGCTGAAATGCCGCCCGTAGAAGTAATGCCGGGCGCACAACGGCTCATGTCATTTCTTAAGTCGATAGGCATGAAAATGGTGCTGGTAACAGGTTCGGGACAAAACTCGCTTATAAACCGCATTGAAAAGGATTTTCCGGGAATTTTCTCACCCGACATGCGCATCACCTCGCGCAATGTCAACCATGGCAAGCCACACCCCGAACCGTTTATTCGCGCAATGGAACTGGCAGGGACAAAGCCTGATGAATCGATAGTGATAGAAAACGCTCCTTTAGGTGTAAAAGCAGGCCGTGCGTCAAAAGCCTTCACGTTCGGCATAAACACAGGCCCGATTCCAATTTCCGAACTTGAACAGGCCGGAGCCGACATAGTGTTCCCGTCAATGGAGGAATGTGCTGATGCCATGCCTCTAATAATCTATTCAATGATAACGCAATCGGCTAATTTCAACTGATGAGTCAGAAACTTATTTTCACCCGCGAACCTGACGCGGCTCTGTTCGACATCCTCAATCAACACGACAGCAAATCATCGTTCTTCATCACCGACAGCAACACACGCCGGTTTGTCAGCAACGTCGCACAAAAACTCCCCGGCGGTGATTCGTTTCCGGTCATAACAATCCCGGCCGGAGATACAGAGAAAAATCTCGACAACCTTTCATATATCTGGGAACAGCTGCAGATTCTCGGAGCCACACGCCACTCGTTGATTGTCAATTTAGGGGGAGGAATGATCACCGACATTGGCGGATTCGCTGCCGCAACCTTTAAACGTGGCTTAAAGTTCGTGAATATCCCTACCACCATACTCGGTGCGGTCGATGCAGCCGTCGGTGGAAAAACAGGCATAAACTTCAACGGCCTTAAAAATGAGATCGGAACATTCCAGCCGGCCGAATGTGTGATTATTTCCGATATATTCTATTCCTCCCTCTCCAACGATGACCGCCTGTCAGGCTATGGCGAAATGCTCAAACACGCATTGCTTTCATCGCCTGAAACTCTGAACCGGACACTGGAACTCGACATACTAAATCCGCAGTTACCCGACATGCTTCATCTGGTGAGCAAAAGTGTCTCCGTTAAGCAGGAAATAGTTGAAGCTGACCCATACGAAAAAGGAATCCGCAAGGCATTGAATCTCGGACACACGGCCGGCCACGCCTTCGAATCGCTTGCCATGCATCGCGGCACACCGGTGCCACATGGCGTTGCCGTGGCCTATGGACTTGTTGTTGACCTCGTTTTGTCGAATCTACTTTTAAACTGCCCTTCGAAATGGCTTTACAGTGTGGCGCAGCGTGTGGCGGAAAGTTTCAGAGGCCCGGAATTCACATGCAACGATTATCCCGAGCTTATTGAATTAATGCGACACGACAAAAAGAATATAACACCCCACGGAATAGTCTTCACATTGATTCGTGAACCGGGACAGATTGAAATTAATCAGACCGTTTCGGAAGCAGACATATCGTCCGCACTCGACATCACCCGCGATCTGCTTCACTTCTGAACCCTCTTGCTCCGGGCCAGACGCCGGAACATGTAAACCAACAGCCCGTAGCCTGCAGCAAGAACCCAGAGCATAGTGTAAGGAGTCCGCTGCTCAAGCAAATCGCTGCCCGCCGAGTTTATATTGATATATCCCTCAACCGCCCATGTAGTCGGCACAATGTCGCCGACCAGCTGCCAGAACGGATTCATGGCGAAACGCGGCCAGGTCAAACCGGACAGGAACAGGAATATCATGGTTGTGCCGACAACAACAAGCATCGTCGATTCGCGGTCGCGAACAAACTGCGCTATAAACATTCCGAAGAAAACCGAAGCAACCACAACCGGCACGGCAAAACCGAAATACTGCCACGGGTCGCCGATATGCGGCAAGCTGAACATAAGCGGCAGAATATAGAGCATGAAAAACACCAGCGGAAGATAAATAGTGAAATAGCACATCAGCTTTCCGAACATTGTGGCTCCGACAGGAGCATCCACGGCAAGCGGATCAATGCCACCGTTACGGCGCAGACGCTCGCGATGGCCACCGAACAGCATACAAACCCCTAACACAAGACTCTGCTGGATAACTATCATCAGAACGCCCGGCATTATAAACGAACAGAAACCCTGGGTGGGATCACCCAGCATAATGGCATTGCTGTTAACCGGACTCTGATTCATGCCTTGTGCCGGCAAGCCAATCATATCCACCTTCTGTGTCTGTATTTCCGCCCCCAGATCAAGCTGAATGTCAGCAAGAGCCAACAATATGGTTCGATAGCGCAACAGCAGATTCATTTCACAGAAAAAAGTCGTAACAGCCTGTTCTCCCGATCCAATCTTTTTCGCATAATCGGCCGGAATCTCAAGAATGCCGTAAACCTTATGCTCGTTCATAAGCACACGCGCATCCGCCAATGTCGGAGCGTAATCATAAACTTCCATGGCCTGTGTTGCGTCGAACATACGCGCAAGTTCGCGGCTGCGTGCCGTACGGCTGTGATCAATAACCGCTATAGGAATGTCATTTACAACCTCGGGGTTATAAATCAAAGTATATACGATAGGATATGCTATGGGCAGACCGAAGAAGAACATTAGTACACCCACATCGGAGAACACAAGCCTGAATTCCCGACGCCAAACCCTGAAGCAACCTGTCCACCAATTTGATATTTTATTGAAAACACTCATTTTACGGCACATAAACAGGGTTCAACATTCTTTTTTTCAACATCCACACCATTCCTATGGCAATAAGCGGGAACAGAAGCAACGCCGCATAGTAGTAACGCGAATAATAAATCGCAATTCCGTTAAGCGCCTGGTCTGAGAATATGAGGAAAAAGTAACGGAACGGGAAAAGGTAACTTAAAACACCAAGCGACCCATACATCGCCGAAACCGGGAACGAAATTGCGGCAAGCGAGAACGTGAGAATGCCTAAAAGAGAACATAACGTAACGCTGAGACGCAGATTCGGCACCGCACAGCATATTATCAGCGAAAACGCCTGACATGCGACAACCATAAGCATCATTGCAACAATCATGTGCATGGCATGATTATTGAGCGGGAAATGATTGAACTTGAACAGTATCACCTCGATCACGCCACCCACAGCCCACCATATCACCGTCTGCGGCAACAACTTGCCTGCAAGAGCGACATAAATATTGTTTCCCGCCGTCTTCAGCCACTGCAACGATGTTCCGTTCTTGATTTCATAGCACACCGAAGCCGCGGTTACCTGAAGGATGAACATAGCCATCAGACAGAAAATGAACGATGCCGCAAGATAATAGTTATAGTTCATCCACGGATTACCGATAGGATTTGTCTGAACAACAACCGGCTGCACCATGGCCATACTCATATCCTCCGGAACGCCTACCTTAACCATTTTCGTCACGGCCATTCCCCCGACGGTTGTCACGGCTACGGTCTTGAATCCGCGCAAAGCCATTGTTCCGGGAACGTAGTAGGTGAGATTGCTGAAATAGCTGAGCGTCGGCTGCTGACCCGACATTGCCTTCTTCTGAAAATCGGAAGGAATTAAAAAGAAACCCATTGTCGCTCCGGTGCGCACGCTCTCCATTGCTTTATGAAACGATTCCTCTTCAGTCTTGATTTCAATCAGCTGACTTGAATTAAGCATGCGTATGAGCTGGCGGGATATTGCAGAATGGTCCTGATCCACAACTGCAACCGGAACCGGAACCGGAAGTCCCGAATCCATAAGGTTGAGGAAGAAGAATGTGGCTGCAAGCGGCACAACAATCATAAGCCCCACATAAATCCTGCGGCTCACCAGAGTTCTGCAACCCCTTATCAATGACTCTTTTAACACTCCCATTATTTCAGTTTTTTATTTGAAATAAACAACCGTCATGCCGGGACGCAAATCCGGAACATTGTCAGCCGGACGGGCTTTCACCTCAAATGTGCGGCTATCCCATTGACCGGTGGCCTTCGTAGCCCTCCATGTGGCATAGCTGCCCATATCGCGGATGTAATAAACCTCTGCCTCGATCTCTTTTTTATCGAGAGCCGGAATCATTACCTTTACTTTCTTACCGATTTTGAAATCGGACAGCAGTTCCTCACGCACATTGAATGTTATCCACTTATCCTGAATTTTAAGCAGGTTCATGATAGGTGTTCCCAACGAAACAAGTTCACCGGGTTCAGGATAAATCTGATCTATCTGACCGTCGCACGGAGCTGTCAGATATTGATCCTCGAGCAGACTCTCAACCTCGCGGACACCTCCCTTGGCCACATTCACCATGGCCTGCGCAGTCTGTTTGTCCTCTTTCTGCGCACCCGCTACCGCCAGATTATACTGACTGCGTGCTGCTCCCGCTGCGGCAACAGCGGCATCATAGGCCGCCTTGGCCTCGTCGCGCTTCTGCTCGGAAACAACATTCTCCTTGTAAAGATTATCAAGACGTGTATACGTTTTCCTGGCTATCTCAACGGCAGCTTCTGCCTGTCGCACCATGTCGAGCGCACCCTGAACAATCTGACTCCGTGTGCCGGCATCAATCTTCCTGTTCTGTGATTCGGCTGCCTCTTCCGCATTCTGAGCCTGATATAACCGGGCTTCTGCAAGCGACGAGTGAATATGAACCAGAGTATCACCGGCCTTTACCATATCCCCTTCCTTGACCATAATTTCCATAACTCGTCCGGGAAGCTTTCCGGATATCGTAACCGAAGTTGCATCAGCCTGTCCTTCGATAACCTCCTCAGGTTTGTTCAGGAACAGGAATCCCAAAATGGCGAATACTATAAACAGAATCACCACCACACCGAGCGCAATCATCAGATTACGGTTCTCTCTCTTTACTGCATCGTTATTTTCGGCCATAGTGTTATATTTTTATATTTTCGATTTATTGTTATTTAAATTAATAGTCGGTGGGATAAGGAAGCGTGCCAAGCACTTTCGACAGATATACCTCGCACAGATGAACATCGATTAGCGCATCTATTTTTTCGGAATTTGCCTTCAGCCACGCCGTCTGCGCCTCCATTACATTATCAGTTGTCATAACGCCCTCGCGGAATCCGAGATTCGCCTGTCGCAGATTCTCGTTGGCCTTGGCTATATTAGCCACGGTGGTGTTATATGTCTTCACCGCCTCCTGTGCCTTGAATGCGCTCTGACGGACTTGAAGGTCGATCAGTTCACGCGAATTTTCAACCTCCATCCGCGCCATGCGGGTCTCACTTCGGGCTGCCTGGAGTTTCGCATAGTTGCCTCCCCAGTGCCACAAAGGCACCGTGAGCATGGCACCAACCGAAAACGCACCGCTAAAACGCTTTCTGAAGCCATCGAACATGTTTGGATTCGAAAACGAATAGCTGCCCACCAGCGCAAGTTTTGGAAGCATGTCGCTCATAACCACTTTTTCACGCTGCTTAAGCATCTGAACACCGCTTTCCAGAGCCTGAAGGTCCTGACGGCGCGAATATATATCATTCATATTGTAATCGGTAGCAATCTGCTGGCTGTAGCCGGCGAAATCCTTCTCCTCGTCAGCAACCTGCATATCGCTGTCAACAGGCAGACCGCACACCTGGGCAAGAGCCATGCGGCTCAACACAAGGCCATTCTCAACCTTTGTCAGATCAACGTTTGCAGCATTAAGCTTAACTTCAACAGTAAGCAGATCCGATTTTGTAGCCACTCCGTTCTTCACCATAAGGTCGACATTATGAGCCAGCGTGTCGAGAAGATTCACGTAACTGGCCGCCAGCTTATACTTGGCCTTAAGCGACACAACCTGCCAGTAAGCGGCGTCAACGGCATAAATCAGATCCTGCGAACCGGCATTGTGCAGCGAACGCGCCATATCCTCGGCATAGCGTGTAAGCTTGTTCATGGCAACAATCTTGCCACCCATATATATAGGCTGCGTCAAAGTCACCGCTCCGAAAAACACATTATGAATGTCATATTCCATTGCGCTCTTCGGAATCAGAGCCACTGTTTCAGGAATATACTGTCCGTCTGGACCCTTTATCGGCTCACCGGTCTGCGGATTGGTTACAAGATTGAACTCATAGCTTCCGGTTTTCGGATCGAAAGTCTTGGTCGGCAGCATCTGATCGCTACTGAATATGCTTATTTTCTTCTGATTATAGGCATAGCCTCCTGCGAAATCCAGCGCCGGAAGATAAGCTGCGAAAGCCTCATCTTTCTGATATTTGGCCACGCGCACAGCTTCAGCCTTGATTCGAAGCTGCTTATTGTTTTTCAAAGCCAGCGCACGGCATGAGTCAAGTGAATAAACGTCGGCCATCAGGACAGTCTGTCCCGCTAAAACAAATCCGACAAAAGTTAAAAATGCGGTTATACGTCGCATGGTTATGAAATGAATGTTTGATTTTTTGAAACGGATGTATAGAACTATAACCATGCTGACGGTTAAAAGGTTTTCATTCAACCACACCAATTTTAGCAGCCTTATCGCCGAAAATGCTGCGGCGGATGGCAGCCAACGCATTATCAGCTTTTTGCGCACTGACCACAACAATCATGGCGCCTCCTGTTTCAAGCTCCAACGGCGACACGCCCATAACATTAGCTTCTGCAACCACATCTTCTGCAACCGGAACCGCATCACGGTCAACATCAATTCTAACACCTCCGTCAACCTCAATCTGCTTTATAGCCGCATTGAAGCCGGAAAATGGATAAATCATGCATCTTATTGCATCAGGAACACTATCCTGAAGAGCATGAACAATATCATCGAGCGTGGCGCTGTCACTGACCACTCCCTCTGTGCTTTTAATTCCGCTACGGGCCTGTGCAAGAGCTGCGCCATGAGCGCCCACGGCTCCGGTCAGAATCACCACATCGCCTGATTCTATCCGATTCACACCCCAGTCCGTATCAGGACGTTGCTCGCCTAGACCGGTAATCGCAATCTGCACACACGAAGGCATCTCCGAGCCGACCGCAACTGCATCGACTGCGGCAATCTCGCTTTCAGCCTCTACCGAAGCTTTTTCCGTTGAAGCGGCGAGTTCTGCAACAACATCATCGCTAATCGACGTATTGACAGTGAAACACATTGTCGCATAACGGGGTGTCGCACCCTGCGCAAGCAATGAATTCGCTATATAATTAACTGCCACCGCTCCGGCTGTAGTGCCTCCTACAAGCACCGGAGTTGTGGTAAACTTATGAGTAAGTAAGGCAAGTTGGTTATCAAGAGGACCTATAAGCCCGGGAACATCGGCTTTCAAAGCCAGATTCTTCAAAGGTAAAAGATTAGTCATAGCATTCTGTTTTTTATTTAGAACGCCATCACCAACGGCTTAGTTCATGCTCCGGCCATCACATGTTCCCGTCGAGCAAATCGGGACGAAGGCGCCGGGTCCGCTCCAATGCCTGTTCATGCTTCCATTGGTCGATTTTTGCCTGATGTCCGGACAGGAGTATTTCCGGCACACGCCATCCCTTATATTCAGCCGGACGGCTATAAACCGGAGGAGCCAGCAAATTGTCCTGAAACGAATCGCTGAGCGCGCTCTGTTCGTCACCTATCGCCCCCGGAATTAAACGCACCATAGCATCTGCAATTACAATGGCCGGCACTTCACCACCCGTAAGCACATAGTCACCAATTGAAATTTCCATGGTAATCAGATGCTCACGTATCCTGTAATCTATTCCTTTATAGTGCCCGCACAAAATAATGACATTCTCAAGCATCGAGAGCCGATTGGCCATTGGCTGGTTGAATGTTTCTCCGTCAGGCGATGTAAATATCACCTCATCATAATCACGTTCCGCCTTTAATGCACTGATAGCACGGTCAATAGGCTCAATCTGCATAACCATGCCGGCCTCTCCGCCAAAAGGATAATCGTCGACCTTTCTATGTTTATTTGTAGTGTAGTCACGAAGGTTATGAACCACTATTTCAGCAAGACCCTTATCCTGCGCACGTTTAAGAATTGAACAGTTAAGCGGTCCGTCGAACATCTCGGGAAGTACGGTCAATATATCGATTCTCATTATTTCTGATAATTTTCAAGTGATGCTTTTAACGATTCAACAATCATGGCCTTAAGTTCGGGTGGTCCAAGCACGGTTATACTCGGGCCGTAGCCTAAAAGTTCCTGGACAAAATCAGGCGTAAGCTTAAGGTTATAGGTAAATATCGATGCTCCATTGTCAATCATTTCACTCTGAGAGTGATGCAGCGGCAACGCTCTGAAATATTTTGCCTGACGCGCTTCAACCCTCAGCGTAACTTTCTTTGGCTGGCTCTGATTGAACACAATTCCGAACGAATTTCTGAAATAATCGCGGGCATCAAAATCCCACGGCATCTGAAAGGTTTCGGAAAGTACACTGACATTGCTCATACGTTCAAGAGCGTAGGTCTTTATTTTCCCTTCCTTAACCGTTCGGCCGGTCACATACCAGCGCTGCTTGAATATTTTCAGAAAATAAGGTTCAAGCACAACACGTTTCGGATCGCCCGAGCGGGTAAAAGGAAGATAGCCGAATTCCAGACGCTGATTCTGTTTCAAAGCTGAAATAATCTGACCGAGGAACTGACGGGCCGAAGGAACCTCCTCCACAAAAATACGGTCGGATATATCATGGGCATCGCTCAGCAGATTGCTTAGGGAAGCGGTGTTAAGCATCCAGTCGGTTATCTCGCTTTTCCCCGGATCGTTCTCCGCATCATCGCCCTCGATATAATATTCGAAAGTCGATGAATTACACTGTATATCGATATGAAACAATTCCTCGATCGCATTCCTGTAGTTATAGAACGTACGTCTCGGAATCGGGTTTCCGTCACCGACATCACTCGCCATCCACAAACGGTTCAGTTCCGTACGGGTTATGGCTCTGTGCCGCCGAATCGTATCGATAATCCATATATATTTGTTAAACAGATTCTTCGACATAAGTTTCCGATTTTTGTTGTTTAGAGGCAATAAATGTTAGCAACACCGTGTAACCGGCATTCATCAGAAGCAGTTCGAAACCGGTGCTGTAACCGAAAAGCCTGTGCAGACTCCACTGGGTTATCCATGAAAGCATCGGAGCGGCCACACATACCACCGGAATGGCACGCGGCCTTACGCTGCGCCGGCAAAGCAGCCCGTAGGCAAATAGCCCCAGAATAGGCCCGTAGGTGTAGGAGGCGAGGGTATATACAGCACTTATTGCATCGGCATTGCTCGCATAATAAAATCCCGCGATTATAATTCCCATCAGAATCGACATGGCCACATGCACCCTGCGGCGCACAACATCAAGACGCTCATCATTCATTCTGGAAGGCCCGTCAAGTATATCGACCGTAAAGGAGGTGGTTAACGATGTAAGTGCCGAGCCTGCGGCACTATAAGCAGCCGAAATCAATCCGAGCACAAACAGCACTCCGACAATTGCCGGCATGGCATTCCGGGTGGCTACAACACTGAAAAGCTCGTCGCTTTTTTCAGGAAGCGCAATGCCGGTGCGCTCACAGTAAAGCAGCAGCCCGGTGCCGAGAATCAAAAAAAGTCCCACTACAAAGAATTGCATGACACCGCTCATAATCAGATTTTTTCTTGCCGAACGTGAATCGCGGCAAGCCATGTTGCGCTGCATCATGTCCTGATCAAGCCCGTTGGTGGCTATTGCCATGAACACTCCGGCAACAAACTGTTTCCAGAAATAAAGGTCTGACATAGGATCGCCGAGATGTATGAAATGAGCGGACGGATGTTCCTTGACAGCCGATATCATCTCCCCGACACCGAATCCTAATTCACGTGCAATAAACCATATGCACAGCAGAACACTTGCAATCAAACAGAAACTCTTCAGGCAATCAGTCCATATTACCGATTTAACACCTCCACGATATGTATATAGCCATATAAGCGCAATCGTCAGCCCTACGTTTATCACGAACGGAATGCCGAGCGGCTCAAAAACAAGCGCCTGAAGCACTGCACACACCACCAGGAAACGGACACTCGCCCCAAGCATTTTCGACACGAAAAACATCCATGCTCCCGCTCTATAAGCCTGCCGTCCGAACCGTTCGTCAAGATAACCGTAAATGGAAACCAGATTCTTTTTATAGAACACCGGCACAAGCACAAGCGCTATGACGGCATAACCTACAATAAAACCCAACACCATCTGCAGATAAGCATAGCCTTTCGTTGCCACCATACCCGGAACACTGATGAACGTAACTCCGGAAATAGCGGCGCCTACGGTTGCAAAAGCAACCACAGGCCACGGCGCACGCCGTCCGCCGGTGAAGAACGTGGCATTGCCACCCCCCTTTCTCGAGGCCAGCCACCCCACCAAAAGCAGCATGGCAAAATAGCTGCATACGGTTATTATAACTGCTGTCGGCTGCACAATTTACTTCTCCTTAGGATAAATCAGATATCTGTCACGTAGTTTTCCATATTCCTCAAGTTCATCACGCCATGTGGCACGTATCTGTCCGGCGCTCATACCTTGCTCAATCTGCCTGCGCGTCTTGCGGTTCCCTATAAGTTTCTCAAAAAAAGGCGTAAGAAAATCAGCACGCGACCCCATCGCCTTATACGCATCGATTACATATTCAAGATTAACACCCATGGCAATGGCGCTGTCGGCACTGACACTCCGCAAATCCCTGCCATAGCATTTGCGTCCCGACAACGGTGGTTTCACCGCTCCCGGTCGGCTGGCTGGAGTAAACATAAAATCATACCCTTTCTTCCCGGCAAGCGACGGATGCCCGTAAACACAGAACGGAAAATCCGTTCCCCGGCCGAGACTCATGGGCGTAGCCTCAAAATAACAGGTCGAAGGATAAAGGTAAACCGAAAGCATATCCGGCAAATTAGGCGAAGGAGCAACCGGCAGCTCATAGCGCAAACCATGATGATAGCCTTCACACGGAACCACGCTCAGCTTCAGTTTCTTGCCTCGGGCGGTCCAGCCTTCGCCCAATGCCATTTGCGCAAGTTCACCGAGAGTAAGCCCATGCGCCACCGGAACAGGCAGACGTCCCACCCCACTCTTCAGGGTCATGTCAAGCACCGGACCGTCAACCGTCATGCCGTTAGGATTGGGTCGGTCGAAAATCATGAAATCCTTGCCGGCATCGGCAGCGGCCTCCATAACATCGAGCATCGTAATGTAATAGGTATAAAACCTCAGCCCTACATCCTGAATATCTGTCACCACAACATCTATTTCATCCATATGTGCAGCCGTAGGCTTACGCCGCGCACCGAACAGCGACACAATCGGAACGCCGGTCTTTTCATCGCGTCCGCTCGCCACGTGCTCCCCTGCATCGGCAGTGCCGCGAAACCCATGTTCGGGAGCAAACACCATGCGCACATCCACCCCCTGCCTTAAAAGCCGGTCGAGTGTATGCTCACCATCAACCATACCCGTGTGGTTTGAAAGCAGCCCCACTCGCTTACCCTCAAGCAGCGGCAGATAAACATCCTCGCGGGCGGCGCCGACCTTCACCTGAGCCTGTCCTCCCACAACCCACAACAGCAGCAATAACAACAGAATCCTATTCATCATTCATTTCCCCTTTACATACTCGGAGGTTTTATCACAAACCATTCCCTCAAATATACCATGCATCTTCCTAACCGGTAAGTATGCATTTGGCGGAAGTTTTAATTCCGATTTTGGATTCAATGACTCTATCTGATTAAACAGCCGAATGAGTGAACGGCCTATCGCCCAAGACAAATTAACCGGTACAGCATTCCCTATCTGTTTATATTTTGATGACAATGATCCACAAAATTCCCATTCATCAGGAAATGTCTGAATTCGAGCATATTCTCTTACAGTAAGAGGACGTGTTTCTATAGGATGACATCTTTCCGTTTGCTTCTGTGCCGGCGCACATGTCAAAGTCAAACTTGCCTCATCCATTGACAACCTACGGGCCATACCGGTTTTTCCTCCGCCCAGCCTGTAACTTCCTTTCATATATTCCTCTGCTATGTCCGAAGGTAAATCACGCCAGTTCCCACCTTCGGGCACTTTCTCCATAACGCTTACTTTTGAGTCCGGATATTTTTGTCCTTCACTTGGCGGAACGTCTCTATCATACAAATCACCGGCAAAAAAAGCATCACGCAAAGTACGCAACTCACCACAAACCGATGGCCATTCAAATGAGACATGCGGAGCAATATCATTGCGTATTGCTATCATTATCAACCGTTCACGTTTTTGAGGAACATTATAAAGTATTGCTCTCAGAATATGTGGCTCTACCAAACTATAACCAAGTTCCGCAATTACTGACTTAATCGTTTCAATTGTTCTTCCTCCATCATGTTCAAGCAGTCCCTTGACATTCTCCGCCATGAATACTTTTGGTTGAATCTCCTTTACCGCCCGTGCCAATTCAAAAAACAGAGTACCACGCGTTTCTTCAAATCCAAGCCTTTTCCCTGCATAAGAAAAAGCCTGACAGGGGAAGCCTCCGGTAATAAAATCTATTTTACCACGATATGGAGTAAAATCCATATCATGAATGTCACCACGCACCACATTCCACTCCGGCATATTCTTATGCAGTGTAGCACACGCATCCTTATCCAGCTCATTAAGCAATACATGTCTAAAGCCAGCCTTATGCATACCCAATGCCAATCCTCCGGCTCCTGCAAACAATTCTATAGAAGTATATGCCCGCGCCGGTTTAACAATACTCTCTTCTTCCCATGAATTATTTAGCATCGATGCTATTTCCGGGAAAGAATATAATTCCGATGCAATGAAATATTTTTTTCCGTTATTGTCAACATGCACAATACACCGGCCATTCGATACCCACTTTTCAACAGTGCTTTTCGAAACGCCTACAATATCAGCGAAATTATTTAAAGATATATGTGTATCCTTGTTCATTTATTTTTCAGATTATCAAAACCTTCATACGTAGAAAAAGCAAGAAGATAGAGACTCGTAAGAATATCTGCATGCTCCTTTACAAGTTCTTCATAAACGGAATTCCTGAAAGCAAGCTTTGGATTATCGCTAACAACATCCTCTATTATTTTAGGCAAGGTTGCACATAATTTGAAAAAAGCATCCTCAACTCCGAATACCAAAGCATAAAATTTATCCATTGACATCCTACGAATCTTTTTATGTACATGCGATTTACCACCAAGCGACATTCGCCACGCATCATCGCGCGACCGTTTGGATATAACCTCAACAAGATAACAGGTCGCCTCATCATCTTCCAAAAGTTTACTCTGCATATTCATATAAGTCCTTTGTGATGACGATGAATTCATTGTATTGTGTTTATTCTTTATCTCTGCATAAATGTGAAGTCTTTCATTTTCAACATCAAACCCGGCCTTAGGTACATTCCATCCGTTTTTAGCATATCGGAACAAATACTGATGAAAATATCCGATTTTGGTTGAATTTGACTTATCTATCTGACGAAAACATTCATCCTCAACAGCCTGTTGAATTGATTTACCATAAACTTTCGCATCAAACGTAAGTTTTATCGGATCTATTATATTTTCATTAAACTGTCCTAATGTTATTTCTCGACGATATGCCTCCACCGTATTTTTGACATGTTCGTAGATATCCACATCGGAAATAAAACCGAGATTATATTCATTCATTATTTAGACTTGATTTAGTTTAACAAGCAACGCAAAATTAGCAAATTGCCGTGCAATTCTCCAACCCTACACTGTTAACAGAAGTTAATAAACCGGAATGTGTTTTGCCGGACATCATCAATGAGCCTGAAGCCAGTTTTCACCGGTGCCAATCGAAACCTCCAATGGAACACTTCCACGGAAAGCACGCTCCATAAACCGCTTAACCAGTTCTGTTAGTTCTTCAAGCTCCTCAGGAACAACATTAAACACAAGTTCGTCATGCACTTGCATAATCATGGTTGAACGCATTTGCCGCCGTTCCATTTCAGCGGTTATATTCACCATAGCAAGCTTTATTATGTCGGCGGCCGATCCCTGAAGCGGAGCATTGATGGCATTTCGCTCGGCATAACCCCTGACAACAGAATTACGGCTGTTTATATCAGGCAACATGCGCCGACGTCCCATCACCGTAGTAACATAACCTTGCTCACGTGCGGTTTCAACCGAACGCTCCATGTAGGCCTTCACTCCGGGATAAGTCCGGAAGTAACCTTCTATCAAAGCTTTAGATTCGCTACGAGGAATTCCGAGACGCTCCGAAAGTCCGAATGCCGAAATGCCGTAAATAATTCCGAAATTAGCCGTCTTTGCATTTCGGCGTTGCGTGTCGGTTACATCATCTATTAATTCATGATAAATTTTGGCGGCGGTAGCCCTATGAAAATCAGCCCCGCACAAAAAAGCCTCGATCATGCCCCGGTCTGCCGACATATCCGCCATCAGACGCAGTTCGATCTGACTGTAATCAGCCGACAGCATCACATTCCCGGCATCTGGAATAAAAGCCCGCCTGATTTCCTTGCCATCATCGCTGCGTATGGGTATATTCTGCAGATTCGGATTAGTCGATGAAATTCTGCCGGTTGCCGTGACGGTTTGATTATATGATGTGTGAATTTTCCCGTCCGTCGGATTCACAAGGGCAGGCAATGCGTCGATATATGTTGCTAGCAACTTTCTCAAGGCACGAATCCGCAGAATAAGATCTACAAGAGGAACATTATTGCGATATTTCTCCAGCACCTCCTCGGTAGTGGAATATGCCCCTCTCTTTGTTCTCTTTGCCTTAGGATCGATTTTCAAACGTTCGAACAGAATTTCGCCCACCTGCATGGGCGAGGCAATGTTGAAACGCGTTCCGGCCATGGCATAAGCATCCTCCTCCATGCGGGCAAGTCTTTCACCGTAGCGTCGCGACAACTCATTGAGTTCATCCACATTAACCCTCACGCCATTCCACTCCATTTTTGCAAGAACACTCACCAGCGGCATTTCCACCTGCATCATCAGCGGAGCAAGCCCGTCACGGTCAATCATTGCCCGGAGTTTTGGCAAAAGCTCGAGGGCTATGCATGCGCTTTCACATGCGGCATCAACATTCGGAGCGCATAAACCTTTAGGCAGTTTGGGTTCGGCAAGCATTTCATAATCAAGATAACGCGACGCCAGCACCGGCAATTCATGCTTCATTTCCGGTTCGATAAGATAGTGCGCCACTCCTACATCAAAATAACTGCTTTCAAACGTAATCCCCTCACGCCTCAGCAGAATCATCACACGCTTTATATCACCTCCTGCAACCTCGGGAGCACCGGAAACAAACAACGGCTGAAGGGCAGCAAGCACCTCACGTCGCCGGGAAACATCCGCTGGAAGAGCAACATAGAACGCCTCGGAAGGTGAAGTTGCCACAGCGATGCCGCACAACGAACTTGTCATGGCTTCCATACTTCCCTGACAGGAAGGCGAAACGGCTATCTCCTTTTTCTTAAAAGCCTTCTCAACGGCCTGAGCAACCTCAGCCGGCGTGCTGACAATCCTGTAATCGTGATTTGAGGTTGAAAGAGTGCGGAATATATTGAGGGATGGTGTCGACGGCTCCGGCGCATCGAAATCAAACAATGAACCCTGGGCGGAACTGCTTTTTATCTCCTTCTCGGCCACATCAGCCCCACCGGTAAGTTTCTTTATGAATGAACGGAACTCAAGTTCACGATAAATTCCTATAAGAGCCTCCACATTTTCAGGTCTGCGCTCAAGCTGTTGAAGTGTAACGCCCTCCAGTGGCACCTCTGTGCAGATAGTGACAAGCCGTTTGGAAAACAATATCTGTTCAACATTCTCCTCAATCTTCTTTTTCAGCGCACCTTTGAGCTTTGAAACATTAGCAATAAGATTCTCCACAGAGCCGAACTCGGCTATCAGCTTCACTGCCGTTTTCTCACCCACGCCCGGACAGCCGGGAATATTATCGGAAGCATCACCTTCAAGCGCAAGCAGATCAATAACCTGCTCGGTGCGCTCAATTCCATAACGCTCACATACCTGACGCGGACCCCGTATTTCAAAACCCTCGCCACGCAAAGCCGGACGATACATGAACACATGCTCGGTAACCAGCTGTCCGTAATCCTTGTCCGGAGTCATCATGTAGGTGGTAAATCCCTCCGCTTCGGCCATCCGGCTTAACGTGCCTATAACATCGTCGGCCTCATAGCCTTCACGTTCTATCACCGGAATGTTGTATGCCTGGAGTATCCTTTTTATGTAAGGGATAGCTGCAGTTATATCTTCAGGCTGTTTTTCACGCTGAGCCTTATATTCAGCATATTCCCGATGACGGAAAGTGGGACCTGAAGGATCGAAACAAACCGCTATGTGCGTGGGATTTTCCCGTTTAAGCAATTCATCGAGCGTGTTGCAGAAACCGAATACAGCCGATGTGTTGAACCCCTTGGAGGTTATACGGGGAGCCCGGATCAGAGCATAGTAGGCACGATAAATCAGAGCATAGGCATCCAAAAGGAACAGGCGTTTTTCTTCCATGTGCAATAAGTTTGGGCATAAAGTTAGCCATTTTTTCCTTATTGAAAAGGAAAAAAGTAGTAACTTTGTGCAAAATACTGGAATCATGGCTCACACATTATCCCACGAAGCCCTGCTGGCGCAACTGACCGCGCAACTGTCGTCGAGAGAATCATTGCAATGCATGTGTCACATGCGATTGCGTGGTGAACCATTACCCAAAGAAGGTGCCATCGAACGGATTGCCCTGCTGGGGCGCCGGCTTATATTTCCCGGATTCTTCGGTGAAAGCGCCATTACGGAGCAGAATCTTCCTCATCGCGTAGGGCTTGCCCTGGAGGAACTCCACACTCTGCTCACAGACCAGATTATTGCCGGATTATGTTTCCGCGACTGCGGTTCCGTTCCTGTTCACCAACAGCGTCAGGAGGCTGAAGACATCACATTCCGCTTCATGCAGGCACTCCCTGAAATGCGCCGCATTCTTGCCACCGACGTTCGTGCCACATATCTCGGCGATCCGGCCGCGATATCAACCGACGAAGTGGTTTTCTGCTATCCCGGCATACGCGCCACCGCCCTGCACCGCATTGCCAACTGCCTGCACCGCATGGGAGTGCCGGTTATTCCGCGCATGATTTCAGAACTCGCCCACCGCGAAACTGGCATTGACATACATCCGGCCGCCACAATAGGCGAAAGTTTCACCATTGACCATGGCACGGGTGTTGTTATCGGCGCCACTTCAATCATAGGAAACCATGTTAAAATTTATCAGGGTGTAACACTCGGCGCTCGATCCTTCCCAACCGATCAGGACAATAATCCCGTAAAAATGATTCCGCGTCATCCGATAATTGAAGACGATGTGATTATCTACAGCAACGCATCAATTCTCGGCCGAATCACCGTTGGACGCGGAGCGGTTATAGGAGGTAATGTGTGGGTTACTGAAAATGTGGAACCGGGAGCCAGAATTCTTCAATAAACGAAATAAAAATCATAACAGCATATATGGACAACAACTTCGAAATGGTGGCAAAAACCTTCCAGGGACTGGAAGATGTATTGGCCGAGGAACTTCGCAATCTCGGTGCTGTAAACGTTCAGCCCGGACGCCGCATGGTGGAATTTCAAGGCGACCTCGCTATGCTTTACCGTGCAAACATGTGTTGCCGCACCGCCCTCCGCATACTTAAGCCAATCTACAAATTCACCGCCTCCACACCCGACCAGCTGTATGAACTGGCAAAAGAATTCGACTGGACACGGGTGTTGTCGCTCGACAAGACTTTTTCAATCGACACCGTTGCCAATTCCGATGAATTTACCCATTCACGCTACGTAACATACAGGGTTAAGGATGCTATTGTCGATTTCTTTGCCGACCGTTTCGGCCCGGAAAGCCGTCCGCGCGTACGCCTTCAGGATGCAGATGTTCGCATAAACGTGCATATTGCCGGTGAAAGGATAACCATTTCGCTTGATTCATCGGGCGAATCGCTCCATAAGCGCGGCTATCGTGTGGCACAGACAGAAGCTCCCATCAACGAAGTTCTTGCCGCAGGCATAATTATGAAAAGCGGATGGCGAGGCGAATGCGACTTTGTCGACCCTATGTGCGGAAGCGGAACATTTCTGTGCGAAGCGGCCATGATTGCACGCGGCATAAATCCCGGTGTTTACCGCCGTCATTTCGCATTCGAGTCATGGCCCGACTTCGACGGCGAAATTTTCGACAGAATTTATAACGACGATTCCGCCGAACGTCCGTTCAATTTCAAAATCTACGGTGCCGACATCTCACCGAAAGCTGTAGCCATAGCGCGTGACAACCTTAAGAGCGCCGGACTTGCAAAAGATGTTGACCTGAAAGTTTGCCCTATATCCCAATGGTCGGAAGCCCCGTCGGCCGAAGGCGTGCTTATAACAAATCCGCCTTACGGCGAACGAATCAGCACCGACGACATGGAAGGCCTTTATTCAACCATAGGCACAGTTTTCAAAAACGTTTTCAAAGGATGGCATTGCTGGGTGATTGGCTACAGAAAGGAATATTTCGCAAAAATCGGACTTTCACCATCGCTTAAACTGGCTCTTAAAAACGGAGCTCTCGACTGTGAACTGCGCGAATATGTCATATTCGACGGCAGTTATGCCGATTTCCGTGCCGAAGGTGGTTCTATCCGCCGCGAAAAGGAAAACGATGCCGCTCAGAAATCAAAACGTGTAAGCGACAAGGAATGGCGCGACGGTGCCCGCCGAAACGGATTCGGAGGGAAAAAAGCCCGCGAACTCAAGCGTTCGGGTGCATCGAGGAATCTGCTTGCCGAAAAATATAAACCGAAAGGCAAGCGATTTGCCGACAGTGTCAAGGATGCACCAAACCCCGAGCCGTCGGAAAATCCGCTCGCAGCAAAGCGCAATGTCCACGCGCTCGATTCAATAATAAACCGCAAACCGAATCTTCCGCCGCAGCAAGGTCCGCTGATGCGTCCGCGCCGTGGCTGGAAAAAGAACTGACAAATATAACCAGAATGAACATCCTGCTACTTGGAAGCGGCGGACGCGAATGCGCTCTCGCCTGGAAAATGAGTAAAAGTGACAAACTTAACAACCTGTTCATAGCCCCGGGCAATGGAGGGACAGGCGCCTATGGCACCAACGTGAACATATCGCCCCTTGACTTTGCGGCGGTTGAAAAATTCATTGTGGAAAACGGCATAGATATGCTGGTGGTTGGAAACGAAGACCCGCTGGTGGCCGGTATCCGCGATTATTTTTCCAAAAAGCTCCCCGATCTGCTCATTGTAGGGCCTGACAGCAAAGGCGCCGCTCTTGAAGGAAGCAAGGATTTCGCCAAACGGTTCATGGAACGCCATGCCATTCCCACAGCCCGCTTTGCCAGCTTCACCGCGGAAACAATTAACGACGGATACAAATTTCTCGAAAGCCTTCAACCGCCGTATGTCCTTAAAGCTGACGGTCTGGCCGCAGGCAAAGGCGTGCTGATTGTTCCCACACTCGATGAGGCCAAGGAATCGCTAAAGGAAATGCTGGCAGGTCAGTTCGGCAAATCAAGCTCCACGGTTGTAATCGAAGAATTTCTCAGCGGAATAGAATGTTCGGTATTCGCGCTTACCGACGGCAACGGCAACTACCGTGTGCTTCCTGTTGCTAAAGACTACAAACGCATAGGCGAAGGCGACACCGGGCTGAACACCGGAGGAATGGGAGCCGTGTCGCCTGTTCCGTTCGCCGACAATGAATTCATGCAGAAAGTCACCGACCGCATAATCGAGCCCACGGTCAAAGGTCTTATAAACGAGGGAATTGACTACAGGGGATTTATATTCCTCGGCCTAATCAACGTTGCCGGTAATCCGATGGTGATAGAATACAATGTGCGCATGGGCGATCCTGAAACAGAAGCCGTGATGATGCGCATTGACTCCGATCTTGTCGAGGCACTTGAAGCTGCCGCACGCGGTTCGCTAAACAATGTAGAGCTTAAGCAGAGTCCGCTCGTCGCCGCAACAGTCATGATGGTTAGCGGAGGTTATCCGGGCAGCTACCGCAAAGGAATGTTGATTGAGGGACTTGACAATGTTACCGCAAGCACTGTTTTCCACGCAGGCACATCCGTGAACGACAATGGTGAAACAGTTACATCAGGAGGCCGTGTTCTTGCCGTAAGTTCTTTAGGCACCGACATGGCCGAAGCGCTTGCAAAAAGCTTCGATTCCGTATCGAAAATCAATTTTGAAGGAGCCTACTGGCGTCGCGACATAGGCGCCGACCTTATGAAGCTATAACCTGATTCGATGCACGCCGGGGAAGTAAAAATAAGCCGTTTCCTGAACAGCCGACCGTTTGCGGTCATAACCGTTATGGTAGGACTGGTTCTGGCATCGATAGGTGCAGAACAGTCGGCTTATGTTCCCGGCCTGTCGGAAGGTGGATTCGTATTTCCGTCGCCCGACGTCTGGTTTCGCGCAGGCACAGTCAGAGTTCTGCTTAACATTCTGCTGCTCATAGCCAACATACTGATGCTGGAGGAACTGAACCGCAACTTCAATCTTCTGCGCACCTCCTCACTGCTTTTTCTTGCCATATTCTCAGTGATGGAGTGCGCCACCCCATCAATTGTAGGAGAACTTACGTCGGGTCTGTTACTGAATCTCACCGTTTTGGGAATAATGGCGACATTCTACACCCTCTATCAGCAACCCGGCCTTACCCGCCGTGTTTTTCTTTGTTACTTCATGCTGTCTGCACTATGCATGTGCGACTACATCTATGTAATCTACATTCTTGCCTTTTTACCCGCTTTCAGCCAAATGCGCGTGAACTCGTCGAGAATGATGCTGGCAGTGCTTCTGGGAATCATAACTCCGTGGTGGATTGTTTGGGCCGGCGGTCTGATGCCCGCATCAGCTCCACACATGCCTGACATGTCGACCCTTTTCGACGCCAACAACGGAAATCCGCAGGAAAGAATAGTAACTATCTGCACGGTTGGAATAACGGTGATTTTCTGTTTTCTGCTAAGTGTGATAAACATGATCAATATTTACGCCTACAATGCGAAATCGCGTGCATTCGGAGGCCTTCTCACCACACTTTCCCTGATAACAGCCCTGGCCACTCTGGTAAATTTTGCAAACGCAACGCACTATCTTTCACTGCTTAACTGCCTGACGGCATTGCAATTCGGACTTTTTTTCCGAAGCAACGAGAACCGAAGGGCATATCTGCTTGTTATAACTTCAATGGCTATCTACATTTCACTATTCATCTTTAACATGATGATATGAACATTGTAGTTGAGAGTAATATTCCCTACATAAAGGGTGTTTTCGAACCGATGGCCAACGTACGTTACCTCGCTCCGGAACATATCGATGCCGACGCATTGCGCGACACCGATGCTTTTGTCACGCGCACACGTACGAAATGTAACGAAGCCTTGCTGAAGGATAGCAAGTGTAAAATAATTGCTTCGGCAACCATAGGCCTCGACCATGTTGACACCGAATGGTGTAAAAATCACGGCATTGTAGTGGCAAATGCTCCAGGATGTAACGCGCCGGCTGTGGCGCAATATGTTTTACGGGCCATCATTGAACTGCTTGGCGAAAAATCACTTGAAGGTTTGAATCTTGGAATTGTAGGCGTTGGAAACGTCGGCAAGACAGTCGAGAAGTGGAGCCGCGGCTTCGGAATGAATCTCCTTCTTTGCGATCCCCCGCGTGCGGAAAAAGAGGGTGCGGAACAGTTCAACACACTTTCCGAACTGGCTGAGAAAGCCGATGTAATCACTTTCCATACCCCCCTCACCGAAACAGGCAATCACCCCACCTATCATCTTGCCGACGAAAAATTCTTCCGGTCGCTCAAACGCAAGCCTATCATAATAAATTCATCGAGGGGTGCGGTTGTTGACAACACCACACTTACAGAAGCCATCGAAAACGGACTCGTGACAGATGCAGTGATCGACTGCTGGGAAAACGAACCGGAAATAAATAAAAGACTTCTTGAACTGACAGCTATTGCAACTCCGCATATAGCCGGATATTCCGCATCGGGCAAAATCCGAGCTACACAGATGGCAGTCGAAGCGATATGCCGACATTTCAACTTGCCGGCTCCTGAACTTCCCGCTCCGGCTCCGGCAACGGTTCCTGACACGGTAACAGCCCGCCAGCTCATTGAAACCTACGACATAAAAGCTGATTCCGACGCATTAAGAATATGTCCGTCACATTTTGAAAAGATGCGAAATCACTATAATCTCCGGAAAGAACCAAACGAATAAAAACGTCACTATCATATGAAAAATTTGTCTTCACAACTTACACATCTTGCAACAGCAGTTCTGGTCGCATTAATGTTCGCATCATGCTCGGACAGCAATCACAAACTGCTGGAAACCATTCCATCCACTGCAAATTTTGTGGCGGACATTGACCTGCCTGAAGTTTTGAAAGGGCTCGGCGCTGACATTTCCGACCAGGAAATCACGGTTCCCGACTCCATGAAATTCCTCAACGAAATTTTCGGAGATAATGCTTCGGACCTTATAAACAATTGTTACAAGGCATTCGACACCGATCATTTCGTTTTTTTCCAGGACAGCATAACCGGAAACAGCATTGTTACAATGACTGTGCGCGACAAAGCACTTGTCGATGATATATTCAATGATTTCCCGGTTGAGGTACGCGACGGATATAAAATATCCACTAACGCATCGGGAGTAACCATGATGGTTAAGAAAAATCAGTTCTGGGCATTGAAAAGCGACCATGCGGTTGAAGAAAT
The DNA here is from genome assembly GCA_964564465.1 of uncultured Bacteroides sp. Taxonomy (GTDB): domain Bacteria; phylum Bacteroidota; class Bacteroidia; order Bacteroidales; family Muribaculaceae; genus Paramuribaculum. Next base: position 36,720 of record CAZMAO010000005.1, read on the forward strand.
AGACAATATCCTTAAAACCGCGAAAGAATCAAATATAGGCCAGCAGGATGGACTGGCTGAATTTCTGGAACGTGAAGGATGCGCTAGCGTAATTTCAAATATCGATGGATTCGGAACAATAAACCAATGGAGCTGCATGTCACTTGTCGTGAAAAACAACAAAGTTATTGTGAATTCACAACTTATGACCTCCGATGGCGAGATAATTGAATTTGACGGATTGCAGACTCTGCAAACCGATTTCCTGCGCTATCTCCCCTCAAGCATGAATTTTGTAGCAGCCATAGGAGCTACACGAAACACCGACTGGGGACTGCTCGACAAAATTATTTCCACCTGCGACAACACCCAGCTTGTGGGGCTGTTCGACACCCTGACACCTTATCTGCACAGCGCCGACGGCACCGTAGCGATAGCGACGACCATAGACACGGACGACATTATGGACTCGGGAGCCAATTTCTTTGTTATGATACACATGCCGCGCCACAAGATAAATGAAGGTCTGAACGAAATTGAACAGCAAATAAAAAATTCAGGCATTAAGGCAACACGCGATGCCCAGGGCAATATAAATCTTTCGGGCCAGGGAATGTCGTTCTACGCCGGAGAAATCGACGGCTATCTCGGCATAGCCACTTTTCCCCTCACCCCTACGCGCGACAACGAATTTGCCCCATATTTCGTGAACCGCAAGGCAGGCATTTATCTGAATCTGCCAACCATTCCGATGCTTCAAGGCTCACCCGGCATTTACGTTGACCTTCAGGTGCAGTCCGCAGCCGCCAGTCTGAGCCTCACATGCCCGCAAGGAATCACCACATTCCTGAACTTCCTTTTCGCTCTCGCTTTATGAAAACCATAACGCTCCGCCACACCCTTCCCCATGTTTTCAAAGGAATGGAAAGCGACGAACCGCTATGCCATTCGCAGGTATGGGGCAAAGAAATCAGCTTCAATGCTCCCGAACGTTATCTGGTTGAAGCGGAAAGCGGAACAGGAAAATCGTCGCTATGCAGCTTCATCTACGGCAGCCGCGGCGATTACTCCGGAAGCATATTGTTCGACAACACCGACATACGCAGTTTCAGCGTAGGACAATGGTGCGAAATCCGCACAAGGCATCTGGCATATCTTCCGCAGGAAATGATGCTGTTCGGCGAACTGACCGCAATGGAAAACATCCTGATAAAGAATTCACTGACCGACTTCAAATCGCGCCAATGGATTATGGATGCTCTTGAAAAAATGGAAATAGCAAACAAAGCTGATGTTCCAGCAGCGAAACTAAGCGTAGGCCAGCAGCAGCGGGTAGCCATTATCAGAGCCCTGTGTCAGCCGTTCGATTTTCTGATTGTCGACGAACCGGTGAGTCATCTCGATGCCCGCAACAACTCGATTGCCGCAGCTATGATTGCAGAGGAAGCCGCCGCTCAACACGCCGGAATAATATCCACCTCCGTGGGCAACAAACTTTTGCTTGACTACACCAAAACACTTCTGTTATGAGCAAAAACTACGTATGGCGTCTGATGCGCCACAACATAAGCGCCCGACAGCTCATCGGATATGCGCTGGCAAATCTTGTAGGACTGGCCATAGTGCTTACCGCAGTGCAGTTTTACCGCGACATCACATCGGTGTGGAACGGCAAAGACTCGTTCATTTCGCGCGATTATCTTATAATTTCACGTAAAGTCAGCGGTGTGAAAAGTCTGCTTGGAAACAGTCCGAAAGGCTTTTCAAAAGCAGACATTGAAAAAATTCAGCGACAGCCATGGACCAGACGGATAGGACAGTTCACAGCATCGGAATTCAACGTAACGGCAGCCATTGATCTCGGAGGTACGCCAATGAGCACGGCTCTGTTCCTCGAATCCATTCCATCGGAATTTTTCGACGTGAAACCCAAGGACTGGACATACACGCCGGGGCAACAGCAACCGGTTCCAATTATTTTGAGCAAAGATTACCTCACACTCTATAATTTCGGATTCGCGACATCACGCGGACTCCCACAGATAAGCGAATCAATGATTTCGATGCTGCCGTTGCGGGTTTCGATAAGTGGAGCGGGAAAACAGCAATGGCTGCCGGCGCGGATTGCCGGATTTTCTTCGCGCCTGAACACCATTGCAGTGCCAGAGGAATTCATGGACTGGGCAAACAGCGAATTCGCCGACCAGCCGGCCGGAAATCCACAGCGTCTGATTGTGGAGGTTAACACACCGGGCGACCCGGCCATTGACCGTTTCCTGAAGCAGAACGGCTATGAATCGGCCGGCGACAAAGTTGATAACGGACGCGCGGCCTATTTCCTCAACGTAGCCACTGCTGTTGTTGTTGCTGTGGGAACATTAATAAGCGCACTGGCGTTCTTTATATTACTACTGAGCATCTATCTTCTGCTTCAGAAAAACCGCCGCATTCTCCGTAACCTGATGATGCTGGGATATTCTCCGGCTAAAGTTGCCCGGCCATATCACATGATCGTAGCGTCAGTCAACGGAATTTCAATGGCTGCCGCAATGGTTGCCGCAGCTGTTGGTTCGGCAATGTGGGGAACACCGCTGAAACAGATTGGCGCAGAACCGTCGGCCATTTGGCTCACCTTGGCGCTGGGGCTCGCTATAACATTACTTGTCACATTGGCTAACTTTGTGGCTATTAACCGAAAAGTGCGGAAAACATTTCCGCGACCATAACCGAAATGAAGGACCAAATAATTGACCGCGAAAGTTCTGAACGTGCCGTTCTGGTTGGATTGATAACTCCCGCACAGAACGAAGCTAAAGCAAACGAATATCTCGACGAACTCGAATTCCTTGCCCACACCGCCGGGGCTGAAACCGTAGGTAAATTTCTACAACGTCTGCCTTATCGCGACTCACGCACATTCGTAGGCAAAGGAAAACTTGCCGAAATTAAAAAATTTGTCGAGGAAAATGAGGTGGGAATGGCAATTTTCGATGACGACCTCACCTCGAAACAAGTTGCGAACATAGAACGTGAACTGCAGATAAAGATTCTTGACCGCACAAGTCTGATTCTTGACATCTTCGCAAAACGGGCACAGACAGCAAACGCAAAAACGCAAGTTGAACTGGCTCAATATCAATATCTGCTTCCCCGCCTGACCCGCATGTGGACACACCTTGAACGTCAGCGCGGCGGCATCGGCATGCGCGGCCCGGGTGAAACTCAGATTGAAACCGACCGCCGTATAATCCTCGACAAAATATCCAGGCTCAAAGAGGAACTCCGTTCAATCGACCGCCAGAAATCAATTCAACGCAAAAACCGTGGCAAACTGACACGTGTGGCGCTGGTGGGATATACAAACGTAGGTAAGTCAACCCTCATGAACCTGTTAAGCAAAAGCGATGTATTTGCCGAAAATAAACTTTTCGCAACACTCGACACGACCGTGCGCAAAGTAATAATCGACAATCTTCCCTTCCTGCTTACCGACACCGTAGGATTCATTCGCAAACTGCCCACACATTTGGTCGAATCGTTTAAATCGACCCTCGACGAGGTGCGCGAGGCAGACATTCTGGTGCATGTCGTAGATATTTCCCATCCCAATTTCGAGGAGCAGATCGATGTTGTAAACCGCACGCTCAACGAAATTTGCGGAGGGATAGAGAAACCGGTGATAATGGTGTTCAACAAAATCGACGCCTTCACCTACACTCCCAAAGATGCCGACGATCTGACCCCTGCAACCCGTAAAAACATGTCGCTCGATGAACTGAAAGCGTCATGGATGAGCCGACTCGGTTCCGACTGTGTATTCATATCCGCTAAAAAAGGAACCAACATCGATGAGCTTAAAACCTTGCTCTATGAAAAAGCGAAGGAAATTCATCTTCAACGATTCCCCTACAACGACTTCCTTTTCCAGAAGTACGACGATCTGACCGACGATTAACTTTCCTGATTTGCCAGAGCCGTAAGAAGATTTTCCATGGCCTGGGTCAGCTCCACGCCACGCCGTTCCATAACCTTGCGGGCCGTGGCAAAAAACTTCTTCATAATAACCGGAGAAAAGCCTGTGGCTGAACTCCCTTCATGAAAATTTGGGAGATAAGTACGCGGAAATCCGCTGCCATGCACATTTACACCCACTCCAACCGATGATGCGGTGTTGAACATGGTGTTGATGCCCGCTTTCGAATGATCGCCCATTATGAGGCCGCAGAACAGCAGTCCGGTACGCTGAAAACGTTGTGTGGCATAATTCCACAGACGGGCTTCGGTGTAATCATTTTTAAGGTTTGAAGCCGAACAACCGGCACCGAGATTACACCAGCTGCCGATAACGGCATTCCCCAAAAATCCGTCATGAGCCTTGTTGGAATAGGGGTGCATGACAACATTATTCAATTCGCCACCCACACGGCAGTCATGGCCGACAACGGTAGGCCCGTAAATTTTCGCCCCCATATTAACATGGGCACCATCCATCACGGCAACCGGACCGCGCAAACAAGCACCTTCCATCACTTCAGCGCCGGCGCCGATATAAACCGGTCCGGAAGAAACATTTATAACCGCGCCGCACACTTTTGCCTGCGGATGGATATACAGATTACTTACCGGTCCGATAAGAGTGGTTCCGGCTGGTACTTCTGCACCATCATTATCAGTCATCAACGGGAACTGCCTCATCAGCCATTCACCGCAACCAGTGAAAATCTGACATAAACCGGTAAGCCTCTCCACATTGCCCGCAAACTCGATTCGCTCCCCGTCGCCGCGCGATGCTATGATCAGCTCACCTTTCACAAGCTGCTGACCGGGCTGCAAAGCAAGTATTGCATCGGCCAACTCACGCGATGGAATAACTTCAGAAGCTACTTCAACCGCTTCGTCCGCCTCAAGTTCAGGATAAACCACGGAAAGCAAAGCATTTGTCCTGTAACCATAGACTGCCGGCATAAGTTTCCGCCACCATTGGCGGATGGTAAACATTCCACACTGAACCTCACATACCGGTCGGGTAAATGTTATTGGCAGCAAAGCGACATGTACGTCAGCGGAGTCAACTAAATTGATGGTAAGCATAGCATAATTTTTCGGCAAATTTACTAATTTTGTGGTGAACAAACATTTTCCTGAACAAATGAAATTTACACAGCTATCCATTCCGGGAGTCTGGCTAATTGAACCGGTGCGTTTCGGTGATTCCCGTGGCTACTTTATGGAAACATTCAAAAAAGAAGAATTCCACAAGCATATAGGCGATGTGGAATTCGTTCAGGATAATGAATCGTTATCATCGTTCGGAGTGCTTCGCGGACTCCACTTTCAGAAAGGCGACAGATCGCAAGCCAAGTTAGTGAGAGTGTCGCAGGGAAAAGTGGTGGATGTGGCAGTTGATCTGCGCAAATCATCACCCACATTCAAACAGCATGTGGCAGTGGAACTTAGCGCTGAAAACGGACGTCAACTGTTTGTGCCGCGTGGATTCGCTCATGGATTTGTTGTTCTGAGCGAAAAGGCGCAATTCCAATATAAAGTCGACAACACCTACGCGCCCGAAGCCGAATGCACTTTGATGTTCAACGATCCGGAACTCGGCATTGACTGGCCTGTAAGCGACGATCAGATGCTTCTCAGCGATAAAGACAAATCAGGTTTACCGCTGAGTAAAATAGAATTTTTCGACTGATTTTAAATACGAGAAAAGAGCCAGGCACCGGGATAGCGGTTGGCCACACTCTCCTTCTGCGCTTCGATGGTGTTTCTGTCATTACCGGCAGAAATAAACACACGGAAACGGCCATCGGCTTCGACAATCTGCAAATCATCTTCGCCGTGACGGTTTATAAAACGGAGCGCCTCAGCGCGTGAGCCGCACGACGCCACGATAAGGTAATGATTCATGCCCTGAACTGCAACCTTCGGCTCCGCTTCAGCAGCCAAAGGAACAAACCGTGCGTATGCATCGGCATCGGAAGGGCGCAAAATAGTTATTTTTTTTACCTCTCTGACCGGAGCGGGAAGTTCAACGGCATGGGCCTTTGTGACTTCCGGAGCTGATATAGAGGCATAATGCAGATGATCGACATTTATGGGAGTCGATGCCATGAAACCTATGCCCAACAACACTGCAACCGAAGCGGCTACACTTACCCAACGACGGCGGCGGGTGAAATCAACCTTAAGTGTCTTCACTGAATCAGAAGATTGTGCGGCGACATCGAACTGCAGGGCAGGCAACCCCATGTAACGCCATGAAGAAACCGCATCACAAGCAGGTTCAAAAACAACCGCTCCATTTTCCGTTTTAAGAACACCTATGCCGGCAAGCACCAACGAACCGTTATTGTCGAGTTCGGCACGCATCGCATCTACCTCATTAGCCACAATTGCCTGAGCGGCCTGCTGCGATATGCCACGCCTGCGTGCCACGCTCGAAGCGAGCATCGCATCGTTATGATTCAGATCGGCATTGAAACCCAATGCGCACCATGGGGCAGTGAACAATCCAGTAGCCTCATCATAACTCGCAGGAAATGATTCTATTACAAAAGCACCCAACCCGGGCGCCACAACATAATTATGGCGGGAAAGAATATAGCGTATATGTTGGTCAATAGTGAACATCTTTGCAAAGGTAGGAAACTATTATCAATTTTGAAAGCCCGGCACACCCATTTTTTAGGCAATCAGAACATGTTTGTTATGGATGAAATAGGCAAGATACTAAGTATCAGTTTTCCATCGGGAGTAAAATTTGGCGAGGGCAACCTGAATAATTCTTCAATTATATGTTCCCTTTCCTCAGCCGTGAGATACTGGCCGACCGGAATGGCCGAAGCGTCGGCAAGCACGGAAGCGATGCGGTTGCGCAGACGGGCACCAGGATCCTCACCCGTAAAAACAGTGTCGTCGAGTATCCTTACAAGCGTTTCACATGCATTTATATCGGTCTGCATGGAAGGCACAGCCACAACATTCCATTTCCCCTCCTCAATTTTTTGCAGTTCGAAACCAAGATTATCCAAATGAGGCATGATTGAAAGCAACACCGCCTCCTGCGAGGCAGTGAGCTGCAACTGTTCCGGGAACATAACTTTCTGACCGTTAAGGCTGCCATCGACCAGCATAGCCATATACTTTTCAAACAGTATACGCTTATGGGCGCGATGTTGGTCAACAATCATCAATCCTGACTTTGACGGCATGACAATGAAACGCCCCTTCAGCTGCAGACTTCCCAACTCAGCTGACACAGCATTGGTTTCACCGTCCAATCCAAGCCGGCCATCAGCGGAGACTCCGGCAACAATATCATCCGGCTCAAATGAAGAATCGGTCGGCTTCTGTTCACCGCCTCGTTTTGCAAAACCCTCGTAAAGCGCTTCCCAGTTCGTCAACGATGAACTTCCACCCTGCTTACGCGAAGCATAGCCTGACGAATTCTGCGAGGAAAAAGGATTATAATTGCGATCATAGTCCTCCTGAGGAATGTTTGTGGCATCGGGGCTGAACACCGGAATTTCAAGTTCATGCGCGTCGTCGCTGAAATCTATGGCCGGCACAGCGTTGAAACTGCCGAGCGATTCGCGCACCGCAGCTGTCAGAATTTGCCAGATGGCCTGTTCATTCTCGAATTTAATTTCGTTTTTTGTGGGATGAATGTTAACATCAATCGTTTCCGGATCAACCGTGAGATTAATGAAATAATTCGGTTGTTCATCGGATGGGATAAGCTGTTCATAGCAACTCATCAACGCCTTGTGAAAATAAGGATGGCGCATGTGGCGGCCGTTGACAGTGAAAAACTGCAGCTGCCCCCGCTTGCGACTGAATTCAGGCCGCGAAATAAAACCGTCGATTTTCACTATTGAAGTTTCCGTTCCAACCGGAATCAACTGTTTCTCGACACTTTTCCCAAACAGATCGGCAATGCGCTGCTTAAAACTCGAACCGAGGAACTGATGAACAGTAACATCGTTCGACACCAATGTGAAATCGAGCGAAGGATTAACCAGCGCCATACGTTCAAACTCACGCATTATATGATTCAGCTCAACAGCATCTTTCTTCAGGAACTTACGCCTTGCCGGAACATTGAAAAACAGATTTTTAACCATCATGTTCGTTCCCGGCACACACAGCTCGGGATGCTGTTTCTCCACCTTTGAACCGCTTATTTCCAGGCGTGTGCCCATCTGCGCACCGTGGGGCATGGTGCGCAAGTCGACCTGCGCCACAGCACAGATCGAAGCAAGAGCTTCGCCACGAAAACCCATTGTGTGAAGCGTGAACAGATCATCGGCACGTGTTATTTTCGATGTGGCATATCGCTCAAACGCCATGCGGGCGTCGGTGTCCGACATTCCACGACCGTTGTCAATCACCTGCACGAGCGTACGGCCGGCGTCGCGCACCACAATCTTTATCTGCGTGGCACCGGCGTCGACTGCATTCTCAACCAACTCCTTCACCACCGATGCCGGACGTTGAATCACCTCACCGGCAGCAATTTGATTGGCAACCGAATCAGGTAACAGATGAATTATATCGCTCATTGCTATGACTTAAATTTGCTGAATGCAAAGTTAAACAGGCCAATCCCAACGTGCAAACCCACTTATCAACGACATCACGCCCCGCTGTTAATAACCTGTTGATAACTTATAATCCCCCCACAAAAAACATAATGTCGTGAAACGGAAGTTCGCTTCACGACATTAATAAAATTTATAATTTTAGAGCGATCTAACTGCTCCCATATAAAGTATAGCACCAGTGCTCGATTCATCAATTATAAACATGAACGGACGGTTAATGTTTATCTGTTTTGGGATTACATAATCCATATTAGCTCCAGCCATGATTCCGGTTGTTACGGAAGCTGCCTTTGTTCCGCTTTCTGCTACACTTATTTTTACAGCCTGCATCATGCATCCAAGTGAAAGTTCAGGATGATTCATTGAAATTCCACTTAAGCTTTCTGATGCGAAAAGAGACATAAGGCCCATATTCCTTACAATTTCAGAAATATCCTTTGCATCTGAATTTATCTCAAACTTTGGGAGTTCAATTATAAATTCACCTTCAGTAGTATTCTGATTCAGTTCATTCCATTTTTCCAGTGTAAGTACCTCTATAATTTGGGAAAGGGTGAATCCATTATCACTATCGAAACCGCCGGGCATAACAATTGAAAAACGGAATGCCTTATTTCCATAATCAAGCTGAACAAGCGTAAACTGATTATCAGAACAAACATTTAGGGTAGTGGAATTCATCATTGTCGACACGTTTGACACTTTGCCTGTCTCATTATGGAAAGGCCTGTTTGACGTATCTTTCTTATCAAAAGGGAATCTCCATTTTGCGTTAAAATAATCGGCACTTGCTACGGCAAAACAAGTAGGAACCAGGCTATCGAACATTTTGGGAATCATTCCATCTGTTTTATCTGAACACCATTGATTAAACATTGACACACCCTCTGTTGTAGAAAGATCACTTTCCAATGTTTCAGCCCTAAAAACATTGGAAACAACTTCTTTAAAATAGGGATCATAAACAAACCCCGGTTTAAGTATCACCGAATTAGCCGACTTAAAAACCGATCTTGAATCTATTTTCGGCAGCGTACTCAATAATTTGGAATGCAGTCCGTTAAGGGTATTCAAATCAACATCAGAAAATCCGTAAAGTTCATTTATTTCTTTTTTAGCTTCTAATGACGCTCCATTTGCGAGCATAGCCAAAACATTAGATAAAGAAAAGGGCGAACACACGAAGTTATTATCAACATTTTTCTCCGCATATTTTTTGAAAAATGACAAACTAAGTTTGGTCTGTCCGTTAACAACCTCCTGTTCCGCACGTGAGAGAGCTATACCTTTAGAAACCTCATAGGTGATGGCATATCGCCTTCATCTTCAAACTTCGGCGTTTCATCCGATTCTGAACATGCTGAAAAAAGACAACCGGCGAAAATCAATGCAATAAATAATCTGAAATGTGACATAATTGGTAAAAGATTTAAGAAATATTTGCGCAATATATAAATAAAAATCATAATCTCAAAATAATTAGCGATTAATTTTCAATTTATTATCTATCCTCCTAAATCATCCAATAAAACAAAACCAAAAAGAATGTTCTTACCGGGATTTTCGCTAAATTTGCAGGGATAACCAATCAGTGTCATGAAAAATTCAAATCGTAATTTATATCCATGGATTGTGGTAGGGCTACTTTGGGTTGTCGCGCTGCTCAATTACATGGACAGGCAGATGCTCTCAACCATGCGCGATGCCATGGCAATCGACATCTCCGAGCTTGAAAACAAAGTGCTTTTCGGTAAGATAATGGCCGCATTCATGTGGATTTACGGCTGCATGAGTCCGATAAGCGGAATAGTTGCCGACCGCGTTAACCGCAAATGGCTTATCGTAGTAAGCCTTGCTGTGTGGAGTGCCGTGACGCTTGCCATGGGCTACGCCCAGAACTATCAGCAGGTTTACTGGCTTCGCGCAGCGATGGGTGTGAGTGAAGCCCTTTACATTCCGGCAGCACTTTCGTTGATTGCCGACTATTTCACAGGCAAACAGCTCAGCCTGGCGATCGGCATCCACATGACAGGTCTTTACATGGGACAGGCTGTAGGCGGATTCGGCGCTTTCGTAGCCGACCATATTTCGTGGCAATCCACGTTCCACTGGTTCGGCATGGCCGGCATAGTCTATGCCTTTATCCTGATTCTGTTCCTGCATGAAAAGAGGAAGAATTCATTTGAAACCGCAAAAGAGATTAAGGAAAAGGCGCCTCTTGCCAAGGTGCTTAAGGAAAACCTCCGGGCGGTGGGCTCGTCGCTTGGAATGCTGTTGACATGCGTGGCGTTCTATGCAATTCTGTTTTTCTTCGCATCCACATCAATTCCCGGCTGGGCCACCAAAAACTGGCTTCCCACACTTTTTGCCGACTCTTTAGGCATAGAGATGGCTTTAGCCGGCCCGGTGGCCACCATAACAATTGCCGCAGCATCATTTATCGGCGTTATGGTCGGTGGTCCGCTCGCCGACAGCTGGAGCCGCCGCAATCTGCGCGGACGCATATACACCAGCTCGATTGGCTTGACAATGATGATACCCGCCCTTGTGCTTATGGGCTACGGCTCTACGCTTGTAGCCGCCATCGGTGCCGGATTGCTCTTCGGCCTGGGCTACGGACTGTTCGATGCAAACAACATGCCTATCCTCTGCCAGTTTGTGCCGAGCCGTTCACGCGCCACAGCCTACGGCATCATGAACATGTCGGGTCTGTTTATCGGTGCATTGGCAACCGATTTCCTTGGAAAACTCGCGCAAGAAGGGCATATGGGCGACGGTTTCGTGCTTATGGCAGCGGCACTGTGCCTGTCACTGTTCGCGCAACTGTTCGTGCTCAGACCCACAACCCTCAACAAAGAATAATCATAAGTTTCAATAACCCCTAAATAAAAGAAAATGAAATTTGAAAAAATAGAAGGACTTATCGACGCTCCTTTCACTCCCATGAACCCCGACGGTTCAATAAACATAGAACCTATTCCGGCCTACGCACAGATGCTTGTTAAAAACGGACTGCAAGGTGTGTTTATAAACGGGTCGAGCGGTGAAGGCTATATGCTGACCACCGACGAACGCAAACAACTTGCCGAAGCATGGATGGCTGCCGCACCCGAAGGATTCAAAGTTATTGTTCACGTTGGCAGCTGCTGCGCCACCGAAGCGCGCGAACTTGCCCGTCATGCTGCCGAAATCGGCGCATGGGGCATCGGCGCCATGGCTCCCCCCTTTCCGAAAATCGGCTCGGCAAAACAACTTGTCGACTATGTTGAACTGATTGCTTCCGGAGCACCTGAACTTCCCTTCTACTATTATCACATTCCGGCATTCAACGGAGCCTATATCAGCATGCTCGAGTTCCTGAAGGAAGCCGAGAACCGCGTTCCTAACCTTGCAGGCATCAAATTCACATTCGAATCGCTTTACGAATATAATCAGTGCCGCCTCTACAAAGAGGGCAAATATGACCTTCTGCACGGTCAGGACGAAACCATTCTTCCCTGTCTGGCCATGGGTGGCGCCCGCGGAGGCATTGGCGGAACCACCAACTATAACGGCCGCGAGCTTGTCGCAATTATCGATGCCTGGAAACATGGCGACATTGAAGCGGCCAGGCAGCATCAGGATTTCGCTCAGGAAGTTATAAATGTGATCTGCCGTTTCCGCGGCAACATTGTGGGAGGCAAACGCATAATGAAACTTATCGGACTCGACTTGGGTCCGAACCGTGTGCCTTTCGTGAACATAACCCTCGAGGAGGAGGAAGAAATGCGGCGCCAGCTTATGGAGATTGATTTTTTTGAACGATGCAATAAATTCTGATACACAACAATGTGGAGAACCGACACAAAAAGCTACCTGACCCATTGGCAGGAACGCTACCGCACCGACCTTGTTGATAACATTCTTCCTTTCTGGCTGCGTCACGGACTTGACCGTGTTCACGGAGGAGTCTACACCTGCCTCGACCGCGAAGGCAAACTGATGGACGGAACAAAATCAGTATGGTTTCAGGGCAGATGCGCGTTTGTCTATTCCTTTGCCTACAACAACGTATGCCGCAAGGATGAATATCTTGAAATGGCAAAAAGCTGCCTCGATTTCATTGAAAAATACTGTTTTGACAAAGACGGACGCATGTATTTCGAAGTGGCCGCCGACGGCACTCCGCTCCGTAAACGCCGCTATGTGTTTTCAGAATGCTTCGCTGCGATTGCCATGAGCGAATATTCTCTCGCCACCGGCAACAGAGCCTACGCAGAAAAGGCACTGAATCTTTTCAAGGATATAGTGCGCTTCACCACCACCCCCGGCATTCTCGAACCGAAATATCTGTCGGCTATGGATGGCACACGCGGCCACTCCATAACAATGATTCTGATAAACACGGCATCACGCATACGCGAAGTTATAAGCGATCCGATTCTTGAAGAAACCATCGACAAGTCGCTTCACGACATAAAAACCTACTTCATGCATCCGGAATTTGAGGCTGTGCTTGAAATGACCGGCCCCAACGGAGAACTTATCGATACGCTTGCCGGACGTGTAATCAATCCCGGCCACTGCATTGAAACATCATGGTTTCTGCTTGAGGAAGCAAAACACCGCAACTGGGACAAGGAACTCACCGAAACCGCCCTAACCATTCTCGACTGGAGCTGGAAATGGGGCTGGGACAATCATTTCGGCGGAATCATAAACTTCCGCGACTGCAAGGGATTCCCCGCACAGGACTATTCGCAGGACATGAAATTCTGGTGGCCGCAAACCGAAGCCATAATAGCTACGCTTTACGCCTACGAAGCAACCGGCAACAGCAAATATCTGGAAATGCATCAGCTGGCCAATGACTGGGCCTATGAATTTCTGCCCGATGCCGTTTACGGCGAATGGTTCGGTTATCTGCACCGCGACGGTTCAGTGGCACAGAGTGCAAAAGGCAACCTGTTCAAAGGTCCTTTCCACATTCCGCGCATGATGATAAAGAGCCAGCAGATAATCAGTGAAATTCTGAAAAAATGAGAATACTCGTTTTGCTGGCGGCTATAACACTGTTATTGCCGGCACATGCCGCTGAAAAAATAAAAGTGGCATGCGTCGGCAACAGCATTACATACGGGCTTACAGTTGAAAACCGAGAGCAAAACGCATATCCATACGCACTTCAGCGGCTGTTGGGCGATGAGAAATATGACGTACGCAATTTCGGACGCTCCGGCGCCACGCTTCTTGAAAAAGGTCACTTCCCCTACGTTAAGCAGAGTGAATGCGATTCGGCGCTTGCCTTCCGACCCGACATAGCTGTCATACACTTAGGAATCAATGACACCGATCCGAGAAACTGGCCAAACCACAACAGTGAATTCATCACCGACTATGTGAGGCTCATAAACCGTTTCAAGGAAATGAACAGCAATGTACGCATACTCATTGCACGGCTCACACCTTTGTCGGCCAGACACTACCGTTTCCGCACAGGAACACGCGACTGGCGCATACAGGCTCAGAAGGCCATTGAACAGGTTGCCACGGCCACCGGAGCTGAGCTGATTGACTTCGATGCCCCGCTGCGCGACCGGCAGGACCTGATGCCAGATGGTATCCACCCCAATGCCGAAGGGTCATTACTGCTTGCAGAAACCGCCTTCAAAGCCATAACAGGCAATTACGGAGGTCTGCGCCTGCCCGATATATGGCAAAGCGGCATGGTGGTGCAACGTGGCCGTCCGCTCACAATTTCCGGAACAGCCGATGCCGGTTCAACCGTCACCGCAAGGCTCGACGGCGTTAAACGCACCACACGGGCCAACAACCGTGGCGAATGGGAAATCACAACCGCACCGCTTGTGGCCGGCGGTCCTTACACTCTGTCAGTGACAGATGGCAGAAAAACTGTTGAACTTACCGACATTCTTGCCGGCGAAGTTTGGATTGCGAGCGGCCAGAGCAACATGCAGTTTCCGCTTTCCGCATCGGCGGAAAGCTACAGCTGCGTAAGCCAAGCTTACGACCCGCACCTTCGGATACTTAACATAGAACCGGTTGCCTACACCGACAACAGCGTGTGGAGCGACAGCATCCGCAGGCTAACCGATAAACTCCTGTACTTCCGGCCTGCCCGATGGGAAAGCATTTCTCCGGAAAACGCCGGCCGATTCTCTGCCGTAGCCTACCATTTCGCACGTTCGCTGCGTGACTCGCTGCAGGTTCCGGTAGGGATAATAATGAATGCCGTAGGTGGTGCGACAACCGAATCATGGACCGACGTAAACACACTTGAGCAGGTAATGCCTGAGATTCTGATAAACTGGCGGCATAACGACTATGTGCAGCCGTGGGCGCAGGAACGCGCCCGCCACAATGCCGGCACACACAGACATCCCCACGAACCCGGCTATCTTTTCAGTGCCGCCATCCGTCCGCTCGGTCCGGTGGAGGTTGCAGGGGTAATCTGGTATCAGGGAGAATCGAACGCCCACAACATAGAACTTCATGAACAGCTGTTCCCCGCCATGATCCAAAGCTGGCGCAAACAGCTGAGACAGCCCGACATGCCTCTGATTTTCGCCCAGCTAAGCGGAATCGACCGCCCTTCGTGGCCACAGTTCCGCGACAGCCAGCGACGCATGGCACAAACCGTGCCAAACAGCTATATGGCGGTGACATTCGACCACGGCGATTCGCTCGACGTACATCCCCGTGAAAAACTTCCGGTTGGCAGGCGCATGGCATATCTGGCGCTGCAACATGTTTACGGACACAATCTTAACGCCGACTCTCCCAATCCTGTCAAAGCAACGGAACATAACGACACTGTTACCGTTCATTTCGAAAACGCAGACCAATGGATCATAGCCCAGGGGCGTTCCCTGTTCGAACTGGCAGGGGTCGACGGCATTTTTCATAAAGCCGACTTTAAAACCGGCAGCCACGGAACCATAACGGTTCACTCAAAGCACGTAGCCTTTCCATGCAAATTGCGCTACGCATGGCTTCCCTATGCACAACCAAACATTTATAACTCCTACAACCTTCCGCTTGGAACATTTGAAATGGAAACAGAACATCAGGAATCCAAACAGCCCGAACAGGGCATTGAACACGGCCTGTCAGGTCTGGGAGCAGCACTGGTAGACAACCGGCTGATTACAGCCGGCGGATGCAACTTTCCGGTTGATCCGCTCGGTGCCAAGAGTCAGAAAAAATTCTACAGCGGCATCTACGCCTGCAATCCTCACGACGGCAGTCAGCAACGGATAGGCACTCTGCCACTGCCAATGGCCTATATGAGTTCATGTCAGCAAGCCGACAAGCTGATTCTCATAGGAGGCATTTCCGGCAACGACGGCTTGAAACAGACTCTTGAAATAACCGTTGCCGTTGGTAATGCTACCGTCGCCGAGCTTCAGGCGCTTCCCTTCACATTCGATAACGGAGCAGCTGCCATTACACCCGACAACCGCATATTCATTGCCGGCGGAAACATGAACGGCATTCCGAGCCGCGAACTGTGGGTTCTTGACCACGGCAAATGGAGCAAATTCGCCACCATGCCGGGAAATCCACGTGTGCAGCCGGTAATGGTTTCGGCAAAAAACAACAACGGCGATGAGTGTCTGTGGATATGGGGCGGATTCGCACCACGTCACAACAAACAGGAGCCTACCCTTGAACTCGAAGGTCTGTGCCTGAATCTGAAAACAAAAAAATGGAGCGAACTGCCGGCGCTTAACAATGCTGATGGCGAAAAGCTGTCGGTTGGCGGAGGCACCGCCTGCACCCTGAGCAACGGCGAAATAGCTGTTTGCGGTGGGGTTAACAAGGATATATTCATAGAAGCGCTGCGAAATCAGGCTCCGGACTATCTCGACCATCCGGTTGCTTGGTATCGTTTTAACCCGAACGTAATCATTTTCAATCCATCCGACTGCACCCAACGTGTGGCGGCAACATCGCCCGACTACGCCCGCGCCGGAGCAGCAATGACCGCGACCACCGACAACGGATTCATTCTTGCAGGCGGCGAAGTCCGTCCCCGCATACGCACCGCCGAAATAGAAATTTTTAAACTTAACAAATGAACCGTACAGACAAAATACATGACCTGGCCGTTTCGAACTACGGCACAGCCCGTCAAGGTAACTATCAGATAGCCATACTGCCGTGGGGCGCCACCGAACCCCACAATCTCCACCTTCCCTATCTAACCGATTCGATTCTTAGCCACGACATAGCTGTCGATGCGGCCGCATTGGCCGATGAACGCTACGGCCTGCGGGCTATGGTTATGCCGGCTGTTACATTAGGCGCACAAAATCCCGGACAACGCGACCTGCGCTTCTGCGTTCATGCCCGCTACGAAACTCAGAAAGCGGTGCTCACCGACATAGTGGCCTCCCTCCACAATCAAGGAATCAAACGTCTGCTGATTATTAACGGACACGGGGGTAATGTTTTCAAACCTATGATACGCGATCTCGCCGTTGATTATCCCGATATGCTTATTGCATCAAGCGAATGGTTCAAAATGGCCCCGGCAAAAGAATATTTCGAGCAACCCGACGACCATGCCGACGAACTTGAAACTTCAGTTATGATGCACTATCATCCTGAGCTCGTGAACATTGCCGAGGCAGGCGAGGGAAAGCACAAAACATTCGCTTCCGAAGCTCTCCGCACCGGCAAAGCATGGATTCCCCGCAACTGGCTGGAGGTGAGCAGCGACACCGGCATCGGTGACCCGCGCCTTGCAACCGCAGCCAAAGGAGAAGCCTTTGCAGCGGCAGTGACAAACGCATACGCTACCCTGCTTCACGAACTCACGCAGCCCCTTTACACTGCGTAACCCCACGAAAGCAGAAACGGAAATGCAGGGATGTTAACTTATCGCGTCCGGAGGCAGGTGGTGCAACTCCTGCTGGAGTTGAGGAAGGGAGTGGCGTTGGACCCCAGAGAGGGCGCTACGCTCCCACTCTGGGGATTCCATAATTAAGCCGCTTACTGCGGCTTTGCCACGAATAGATGCCCCGGAAGGGGTTGAACACCGCATCTGCCAAGCACGTCGCTACGAGTTGTTGATAACCAGTGGATTACACTCTAACATTTACAGCTTGGGGGTGACTTGCTTGAAGGCATAAGTGCGGAGCTGCCCTGCTGTTGTCTGCAAGGTGAGATGCCCCATCGGACCGATAGAATGAATCCGCGCCTCAAACGCTTCGCCCGATGCCACATCCACATACGGATAATAGCCCTCGCCGCGCCAAAGTCGCGAAAAATATTGCGAAGCAATTTCCATAACACCTTCTTCTGCCTGCAATCGGTCGACAGCCGCCAGCATCTCAGCCACAAACTCCGTGGCAAGCTCCACAACAGAAAATTCTCTCCCCGCTAACTGAGCCATTGAAACCGGATTGGGAGCATCGCTTTTAAACAGCGTCTGATTAACATTTATTCCGACGCCGACAATGCATCGCGAAATTACATTTCCTGTCAATGAGTTTTCAATCAATATGCCGCATATTTTCCTGTCTCCGGCATAAATGTCGTTCGGCCACTTTATGCTCAGCTGTGCCTGTAAGCCTAAACGCTGCTCAAGCACAGTAACAATAGCAAGACTAACAGCTTGACTTATTGCAAACTGCCGCGACACTTCGACCCATGCCGGACGCAACAGCAAACTGAACGTCAAATTTTTCCCGGGCTCACTCTCCCAGGAATTGCCGCGCTGACCCCGTCCGGCAGTCTGCGCACGTGCAATCACTGCCGTGCCATGTTCAGGATTTTCACGCGCAACAACATTGTTGGTAGAGTCACACTCATCGAGCCAAATCAGTTTCATGCTGCAAAATTACACAATTCAAGGTAAGTAACAAGGTATGATCTCAACTTACACACAAGCATATCATGTAAACTTCACATTCCTGACATTTTCTTTTGCCATACGTAAAATTTATTTAACTTTGCAAACGGAAAGGTGTAAAACCATCCGCGACAATAAAATAATAGAAGCGTTATGTCTTCTTCTTGTAAGTGAAAAGCCTAGGAAACTTATATCACGAGAACAAGAGATGGCAAAAGGCTTCCACGTATATAGCGTGGGCCTGTTGTACCCATATCTGTTCTCCAAGGTTTTCCTAGCACCTTCACTTTAAGACGTGGCATACAGTTCCACGCTTTCTTTTCTATAATATGGTTCATGGAGCTGGGAACCAAAAGGAAAACCAATTGATTATGAAAAGATTTTTATTGGCATTGATGGTGAGTGTCATCACTGTCAGCGCCTGGGGTAAGGACATCAGAATTGTCGTTATTCCGTCGGAAGCTACCATCAAGGTAAATGGCTCCTACTACGGAGAGGGAAGCGCCCTGCTCAAAATCAAGAAAAACGATTTTGTTTCGCTTGAATGCAGTTGTCCCGGATACGAGACACTGAACACACGCATCTACGGAAATGACGAACGCAAGACAATCGAAATCAAGCTTAAGGAGGATATGCTCCTGAAACAGACAACCGAATCGTCCGTTGCAAACAATTTCTTTTCAGTAAAGGTTAATAAAAATCTGTATTCCGACGATCCGAAAACCGGCAAACGCAATGCTGAGAATGCCTGGAAAATGGCACACAGCGTGCTTCTGAAATATTTTGATGAAATCATGACTTCGGACGCTGCATCAGGGTTCATTCAGACACCATGGCTCTACAAAAACTACGTTGAAGCCGGCAAAACCTTGCGCACCCGCGTCACGATAAAAGAGTCGAACATTGGCGGCGACCTTACATTCCAGATAAAAATGGCTTCCGAAATGGCTCCGATTCAAGGCCGTAGCCGTGAGGAATCATTTCTGGAGACAAACAGGATAATGAAAGAATTTGAAACCCTGATCAGTGAATTTCAATCACGTCTGGGCGAAAAATAATCGGGCATGAAAAAAATCACATCACTGCTTGCATTCTTCATATTGCTGGGTTCCGTTTCCTGCTACGCTCAGTTAGATGAAGTTTCAGGGAAAATAAACAAGTTTTTCGGCCGGGAAAAAGAAATTCAGATTGTTGCCATTCCTTCCGATGCCACTATAAAAGTAAATGGCTCATACTATGGAGAAGGATCTGCCAAAGTCACCATAAAGAAAAAGGATTTCATTTCATTAGAAGTTTCCGCTCCGGGCTATGAAACCCTCACGACAAGAGTTTATGGAAACGACGGTAGAAAAACTATAGAAATCAAACTGAAGGAAGATATGCTGATGAAGCAGACGTTAGAGTCATCGGTGGCCAATAACTTTTTCTCGGTAAAGGTCAATAAGGATTTATACAACGACGATGCCAAAACCGGAAAACGCAACTCGGAAAAAGCATGGAAAATGGCACATAACGTCTTACTGAAGTATTTTGATGAAATCATGACTTCGGATGCTGCATCCGGGTTCATTCAAACCCCATGGCTTTACAAAAACTATGTGGAAGCAGGAAAAACCTTAAGGCACCGCGTCACAATAAAAGAGTCAAATATCGGCGGTGACCTTACATTCCAGATAAAACTGACTTCTGAAATGGCGCCTACGCAGGCGCGCAGCAAGGAGGAGGCTTTTCTTGAAACAAATCGTGTGATGAAAGAATTTGAAACCCTTGTCAGTGAATTTCAGACTCGACTTGGTGAAAAATAAACAACAATCGCTATGACTAAAAGATTATTTATATTTATAATTGCAGTTGCAGCTGCCTCAACCGCAGCTTTTTCGCAGATTAAAGAAACTTTCGATTCCAACTCATGGCAATGGACGGAATATTCCGGCGAATATGGCAAAGCCTACATTATTGAAGGAGTGATGCGTTTGGAAAGCAAATCGGATAAGAACGACACTCCCCTTTCCGAAATGGTTGAGAATGTGGCTACACACGCTTATCTGCCCATGGATCCGGTGAAGGGCTTTAATCTCAAATGTTCCGCTACGCTCGAAAAATTCGAGGGGAAGAAACAGTTCGGCATCATTCTGGATTACCTTGACGATATGAATTGCATGGTTTTCATAATCAAAGGCGATTTCGCATACCTCTATCGTCTGGAAGCCGGCAAAATCGTTTCCCAACAGAAAAACCAATTCAAATTACAGAAAGGAAAAAAGAATACCACATTGGATATTCAGGTTTCCTATCAGGGAGGAGAACTTGAATTCCGTGTGAATGACGTTCAGGCATTGATGGCAAAATACAAACCCATCACATCAAATGGTTTCGGATTTTTTGCCTTTGGCAAATGCAAAGTTGATTTCGATGACGTCGAAATTCTGAACTGACAACCCACCTTCATATCAAAACCGCCCGGCAGCAGTCATCGTTGCCGGGCATTTTTTTGTTCGGGGAGGGCGGTTCGCATGAATTCGGGGTTTTGGCGGGGATAACTTTGCAGCGTATTTATCAACCCCAAAAAAATAAAAAATTATGACAGAAGAAATTATTGAAAATGACGAACTGAATGCGGAAAACCTTACGGACACCGTTGCCGCGGAGAATCAACCGGAGGAAACTGAAACAGAAAATCAGAATCAAGATGATGATGCGACCGACGAGGATGCCGACGAATTTCTGAAAAAAGTGATCGAGGCTGCCGAACGCCGCGGCTACTTGAAGGCACGCAACGAACTTGCACGCGCCGCAATGGCATCGCCCCGACTGTGGGAAAACCCGCTGCGCCGAAAACAGAAGCCGGAACCAAAACAACAGGCTGATGACACTGATTTCCTGACACACATAACACCAAATGTATGGGACTGAACCGAATCCTTTTTCTAACAAACAATCAATAACTAACCTTAATTTTCTATTTTATGGCAAAAACCACACAAACAAATCCTAAATTAATCGACGGCATTTCAGGCGGAAAACACATTGTAGAGGGTCCGATAACCACCGGCGCGCTGGCACAGGCAAGTCCCTCGCTGCTTCGCAGTGAAATTGACAGCCGTATTGTGAAAATCTGCCCCATGTCAACACCCATCGACCAGATTTCACGAATGATAGGTGCGCGCAAGGCACAATCTATGAAGGTGGAATTCTACTCGGTGGACACCAAAAAACCTTCATCGAAACTGCGTGAACTCGCCGCCGACGGAACACAGGCTTCGGGCCGCGATGTTTACACTGTAAAAACTGCCGACGACGCCCTATTTGCTGTTTCGGAAACCCTGCTCGTGCCCGGCATAACCGTGAGCAACGAGGGGAAGGATGAGCCGATGGTGCTCTACGTAACCGAAGCCGGACGAAACGGCGCCGGCTTCAAGGCCATTGTTCTCAACGGTGAATTTGAGGATGAAGAGGCTACTTTCGATGAAAAGGACAATCAGACCATCGTGCGGATGGGTCGCGCAGCCAGCGAACTCGATGTGCAGACACCGCAGTTCGGAGCCGTTCCGGTGAAAAGCTTCAACTACTGCCAGATATTCAAAGCCCAGGTTGAGCAGAGCCTTTTAGCGAAACTGTCGGCCAAGGAAGTGGGCTGGAGTTTCAGCGACCAGGAAGAGGTGGCAGTTATGGACATGCGTCTGGGTATGGAGAAAAACTTCCTGTTCGGAACACGCATGCGTCTGAGCGACGGCACCACTATGGACGACACCCTTTTCACGGGCGGCATCTGGAATCAGGCCGAAGGTGAATATAAGATGCCGGCCGGCGAGCTGAACGAAGGCTCGCTTGTAAGCCTTATGCGCGCGGCGTTCACAGGCAGCGCAAGCGGCTCATCGAAAAAAATTCTGGTGGGAGGCGCCGGATTCATTGAAAAGCTGAACAAACTCAGCACGCAGCGCGTGCTCGGATCGGCCGACAAAATAACCCGCTGGGGCATCGATTTTTCGGAAATAAACTCGAAATTCGGATCGCTCTATGTTATTTATTCCGAGATTTTCGACCAGTGCGCGCACAGCGACGACGCCCTCATAATCGACCCCGCCTACCTCACCAAATATGTTCACGTGCCTTTCCGCGTCGACCTGATCGACATGCAGAAAACCGGCGCACGTAACACCCAGGCTCTCGTAGCCACCGAGGCAAGCTGTCTGGTTCTCCGCCATCCGAAAGCTCACATCAAAGTAATAGGCTGATGAACAGCGACGGAACAATTACACTTACACGCGAGGAAATGCTCGAGTTGTGGCGCCTGAGGCGTCACCTCGAGCCTCTCGCTCTTCCGGCCTCCGTTACACGGACCGACGGACTTGACACCGAGACACTGATCGAAACGGAGATGAACCGATGGTATGAGGAGCAGCTGCTAACCTTACCCGCCGACCGCCTGCCGCTGAACGATGTCGCACAGGAGTGTGAAATAACAATACAGCCCGACGGTTCATGGCTCGTTACCCTTCCACCTACGGTTATGCGTGTTGTGGCAGTGAAGATAGACGGATGGCTGAAAGAAGCCACAATTGTAACCGACCCCGCCTCGCCGCTTGCCCACGCCCAGCTCAATCCGTTTTCACGCGGCAACCGCTACAATCCGGTTGTGGTAATGCAACAGAACAGAATGCTGATTTACACACCTCCGCCCGGAGCTTCTCAACTTAAAAAAGTTATTTGCGTAACGCGTCCGGCCGACAGAACCTATATCCTGACCCGGACAATGATGCCACCTTTATTCAACGAACCCACAAGCTATGCAACATATTGAACTCGCCTATCAGGCATGGAACGCGTGCGCCCCCCTGCGCACCGCCCGCAACCGGTTTAAAAACTACACCTACGGACGCCAGTGGCTCGACAAGGTTGCCACTTCCGACGGCATGACAATGACCGAAGGGGAACTGGCCGCACGCGCCGGTGCCCGCCCGCTAACCAACAACATGATACGCCAGTTGGTGAAGTGTATAACCGGCAATTTCCGAAGCACTCTGAAAAGCGCAGCCGGCAACGCCGACGAAACATCGAAACGCAACTGTCTCGACGAACTCGACTGCCGTATGCTCGAGGAATTTCTGATTTCAGGATGCGCCATTCAGCGGGTGGTGTATGAACACCGCACAGGCGGCACAGGAGTGTGGGTTGACAACATAAGCCCCGCCCGCTTTTTCGTTAACCGCTTCACCGACCCGCGCTGCGGCGACATAGAACTGGTGGGGATGATTCACGATTACAGCCTGCGCGAAACCATTATGCGTTTCGCACACAACAACCCTGCCGCGGCACAGCATATTGCGGAAATATACGGCACCCCCGACAACCTTTGCACCGGAACACTTACCGACCCCGACTTCCACTCAGCAGCCCCGGGACGATGCCGCGTAATCGAAATGTGGACCCTCGAAAGCCGTAACATGGTGAAAGTACATGACACTGCCAAAGGAAACGTGTTCCTGATTCCGGCGGCCGAAATGGAAAAAGCTGATAAAATCAATGCTCGCCGCATCGCAACAAACTACCCGCCCCTTGAACTTGAACCGCGCATTTCAGCCCGTTGGCACTGCCGCTTCCTCGCTCCCGACGGCAGCGTGCTCGATGAATTCGACTCACCCTACGCACACGGACTGCATCCCTTCGCGGTTAAGTTCTATCCGCTGACCGACGGCGAAGTCCATTCGTTTGTGGAGGATGTAGTTGACCAGCAGCGCTACGTGAACCGGCTGATAACACTAATCGACCACATAATGAGCACCTCCGCAAAAGGAGTTCTGCTGTTTCCGACCGACAGCAAGCCCGACTCACTGAGCTGGCAACAGCTGAGCACACTGTGGAGCAAACCGGGCGCCGTGATTCCGGTGCGCAGCAACCAGGCCTCACAGATGCCGCAGCAAATAATTTCAGGCAGCGAACCGGCGGGCGCCTACCGGCTTCTCGACCTCGAACTTCAGCTTCTGCAACAGGTGTCGGGCGTTAACAGTGCCCTGCAAGGGAGGCTTGAAAGCGGTGCCACATCCGCGGCTTTATTCAGGCAACAAGTTGAAAATTCGTCGGTTGCCATACTCGACATTCTTGAATCGTTCAACGAATTCCGCAGCCGCCGCGACAAACTGATTAAGAATTGTTAACAGTGCGCCACCTCATCCTTTCCTACCCCCACCATTAAATTTGCATCAGCGAAAAACATTGAATCATCACGGAAAAATAACTATTTTACTATGCAAAACACACAAACCACGGCCGTTACGATGCGCAGGTTGCGAAACATGCACTTCATGAACCGTTGCCGTAAACTCCTTGCCACGGACGCCGGACGCTTCGGTTCGGCGTTCCGTCTGGCGGGCGAAGTGGCATCATCGCCCGCTCCGCTCTACTACGTTACCTTCCCTTACGCCCACCGCATAATGCGGCGCTATTTCTCAAAGGGGGAACTACCCGGACACACCGAACGCCGCGTGGCAATGTGGCATGAAATAATGGAACGGGTAAAAACCCGGATGCTACGTTCAGCCGATACAGACACCGAGGCTCTCGCCTATGTGCTGCAACAGCCCGCATCATCCTTCTTTCTCGAGCCATCGAGCGCCGAACGCCTCTACAGCCGCATGATAAACAGCCGGCGTCGCCGCCATTTCAACAACCGCAATAACAACATGAATCTTCAAACAGTCTAACAATTATATCTTATGATCAGCATTTCAACCGACATCATTCTGCAGAAAGTACTTGCGCGCGCAGCCTTGCGCCACATTCTCCATGCCGACCGTCCCGCTATCCTGACACAAGCCCATGCCGATGCCATTCTCAACGTTATGGAATCAGCCTTCAACACCCTCTGCGCATCGCTTGTGCCACACATCAGCGACTCGCAGACCGACATTGCCAACAGCACCCTGCTAATTGAGTTGCAGCCTGAACTTATCCAAACCGGCGAAAAGAACCTGCGCCCCATGCTTGAGGAAGCCCTAACGGCCTTCACGCTTCACCTTTGCTATTCGGGCGCCGACCATCCTATGGCTACCGCTGAACTTGAAACCTACAACTCGTTAATAAAAAAAATCCGCGACACCGCCGGCTGCCCCCCGCTCACAGTCCGCCCCTTCTGGCTCTAAACCTCCGAAACTTCACCGCGCGAAACGTACCATACGAATCCGCGGACATCATCGTAGCCTGCACGGCGAAGGCAATTGACATAGCCCTTCACCTGCAGGCTATGGCTTTTGCTCCTTTTTTCACCGAACTTATAGTCAATAACCTCGACATGGCCGTCGGGCATCACCACCACACGGTCGGGTGTCTTCCATTTGTGTTCAGGTTCGCGGCGGCTCGACTCATCGAGAATGATATGCCGCTCGTTCATCAGCCTCACGTAGCCGTCGAACCATCCGCGGCTTTCTACCGAATCTATTGCCTTGCGGATAAACTCCTCGATTTCAACACGTTTTTCACGCTCAATTATTCCCATTCTCACACCGCGCGTAACAGCCTTTGACAAATCGCCCGGATGCTTTATCATCGACATGACTTTGTGCAGATTCGTACCCTCGACGCGTTTCACACTCTCATCGGCGCCGCCGTCAACTTTCACATTATCCCACATGTCGTGCCGACCGCTGACGGTGAAAGCCGGAAACTCCACACTGCCCGACGTGTCGGTAAGCTTATGCTTCATCCCCTCCATGTCGCGCTCATGATAAGGATTTCCGAACTGATATTCAACGCCCGCAACCACACCCATCATGTTCAGGCCGGCCGCTGCCAGATCGGCCGCTTTTTTCCCCACAAGCTTCACTACATCCACCGGCTTGCTGACGTCGATAGGGCGCTCCTGCAATACGGTTACAATCAGTTCATCAACAGCGCGGGTAAACGCCACATACTCCACATTCAGCGCATCGAGCAGAATCTCATTTATTTTTTCGCGATACTGTTTCTCGAAGGGGAGGCTAAGCAATTTTTCGCTGAACAGAACCGGATAAATCGGAGGCAACAGCTGCGGATCGATTCCCTCGACCGGCACCATATCGAACCACTCGCGTGTGTCGTTACGTTTGAACGCCGAACCTTTTCCCTGGCACAGATACACGCATTTAAATTCAAGACCCTTGCTTTTATGGATGGTCATTACACGCACGGCATTCTCATTTTTCGCCGACGACAGGGTCGACTTAAAGCCACCGCTGTCCCACCACCGCAGGAAGCCCTGCAGATCGGCTCCGTCGGTGTTGCAGAAATCAAGCACCACATCCTCAAAAGCAAGCACGTAAATCATCTCCTCGCGCGGCAACGACCCTTCCGGAAAAAAATGAGCCACCATAAGCTCTGTCAGCACCGGCAGGCTCAGACCCACAACCTTGTTGCGGATACTGTCAAGAAAATCGGACGCACTCGTCTTGTCGGCCTGCGTCACCGCGTTTTTCAGAGCCGACGAAGCATCCGCACCACGTCCTATCTCATCCTCGTAGCGGCTCAACAGATTAACAAGCTGGCCGGCCGGGCGCTGCCGTCTGTCGGCCGGCTCACCGGCAACGGCAGCCAAAGCGTTGCGCTGAGTGGCAATGTTGCGCATGCCTGAAAGCAGACGGCGCACTGCCGGCGAACGCTCAATTCTGAGCGAATCGTCGGAAATAACCATCAGATTCCTTGACTTCAAATCCTTGTCCGTGTCAAACACTTCATTCAGAAACGAAATAACATCGGCAGCTTCGCTGTTGCCGCGGGTAAGCACACATATATCGCTTCCCTTATAGCCTGATTCAAGCAATTGCCGTTTCATGTTCAACACCATGCGCTGACGCCACAACACTTCATATTCATCCGCATCGGAGGCTATCTGCGCCGAAACATAGCCGTGCGTTCCGCTCTTTTTGCGTGAAACACGTTGCTCCACATTTCCATAAATATCACCGAAACCCAAAAAATCAGCCAGGCGGGTGAACATCATGTTGTTGAACTCCACAATTTCCGGGGCACTGCGCCAATTGGTGTTCTCATCAACATTGTCGCCCCTCACTTCGGGAGGAAAAGCCACATCCTTCATCACACGCTTGCGTATAAGCGACGAATCCGAACCACGGAACCTGTAAATGCTCTGCTTCTCGTCGCCAATAATAAGGTTATCATGCCCCCAGCCGAGGCTGTCATTTATCAGCGGACGCAGAATGTCCCACTGCGAGCCTGAAGTGTCCTGAAATTCATCTATCAGCAAATGATGAAGCTTCATCCCCACGCGTTCATATACAAACGGTGCGTCATCCTCGCCTATAATCCGCCTCAGAAGCGTATTCGCATCGTTAAGCAGCAGCGAATTGTTCTCGACCCTGAGCTGTTCCATGCGCATAACCACCTGCTTCATCATCCGAAGCACGGTGAATCCCTTTTTGAGTATGTCGAGCAGATTCAATCTCCCGGTATTATCGCACACAAAACCGCACGCATCCGTAACCGCCGCATAGACCTCTCCGTACTCCTCCGCCACATTCCCCTTATATCCCGTAATTATACCTTTGCCATTCTCATTAAGCGGCTTGGTTATTGTAGTGGTTACGGCCGGCAGCTCGCCACGGCTAAGCTTTTCAAGCGCTCCCACAAGATTTTTGCTGACCCCTTGCTTCGGACTTGCAAAAACCGTATGTTCCATCACCTCAAGCGCCTTACGACCCAACCGCCGGCCCAAGGCAATTTTTCGGGCCGCCAGCGCGTTCACTGTGGCTATAAATTGCTCGAGTCTTTCGGAAGCATAATAATTCTCCATCTCCTCCGAGTGCTCCATAAACTTCTCGGTAAGAAGATTTTCCACAAACTTAACCACATTCTTGAAATCATTCAGATCGCGGTTAAAATAATTGAAGCCTTCCCCCTCCTCGGCCTTTTCCTTCATTATGGTTTCAAGCCACTGGCCTTTCGTAGCCTCACCCCGGCTGCTTGATATTTCCGAAAGTATGGAATCGAGCGCGCTCCTGACAACCTGCTTCTCATCGATTGTAACATCGTAATCCCCCTCAAGTTCCGCTTCATAAGCGAATGTGCGCAGAATCAATTGAAAAAACGAATCGATTGTACTCACATTGAAACAATTGTAATCGAACAGAAGCATCTCCAGCGCCTCACGCGCGCAACTTCTCAACTGCTCGGCCGAACATCCGAAAAGCCTTATGAGTTCAGCTTCATAATCGCTTCCTTCAGGTTTATTTGGTTCCATGCCGGCAAGCACCGCAAGTTCATTGACAATGCGCGCCTTCATCTCCTCGGTGGCCTTGTTGGTGAAGGTTATGGCGAGTATGTGACGGTGGCGGTTGCGCATACCGCGCCTGTAAAGCCGATATTCACCGCCGTCGTTCTTTTCGCCCAACAGCATTATTATGTAATCGCGGGTAAGCTGATAAGTTTTTCCGCTTCCCGCCGATGCCTTTAAAATAGAAAGCATGACTGATAACCGGGCAATTTCTTTTATTCCTAAATAATTCGTGCCTTATAGCCCATTCCTGCCAGAAGCTCAAGCACCCTCTGCCGGCGATCGCCCTGCACAAGTATCTCCCCGTTGCTTGCGGAGCCTCCTGTCGCAAGTTTCTGCTTCAGCACACCGGCAATACGGAGCACCTCCTCGTCGGGCAAAGTCCAGCCGGTTATCAATGTGGCTGTCTTGCCCGCACGTCCTTTCCGGTCAAGCTTTATGTCGAGCCGGCCCTGGGCGGGCATATGCTCAGGTTCAGGCTGCGGATCCGTTCCTTCAGGCAAATCGGGATTAGCATCGGCAAAAGCCTTGAGCTGTTCGCGCCAGTCCATAGCTTCAGTCAACAAATTGTGATTCAAAAACAGAATCGGCATGAACCTCGAGCGAATCCGGATAATAAGCCGTGCGGCTGTTCTTTATACTCGAAAGAATCATGGCATAAGGAATCTTGTCGGAAGGAAGCGACATGAAATAGTTCTCGGCCGAATCGGCATCAACCTCATATGCACGGTTATAAAGGTCGGCAGCCGTAGCCACATTGCCGTCAACATCAACCGAATCGGCAATCTGCATGTAAACAATCGACAAACGCGCCAGCTGCTTTGCCGATAATTCCGTCAGGCTGCGGTCGTCGCACAGATGTCCGGCAATCGAGGTTGCCGCCGCTATGTCTCCGCCGGCAATTGCCATTTCCGCACTTTGCAGCTCGGTGTCGATATTTCCCGGCCCGCAACTTACCGCTGCGACACACAGCAGCGAGAAAATCATATATTTAATTTTTTTCATAATCATAACCGTTTTTATGTTCAATCGCGATGACCGCGACGGAAATAAACATAATCCACTCCATCCTGCCTCAACGTGAGGGTAACTCCGTTAAAGGCCACTATGGCCTTCAACATGCCCGGCGGAATCTCCCCTATGAGGGTTGAATCGCCCTCAATGTCGAACGGTGCCGAATTCTTTTTCACAATCAGGCTGTCGTTCTTCACATTCCAGCGACCCTTCACACTGTAGGTCAACACTCCGGGAACTATGGCACGCTGAATTATAGTGCCGTCGCCATGAAGTTCCATCACAGGCAAATCGTTTGAAACTTCACTTATATAATAATCGCCTGTCATTTTCTTTGCCTCGCCCGACAAGCCGCTGCACCCCGCCGCCGACAGCATCGCTACGGCAAGAACCGGGACTAAAAACAATCTGTTTATCTTCATTCCTTAAAGTTTTAGTTTGAAGCCTTCAATATACTTCCTCAACATCGGATTACTCTCGGCCATCTCCTTCAGAAAATCCCGATCGTTAAGTGTGTGACGTGGCATAACGCCTTCATTTATCCTTATTTCCAGACTCACGCCATTGTTGCGCAACGCTCCGTGAATATGCGCCATAAGCCTTGGCATTGCCTTCTGAAACGCATCGAACTGAAATTCATTGAAAACAGTAACAGTGTAAACGTCGCCAACTTTTGGCTGAGGCTCGCTGCTCAGCATGGCGTTTACAAGCACGCGCTCGGTGGGATTGGCGCCAATGAACGCTTTCCATGCCTCAAGCAACTGGCCGTGAGTGTAAGCCTCACGCATATCGGCGGGCACAGGCTGCGGAGCTGCCTCCCCACTATCCGCGGATGAAACCACGCGCATTCCCGGCCTGCCGCTTATGGAAATGTTAGGCTGACGTAAGGTTGTGCGCGCACGGCGTGCTTCGCCCTGTCCGGCGTGGCCCCGCACAGGCATAGCCGGCTTCACCGGAGCTGCCTGCGCAGCTGCGGGCTTTGGCTGAGCGGCCGGCTCCTGTCGCGGAGCGGCCGATACGGTCTGTTCAGGTTGCAGTGACGGCCCGACAGCCGGAGCTATCGGTTGTAACTGCCCCTTCCCCGTGCCGTCTTTAGGGGAGGGGCTGAGTGGTTGGCACAGTTTTGCCAGCGTAAGCTCCACAAGAAACTGTTTGCCCGATGCCGTGCGATACTGCACATCGCAATCGTTGCACAGATCCATGGCGCGAAGCAGCATCTGCGGATTACAACGCCTGGCAAGTTCGGAAAGCTGACGTTTCTCCTCGTCGCTCGCCTCCACAAGCTGCAGAGTGCCTTCGGTCGACGCCGCAAGAATATCGCGCATGTAATCGCCGAGTCCGTTCACAAAAAAAAGCGAGTCGAAACCACGGTCGCGGACCTCCTTATAAACCATCCAGCTTCCGAGCACATCGCCTGCAAGCACACATTCGAGCAAACGGTGATAATAGGAACGGTCAAGGACATTCAGGTTGTCGATAGCCGACTGATATGTGATTTTCCCTCGCGACGAAGCAGCAACCTGATCGAATATCGAAAGAGCATCACGCATGGCCCCGTCAGCCTTATGCGCTATGACACTAAGCGCCGACTCCTCCGCCTCTATTCCCTCGCTCTCAGCCACATATTTCATGTGATCGACCATATCGGCTATGGTTATCCTGTGAAAATCATAAATCTGACAGCGAGACAGGATGGTGGGAATTATCTTATGCTTCTCCGTGGTGGCAAGAATGAACACAACGTATGCCGGCGGCTCCTCGAGGGTCTTCAGAAAGGCATTGAATGCCGCCGACGAAAGCATATGAACCTCATCCACTATAAAAACTCTGTATCGGCCCGTGGACGGCGGTATCTGAACTTTGTCCACAATGTCGCGGATATGATCCACACCGTTATTCGACGCGGCATCAAGCTCGACTATGTTCATCGATGCCCCGCTATTGAAATCGCGGCACGACGCGCACTCGTTGCAAGGCTCGCCGTCAGCGCTCAGATTCTCGCAGTTTATCGCCTTGGCAAAAATGCGCGCGCACGTGGTCTTTCCCACTCCGCGCCCTCCGCAAAACAGATAACTGCTGGCCAATCTGCCGCTTAAAACAGCATTCCGCAATGTGCCCGTCAACGCTTTCTGCCCAACCACCGACGAAAATGTGGAAGGACGATACTTGCGTGCCGAAACAATATATTGATCCATTAATTTGATGTTTTATTTTATCACAAATTTACAACTTTCCATCCACTTATCCAAAACACCCGTTTTTTTTAACCCATTATTCGCCATGTTCCGGAAATAGCACGGCCACATTCTCAACACCATGACTCCCGCGTGCCGCAAATCACCCGATTTTAAGAATTTTAACACACAAAACTAATTATTTAGTTGCATAATTAATTTCTTAGTTCTATCTTTGCCGCACAAACTAATAAATTAGTTGAAAATGAAAGCCGGACGAAAACGACAGGTGCTTACCGAAAAAGAATCGATTATCATGAACATGCTCTGGACCGACGGCCCGCTGTTCGTACGCGAAATGGTTGAACGCTATCCCCAACCGCGACCTCACTTCAACACCGTGGCCACAACCGTGAGAATTCTTGAGGACAAGGGATTTGTTGCACATGAAGTTTACGGCTCGTCACATAGATTCTATGCCGTTGCTGAAAAAAACAATTTCCGCGACCGCTCACTTGCCGAAGTGATTCGCAACTACTTCGACAATTCTTATAAAAACGCTGTTTCCGCACTTGCCGAAGATGAGAAAATTTCCGTTGATGAACTCAAGGAAATCATTGACATGATTGAACACAAAAACACAAAAACTGAATGAAATGGGTGTGATTTTCGCATATTCAATTACCGCCGGACTGCTGCTCCTGGCCATGTATCCGGTTTATAAATGGCTGATGGCCGGTGAAAAGCAACATTCATTCAACCGTGCCATTATCTGGGCAATCTACCTTACCGCACTGTGTCTCCCCCTGGTCATACCGTCGCTTAAGGAAACAACCTGTCAGCTGACCGCCGACACATCCTCCACGTCCGGCAACATAACCGTCGACCTTCCGCAGATAACAGAGGTCGGAACGCAACTACCCTCCTGGCCTCGGATTCTGCTCTGGATTTACACGCTCGGAGTCGTAATTTCATTTATCGGCACCATACTTGTCGCTTTCCGACTAAAGGCAATCATAACGGCAGGTGAAAAAACACCATGCGGAAAATACACGCTGGTAATCACCGACAATCCCGCCATAGCTCCCTTCAGCTGGCTGCGCTTCATTGTTATGAACCGCAACGATTTCAACACCTCCGGCAAAGCTATCATACTGCATGAAACGCGCCATCTCGACCTCACACACTGGATTGATCTGGCTCTGGCACAGTGCGTGGCTATATTCATGTGGTACAACCCTGCGGCATGGCTTATGCGCGAGGAACTTAAGGCCGTTCACGAATATCAGGCCGATGATGCGGTTATCACATCCGGTTCGACCGACATAAAGGAATATCAGTTATTATTAGTAAAAAAGGCTGTCGGCGCGCGATTCCCGTCACTGGCCAACAGCCTGAACCATAGCAAACTTAAAAAAAGAATCACTATGATGCAAAAAAACAGATCAAACGCAGCGCGGCGCATGCGGGCTTTTGCCCTGCTGCCGGCCGCAACGGCAGCCATAGCCGCTGCCGGAACAATCGCAGTAAGCTCGATGCTCTCAATGGCATCGGCAGCCACACTTTCTGTCAGTTCCGACAACAAAGTTAAGGAAAAGACTCTTACAATTCAAAATGCCGGCAAGAAAACAGACATAAATCTGCCCGATTCAGCCGACTATTACATCAACGGCACAAAGCAGACCGACCGCAGCGAAATCAACCGCATTCCTTCGGAATCCATCTCATCCATCACGGTCAGCAAGGATTCAGGAACAACAGCCATCTTCATCGAAACCGACAAAAACAACTCAAAAAAACCGGTTCCGATAAAAGCCCTGGATTCTCAGCCCGAATTCCCCGGCGGAATAACAAATCTTGTAAAGTACCTGCAGAACAATCTGCGCTACCCCGCATCGGCCTTAAAATCAAAGACAGAAGGCAAGGTTGTGGTGCGCTTCATTGTCGACACTAACGGCAAAATGTCAGAATCCGAAATTATCCGCTCAGTTAGTCCGGAACTTGATGCCGAAGCCCTGAGAGTCCTCTCCGAAATGCCCGATTGGACACCCGGCATGCTCGACGGAAAACCAGTTGAATGTCATTACGTTCTCCCTGTCACCTTCAAAATCCCCGACCCCATCCGATAACATATAAAAACAGCACAAACAGGCCGGCTTCCGAACCATCGTCAGAAGCCGGCCCCTGTTTTACTCATAAACCAAATGCCATACTCTCAGAGAATTTTCGTACATTTGTACTTGAAATTAAACAACTTAAAAACCTATGACAAAAATTATCGTACAAAATACGAATATCACCATAATCTCTGTAAATGGAGATGACTATATCTCCATTACCGATTTGGCAAAATACAAAAGTGATGAGCCAAATGCTGTGATTGCCAACTGGATGCGGAACCGCAACACCATAGAGTATTTGGGAATATGGGAGCAACTTTATAATCCTAATTTTAAACCCACCGAATTCGAGGGGTTTAGAATGCAGGCCGGGCTAAATGCCTTTACGCTTTCCCCTAAAAAATGGAGAGAGGCGACACCAGTAAAAAATTGCTGAAATGAAGCCGTTAAATAAAAAAATATTTTGGCTTATTTGGGGCGTGTGCTTCTGCTGTCTTATCTCTCTCTTATTCACAATTAATCATGGGAGAGGTTTCGCTGGGGGAAGGCTTATGCTGTTTAGCCAAATATTCTTATTTATAACGATTGCATTATGCTCCTATATCGGTAAGCGTGCAGCATTTATGAATCTCATAATTGCAGTTATTCTTAATACGTTATTACTTTTTTGTTTTCCTGTCATACAAGGAGAAGGTCGGCGGTTGCTTTTGATGTTTTCAGTTTTGTTTTCCAATGGATGTCAGGGAATCGGAATATTACTGTATCTTGTATCAGCAAAAAACCGGCAAAACCTAAACTGAATCCATCCCAAACCCTACATCATAATACATTAATTTTCAACCAATTCGTAGGGACGTGCCTCCGGCACGTTTTCCCCGGATAGCAAAACAAATAAACTAATAAACCATAAACCGCGGCTCAATCAGAGAAACCCTAGAGTGTATTTTGCTCTCTAGGGACACCCCAAAAATTTGCTTTTTTGCGGAATCTTGCTCATTTTCAATTTATTTGTTTATCTTTGTGGCAGAACATAACAAATAAACGCATGAAAAAGTATTTCAAAACCATCATCACGCTGCTTTGCCTCTGCCTCGCATCGCCCGTGTTCGCTCAGCTCTACGTAATCGACGACATTTTTGCAGACTCCGCTCAGGTCTTCGAAATCCGCATGTCTAAAGACGGCAAATACGAACTCCTGGGCAAAGAAGCATTCAAACTTCCCATGGGCGACACGGTCAGGGCAGTTCGTCTGCTCGAAAACAAATCCAACATCAGCGTGGTTGAAATAAACGGCAAGGAATACCTCATGAAAAGTAAAATGCTTCTTTTCAGCGACACTAACCCCGCCGATGCTGTCGATCTGTTAGGCGACACCCGCTCCAGTGCAAACCACACGGCCATGGGACGCTTCTTCGCCACAATGACTCCTTACTGGGCCATCGCCATCCTTTTCATCGTTGCGATGCTCTTCACATTCCTCGGCCTGAAATACAACCCTGTTGCAAACATAGCCGTAAAAGTAGTCCCCGCCTCCATCCTCGCTGCTTCAATTCTTGAAATATGGGCATTTGCCGTTTTAAAAACCGACGCTTTCTGGTGGTGCTCACCCGACCGGTTCGGTTTTTTCGGCGCACTGCTCCGCGTAATTCCTTTCCTTCTGTTCGTCTGCTTCCAGCTCTACTGCATCAGACCCTACATGCATCTGCTCACCGGCGACGAATATAACAACCTTTCTGTCAAACCAATGATTCTTAGCTTCGGGCTCAGCATCCCCATAACAATTGTCGTATCTCTGCTTTGCTCCGGTTTGCTCGGCATAAAATCACCATGGTCCGAAATCATAACCGCAGTTGTTTTCATAATTTCAATTGTTATAGGTGTGCTTATTTCCGCCAAACGCAATTTCGAGGAACTCGGAAAGAAACAGGGATTGCTTTTCACCATATTTGGAATCATATGGGCCATAGGTTCTCTTGTCGCCATTCTCGGAGTCTTCATTGTCCTTATCCAGCTCATCATCCAGACTCTTATGGTGGCGGCGATCATATTCTTCTTCTCATTCGCCATGAAGAGTGGAGCTCAATCCTCGGGAACGCAACGCAACATAATGTTCCGCGATGAAAGCGGCGCTATGCACACCAATTTCGTGGATCGCGACATCGCCAACAAAAACATTCAGGCCAATAAAGATAACTGACCCGCTCCTCAGAAACCGGGCGACAGCAATTCGGAAACATTCACCGGTTCCTCCTCCACGCTCCCAAGAGTGCCGGCCACATACAGTGCCATGGCACGTGTCATGACAATATCGTCATGGTGACCTCGCTTGGCACCATAGCTGCCGTTCTCCTTCTGCTCATAAACCGCAAGTTCCTTTACCGCCTCGACCGACGGCTCGAAATAGCGGTCATCCCTTATGGCTGAAATCAACGAAGCGATTATCATGGACTTGGTCGATTGATTCGTATGAAATCCAAGTCTGCGCTCATAGCCCCCGCTCACCGTATCCCTTACCTGGCGTGCGTATATATTCCGGTAAACCTGATTCAGTTCCTCCAGAATGTAGCGCGACTCCCCCTCGCGGCCGCTCTCCAACGTATTGCTCTCCACCACAAGCAGCGCGTCGCCATACCAATGTGCAATCGCCGCCGCCTGCCATCCCAGCAGGTCATGATCGGTGTGGCCGCGCCATTGCGCCACTATTGCCGGCTTACCTATGGGGCTGAACCGGTCAAGAACGGTTATAACCGAATAGTCAGCGCCACGCGTGCGGCCGCCCACATCTACCGACACTACATAACGGTTATGCGATATTCTGCCCTCCGCCGGCAGAGCCCACACCTCGAGCATCCCGGGCGAGCTCTCCACGAAATGAAGATCGGCAAGAGCATCCTTTCCACACTGACGCCGACCCTCGAGACTGCCGCGTTCGCCGGGCATAGTCCCGCCCATAAGCCTGTCAATAATCGCACTGTCAAAAATTCCGCTTCCGGTCACCGAAAATGCCTCTACATCCGTTGTAGGATACTCCGCCATCATATCGCGGTGCGAGCAATAGCTGCGACGCGTATGCCTGTACCAATTTATCTGTTCAAGTGTCAGACCCTTATCCCACAGTTCCCATTGATAGCTGTCCATCCCCTCAAGGAATTCCTCGACACTACGCTCAAGTTTCATGCTGTACATCTCTATTTCATGCCACGGCACGAACACCGCCTGTTTGTCGCTTTCGCCTGCCGTGGCTCTCAACCATTCGCTGTGAAAAAAATTACCTGTTCCGTTTGCCGTGCTCTCAAGCACTATCGCTGTCAGCGGAGCATCGGCAATGCCTCCGCAAACCGCCCTTACAAAATCGTTAGGTGAATTCTGATCCGTATCGCGCCAATAAGCAACCTCACTCATATGAGCAAGCTGAATATCAAGTCCGCGGCTCGAATCCTGACCGTAGCTCGAAGTCAGTGTTACCGTGCAGTTTCTCCCTGCAATCTCCCGCGTTGTGGCCGACCCCTCGAATGGTCTGAACTCAGGTTTCTCCTCTCCATCCCATAATTCACGGGGATAATCATTCAGCATCTGGCTGTACATGCCGCGGATATTTGCCGCTGAATTTCGCACATGCGCACTTATCAACGAATTCCAGTTGCGGCAATGCACGCACTGAATCCAGGCATAATACATCTGCACAAGCGTCGAACCGCCCCACTGGCGGGCCTTGAGCATGATCACCCTTAGAGGACGCCCCGCCAGCCGCTGCTCCTCAAAAAGGGACAGAATCCTCCGCTGCGGACGGTTAAGCCTGAAAGCAACTCTTCCACCTTTAATCTTATGACGAATTTTCACGCATGTGATGGCCCAGAACTCAAAATCATGGCGGAAGCGCAGGCGCATATACTCATCGCGGCTTTTAACGCGCTTCCATTCGGCATCCGACAACATGCTGACCGGAAGCCACACCTGTTTTTCCTCCCAAGCCACTTTCATTCTCTTACGTTTTCCTATTCCGCCCTGACCGCTCAAAGGATTATAGAATCCTTTCATGCGGTTGTGACGCTCCTGGTTCTCAGCCGTTATCTTTACAGCATCTGTTTCTCTTCCCATCATAATCTTCATTTGCTGAACATCAACTCAAAACTCCCCATAAACATATCCACCGACACATTGCCGCTCACGCACAACGTGAATCTGTGATGCCTGTCACATAAAAGCCTCACGCCAAAAGGCTGGTTTATGCTTCCGTCCAGGCCAAGTGAGCAGACACATCGTCCGGTCTCCGTCCCTGCTCCGCCATCGGCAATCAAATCAATAGCACCCGAAAATTCCGATGCGTTCAGCACCGACTGCAACTCCACCGCGCGCATTCCACGCGGCGCTGTCAGCCCAACCCTCATTTCAACATATGCGCCGGCTTCCCTCTCGGCATCACATCCTAAAAACAATGTTGCGGCATCACTGCATATATACATTCCGTCCGACGTGTCCGTCAGCAATTTCGGAGCGTACGGAAGTGGCAATTCCGTACGCCACGCCACCTCGCCGTTATCGAGCAATTTCCTGATCTGAGTGTTACCCTGCCGGTCGACACTCCACAACTGTTCGAGCACACCGCACCAACCTATAGTCACACCCTTGAAATCAGACTCCACACAAACAGCTCCTGTGCCGCGCAGATTCCAAAGTCGGCCGCCTCCGGTCGCATACACTCCCTTCGGGGTCACAACCGCCCCCATACGGTTTTCCACAACGGCATCGCACACGGTTGTCGCTCCTATTGTTCGGCTGTTCCCTGAAACGGAAACCGCACTTACACCCTGCGGTGTAAAGGCATAGAACCGCGCACGTCCCGTTTCCCAGCTGTCACGGCTTTTAACACTTCGGCACAATGCATTGACAACACTTCCGCAAACTCGTTCCGCACATATAACCAACGGCGAGCACGCATCTGCCGACAAAATCATACCCGCATGACGTTCTACCCTCCCCCTGCTCTCGGGCGGCATGGCCGAGTCGGTTTCCTCAAGTGGCTTTCCCTTCAGCGCGCTGTCAAGATAAACGGCTGTTGCGCCTCCGTCAGGGTCGGGAGTAAGACCCGCCTCCGCCATGAATGTCTCTCCGGTTTCAAGTTCCACGAACAGTCTTATAATTGTTGCGCGGCTCCACGGACAGCAGGCCATCGGTGCGATCGACGACGGCCATGCGCCATTTCCGTCAAAGCTTTTTGCCACACACTCTCCGTCGGATGTCTCCACTACAGTGACAGCCTGCCACTCTCCTTCATAGTCGGTAAAAGTCCCTGCTATCTGCAAAGGATGCGGTGGCTCCGGAGCCGACAATCTGATGTCGGCAAAAACAACACTGCTGCCGCTCGACGCACAAAATCCCGCTCCCCACCGGGCACCTCCGTTTATCTTCTCCATAACACCGGCATAATTGCCTGTATGCTTTTCCCCTGCAACTGTTGCGGCTGCCTTCTGCCTGTCAAGTTCAGATGACAGCGACCAGGGCAAAGCATTTATCCGTACCTTACAACCGTCTGAAAACCTCGAGGCATCAATGCGCGCAGCCACATAACCTTCGCTTTCAACCGAAGCGCATATCCGGGCAATTCCATAACCCCATTCCCCTGTCCGCTGTCCGAAGTTATAAGTTGCACCCGGCATAGCCACCGTAACGTTAGAGCCGGAGCTGTGAACAACAAGACGCGCCGCAACCTCCGCCGACGGATCAACCGGATGAAACTGACGGCTCACCAAAACCTCAACAAACGATGCCTCGCTGTCAAGTTCTCCGTTGAAACCAACCTCAATGTAATAACTGCGGGCTTCGGCTCGCAAATCGTTTACCGTAACACTTCCTTCACCGACACTAACTCCCGACGTTATTGATTCGACGCATTGCCACCCGTGTGGTGCTATAACCCGCGGAAGCCCCCTGTAAATCACACGGCCGTTACGGTTGATCACTCTCACCTGAACTACAACCGGCTGCATCCACAATCCGCTGTTGCTTGCCACGCCACACATGGTTTCATACATTTTTCCCAAACGGCGTCTGATTTCATCACGTGCGCCATCGCTTAACGAAACCGTGCGGTCGCCGTTGGTTTTCAGCTCAAAGGTTCCGCTCTGTGCGGAAACTACACTGTGCGCAACACCGGTAGTTATGTCGCAACACAATCCCTCGCCGCCACTGTGCTGAATCCA
This sequence comes from uncultured Bacteroides sp., assembly GCA_964564465.1. Classification (GTDB taxonomy): domain Bacteria; phylum Bacteroidota; class Bacteroidia; order Bacteroidales; family Muribaculaceae; genus Paramuribaculum. The sequence continues at coordinate 76,936 of CAZMAO010000005.1, forward strand.
CCTGTTCCCCTGCCACGAAAACACAGTCATGCCTTCACCGTCGCTCACGGCAACCTCCTCACTGTTCAGGCTTAATCCGCATTGCAGTTTCCCGGCTGTAACGCCCGCTGTTTTCCACTCACCCTCCGATCTGGTTTTTATAACATAACCGCCTGCGCTCCGCTCGCTTTCGCAAAAAAACTGATGAGTGCGTCCGTCGGCATCCACATGTGTCAGCAACGCCTCCAATCCCCCCTCTCCGGCTATCGCCGGCATAGGCACGCTGCGCAGCCGGCCAAATTCATCCGGCAACAGATTCACGCATCTCTCCACGCTGCCGCCACTATAGCTTTCACATGTCCTGAATTCCTCTTTTCTTAATTTCATAATCTTTTTTCCGCAAAATTAAACCGCGACAAACGCCATTTTCATGCGAACCGCCCACCACACAATATACCCACGCCCTTTCCGTTATTATCTATTATGAAACTATCGAATTATTTTATTTATATCCCCATACTTATAGCATCCTTTCTCCTCAGCTCATGCATAGAGGATTCAATAACAACCAGTCCATCCGACCAGCCTGAATTTTCTGTCGACACTCTGCGCATGGGACAGGTTTTCACTCAGGATGCCACTCCTACTCATAAGTTCATGGTCTATAACCGCCACTCAAAAGTGCTGTCGGTTTCCGAAATCCGTTTCCGCGACGGAGGCACGGGCTATTTCCGCCTCAACGTCGACGGAATGGCTGGTAATTCATTCAGCAACATCGAAATACGGCCTAACGACTCCATTTTCGTTTTTGTAGAAGCCACCCTCCCTCCAAACGGTGCTGATTCCCCCGTGGCAATTTGCGAAACCGTTGATTTCATCACAAACGGGGTGACACAGTCAGTAGTGCTTGAAGCTGTGGGACGCGACATTAAACGGCTGAAAGCCCACACGCTTCTATCCGATACAACCATTAACGCCTCTCTTCCGGTGCAGATTTTCGATTCGCTGGTGGTTGCTCCCGGCGTAACGCTTACTCTTGCTCCCGGCGCCGAACTGTTTTTCCACGACAGCGCTTCACTCCGCATTCACGGCTCTCTCGTTTCACAGGGAACGCCTCAGGCTCCCGTTGTTCTCGGTGGCGACCGCTCCGGCTGGGTGGCTACCAACATCCCTTACAGCATCATGTCGCTCCAATGGGATGGTGTATACTTCTCTCCATCATCCCGTTCCAATCATCTTTCACACACAGTTATTGAAAACACCGTTAACGGTGTCACACTCGATTCGCTGGCCAACGGCAACGAATCCTCCCCCGCCATTACATTCGTTAACTGCCGTCTTCGCAACGCCGGCACACATGCCCTGCATGCAATCCACTCATCAGTCAACGCTGTTGGTTGCGAATTTGCCGAAGCTGGCCAGGGAGTTGTCCGCCTGCGTGGCGCCAATCACAACTTCGCCAACTGCACTTTCGCAAATCACTACCTTTTCTCCTACATTTCCGGTCCTATAATCGCTTTTGAGCACGCCGATTCCGAATCCGACGACCAATCCGGCACACCGTACCTATCTGCCGAAATTGCCAACTCAATAATTTATGGAGCCGGTGGCGAACTATCCCACACCGACCTCACCGGAACCGACATTTTCCTCCGCCGATGTCTCCTCCACAGTTCAGGAACGGACGACAGCAACTTTATCGACATAATTTGGGGAGAAAATCCGCTTTGGCTCACCAACCGTGAAGCTTATTATTTCAACTACCAGCTTCTGCCGGAATCACCTGCCGTCGGAGCTTCATATCCCTCGGCCGGCGCATCGGCACTCCTCACCCTGCCTCAAACCGACTTCTACGGAAACCCCCATCCATCGCCCGCCTCCGTCGGTGCCATGGAAGTATCAAAATAATAACATGGACAAACTTAAAGAAATCGCCGCACATTTCAACATCGCCGGTACAATCAGTTCAATCGCCCCCCTCGGTGACGGACTTATTAACGACACCTACCTCGTAAAAACTGCTGAAAACAACACACCCGACTATGTGCTTCAGCGCATTAACCATAACATCTTCACCGATGTCCCGGCGCTGCAAGGCAACATAGAGGCCGTTACAGCACATATACGTAAAAAACTCAGTGACAGCAACACTCCCGACATTGACCGGAAAGTGCTTGAATTCATACCCACTCCGGAAGGTAAAACCTACTTTTTCGACGGCGAAAACTACTGGCGTGTAAGCCGCCTCATTCCTGATGCGGTAACTGTTTCGGAAGTAACCCCGCAGTCTGCCTGCCATGCCGGTGAAGCTTTCGGCAACTTCCAGGCCATGCTCGCCGACCACCCTGCGCCGCTGGCTGAAACGATTCCCAACTTCCACAACATGGAATTCCGTCTGTCACAGTTGGCCGATGCAGTGAAAGCCGACCCCGTGGGGCGCGTTAAGGAATGCCTGCCTCTGCTTAAAATCATTGAGGAAAACGCCCCTGAAATGATTCGCGGCGAACAGCTCTACCGACAGGGACTCCTCCCCAAACGGGCATGCCACTGCGACACAAAGGTCAATAACATGCTATTCTCAAAACAAGGCGAAGTGCTTTGCGTAATCGACCTCGACACCGTTATGCCATCGTTCGTCACCTCCGACTTCGGCGACTTCCTCCGCACCGCCGCATGCACCACACCCGAGGATCATCCCAAACCCGAAGAAGTAAAATTCAAAATGGAGATTTTCGAAGCATTTGCAAAAGGCTATCTTAAATCAGCATCATCTTTCCTTACCCCCCTTGAAAAAGAACTTCTGCCCTGGGGTGCAATGCTTTTCCCATTCATGCAGGCCGTCCGTTTCCTTGCCGATTATATCGATGGCGACAAATACTACAAAATAGCCTATCCAACTCATAATCTGGTTAGAACAGAAGCTCAACTCGCCATGTTCGAAGACGTGAAAAAACATATCCCGCAAATGAAGCGTTACATCGAGTCACTCGCCTGACCATGTTTTTTCCTCTCCGATGCGCGCTTTTCAAATAAAAAACACTATATTTGCAGGCTGATTTTTAAAATCATATCATCTGCATAATATTTAATAACCATAAGTTTTATTCATTAACACATGAACAGCAAAGGAAAATTAGGAAGCGTTGTGGCGGGTATCATCGCCATCTTCTTGGTGCTCATTTGCCTTTTCTATCTGTCTTTCACCCTCGTAACAAACCACTACGAGACCAAAGCGGAAACACACGCCACAGCAGTGGCCGGACAGGCTGGCACTAATTCCGACTCTTACCGTATGGCATATAAAAGCTATATGGACTCTATCGCGAAAGAAAAGGTGTGGATGGGCTACACCTTCAATCAAGTGCAGAAACTCGGCGTTGGTCTCGGCCTCGACCTTAAAGGCGGCATGAACGTTACCCTTCAGGTTTCAGTTCCCGATATCCTCCGCTCAATGGCTAACGCCGAAGGCAACCCCTATTTCGAACGCGCAATCGCTGCTACCGACTCTGTAGCTAAAGCCTCTCGCTCGAACGACTATGTTGCCCTCTTCTGCAAAGAATACCGCAAACTCGACCCGCAGGGCGACCTCTCTGTCGTGTTTCGCGAACAGGTTAAACGAGGAATGAACGACCAGGCCGTTGAAGCGGCACTTAAACAGGAAGTTAAAGACCGCGTCAGCTCATCAACGAATGTGCTCCGCAGCCGTATCGACCAGTTCGGTGTAGTTGCGCCTAACATTCAGGAACTTGAAAA
>CAZMAO010000006.1:0-78279 GCA_964564465.1 uncultured Bacteroides sp.
GAACAGGCAGTGCGAAGCTATGCGCGAAAGTTCGTCCATGAGCACGCGGATAACCTGAGCGCGACGCGAAATCTGAATTCCGGCAGCTTCTTCGATGGTCATGCAGAGGCAGTGGTGATAGGGGTGCGCGGAGAAATAGTCGAGACGGTCCATGAAGTGGAGGGTCTGCGGATAGGTGAGTTTCTCGCATATTTTTTCAACGCCGCGATGGATGTAGCCCATGTAGACGTCGATTTTTTTGATGGTTTCGCCGTCGACAGCGGTGCGGAAACGTAGCACACCGTGAGTTGCGGGGTGCTGCGGGCCTATGTTTACAACAAAGTCGTTTTCTTCGAAAACGCGTTTCTGCTCTTTCTGAATTTTACCGTCGGGGAGTTCAACCCAGGTGTTTGTGAAGTCGGTCTGACGTTCGTTGTCGGTCGGCACGGGGTTTGTTTCCGGGCTTTCATCGTAGTCCTTGCGCAGCGGAAAACCTTTCCAGTCAATGCTGAGGAAAAGCCGGCGCATGTCGGGGTTGTTGATGAATATGATTCCGAAGAAGTCATAGACCTCGCGTTCGAAAATGCCTGCAATGTTCCAAAGGTCGGCAATGGAGTGCAGCATCGGGTTTTCGCGGTCGGTGGTCTGCACCTTCACGGAAATACGGTTGTTATTGGCTGTGGAAGTGAGGTAGTAGACACAACCTAAGGAATCTTTCCAATCCATTCCCACGATAGTGACAAGGAAGTCGAATCCGAGTTCGGGATCTTCCTTTAGAAATTGGGCAAGCGCGTGCCATTCAGCGTCGGGAATGTTAACCTGCAAACCGTCCTGTTGGTCGAAAGTTGCCGAAGGGAATTTGCCGGCGATTTTTTCCTGCATTGAAGCCATAAGAAATTGGTTCTATATGATTGGTTGAGGGAAATTTATTAATAACAAATAAGTGGAATCGGTGTGGAATTATTTTTTATCACCATCAATCGGGTGTGATTCGAGGAATTCCTTCTGTTTTTCCTGTCGGTTAACAACGCCGAAGAAACGTTCCACTTTTATTTTACGTGACAGCTGCATGATTGCATAGATCATGGCTTCGGGTCGGGGAGGACATCCGGGGAGGTAAACGTCGACCGGAATAATCTGGTCGCATCCCATAACCACGTGATATGATTTTTTAAACGGACCACCGGAAACTGCGCATGCTCCGCAAGCAATGACATATTTAGGTTCGGCGAGCTGGTCGTAGAGACGACGAAGCACCGGAGCCATTCTGTGAACAATGGTTCCTGCCACCATAATGAAGTCGGCCTGACGTGGAGATGAACGAGCCACTTCCCATCCGAAACGCGCCATGTCGTAGCGTGCGGCACCGAGCGAAACGAATTCGATTCCGCAGCAACTTGTGGCGAAAGTCAGGGGCCAGAGCGAGTTTGAACGACCCCAGTTTATGAGCTTGTCAAATGAACCGACAATAACGTTTGTTCCGTTTTCCTGCAACTCTTTTACGAGCGATTCGATGTATTCGTTATCTTTCCATGCGTCGTAAGGCATGTTTTTGGTAGTTACTTCCATTCCAGAGCTCCTTTCCGCCAGGCATAAACCAGACCCAGCACTAAGATTATGAAGAAGATTGCGATGCTGAGCAGCCCGGCTCCGCCAAGAGCTTTGACACGTGTTGCCCAGGGGAAGAGGAAAACACATTCAACATCGAACATCAGAAACAGGATGGCAAAGAGATAGTAGCCAACCTTGAACTGCGCCATGCTCTCGCCACGAGTAGGGATTCCGCATTCGTATGGTTCGCCTTTCTGAGCATTGAAAGACTTAGGTGAAATAAGCCCGGCGAGCCACAAAGCCAACGCTACGAGTCCGATGCCGGTAAGGGCAGCAGCGACGGCGAGCGTTGAGGATTGAATAGCTAATGAAATCATAATTATAAAAGAGTAGTATATATGTTGCGTTTAAAGGGCATGCAATCAGTAAGATGTCAATTGTAATAACGCGAAGAAAGGGGCATGGAAAAGCCCTTGCCGGTTACCATTTGAGAAGATGGCATGCAGATTTGGGTGCAAATATACTGAAAATTTGCTAAAAATAGTTGTTATGGTCTAAAAAAATGAAATGAGCGACTGTGTGATGAGGTTTGTAAAAGAATGGGGCAGCACCGTAGAGGCGCTGCCCGCATATAGGATTCAGGGCATGTAAGGTCAGTATATGTCGCGAACGGCTCCGGCATAGAGAATGGCTCCGGTGCTGACTTCGTCGATAATGAAAATGAATGGGTGGCTGAAGCTAAGGGAGCTTACAGGTCCGGGAGCTATGTTGCCGCCGGTCGCTGCTGCTGCGGATGCAGCTGTTGTTCCGGATTCTTCCACTTCAATGACAACCTCGGCGGGGAATTCGCGGATAAAGGAGTTTCCGTTGCTTAAAACACCATTGAGATTATCGGGTGTGGTTTTGAAAATTTCGTTGATGCCTAATTCAGAGAGAGTTTGTTTTATGTCGCCGTTTGTCTGTAAACTGAATTTGGGAAGATAGACATCAATGGTTGAATTGAATTGACTTACACCACCGTAGGCGAGATTTTCCTTCCAGAAGTCAACGTCGAACTTATTGATGAATTCGTTCAGGGGCACAGATTCATCGGTAAGATAATTTGTGGGCATGAAAATGTGCATCCGGAAGGCTGCATTACCGTAGGGGAGGCGACAGTAAACATAATCATCGTTATAGAACCCCGTGCAGTAGACGTGCGATTTCATCATTTTAACGGAGTGTTTAGGCTTGTCTTCGGGATAGAATGAACTGCTTGTGGTGTTCTGCGGATCGAAAGGCGTGCGCCATTTTCCTTTAAAATATGATGTGCTCTGAAGCAGATAGGGAGAGTCCTTTTTGGGCTCTTTCAGGAAGTTATTTATAATTCCGTTGGTTTTAGACGAAATTATGCCGTTTATGTAGCCGATGCCTGCATCTGTTCCTAAATCACATTCGATGATTTCAGAATTATAGCAGTCCTTTAATATGCCGGTGAAGTCGGCGGCGAAAGATAAATCCGGTAAAATAAAGGCTCCATTGTAATTTATGAGTTCGACACGATTGTCGAGAGCTGGCAACTCGGAATTGAATTTTTTGAACAATGAGTTTAGCGAAGCAACATCAGCTGCATCGACTGCGAAAGCATCGATTATTTCCGTGAGGGCTACATTACCGGCTCCGTTAGCCAACATTGAGAGCACGGTTGAAACGTTGTAAGGACTTACGGCAATATTATTTTGAGGTGCGTCAAGAACAGATTGCTTCAGGAAATTCAATGCGAAGTAGGTTTCGCCATTTGCAACTTTAGTTTCGCTTCTTGACAGTTCGACATCGCGGCGGGGAATTGATTCGTCGGTTGAGTCGTTATGGTCGGAGCAACTTATAACAGCACAGCAAGTGAAGAACAGCAGGGCAAATATGCTTGATTTTTTATGTTTCATTTTATAATTTTTGATTGTTATCTATATACATAATACATGCTTGAAATTGAATATTGGAAATCATTTTTATATTCGTCCTTAATAACGGGTTTACAATAAGGGTCATAATTTCCGCATTTAAGAGCATCAATAGTCTGGGAGGAAAAGTAACCGTTACAAACGCCATTCCATCCCCAATTGATATGATTATAACGATTTTGTGTTATGCCGTGGTCATTTACCAGTTCCCAATCCTCACCATAACGTTTGATATATTCTCCGCTCCAGTAATCATAATAATCAAGACCATCAATTACAAATGCGTGTCCTCCTCCAGTTTTTAAATTAACACCATTAATAAAGAATATTGCATTACTGTATTTTAGAACGGATAAAATGACATTAGAATTGTAAGATAAGTTGTCACTGACCTTAAAGCCCAAATTTTTAAATGTTGGTTTTTCTCGGTTGACAATAGTTTCAGTAACAGTATCGGGTTTAAAGTAACAATGACTACCATTTAGATATGCAAGTTGTTTACATAGCATTGAAATGGAATTATGGGTTTGCTCTGTGCACAAGTCGTAATTTGAGTAACTGCCAGATTGATGATGATTTTTAATTTGAATCCAGTCTAAATTTAAAGATGACTGAGAAGCATTTGGGTAGGTTAGAGATATTTGGTTAGGGTAATTAAAATATGACATAATTATTATCATAGCAGTATTAGTACATCCACACAATCCATTTTCAAATAAAAGTCCTTCAGGATTGGTTTGTCCCCATCTTAAATTATAGTTGGGCTCTATTTTTTCTTTTAAAACATCTCTTTTTTCAAATTTATATTGAACAAGTTCTGGATTAACAGGATCGTCAACATCCTCGGTAATTATAGTTGTATCGATTATTTTCATCGAATCCGTTGGCTTAATAGTGATGTTATCTGCATTATATTCTGCCAATAATTGTTTTGTGGCTTGTATGTAAAATTCAAAGTTTTTATTTTCAGATTCTTGATCTGGATTATATGAGCCTAATTCAGTTACAGCAATTATTCCAGGAATATTTTTATTGTATGCAATAATTGCAAATCCAGCTTCATTGTCAAAATTAAAAACATAGAATAGAGTATCTGTAGAGTTACTTCTTGATACGTGATTAATACAGAATTGTACATTGTTTGGAGAAAATGATCTTGCTGAGGCACGACTATCTTTGTCATTTAGCATTCCTAGGGCTTCTTTTGCAAGTTCTGCGGCTTCAGAAATGGTTCGTCCCTTCACGGATCTACTGTTAGATGTGTTTTCTATTACTTGTGTTTTTGGAGCTGGTTCGTCTGTACAAGATTGAATAACAAGAATAGAAAAAATAAAAAGGAAAATGATTGGAATAATTTTTTTCATGGGGATTATTTATAAGGTAGTAAATCTTTACTGAGGATAACCATGCAAATGTATGAAGTAAAAGTAGAAAAAAACAAGTAGTTGGCGTAGTTTTTGTCAGGAGTCGAAGTTGAAGCGGAGGGTGAGGCCGAAACGGATTGGTTTTCCGCGCTGAAGGAAGTTGTTGCCCATTGATTTGAAGTAGAAGACGTCGAATTTGGTTGCGGTGAGGTTTTCGCCCCATAACTCGAAGTCGGCTAACTTTGTTTTTGCAGTTACGGAAGCGGAAAGCTGAGCATAGAATGGTTGGGAGAGAGAGTTTTCCTCGTTCCAGAAAATGCGTCCGACGCCTCGGCCGGAAAGGGTGAATTCAATTGTGTGAACTCTGAACGGGAGAGGCTGACGGTAGGTTGATGATGCAAAAAGCGTGTGAGCAGGCGCGTATGGGAGCCTGTTGTTTGCATAGTTGGTTTCGTTGACGATGAAATTGGTGAACCGGGCATTTGTGTAGCCGTAGTTGAGATTAAAGGAGAGACGGCTCATGGGTGCGAACCTGATCTGAGCTTCGGCGCCCCACATTCTGGATCGGGGCGCGTTGGTTGTTATACGTCCGGTTGTTGTTCCCTGGGGGAACATTGTGAGCTGTTGGTCGCGGCAGTCGATGAGGAAGAGTGCCAGGTCGCAGTTAACGCGTCCGTCGGCACATGCCACATGTGTTCCTACTTCATAGTTCCAGCTTTTTTCAGGTTTGTAGTTTATTATGTCGGCCACAGAGTAGGGGGCGGGGGTTCCGCCGCCCGGCATAGACTGCATCATTTGCTGCATCATTTCCTGCTGCACCACGTCGCTGAACATCTGGGTGTTGAATCCACCTGATTTATAGCCTTTTCCTACGGAGAGATAAAGGTCGCTCTTGCCCGGGGTTGGAAGTGTGTAGGCCAGGGTGAATTTAGGCAGGAGTTCGAGGAAGTGTTGAGTGAGCCGGTCGGCATTGTCGATGTTTATTTCCTGAGGAACGCGAACGCGGCCACCGGGCATAACTATTGTATAGGCTGTAGAAGTGAAGGAGTGATAGCGCAGAGCGGAGTGTTCGTAGTCGAGACGCAGTCCGGCAGTGAGATTGAAATCTCCGAGAGAAAGTGAACTCTGGTGGTAAGCGGCCAATCCCCAAACCGGAGCCTTGAAATCATCGCCGAGAAGAATCTGCGGGTCGTTCCATTCGAGTGATATGGGAATTGCGGGGTTGTTGTTTATGCGGTCGGTTATGAGTTTTGCAATGCCTTGGTCGTGAATGGTTACAGGGGCTTGTGAACGGGTGTTTTTATAGAAGCCGAAAAGACCGCCGAGCCAGGAATACTTCTTGCGGGAGCCCCTGATAACGAGATCTTGTGTAAGCGCGAGTTCGTGACGTTGCTGGGTGAGGTTGAATATATTTTCAGGGGTGAAATCCTGGTCGAGTGTCATTTCGTCGTCAATGTATTGGAAACTTGTGATTGACGAGAGAGTGAACCCCGGGGCTTTGTATTTAACGGTAAGGCCATCGGCAACTGCATTTCGGCGGTAATAGCATGTGTCATCGTAGCTGATATGCTGTGCGTCGGCGAGCTGATAGGGGTAGCCGCCCTGTCGTGAGAGCGAGAAAGATGCGGTGTTGTTCAATGTAAGACGTTCGGAAGCTTTCCATTCGGTTTTCCAACGGATGTTAAAGCTTTTGTCGGTTCCAACTTTCTTGGAGTTGCATGCGTTTTTGTAGAATCCGTCGGAATAGAGGAAGTTTGCGGAGAGTGACATTCCGAGCGATGGTTTCAGCAGCCGGTAGGCGGAAAGGGAGAGTTTTGTTTCCGGTCCGCGGCCAATTGTCGCCGCAGCGCGATAGCCCTGAAAGTGGAGAGGCGACAGAGTGTAGATGTTAATCTGCCCGGCCATTGTGTTTCGGCCGTAGAGAGCGGATTGAGCGCCACGTAGCACTTCGATACGCTCGATATCGGTCAGATCGAAGTCGTATGCGTCTTTGTTGAGGAATGGAACGTTGTCGACGGTCATTCCGACGGCGCTTTGGTCAATTCGGGCGCCGAGACCGCGGACGTAGATTGTCGATGTCATCCGGCTTCCATAGTCGGGGATATAGAAGTTGGGGGCCAGTTCGCTTACCCCTTTCATGGAGGTTATGTTGAAGCGTTCAATCTGAATGGGGGTTATGATTGTTGATGCGATGGGTTCAAGACGTAGGTCGGCAGACTGTTTGATTGCCGTAACGGTTACTTCGCCGAGACGTTGTGTGGTGTCGGATTTCTCAATAAGGGAGTTGGCGAAGATTTGGAACGGCAGGTAAATGCCGATGCTAACTAAGATCAGTTTTTTGTAATGCATAATTGGTTGATGAAACTGATGCAAAGTTAAGGAAATAAAGCTATGTGACAAAATTATGAGGGTGAGAGGGAGAGGATAAGTTCAATAAAGCGGTTCCAGGATTTTGTCACGAAGTTGGTAAGTTAGTTTCCGAAACGGTTCCAGAGCCATATGCGGGGTTGATCCAGGAGGATTCCGGCGGCATACCAGGCAAGGATTATGCAGAGTGCGAGAGCTGTGTAAGTTAATCCGGAATATTGAAAGATGGGGGAGCCGGGACGGAAGAAATGCCGGTAGAGAGTGTGTGTGCCGAGTCCTTCCTGCAAAAGATAAACGGCGAATGCAGATGCGGCAAGCCGGTTAAGGAGTTGAGATTGCTTGAGTCTGATTCTGGAGAATAGGATCAGGAGGGAAAGTGCGGCGAGGATGGTAAAGGGATTTGTGTAGCGGAACGTTATTTCAAATTCCAGAACAGGGCAAATCATGAAAGTTCCCAGCGATGCGAGCAGATAAATGGATAGTGGTTTGAGGAGCGATTTGCCTGTGTCGTGATAAATACGCAGATAACGGGCCAGCAGGTAAAGTCCGAAGAATGAGAAAGCAGAATATCCACCGGAAGATGAGCTGCCTTTTATAAAGAATCCATACAGAAACTGAAATGAGAAGAAAAGTATCAGAAAGGTAAGAAACTGAGCTTTGTTGACTTTTTCAACAAATAGATTAAGCATTGGAGCAAATAGGTAGAGGGCCATATATGTAACCACAAACCAGTGATAACGTCCGATGAAAATGACAGTAGGGATTTGACGCAGGCTGAAGTGTCCGTAGAAGGAAGCCTGGAAAATGAGGCAGAGTGATGAGAAGAAGAGGCATTGGAATATGAATTTGAGGAAGCCTTTTGGAGTGGCTTTGATAGAGAACCAGCCTGAAATCATAACGAAGCAGTTAACAGCGCAGATGCAGAGCGATTCAACGGCACCGCAAAAAATGTCGTGACTGTTTTGATATGAATCGGGGATTCCGTCCGGAAAATTCGCATGCAGGCAGAGCACCATTAACATAAGCAGGAGCCGAAGCAGTTCGAAATTCGACTGCCTCGGCCCTGAAGTTATGGAGCTAATACTTTGATTGTCAGCGGATTTTTCGGAGGGGGTAATTTCATGGGAGGTTGCGGGATTGAGGGAATTGACGTTCATCAGTTGGCGATGGTTTTCCGATCGGTTATTTCTGAATGAGTTCGAAGATTGTGGTGGCTCCGGTTAACCGGAAGCGTACTGTTGCGGGAAGGATGTTAACTGATGCGTAGGCTCCGTTAAGTGATGAGGTGGAGATGAGCTTGCCTTTGGCGTCGAACTGTTCGAGTGTAAGCGGAGCGGAGTGCGAACCGGCGAGGAGGATGAGAGTTCCGGCGCTTTTTACGCGATCGAAGGAGATGGTTCCGCCGAGAGTGACAGATGTGGCGGGGTTTGAGTCGAAGGCGAGCAGAGCCGCGTCAGCGTCGGGAGCTTCGATGTTCAAGCCGACTGTTTCGGCGGAAACCGGATTTACACGGAATGAACGGACAGCAGCCCAGCTGTTTTTCTGCGATTCGAGGCGTTTGATGCGCACATAGCGTGCGGGGACGGCTTCGCCGCTGTAGGTGATGACATAGGCTTTATGCAGGGAGTCGGAGAGGGCTGTCCAATTGCGTCCGTCGGTACTTGCTTCGAGAATTACATGTTCGAAATAGTCACCGTCGTCGACTGAGTTGCGTCCCTGGTGGACGATTACGTTTTCAACCGGGCGTACCATTCCGAGATCTACACCGATCCAGTCGCCGTCGGCCTGGGAATATGCCGAGGTGTAGAATGTTGTGGTGTCGTTGTCGAGCATCATGCGCGGCTGGTTCGTGGCGAGGTTGCGGTAAGTTCCTACGCCATGATAGAGTGCCGGCGTTGTTCCGGTGATATTTTTGAAGAATTCAATGGCCATGCCTTCCATAGCCCTTTCATAGAATGGCTGAAGTTTCATGGTGCCGATTTTGTGCGCGTCGTAATTTTTTTTGTCGGTGTCGGACATGAGGTTTGCAGTGTAAGCTTCCCAGAATATGGAATCGTTTCCGGCTTCAAATTTTTTGATGATGTCGAGGGTGTTGAGGCCACGTTCGCCAACTTTTTCAAATTGCACGAGCCAGGGCTCGATTTCCTGAAGCAGCCCGGGGTTTGTGCAACCTTTGCGGATTTTGTCGGGAGCCTGTTTTACGCGTGTGAATTCTGCACGGAGGTCGCGGAATTGTTCAGGCGAGTAGTTATCGTAGGGGAAGATTGTTGTTTCCCATGATTCGTCGCGACGGTAGCCGGTTTCGGTGTCGGTGCTGTGGATGGCGAAAGTGCGGTAGGCTTCGGCTGCTTCCGGCATCAGGTATTGCAGACCGCGTTCCCAGTTGTCGATCGGATTGTAGGCGCTGATGTTCCAGGCATAGTCGGCTACGCCATAGAGGGCAAGCTTGGAGGCTTCGGCATGTTCCATGGGGTTACTTTCAATGCCTACGACCTGCTCAGGCGTGAGAGTGGTGTCGAGGCCGTAGACGGGTCCCTGCAGCAGAATATGTTTGCAATAGTCGGTTACGGGATAGTTCCACCAGTAGAGTGCGGGACGTTTGATGCGGGAGTCGATAAACTCAAGTGTTTGCGGAGTGAGGTCGCTGCACACCACGGCACCGGTCCAGAAAACTTCGGCATTAGGATTGAGCGCGCGTCCGTAAACGGCAAGCGGCCCGTTGGGACCGGGTTTTGCCCATGCTTCGGAATAGTCGGTGGGACAGATTATGATGTTTGCGACATCACCTTTTTTTTTGAGGACGAAGTCGCGGGTGAGGTCATTGAGGAGTTCAACCTGTTTTTCGGGATTTTCGCCTATTCCCGAGATGTCGTCGAAGAAAAGCGCGAATGCTCTGACACCGAGGTCGTACATGTGTTCGAATTTAGTTACGAGCGAATCGTAGTCTTCCTTTGTCCAGCGGATATCTTTTCCGGGATGAATTGCCCAGACAAATTTCACATGGTTTTTGTTAGCGCGCTCAACGAGTTCGCGAATCTGTAGGGCTTCCTTTTCCGGGTAAGGCTGGCGCCAGTAGGGGGAACTGTGATAAGGATCGTCTTTGGGGCCATAGATGTAGTTGTTGAGTTTCTGACGGCCGTAGAAATCAAGCTGATTGAGCCTTTTTTCATGGCTCCAAGGCGTTCCGTAGAAGCCTTCGACCATTCCACGGTATTTGAGTGTGGGGAAGTCGTTGATTGTCAGGAGCGGGAGTTGCGATGAGGCGGCCGCATCAGATTCGACTATCTGCCGGAGAGTCTGAATGCCGTAGAAAGCGCCGGTTTCATCGAAGCCGGTTATTGTTACTCCTTTGGGTGTTATTTCAAGCAGATAAGCACCTTCGGCGGGTTTGATGTTTTTGCCTTTAACGGCCTTTTTGCCGAAGTCGACGGTTAGTGGCAGTCCTTTTTTATTTTGTCTGAGGAAGTTGACAGCGTCGGTGAATCTGTTCTGTTTGTCTGTGATTCGGAATCCGTCGGCGAAGCTGACTGTGCCTTCGTGCCGTTGTAAGGATTGCGGGGTGGGATTCAGGGGAAGTCCGTTGTGGTTTAATTTTTTACCGGGGACGGGATTATATTCCTGAACTTCAACGCGTTGCGATGTGAGGTCGAAATCGTCGGCGAGAATCGCCGGAGAGAAGATTGTAGCGCAAATTGCAGCAAGAAAAATGTGTTTTATGGTCATGACAAGATGTTTTTTTGCAAAGGTAGCAAAAGTTTGCATAAAATCAAGATTGTGATAATGTTGCAACAGGATGATTTGTTAGGCTATTTTTATTAATTTTGTGATTGGGAAAGATATGTTGGGGTTAGGGAATTGAGAACGATAATTAAAATTGACCGACAATGAAAAAAATAGTTTTTGCCATGGCTGTGGGCTTGGGATTGTTATCCGCCCAGGCTCAAGTGATTAAGACTGAGATCCCTGCCCGTAAGTCAGGACAGGAGCATATGGTTTGTTATGCAGCACCGAAGGTTGATACGGTGAAGGTTGGCTTTATAGGTCTTGGAATGCGCGGTCCGAGCGCTGTGGAGCGGTTTATGCACATTCCCGGAGCAAAGGTAACGGCATTGTGCGACATTGAGCCGGATAGGGTTGCAAAAGCTTCGTCAATTCTTAAAAAAGCCGGAGCGGAAGCGGCAAATGAGTATTCAGGAAGCGACGATGCCTGGAAAAAAGTGTGCGAGGACCCGAATGTCAATCTGGTGTATGTTGTAACGGACTGGAAAACTCATGCAAAGATGGCGAAGTATGCCATGGAACAGGGCAAGCATGTTGCTGTCGAGGTTCCGGCGGCAATGAATCTCGATGAGATATGGGATTTGATAAACACATCGGAGCGTACTCGCAAACATTGCATGATGCTTGAGAATTGCGTATATGATTTTTTTGAAATGAATACGCTGAACATGGCACAGCATGGTCTGTTCGGAGAGGTGCTTCACACGGAGGGCTCGTATATTCATAATCTGGATGAGTTCTGGCCGTATTATTACAAGAACTGGCGTCTGGACTACAATCAGAAGCATCGCGGGGATGTGTATCCGACACATGGCATAGGGCCGGCGTGTCAGTTGCTTGACATACATAGAGGAGACAGAATGACTACGCTTGTGTCAATGGATACGAAATCAGTGAACGGCCCGGCTGCCGTTGAGAAAATGGAGGGTGAGAAGCCGGAGAATTTCGAGAACGGTGACCATACGATGACAATGATACGCACGGCCAACGGTAAGACTCTTCATATTCAGCATGATGTTGTTAATCCTCGTCCGTATTCGCGGATGTATCAGTTGACCGGCACCAAGGGTTTCGCAAATAAGTATCCGTCGGAGGGTTATGCTTTCGAACCGTCGCAGATTGCAGGTGACAGTGTGCCGGATCATGAGAATCTGTCGGCTCATGGATTTGTTTCGGATGCGCAGCGCGAGGCTCTGACAAAGAAATACACTCATCCGATTATCAAGGAGGTTGGTGAGGTTGCGAAGAAGGTTGGGGGACACGGCGGTATGGATTATATAATGGATTACCGTCTGGTTTACTGTCTGCGCAACGGTTTGCCGCTGGATATGGATGTATATGATCTGGCGGAATGGTGCTCGCTGATTCCTTTGTCGGAAATTTCGATAAAGAACGGCAACGCTCCGGTTGAAGTTCCTGATTTCACACGCGGTCACTGGAACGACATAAAGGGCTACCGTCACGCAATGTAAGGGTGACTTAAAAACTGTATGAAACAAAACAGCAGGGCGGCAAAAACGCAACCCTGCTGTTGTTATTTTGAACCGGTTGTCAGTTGTTGATTTTGAGGCTCATGCCGTTGAGACGGCGGTAGAGGTCGAGTGCGTAGACATCGGTCATTCCTGAAACGTGGTCGACCACGGCCTGAAGTTTTCCGTAGAGCGTAGGTGCGTCGATTTCATATTGCTGCGGCACTTTGCTAAGGAGCAGCTGAGAATAGTTGAACTGCGGATTGCGGACTGCATCGACAAGTTTTTCCATCAGGAATGAGATTATGCTCGTACCGGCCAGGTCGATGTCGACAACGTCGGGCGAGCGGTATATCTTGTCCCAGGACAGGGCGTTACACCGGGCATAGCCTTCCCGTTCGAGTGTGGGGAGGTGGCTGATAAGGGTTCCGGAAAAGTTTCCGTGGAGAATGGCTTCTTCGTTGTTGAGGAATGTCTGTGAAACGGCATCGACAAGGGTGCCTATAACAGCAGAGCGGAGGTAGACTATTTTTTCGTTGGGGTCGTCGACGCGATCCATTGTCTTGATTATGCTGTCGATCCGTTTGGGCTCGAAGAAACTGAGGAAGAGTTCTATAACCCGTTCGGTGGGAATGATTCCAAGTTTATGGGCGTCCTCAATGTCCATGACTTCATAGCAAATGTCGTCGGCAGCTTCAACGAGATAGACAAGGGGATGACGCTTGAAGCGTATTTCTCCGTTTGGACCGGGATCGGGGAGCAATCCAAGTTCATCGGCCACTTTTATGAAGTCGTTTTTTTCAGAGGAGAAGAATCCGAATTTCGGTTTGTCGCCGGCGAGTGAGGATTCGTAGGGGTATTTGACTATTGAAGCGAGCATTGAGTAGGTCATTGCGAACCCACCGGGTCGCCGTCCGTTGAACCGGTGAGTGAGCAGGCGGAAAGCGTTTGCATTTCCGTCGAAAAGGGTAAGATCGAGCCATTGCTCGTGATTCAGTTCGTTCTGGAGTATTTTTCCTGGTCCTTCGCTGAAAAATGTGGCTATGGCTTTTTCCCCTGAATGTCCGAACGGTGGATTTCCGAGGTCGTGAGCCAGGCAAGCCGCCGAAACGATTTCGCCCATGGCGTCGAAGCATTTTTCCCATCCGGCGCCGAGGTACTTCTGTTTAAGCTGTTCTGCGACGGAAGTTGCAAGAGAGCGACCGACGCAAGCTACTTCAAGGCTGTGCGTCAGCCGGTTATGTACGAAAATGCTTCCCGGCAGCGGGAAAACCTGTGTTTTGTTCTGAAGCCGACGGAAGGGAGATGAAAAGACAAGGCGGTCGTAGTCGCGCAGAAAGTCGCTACGAACGCCTTTTTTTTGATTGTGGTATTCTTCAAGGCCGAAGCGTTTGTCGCATATCAGCCTGTTCCAATTCATTGATTTGTTGATTTCCGGATTCATAACGATGGCAAAATTAGTGAAAAATCCGGAAAAGCGCGGATGTCAGTCCACTTTTTCAAAGTCGCTTTTAGGCACTCCGCACAGGGGGCAAACCCAAGTATCGGGGATGTCTTCAAAAGCGGTTCCGGGGGCGATTCCGTTGTCGGGGTCGCCAACTTCAGGGTCATATACCCAATCGCAGACGGTGCAAACGTATTTATCCATAATAAAAAGATATATTTAGAGTTAGTAATTGTGCTTTGACATATAAACAATTGAGGAGGGGAAAAGTTGGATGGGGTGCAACCCCTGCGGGGGTTGAAGGAGGATAGAGGTGCACTATCCCTAGAGAGTCGCTGCGCTCCCACTCTAGGGTTTCCGTAATTGAGCCGCTGCTGCGGCTCGGCCATCCGGATATATAAATTAGACTATGCAACGGTGGACTTTTCCCAGAGAGACGAGCGCTTTGGGGATACCAAAATTGAGCCGCTGCTGCGGCTTGGCGAGAGGGGAAAAAGGAAAAGGATGATTCGTTTGAATCATCCTTTTTTAGTAGCGGGGGCAGGACTCGAACCTACGACCTTTGGGTTATGAGCCCAACGAGCTACCACTGCTCCACCCCGCAATATCGCGTTTGTGAGTGCAAAGGTATGAATAATATTTTACGGAGCAAAATCGTGGGGTGATTTTAGTGTTAAAGTTTATTAAGGGGGCTTTCGCCGGGGTTTGAAGTGGAGGGTGATTCGCTTGCCTGAAGTTTTAAAAATGATTATTTTTGCAAAAAATATAATTCAGAAAAGATGAAATTGAAAATTCAGTTATTTAGTGTTATGGCAGTTTCTGTTGCCGGTGTGTCGCTGCTTGCGAATTCGGGATGCGGCGAGGCCAAGGCCGCTTATCCTGCGGCACCTACCGATTCGACGGTTGTAGATAATTATTTCGGAACTGAAGTTAAGGATGTTTATCGTCCGCTTGAAAATGACACGTCGGCAGCTACGGCCGAGTGGGTTGAGGCGGAGAACAAACTTACGCAGGACTATCTGTCGAAGATCCCGTTCAGGAACAAGTTGCGCGACCGGATAACGGAGCTTAACAATTATAAGAAGACCGGCTTGCCCTCGAAGTGGAAAGACGGAAAATATTATTACTATGAGAATGACGGATTGCAGAATCAGTCGGTTCTCTACCGTACGGATAAAATCGGTGGCAAAGGGGAGGTTTTCCTCGACCCGAATAAGTTGAGCGATGACGGTACGGTTGCTCTGACCGGTTTGTCGGTGAGCAATGACGGCCGCTATGTGGCATATACCATTTCGCGTTCGGGTTCGGACTGGACGGAAATATATGTTATGGACACTAAGACCGGCGAACTTTTGCCTGATCATATAGAGTGGGCGAAGTTCACTTCGGCATCGTGGAAAGGCGACGGATTCTATTACAGCGCATATCCGCGTCCGGAAGCTGGCAAGGAATTTTCGAACGCCAATCAGAACCATCAGATATATTATCACAAGCTCGGAACAGCGCAAAGCGAGGATAAGGTTGCATATGAGGATGCGGCACATCCGTTCCATTTCCACCATGTGTATGTTCCGGAGAGTGAGGATTACATGTTTGTGATGGCCGGTGGCGAGGGCATCGGCGAGTCGCTGATGGTTAAGAGTCTGGTCGGAAATTCCGACTGGATTGTGATGGAGCCATCGCAGGACTATAATATTACGCCGATAGATGTTGTTGACGGCTATCTCTATTTTATGACCACTGAAGGGGCTTCGCGCGGACGGCTGATGAAAGCCGATCTTTCAAAGCCTCAGAAGAATAACTGGATTACGGTTGTGCCGGAGCAGGAGGGTGTGCTGTCGTCGGCGCAATTCGCAGGCGATAAGCTTCTGCTTACATATGAAAAGGATGCGTCGGACCACGTATATGTTTATGACACTGAAGGCAAGCAGTTGAATGAGGTGAAGCTGCCTACTTACGGTTCGGTCAGCATAAGCTCATCGAAGGATCATAATGAGGTTTATTATTCATTCACATCGTTCGCATATCCGTCGACCAAGTATTCCTATGATATGGCCACGGGTGAGAGCAAGGAGATAGGCAAGGCTGACATCAAGGGCTTCAATCCGGACGATTACGTGACAGAGCAGGTGTTCTATCCGTCGGCCGACGGAACAAAGATTCCGATGTTCCTGACATATAAGAAAGGACTTGAGAAGAATGGTAAGAACCCGGTTTACCTGTATGGTTACGGAGGTTTCAATATTTCACTGACACCGTCGTTTTCGCCTAACCGTCTTGTTTGGCTTGAGAACGGAGGCATTTATGCCCAGGCTAATCTGCGCGGCGGCTCGGAATATGGCGAGGAGTGGCATCAGCAGGGTATAAAGACCAACAAGATGAATGTGTTCAATGATTTTATTGCAGCAGCCGAATATATGATAGGTGAGAACTGGACAAATCCGGAAATGCTTACGATTGAAGGTGGCAGCAACGGCGGATTGCTTGTAGGTGCTACGGTAAATCTCCGTCCGGATCTGTTTAAAGTCGCGATTCCGCGTGTGGGCGTTATGGACATGATGCGCTATCATCTTTTCACAATTGGCTGGAACTGGGCATCGGACTATGGAACAAGTGCCGATTCGAAGGAGATGGCTGATTATCTGCTGAGCTATTCACCATTGCATAACATAAAGAACGACGGCACGAAATATCCGGCCATAATGGTTACGACGGCCGATCATGACGACCGTGTTGTTCCGGCTCACTCGTTCAAATATGCCGCAGCGCTGCAGGCTGCCAATACGGGTGACGCTCCGAAACTTATCAGAATCGACAGTAAGGCAGGTCATGGTTCGGGCAAGCCGATTTCAAAGGTTATAGATGAATATACCGACATATATTCCTTTATTTTCCATAATCTTGGAGTGACACCGAAGTGAAACAGAGGTGGAGGAATATAACAATAGCAACCGCAGCTGCCGTTTTTACGGCGGTTGCGGTTGCGGGTTGTTTTACGGGGATAGAGAGTACTCCGAAAATAACCGGAACTGATGTGAGGCGCGACCGCATGGCACCGAATCCGGATGCGGGTTATCTTGACAGTGCGGTTCCGGAATCTATTTCAGACTGGAAACCGGGGAAGGCGTTTGTGGTGACGGATTCACGCATATCGCTTGCGATGGCGGTAGGTGGAGCGCGGGGTGAACTTGAAGCGGGCGACACGATATATTTTTCGGGAGTGCGCGATGTTAATTCCATGCTCGGCAAACCGGTTGCGGAGATCAGATTCACCGGACGTGACGGATTGGAGGCGGTTTTCAATGCCGAGGCATCGATCGGTGAACTGAGCGAGATGGAGGGGGTAAAAATTCCCTTTACGGTGGAGCTGAGCCGTGTCGAGGCTGTGAGAAAGCGAATGACCGGGGGGAAATATTATATTCTGACTTCGGACTGGAACGATATGAACCGGCAACCACGCCGCGGGCGGAAATATGTGGAGGTGACAGCTGTGGATGTTCAGCCGGGGAACGATACGTACCCCGTGTGTGTGATTCTCGCACAGCAGACCGATATGTTCACAGTTATGCTTTCGTTGGGAAACGGCATAGCTGATACGCGAAAATTTCCGACTGTTTTCTCAACGAAAAATCCCAGAAGTTCCTATCCTGAGATAAGTGATGCGAACTGGACGTTGATACAGAACGGCAAGGTGGCGGAGGGTATGACCCGTGGAGAGGTGCGTATGGCGATAGGGAGTCCGAAAAACGTAGACCGTAGGCCGGGTTACAGTGTGCTTTCGGAGGTATGGACTTATCCCGACGGGAGTTTTATGATTTTTGAGGACGGACTGCTTAAGCGATTCAGATTATGAGGCTGACATTTTTAGGCACCGGGACGTCGACCGGAGTTCCGCAGATAGGATGCGGATGCGAGGTGTGCAGGAGCGGCGATGTGCGCGACAAGCGTTTGCGTGCGTCCGCTATGGTTGAAACGGAAGGGAAAACGCTTCTGATTGACTGCGGCCCGGATTTCCGCGAGCAGATTCTGCGTGAAGGCGATCTGACTCCTGAGGCTGTGCTTCTGACCCATTCGCATTATGATCATGTAGGGGGTATAGATGACCTGCGGCCGTTCTGTTATGTAACGGAGAATGGATTTCCGGTGTATTGTCAGGAGGATGTAGCGAAGGATTTGCATGAACGTGTTCCGTATTGTTTCGCCAGGCATTTATATCCGGGTGCGCCTAAATTTTCGGTGCATGTAATAGAGGCCGGCAATGCATTCGAAGCATGTGGAGTCGAGGTTATGCCGGTGAGGGTTATGCACGGCAAACTGCCGATACTTGGCTTCAGGATAGGGGAGTTGGGGTATATAACGGACTGTCTGACACTTCCTGATGAATCGGTTGAGCTTATGCGAGGTGTCAAGGTGTTGGTCGTGAATTCGTTGCGACGCAAACCGCATATGAGTCACATGAGCCTGCCGGAGTCGCTCGGAGTTGTTGAGCGAATCAAACCGGAACGCGCATATCTGACGCATCTTTCGCATGATATGGGCCTTCATGCCGATGTCGCCACGGAATTGCCCGCAGGGGTTGAGATTGCCTTCGACGGACTTACGGTCGATATTTGAACTCCAAGGTGCGGGTGCGTGTTATTATTATGAAAGTTGACATATAAATAAATAACTATCATAATGTAATACTATGGACAGAATAACTTATCTGGAGCACAGCGGATTCGCTGTTACGCTTCCTTCGGTGATAATGGTGTTTGACTATATGCGCGATCCGTCGCATGCGCTGCACCGCATTCTTGAGCAGAATCCTGACAAACCGGTGGTGTTCTTTGTGAGTCACAGCCACCACGATCATTTTAATAAATCGATTTTTGAGCTTGCGCAGAACCATAAGCGTGTATATGTTATGGCGAACGAAGTGCCGGCACAGAACATTCCGTCGACGCTTGCAGTGCAGGGTATGAGTCCGGGCGATTATGTGGAGGGTCTGCCCGGCATCAAGTCGGTTAAGGCATATGGATCGACTGACAAGGGTGTAAGCTTTTATGTTGAGAGCGAGGACGGCCCTACATTTTTCCATGCCGGTGATCTGAACGACTGGCACTGGCAGGATGAATCGACTCCAAAGGAGGTTGCGAAGGCGGATAATGATTTCAGAAAGATTGTGAACAGGATCGCGTCGGAGCATCCGGAGATTGATGTGGTGATGTTTCCGGTAGATGTAAGACAGGGCAGTGATTTTGCCCGTGGTGCCCGTGTGTTCATGGAAACAGTAAAAGTAAAGGATTTTTTCCCGATGCATTTCGACGGTGATTATCATCAGGCATGCAACAGCGAGAGTTATCTGTCGGCAGGAACCGCATTCCATTGTCTACATGAACCGGGACAGTCGATAGATATATCCAGAGTGTGATTTAAGCTATACGTTCTGGGATGGGGCAATAGCTGTGTCCAAGATAAAAGAATAAGAGAAGGGTGAAAATAGAAAGGCGAGCCTTTTGTGAGGTTCGCCTTTCAAATAAATTATAGAGGGGAAGTGGATTATTTTTCTTTCATAATCCAGCCGCGTTCAATGCATTCGTTATCCATGTCAACGTTCCACCAAACCACTACTTTCCAGTCGTCGTCGCGGAGAACTTTGGCAGTACCGGCAAGTTCGTAGGTGGGGTAATTGCCATAGTAGCCACCGTTATACTTATATTTATAAGTGGCGCTGACTTCCTGACCTACGGTTGCCGAGGCGGGATAGATGATGTAGTGGCCTCCGTAGTCGGTGCTGTACCAGAGTTCCCACCAGCCGAATGTATAGTTGCCGTTTTCAACGTCGTTTTTCCAGGTTCCGTAGCTACGACCCCATGTGCTTGCGAAGTCGGAGTTGCGGTTTGTGTCGAACTTGGGACTTAGGATGTAGCAATCTTCTTCAGGATTGTTGGTGAGTTCCTCGAGCTCAGATTCGGTAAACGGATCGAAAGTGGGGCTGACGGTCACTTTCATTTCGGCGGTGAGGCCGGTCTGGTCGGTGACAGTAACGGTTGCTACATATTCATCTTTACCGGAACGTGCGCGGAGTGTGATGGCACCGTTTTCGGGTTCGATTGAAGCTACGACTTTTTCGTTGTCGGAAGCGATTTCATAACCGCCGTTGCCGAGCGAAACGCCTGCTTCGGAGTTTGAAACTTCGATTCCGAGCGGGGTAACGAAGCTGAAATCGTTGTGAGTGAGTGTAAGCTGGTCGGTGGTATAGACAGCAACAGGGAGTTTTTTATATTTACCTGATGCATCGGAAACCACGATGTTGGTGGAACCGTTTTTAAAGCCTTCGATGAAGGGGGTGCCGGCTTCGTCGAAGTAAATATCGGCGATTTCGGTGTTAAGTGAGAATGCGTTATATTGACCTGCACCGCTTTCAACGGGAAGCGCAACGCGGTTTTCCTCACCGATTTTCACACGGGTTGTTCCTTCAGCAAGCACGAGGTCGTCGTTGCCGGGGATTACGGGTCCGTCGTTGTCGTCGTCGGAGCATGAGCTGAAGCCTACAAGAGCAGTTGCGGCGATGGCCATGCTAAGGAAATAATATTTAAGTTTCATGAATTCAAACAATTAAAATTGATTTATTACCAATCTTTCTTATAAATGGGTAAGTTGATGACAACTTCGTCGTCGTAGAAGGCGCGTGCGCAGTTGCCCATTGCGTCGTCCTGGCGGTATGCGTTGGAGCGGTTGGGGTCCATGGCGAATACCATATGCGAGCCGTAGCCGTTTTTGCGCATGTTACGCAGGTTGTTTTCTGATGCGAAACGTCCCTGGGCGAATTCCTGGCTGTAGAGGCCCATGTTGCTTTTGGGCATTCCGGGATAGTTGCCGGAGAGGTCGTATGAGCCTCCGTAATCGTGGAGCGCATACTGACAGTAAACTCCTGCGGGCACGCCGTCCACTTCCTCAAGCGAACTGGTCATAGAGTATGCGTATGCAACATTCCAGCGTTCGGGCTGCAGTTTCCAGATTTCGTAGATGAGGCGTGAAACCTGTTTGCGGCTGCGGGCTGTGAAGCCTGGAGGGGGCGGGGTGATGGGCGAGCAGTATTCGTCGTCGTAGAACACGCCGTCGAGCTGGTAGGCGTCGCAGAGAGCTTTCATTTCCAGAGCGAATTTGCGTGCGGTTTCGTCGGCGAGGTTTGAGATGCAAGCACGGTCATGGTTACAGAGCACGCCCATGATAACTTTCATGCCGCGGTCCTGAAGCGGTTTGAGATATTTCTCGCGGTTGTCGAGCAGAGCCTGCACGTTGGGGTTTGCGTTGAAGTAAACGCATGCGCGGTCAGGATCGTAGTTGATGTTGCCGGAGAAGATGATGAGGGCGTCAACCATGTATTTTCCGCTGTTTTTAAGAGTGTAGCGGAGGTTGTTGAGCGGGTTGGTGTCGTTTACCTCCATGCAGGAGAAAATCTTGACGCCGTCCACTTCATTGCCTTCTTCATCGAGAACTGTCTTGTGGCAGTCGGGGAGAGCAGTGAGGTCGCGAACCACGTAGATTCGTGTTGCCGAGGATGCGGCGACGGTGCCGGTGGTGGTTGTCACGCGAACAGGCACGGCGTAGGTTGCTTCATGGTCGAGCGAGCCGTCGGATGTGAGAGTCATCTGCACGGGTTGGCTCTGTGTTTCGCCCTGCTGGAGCGCTGCGATTCCGCCGTTTTCGAACTGTACGAACGATTCGGGGATGGCTACGAGCTCTGTGCCATGGGTTTTGTTGAATTCATCAAGAGCGGTGGCGTCGTATGCGAACTGAACGTTGTGAGCTTTTGATGCGGGTTTTGTTGAGTTGATAACCATGGGAACCTGTTTGTTGTCGCGGAACTCGACATCGACAGTCTGAGTGGCGTTGCCGTTTTCGTCGGTGACGAAAAGGAGTTCGGCGTCGGGGTCGTTGACGTCGGGCGCCTGGATGTTTCCATAGTTCACTTCATCCGAGCAGCTGACGGCTGCAAATGCAATCAGCGAAGCCAGGAATGAGCTTTTTATGAATTTGTTGTATTTCATTTTTAACTCTGTTTAAAATTGGTTAATCAATAGTTGGATTAAGGCAAGGTTACGGGGAGCCATGTGAGTCCTGTTGTGAGCGGAGTTTCGTTTCCGTCGGGCCAGAATTCGGGCACGCTCATGTCGTAGCCGTTGGTGTAATCCTTGACACGGTTTCCGGTTCCTTCGTCCATCTTGAGATAGAGCACAAGTCCGTCGGCATCGCTTTCCACACGATAGAAGTGGTTGCGCTGTTCGAGGTCGGCGGGTGTGAGAATCTTGTTCCAGACGCGGAGTTCGGCGAGGTATCCGTCGAGATCGCGGTCGCGGTTGTAGGCGTAGCCTATGTAGCAAGCGCGGTCGGCTGACTTGACGTTCCAGTTAACAGCCTGACGGTAGCCGACGGTTTGTGTGGCACCTTTCTTGACGCCGTTGAAGTAAACGTTAACCTGACCGTTTGAAGAGTCGTAGGTAAGGGTAACGAATGTCCATTTGTTGAGGTCGAGCTGCCATGCTGCGTCGGTTGCGTTGCCGCTTGCGGTGGCGAGCTGAATCTGATTCGAGGGGACACCGGCGTCGCCTACACGGATAAGGAATTTTCCTTCGATACCCATGATGGTAGAGAGCTGATTGTTGAAAGCCGACGGGTTGATGAGTGTTTCGAATGTGAATTGCGAAATGCCACCGAGCAGAGGAGTTTGTCCTTCGTTCACGAATGTCATGCATGTGCCTTTGAGTCCTGCACCCCAGTTAACGAGGGCAGCGCCACGGAACACATAGTATGTTATGTTTTCAGATTCGACTACGGGAACGGGTGAGGTCAGCACACCGATGGGGAGGACATAAACCTTGTCGGGGTCAATGTCGAGAAGTCCGGTGAAGGTGACGTTTACGGGTGTGGAAGCGACACCACCTTTATAGATGGTGGCATCCGGGTTCTCAATAGTGTAGTTGTCGTCGGGGAGGATGACGGCGCTTTCATTATAGGTTGTGTTGTAAGCGTCGACTGCCGAGGGGATAACACCGAATTTGAGCTGAATGTCGTAGTCGAGAGGCTGAGCCAGGCGATAGGACACTTCTTTGGTGATTTCGTCGGCTTTGCCTTCGAGCAATGAGGTGACTACGCGATCCTGCGAGGTTGAGTAGAGCATGTTGTTGTCGGACACATTCTCATAGTCGTCCTGGCATGAGGGGAGAGCCACCAATGCTGCCATCAATGCTGATGCGGCCAGATATAATGATTTTTTCATCTTAGAATCTATATTTTGCGATTTACTTAATGCTTGGGTTGATGGTTTGGATGGCAGCACGCACTATGCCATATTCTTTACCGGGGTTGTAGTAGTCGTTCTGCACTTTTTTCATGCCTACGGCAGCCACCGGGTTAGAAGCAGCCCATTTTGCGCAGCCGGTGAGGGAGAATGAACCGTCGGCGTTCAGACCCATTGAGCCGTCGGCTGGGTCGAGGCTGGTGTAGGTTGTCATCATGCCGATGCGGTCGGCGGGAACGCCATCGGTAAGTGCTTTGCTGAGATATTGGCCATAAACGTTGGAGTTCGTGGCGCTGAGACCGTCGCGGATGAAAAGGATTCCGAATTCGTTCACCAGGTTAGAATTGGCAATGTTCTGTGGGGCACCGAGGTAGTCGAATTTCATTTCGGGGTTACGTTTGTGCCAGTCGGAAGCCACACCGAGGAATGCGTTCACTTCGAGCGCGTAGTCTTTAAGTTCGGCATCGGTGAGGTGGTTTGTCGCTTTTCCGTCGAATGCGAACATCACGCCGTTGAATCCGTTGGTCTTGCAGTAGCTGAGCAGCTGAGTGCAGTTTTCGAAAAGGTAGTCGAGGATGTCGGGAGTTGCAAGAGCCAGGAGTTGTTTCTGATACTCTTCGGTTACGGCCTCGTCATCCTTATCGGGGTTGTTAAGATAGGCGTTTGTGAGGCTTTCGCGTTGTGCGGCGAGGTCCTCACTGAGGTTTTTATGTTGAGCTTTAAGGGCATCGAAGTCGAGTGTGTACATGAATTCCATGCCTTTTTCATTTTTTACTTTAGCCATTTCCTTGACAATCTGCTGGGAAATGACGCCGGGGTTTTCGAAAACCACCACGTCGATGGAGTCGGGTAGAGAAGCGAGGGTGTGAGCCTGGCTTACAGGACCGTCGGCGGGTGATTCGAACCATGCGTAGATCTTTTTATGATCGGAAGCACGGTAAGCTTTAAGACTGGCAAGGTAAGCCTGATAGTTTTCAGCCTTGTCAATCGTGCCGTAGTTCAGGTCGACAGATTCCGGTTCGATCCAGTCGGAGCAGGAAACGAGAGAGCCTGCTGCGAGGGCGACGAAAGCTGCCGAGGCAAGATATTTAATGCTTTTTTTCATTTTTTTACAATTGGTTTTGTTTAGTTTTAGATTCTAAGAGGTTTAGAGGCCGGGTTTGCAAGCCCACCAGAGTTTGGTGGCCATGTTGTCGGGGCCTTTGAGGTAATCAGCCACTGCTTTCTGCACGTTGGCACCGTTGTTTGTGTATTCTTCCTGCGGGTAAGGCATGCGCTGGGGGCCGAGCTGGGAGCTAACCACACCGCCGCTCTTATTCACAGCCACAGGAATGAGTTTCGGATAACCGGTGCGTCGCAAATCGGCCCATGCTTCGTTGCCCAGAGGATAGTTGGCAATCCATTTCTGGATTATGATACGCTCCTGTTTCTGTTCGACGGTTGCATTGTCGTCCCAAGCGATTGTAACAGCAGGGAGCGAGCCGTTGTAGGGGTTAGCGCCGGATGGATCATAGTAACCTGCGGGGACGGAGGTGGCGTCGGCGAGGTAAGCCTGAGCTTCGGCGGCAGAACACCCGTTATATTCAAACGAGAGAGTGATGCCTTTATTGTATAGTTCTTCGGCAGTACCACCCATGTTCCATCCGAATACGGCAACACCTTCAGCGCGGATGAAAGCCACTTCGGCTGCTGAGAGCCACATTGTGGGGTCGGTAGGCTGAACTCCGAGCACGCTCATGTTGAGTGCCCAGCCGTCGCGGGCGTAGGTAGCCCATCCACGGCGAACGCCGCAATATTCGGCTGATACGCCGTTGGAGTTTACGAGATAAGCGCCGTCTTCGTCAACCCAGTTGGATTTGGTGAAGTAGGTTGCGCGACGCGGGTCGTTGTAACCGTTCATGTAGCAGATTATGTCGGCGGCGGGACGTGAGTCGTTGCCGTAGCCGATTGTTGCGTTGAAGTAGGGGTTGCCGCCCTGTGTGTAGTGGCGGTAGGCTGCGTTGTCGGCATTTGTTTCCATAACGCCATCGGCGACTGCCTGTTCAGCTATCTGTTTGGCGAGGGTGGGGTTTGCATATGCTATGCGCATTGCCAGACGGAGTTTGAGTGAGTTGGCGAATGTAACCCATTTGGCCACGTTTCCGGAGTAGACTTCATCGATGAGCGGGTTGAGTGCTGCGCCGAGGTTGTCGTTGAGGGTTGCTATGGATTGGTCAAGGTCGTTGAAGAATGCATTGTAGACATCTTCCTGCGAGTCGTAGGGTGTAAGGATAATTCCTTCAAAACCGATCTGGGTGTAGGGGATTGGGCCGTAAGCGTCGGTGATACGGTGCATTGCGGCTACTTTAATTATGTTTGCGATTGCCAGGGGCACGGGGTCGCCAGCAGTTTCGGCAAAACCTTCGACAATGGAGAGGTTTGTGTAGACGGTAGGGATAATGGAGTTCTGGTTTGCCTCCATTAGCACGCGGCTCCAGCCGTTGGAAGGGTTGTAGAATGCGAATGAGTTGGTGAAGTTACCGTTGCCGTCGGCATAGTAACCGCCCATTACGTTGCCTGCGAGGCAGTCGGTAAGCTGACACATGTTCACGTCGGAGGGTATAACTCGTCCGCAAAGGTTTGTCATAGAAGAACCGAGAGCATAGTCGTCGGCGGTGAGGCTTCCGGGCTGATACTGGTTCGAGTTGATGTCGAGATAGTCGCCGGTGCAGGCACTCATTGCGAGTGCTAAGAATGAACCGGCAAGTATTTTGTTAAAAGTCTTTTTCATTTTAGGATACAATGTTTAGAAGTTGAAGTTAACATTGAAACCGAAGCTACGGAGCGAAGGCATCATGAAGTTGTCCATGCCCTGATAGTAGTTGCCGGCAGATGCTACGGCTTCAGGATCGAACGGAGCCTTGTTGTAGATCATCCAGAGGTTGCGGCCTACGAGGGAAACTTTTATGTCGCAGATGTCGCGGAGCCACTTGCGGGGAATGAGGTAGCTGATGGTAGCTTCCTGCAGACGTACGTTTGTTGCGGAGTAGGTGTAGTACTGGGGCACCATGTCGCCGCCGGCTACCACACCGTAGAATGATTCGGGGTCGACGCGTAGGCCGTCGTTGAGCTGAACGTAGCCGAGGTCGCGTGCGTTACCTGAGGCTTCCGACACACCGTAGAGGTCGAGGATGGCCTGTGTGCGTGAGAATACGATGCCGCCGAATCGTGCGGAAATCATTGCGCTTGCCGAGAGGTTTTTCCAGCGGAATGTGTTGTTCCATGCGAGGTTTCCTTTAGGCAGTACGCTGCCGAGCTTGATGTATTCCTTTGATGATTCGATTTTTGAGAGGCTTACGTGTCCGGCTTCGTCGACATAGATGTTACCTTGGTTGTCGCGGGTAAGGTCGACTGAAGAGTAGAGGTCACCCATTGAGCCACCTTCACGGAGAAGGAAGTGGGTTGCGCCGAGGTTGTTGCCTGCAGCGGGTTCAATCTGATCCATGGAGAAGCGTTCGCCGGTTACGGGGTTGATTACTTCGCGGGCGAGTTCGCGTACTTTATTTCGGTTGAACGAGTAGGTTGCGTTCGATGTCCATGTGAAGTTGCCCCATGTTTTTTCAAAGCCGAGGGCAAATTCCATACCCCAGTTCCTTACGTTACCGGCCTGCACATAGAGGTTGGCATATTTGCCGACTGCGAGGTTGGGGTTGAATGTCTGGTTGTAGGTGTCGGCCAGGTAGTAAGTGGCATCGAAGTTGAAGTTCTTGAGGAATCGGAAGTTCATGCCGACTTCCCATGATTTGGTGCGTTCGGGACGGAGGTTGTCCATTGGATACTGTGTGAGTACGGACCATGTTCCGTTTTTCCATTCATAGCGCGGGTTGGCGATGTAGCGTGGGAATGCTGTGCCAACCGATGCGAATGATGCGCGGATTTTCCAGAATGAGAGGTATTCCTGGGGTATGTTGATGCCTGCATCGGCGAACATCTGTGTCATGAGAACTGAAACGCCTACCGATGGATAGAAGAATGAGGATGATTTCGAGTTCGGACCTGCGAGTGCTGATGGCCAGTCGTTACGTCCGGTGAGTGTGAGGTAATATGTCTGTTTGTAGCCGAGGTCGGCAGAGGCGTAGAGGCTCTGTGTCTGCTCGTGCCATCCGTCTTCGGTTTTGGCAGGCTTGTTTGTGATGTTGTTGAGGGTAAAGAAGTTGGGATATCCGACGGTCATTCCTGCATAGTCGCCGTAGCCGTCGGGGATTCCGCCGCGCACGTCGAGGCTTTCGAAGCGCATGTCGCTGATGGAGCCGCCGAAGTTGGCCTGGAGGTTGAAGTCGGCGCCGAGGTCTTTCTGGAAGGATACGAGGAAGTCGGCGAAGATCTGTTTTTCTTTATAGCGCTGGGTGGCATACCATCCGTTGCGTGAGTTACCGCTCATGATTTCGTTGGTGCCTGCATAGCGTTTGTCGGTTGCTTTGGTGTCGGAGTTGTCGATTCGCACGCGGCCTGAGATGTTGAGGTAGGGGAGAATCTGATAGCCGAGCTGTGCGCCCATCATGTAACGGTCTTTCGAGCTTTCACGGAGGTTACGGTAGTTGACCCAGTAGGGGTTCTGTGTGGTCATGCCGTAGTCGCCGTATTTCCAGTTCTGTGTGGAGATTTTGCGTGCGGGATCGTAAACTTCATAAAGGCGTACTTCGTTCCAGTCGTTTCCGCGGGGAGCGAGGTATGCTCCTACGATGGGGTTCATGTATGTTCCCTGGTTCACCATGTTGCGGTCGGTCTGATGGATGTAGCTCGCGTTTAGGTCGAGTGTCATCTTGTCATCAAGGAATTTGGAGGTGTTGCGGATGGTGAAGTTGTAGCGGTCGTAACGGTCGTTAGGCACTATTCCTTTTGAATCGACTGCGGCTGCGGAGGCGTAGGTCTGGTTCTTGTCGGTTCCGGTGCTGAATGTTACGGAATTGGTTGCAACGAAGCCTGTGCGGAGATAGTCGTTTGCCACGTCGTAGCCGTAGTTGTTATACTGGTTGAGTTTGCCGCCCCAGCTCCATGGCGAGTTGGGATCGTAGATTCCGTTCTGACCTGCGCCGTAGGTGTTCTGGAAGCGGGGAAGTACCCACGCGCGGTTCCATTCGAGGTTTGAGCCTACGGTTACTTTTGTTTTGCCGGCCTGTCCTTTTTTTGTGGTGATTACGATTGCGCCGTTGGCAGCTTCACTGCCATAGAGTGCGGCAGCGGCAGCACCTGTGAGCACTGACATGCTTTCGATGTCGTCGGGGTTGATGTCGGCGATAGGTTCGGTAGCACCTGATGAACCGAATGCTCCGGTGTCGCCTTCGCTGCGTGCGCCACGCATCGGCATGCCGTCGATAACATAGAGTGCATTCGAGCTCTGCATGATTGATTTTGTGCCACGCATCACAACTTTAGAAATACCACCTGTTCCGGATGAAGATGCGTTGATGTTGACGCCCGCAACTTTACCGGCGAGTGAGTTGACGAAGTTGGCATCCTTGTTTGTGGTGAGGATGTCGCCTTTGAGCTGTTGCACGTTGTAGCTCAGTGATTTTTGTTCGCGTTTGATTCCGAGGGCCGTAACAACCACCTCATCGAGGGTTTTGGTGTTTTCCTGCATCACAACAGTGATGGGCTCGGAGCCGGTTACAGTTACTTCCTGGGGATGGTAGCCGATGTAAGAGAACGTCAGCGTTTTTCCCACTTCAGCCTTTACGGTGAAATTACCGTCAAGGTCGGTTGATGTGCCGCGAGGAGTTCCTTTAACAAGTACTGATACTCCCATGAGCGGCTCACCGGTGCCGTCTGTCACAGTGCCTTTGACAGTGACAGGAGTTGCACCCATCACACTCAACACGGGGAAGAGCAAAAGGCATAATAACAGTGATGTTACCTTTAACTTCATAATGGATAGTGAGTTGGTTAGTTAATAAATTTTATGATGAATAATTAAGTTAAAATTGCAAAACGAGTGATTGATTTTCAAGACTAGACGTAAAATTAGTCAAAAAAGATGTGACGGAGGATAAAAAATAGTTAAAACAAAGCCTCCGGAAACATGTTGTTAAACATAATTCCGGAGGCATGGAATAGGTGTGTGGATTTTACCAGATGATGATCCGTTCGTTTTCAGGGCGGAACATTTTCTGGTTTTCGTTGATGTCGAATGCTTTAAAGAAGGGTTCGAGGTTGCGCAGCGTTACGTTGACACGGTTTTCGCCAAGCGAGTGAACGTCGCCGGTTGTCAGACGGCGTTTTTCGGCGTCGCGTATGTTTTGACCCCAGAGGTTAGCGTAGTTAAGGTAGAACACCTGAGCGGGGGTGAAGCCATCGATTGTTTCGGTTTCAACATTTACGCCTTTCTTTTTCTGTGAGTCGAGGAATGCGGTCATTGCAACGCGCAGGCCGCCCTGGTCGGCAATGTTTTCGCCGAGGGTGTAAGCACCGTTTGCGTTCAAGCCCGGTAGCACTTCAACGGCATCAAACTGGTTTGCAAGGCCTTTTGTGAGTTTGCTGAATGCTTCAGCGTCCTCGTCGGTCCACCAGTTTGTCATGTTGCCTTCGGTGTCGAAGTTGCGACCCTGGTCGTCGAAGCCATGAGTCATTTCGTGTCCTATAACCACGCCTATTCCACCATAGTTTTCAGCATCGCTTGACTGAGGATCGAAGAAGGGAGCCTGAAGGATTGCGGCGGGGAATACAATTTCGTTAGCCAGGGGGTTGTAGTAGGCGTTGACGGTCTGCGGAGTCATGCCCCATTCGGTGCGGTCGACAGGTTTTCCCCATTTGGCGTAGGTTTCTTTCTGATGCCACATGCCAACGTTGTGCATGTTTTCGTAGTAGCTCTTGGCGGGGTCTATTTCCATGGTGGAGTAATCTTTCCATTTGTCGGGATAACCGATTTTCACAGTGAAGGCGTTAAGTTTCTTGATTGCGTTGAGTTTGGTGTCGTCGCTCATCCATGTGAGGTTGATGATGTGTTTTCCGAGCGCGGTGCGGAGGTTCTCAACGAGTCCGATCATGTAGTCCTTAGACGACTGAGGGAAGTATTTTTCCACATAGAGCTGTCCGACAGCTTCGCCAAGCGCGCCTTCGGTGGCGCTGAGGGCGCGTTTCCAGCGGGGACGCTGTTTCTGAACTCCGCTTAGCACTTTCGAGAATTCGAAGTTTGCGTCGGTGAATTTGTCGCTGAGTTTGCCGGATGCCTGATTTACATATTTCCAGAGGTAGTAGTCCTTGATTTCGCGGTCGGTGAGCGATGCCATAAGGTCGTTGGCTTTTTTCACGGTGTTGATTTCGGTAACAATAACCTGTTCGGGACTCTGGATTCCCATGGTTTCAATGAAGAAACGGTCCCAGTTGATGGCGGGGTACATTTCCTTTAGCTGAGCGAATGAGCGAGGGTTGTACATTGCGGGGATGTTGCGGCTCTGTTCGCGTGTCCATGTCGAATCGGCTATTGCGGTTTCAATTTTCATTACGTTCTGCATGATGCGCGTGGCGTCTTTCTTTTTGTAGCCGGCATTCATCATTTGCTTGACGATGAGTTTTTTGAGCGCTTCGCGCACTTTCGTGTTGTTTTCGTCGTTTTGCAGATAGTAATCGCGGTCGCCGAGTGATAGTCCGCCGCCGCTCACATACATTGCATATTCTTTGCTGTTGGCAAGGTTCTCCTGAATTCCGGCGCCGAAGAATGGCGATGCGTAGTTTCCGTGCATCCATAGGAAAAGGTCTTCCATTCCTTCGTGTGGAGTGTCTTCGATTTTCTTCAGGTCGGCGAGGATGGGTTTAGCGCCTTCGGCGTTGCGGCGTGTAGAGTCCATTGCCTGGCTGTAGATTGTCCACACTTTAAAGGCTACGGTTCCGGGTTGGGGATTGCTTTTGCCGAGATTGAGGACAATGTCTTTTACTCGTGCCTCGGAGGTGTCGGACAGAATGTTGAATTTGCCGTAGCGTGCGAATTCGTCCTTGAGGGGATTCTGCTCCATCCATTTTTTGTTGACATAGTGGTAGAAGTCATCGCCCGGCACAATTGAGTTGTCGATTTGTTTGGGGTCGAGGCTTTTCAGGTGCGGGGTTTCGGCATTTGTGTTTGCCGAAACCGAAGCTGCTATTGCAAAAGCTGCGAAAGTCATTAGTAATTTGTTCATGTTTTGGTAAAAATTTATGTACTATGGTTTTATTGCTGTATAGAAGCTGCATGTGCCGAATGTGAATGTGCGGCATGCGGTTTTGGTGAATCCGGCTTTTTGCATGAGTGCGAGCATGTTGTTTCCTTGCGGCACTGCGGCAATGCTTTCGGGCAGATAGGTATATGCGCGTGAGTCGCCGGCAATCAGTCGCCCGACAGCCGGAATTAGACGGCGGGTGTAGATGTTGTAGAGCGGCCGGACAATCGGATTTACGGGGGTGGAAAGTTCAAGAATGGCTAACATGCCTCCGGGTTTGAGCACGCGGAACATTTCGCGATAGCCTGCAAGCAGGTCGGCAAAGTTTCTCACGCCATATGCTGCGGTTATGCAGTTGAATGAGTTGTCGGGGAAAGGCATGTT
The DNA here is from genome assembly GCA_964564465.1 of uncultured Bacteroides sp. Taxonomy (GTDB): domain Bacteria; phylum Bacteroidota; class Bacteroidia; order Bacteroidales; family Muribaculaceae; genus Paramuribaculum. Next base: position 31,733 of record CAZMAO010000006.1, read on the forward strand.
CAGCGAGTCGGCTTTGAGAAAGCGGAAAGCTGATGGCGATGATGTTGCAGCCGCTTTGTGCCGTGCTATTTCGAGCATGTTTTCCGCGAGGTCGATTCCGGTGATGTGTTCCGAGCCTGTGAGTTTATGGATCAGGATGGCGAGGTCGCCTGTTCCCGTGGCAATGTCGAGAATCCGGATGTCCTTTCCTTTGGGGAGCGATTTCACGGCTTTCCGTCGCCATGAACGGTCGATTCCCAATGTCATGGCCCGGTTCATGAAGTCGTAGGCCGGGGCTATGTTATTGAACATTTCCTCGACCTGCTCGGCTTTTTGTCGAGAGTCGTGATGGTAGGGATTAATCTGCTCGCAGTTCATCAGCGGGAGGCAGATTGCAGAAAATCGAGCACGTTGACGGCGATGCGGTCGGTGAGGTTCGCGGTGTCGGCTTTCACGAATTTTTTTCCGGTTACATGTTCGTAAAGTTCAATGTAGCGGTCGGAAACGCTTTTTACGAATTCATCGGTCATTTCAGGGACTGCCTGGCCTTCCTTGCCCATGAAGCCGTGTTCTATGAGCCATTGACGCACGAATTCTTTAGACAGCTGCCGTTGAGGCAATCCTTTTTCAAAGCGTTCCTCGTAGCCGTCGGCATAGAAATAGCGGCTTGAATCGGGGGTGTGAATTTCGTCGATAAGGTAAACTTTGCCGTCATGTTTACCGAATTCATATTTTGTGTCGACAAGAATAAGACCTTTTTCGGCACCCATCTGCGTTCCGCGTTCGAACAGGGCGCGGGTGTATCGCTCCATTGTGTTATAATCGGCTTCGCTTACAATTCCCTGCGCAATAATCTGCTCGCGCGAGATGTTTTCGTCGTGTCCTTCGTCGGCTTTGGTTGTGGGTGTGATGATCGGTTCGGGGAAACGCTGGTTCTCGCGCATTCCGTCGGGAAGCTTTACGCCGCAAATTTCGCGCGCTCCGGCCTGATACTCACGCCAGGCGCTGCCGGTCAGGTAACCGCGTATGATCATTTCAACGCGGAAGCCTTCGCATCTGATTCCCACCGAAGCCATCGGATCGGGAGTGGCAAGTTTCCAGTTGGGCACTATGTCGGCGGTTGCGTCGAGGAAATATTCGGCTATTTCGTTAAGGACCTGGCCTTTGTAGGGGATTCCTTTGGGGAGAACCACATCGAACGCCGAAATGCGGTCGGTGGCAATCATTACCAGTGTATCGGTTCCGATGGAATAGACGTCGCGGACTTTGCCGTGGTAAACTCCGGTTTGACCGGGGAAATTGAAATCGGTGGTTAAAAGGGCTTCAGACATTGTGAATGATAGTGTTGGTTTCAGGGGACAAAGTTAGCTAAAAATCGTGAGAATTTGTGTGAGGGGGGTTAAAATCCGATGTTTTTTGCATGTGCAAAGTCACCTGCCTTCCGTTAAATTGTTTCCAGATAGAAGGGGAGCATGTATACCGGCAGAAAGCGTATGGTTCCTTCTTTTTGATAATCTTTTGTGAATACGACCAATGGGTCCTTTACTTTGTATGAATATTTTTTGCAGAAAAGCTCAAGTGATTTGTATGTTTTATAACCTGAGGATTTTACTTCAAGGGGAATGATTTTACTCCCGGAGTTGATGAGGAAATCAATTTCATGTATGTGGCGATTATCAGAGGGGAAAGTATAGTAAAAAAGTTTTCTTCCTGAACTTATAAGAATTTGTGACACAATATTTTCATAAACGAAACCGAGGTTAGCCGAAAGTTTGTCGGAAAGCAGTTTGTTGTAAATTTCATTTTCGGCCATGTCGCCGTGCCAGAAAGCAAGTGTTATAAATAAACCGGTGTCAGCAAGGTAAAATTTAAAGTAGTCCTTGTCGAAATCCATAGCAAGTCCATTTGAAGGATCGGCGGTGTGGTGGCAGATTGAAACGGTCATTGATGCGGCAAGTTCAGAAATCAATGAATCTGCTTTTCGGCTGTCAGTGTCGCCAATAACTGAATAAACCATGTAGCGAGCGGCTTTTCGGTTTAATTGAGCCGGAATGTCTTCAAAAATTCTGCTTATTCTGCCACTTTCATCTATTTTTTTGAAGTCGGCCATGTAAAGGTCGATTATGTTCCTTTTAACTTTGTCGACTCGGATAAGGTCGTTGGTTTCAATAAATGTCGCTATTGCCTGAGGCATTCCTCCTACAAGTATATACTGTCGGAAAGTCCTCATTAAATTTCTGTGAGCTATTCCAACTGAGTTTCCGGATGCTATTGCCTGTCTTAATAGTTCAGGAGTTACTTCATCGCCTGTTGCCCAAAGAAATTCTTCAAAATCCATCGGGAACATTTTAATATGTTCTTCCTCGCTTGGAATGAGTATGTTCTTTATGTTTTTGCTTACAGAAATCAGTGATCCGGTTTCTATATAGTCATATCGTCCGTCTGCAACCAAATGTTTTATGGCCTGGCGTGCTTTGGGATTGAATTGCACTTCATCGAATATGATAAGCGATTTTCGTTCATGCAGGGATACTTTATATTCAAATTGGAGTTGCATGAAGAGAGAGTCGAGGTTGGAAATATCGTCGAACAGTTCAATGACCTTTTTTGACGCTTTGGAAAAGTCGATTGGCAAGTAGCTTTCGTATTCGTTTTTTCCAAATTCTTCGGCAAGTGTTGATTTTCCGATGCGGCGCGCACCTTCAATTAAAATGGCGGAACGTCCGTTTTCGTTTTCTTTCCATTGTAGAAGACGGTTGTATAATTTTCGTTTAAATATTATTTTATGTTCAGCCATAGGGTGTTAATGTTGTGGGATGTGTTTGCAAAGTAAGTGGAAACGGAGTTATGCGCAAAATTTTTTTGGTAGAAATATCCGGTGAGCGCAAAATTTTTTTGGTAGAAATATCCGGTGAGCGCAAAATTTGTGGGGTCAGCGGCGGTAGATGAAGCGTGCGAGGCCGTAGATGTAGCGCCGGAATCCGGGACGGTAGCAGACAACGCGGTCAAACCAGCCGATGTGCGGGGAGAGGAGTTTAACTACGAATCCCACAAAAATCATGGCGAACAGAGTGCCGATTCCAACCACATTCCAGAGCCATCGGCCAAAGAACAGGAAACCGAAGCCAACGGCTAATGCTACAAGAATGATGTCGACCAGAATTTTTGCTTTTGCAAAAGGCATCGAGGTTACACGGGTCAGAGCTACGGGCATTCCTTCGCCCGGCATGGTTACGGAGCCGCATCTGATTTCAAAAGCTATGCCTATGCCGAGAATTATGCAGCCTATAAACTGCTCAAGGCATCGCATCATCAGATTGTCGGATTGAAGCGGTGCGGTGAGTGTCATGTTGACATCGAGAAGGAATCCGAAGAGAAAACCGATAACGAGCTGGAAAAGCTGAATGGGCTGGAATCGGCTCCGAAGGGTTATTATCTGAGCGCCGACCAGAATGAAGTTCATGATGTAGGTGTATTGTCCGATTGTCCAGGAAGGAACAACAGCTTTGTCGCCGGCAAGCGTGAATACGAACGGAATTGTTGAAATTACGCTGCTGCCAAGGCTGGAGCGGACGCACATCGCCACACCGGCGGTCATTACCAATAAGGAAGCTATGAGCAGAATGTGCTGCCATATGAAGGAAATGATTTTTTCCTTCGTTGCAGGAAATTTAACGGCAGTTGTAATCATAAATCTTTTTTACCTGCCGCAAAGTTACGAAATTCCTGCAATCGTAACAATCTTTGTTATATCAGGAGAAGGAGGGATATGATGGCCATAAAGATGGCTGTCATGCCCAGGATGGGGGTGAGTGCTGCTCCGTTGCGTTTGCGTAGCTGAAGGAACAGCAAGGTGTTTACGTTTGTTCCCAACAGTGCTATGATTATGATTTTAAATCCTATGACAGGATAAAGCAGACAGAGCAGAACCATGGCAATGATTCCGTTGCACAGGTAGAGGGGGGGCATGGCGCGTTTACCGAGAATTACGGCAAGTGTCCGTTTGCCTACGGACTTGTCGTCGCTATAATCGCGATAGTTGTTAACAATCAAAACATTGGCTCCAAGCAGTCCGATGGAGAGGGATGCAATAAAGGCAAATCCTGAGAAATAATTTGTCTGGAGAAAGAAAGTGAGATTAACGGGTACGATGCCAAAGAAAAAGATAACGGCGATTTCACCGAGTCCATGGCGTGAAAGCGGGTAGGGGCCGGTGCTGTAGGCCATCACGCCGATTGCAATCAGTATGCCTGCGGGTAGAATCCACCAGGGGCCGTAGAAAAGAAGAGAACAGCCGACAGCACATGCCAGGGCAAGTGCCGCGCATGTGGCTATTAGCATTGCGTGTGGTGTTATGTCGCCTTCCGTAACGCCACGGCGCGGGCCTTCGCGCCCCCGGCGGTCGAGTCCGTCGCGGAAATCGAAGTATTCGTTTGCGAAATTTGAAGCAATCTGTGCGAGGGTGGCAAAAATGAAGCAGAGAATAGCCACGACGGGTTTGAATTTGCCGACGGCGAGAGCGAGGGCTGTCGCTGTGACTACTCCGGCAAGTGAAACCGGAAGTGTTCGGAGGCGCATGGCTTCAATCCAGTGTGTGATTGTTTTTTTCATTGAATCCGAGGCATGATTTAATTGCATTCCTTATCTGAAAGGCTTGCGGGCGGTTGTGCGAAAGGATGTGAAGAATTGTCTGAATGTAATGATCTTTGTCGTGCAGTCCGCACAGTCCGGCGACATTGCTTCCGGGAAGAATGGATTTCTGATTGTAGACCTTGAGGATAGCGCGGTAGTTTCCTGCGGCGATATATTCGTTGAACTCTCGGCACAGTTTTTTATAGTAGGTGCGGGCGTTGATTATGGAGGGCAGTTCGTGAAGGTGTTGTTCGAGTGTGTCGATGTCGGGGAAACGGGAGTCGATGCGGCGTTCCACAATGCGTTTCACCATGTGGCGTGTGTGGAGGAGCGCTTGCTGGCGGAGCTCGTTGGCGAACATGGATATAACGGCTTTTTTCACATGGTTCACCACTCGGTCTACGGGCTTTTCGGTGAATTGTGCCACTGCTTTCACAACTTCAGGGAGCAGGAGCAGGTTTTCGATTTCGGCAACCTCGGGGACCATTATTTTTTTTGTGCGGAGATACTGGACCTCTCCATCGTCGCGCCGGTCGCGGTCGACTATGCCGTAGCTGTCCATGTGGTGCATTGCCGCAAGATCGTTGAATGTGCGTGTGGCTTCGATAACCTTGTTGCAGCTTCCGAGCGGCCTGACGGTGTATTCCGGAAAGATGAGCGGATAGAGGCGTGAATCGATTGAATGTGTGCTGTCGCCTTCAACGAACAGAACCGGTTTGCGCTCGCCCAGAATTGCTGAATAGACAGGCTCGGTTATGCCGGAGCCGGGAGGCAGGAGGGAATAATCCCATGTCTGTGAGCCGGGGTTGTAGCTGCGTACCCAAACTATTGAAGCCCGAAGTCGGGATGAGGCGAAATCGAGGCTGTGGGTAACGTAAATGAACCGGCAGTCGAGCCGTTCTAATTCCATTCTGTTCCAAAGGTTTTGTGCAAGAGACGGGTGTAGGAACATTTCAGGCGCATCGATGAAAATATCGGCTTTGGCAGGGGCGTTTAGCACAGCTCCGATTATATATAGCACCGCCCGTTCTCCGGCCGAAAGCCGGTGTGATGAGTATGTGTCGTTGTCACGATTTCGCATTGCAAGGATTTTTCCTGCCTCAACCAGAATTTTATTGCCGGGGAAAACTTCCTGCCAAAGGTTGATGACACGGTCGAGTTGTGAGGGGGTGTGGTCGTCGACACCTGTAAGTTTGCGGCTTAGAAAGTCCGTCATTTCATGCTGAAGCATAAGCGACATGAGCCGTTCGAATTGCGTGGATGCGTTTCCGGTGACGTTAGCGGCCGCTATCGATTCATTATAGGCGACATCGATTCCAGATGGAGTGGGGTCAGTGTAGGCCTGGTTGTAAAGAGCCTGCAATGCGCTTATTTTATAGGCGTTAGCATCGTGGTCGGCCACGTAGGACGCGAATCGTGTTTTGCCTGCGCCGTTAGCCCCGACAATAATCAGGTGCGGAACGTGAGTGTCGATACGCTCAGGCTTCAAGCCGTCGGTGCGTGGAGCCAAAGTCAGTGCTTTCATAGCTCGAGCTCACCGATTCCCTGTCGGATTATTTCAGGTGATGAACTGTCGGTGAGGTCGACGACAGTAGAGCCGAAAGCTGAGCAGTCGCCGCCATCAATGATTATGTCGATGTCGTGCGAAGATGCATAAGGTTCCGAGGCCATTTCGGCGGAAATTTCGACTAAGCCGGAGTCGGGTAACTTTATGGATGTAGACATCAGCGGGTTGCCAAGTTCTTCGGCGAGTAGCCGTGAGATGGGATTGTCGGGGATTCGCAAACCGAGTTCTTTGCGTGATTTAAGCACTTTCGGGAGTCGAAGTGATGACGGAAGAATGAAAGTGAACGGCCCGGGGAGGTTTTTACGCAGAATTGAAAATGCGTTATTGTCGATGCGCACATATTCGCTGGCTTGAGAAATGTCGGTGCAAACAAGAGATAGCGTTTCGGTTTTTGGATCAATGCCCTTGATGTTGCACAGGCGTTCGATTGCCTGCTGGTTAAGGGCGTTGCAGCCAAGAGCATAGAGCGTGTCGGTGGGGTAGAGTATTATTTCACCGTTTTTCAAGGCCTCAACAGCCTGACTTATGAATTCACTGTTGATGGATGTGGGATAGATGCGGAGCAGTTTCATATTCCGAAGGTGATGGATTGTGGCGCTAAGTTAAGATATTTTCTGCAAATAACGGGATGTTGCGCATGTTATTGAGCGTCGGCAATGGCTTTTGTTAGCGTTTCGGCGGTTGGAAGCGGATTGTCACTGAAAGCGGCGGTTACAATTCCGGATGCGTTGAAAATGAAGATGCGCGGGATTGTCTGTGCCGCGAACAGTTCGAAAACCCGGCGGTCGGGTTGCGGAGAATAGGGCAAAGTGAGCTGTTCGGCCGACCAGAACCCGGCGATGGAGGATTCGTTTTCTTCACGTGCTATGCAGATGGTGCGTATGGCGGTTGTTTGAACAACCCGGTTAACGACAGGCAGTTCCTTGCGGCAATCGGGGCAGGATGTGTTGAAAAACACAATCATTGACGGAGCGCCGAGAAGATTTGCCGAGGTGATCGGAGTCCCGTTGTTCAGCATGATGCTGAATTGCGGCATAAGGTCGCCTTTTTCAAGAGCGAAATCATTGTAGGGCTCGTTGTCGGCAACGCATGCCGAAAGCAGCAATGGCAGCGAAAGCAGAGTGGAGCAGATGAATTTAAGGCTTGATTTCATGCAGGAGAATATATTTGACAAATACAAATTTATGAAAAAAACAGAATCCGTGAGCCGGGAATGCTGTTTTAACGTAAGTCCGATAAAAGGATTTTAAATTTCAAAATAAACCAATCAGCCACTTAGTAATAAACTAAATGGCTGATTAGTATATTTTTATTTATTTGATTCCTTATGATGGGCTCACGTTGACTATTTATAAATCAATTTTTATAGATCAGTTTTATCGGGAGCGCATCGGATGAATATTCGGTGGAGGTTGACGTATATTTATGTGTTCTATCGTCCCACCCTCCGAGCGAATTATAAGCGTAGGGATTGAATACGAGCGTGCGGTAGTTGATGTCCCACGATGCATAATCAGGGTATGGCTCATTCAAATGCCCGTCGGATGTGCCGGGCTTGGTTACGGGAGCATTTATCCAGTAAAGACCTCCGGGATCACGATAAAGATTATAAGTGTAGGGACGATAGCGGTTGCCCGCTCCGACCAACACCTCACGCAAATTACCATAAGTGAGCGCACCCACGCCGGGATCGGCAATCGGAGCGTTGTCGGAGCCGTAAGGAGCCGTGCACGCTCTACGCACCTGCCCTTCGGAGCCGAGAGGGAAGATGATGTTTCTACCGTCGATGTTATCGTAGACGACACATGCACGCACTCCACGCTCATCATCATTACCCAAATTATCAAAGTCGGTAAATCCGCAAGCCTTTTTGTAAATGGCCTGCGTGGTTGTGGCTCCGTCGGCATAGACAATACCATAGCCGAAGTCGCAGTTAGCGAGCAGACTCTGATAATTTTCAGCTGTAGGTACCGCGAAAGTCTCATTATCACGGAATCCACCGACAGCCGTCCATGTATCGGCCCAATGTTTGGAGTATCGTTCCTGAGAGGCTCCAAAATTAACCCATGCGAAGCCCTGAATCTGGTCCCATTTAGCAGTTCGGTTATCATCGACCGTATTTTCGGCGGTGATATGAGCTGTCAATAATGAAACACCGGTAATCGACTGAAGCCATCCATAGCCATTTCCGACATTCTTCTCCCTGATACTGTAGTTATACTGGTTTCTCTTAAGAAGAGATCCAACCGACAGCGGACTTCTGGTCAAAGCAACAGGCACAGAAGTTTCATCGGAGGGTGCAAAATTGTTACGGTCTGGGTTTGTGCCGCCACGAGAGGTTGCATACACGTTGTAGCAACTCCAGTTGGCATTGCCGAGCTGCACACCTTTATGATATCCTTGACGGACAAAAATCAAGTGGGAACAGTTGTAGTCGTGATATTCAACTTTGATAACGCCTGACCGCGTGTGATTGTCACTGATAACACCACTTGGTTTATACTTGAACACAATTTCTTCGTCGGTGACGCCATGAATCGTATCGGCCTTATTGCCGTTGCGGTCGTAAAGTTCAATGAATGATTCGGTCGAACGGTCGACGTAGGCGCGCCAAGGGCCGTCGGATTTGAATGTCTCGAAAAAGTCGGAGTCGGCCTTAGGCAGAACCATCAGTTTAATTTCGAACTCGTCATCTCTATTGGCATCGCGGTAGATGGCCTTTGGATTCTCGATTCGCGGAACCTGATAAATCGTAGCCAAACGTTCGGTTTCCCATTCGCCCTCTTCGTTCTTGAAGTCAATCTGCTTATCGCCTGAAGATGTCTTCTGCCATAAGGTGAAGCGTACTCTGGCATAACGGTAGTAGGCATTGAAGGGGTTGTTTCCTGTGAAGTCAGAAGAAGGAACCATTTCCTTATTGCGGGTGTACATCGGAATTTTCAGGCGTATGGACTTGTCAATTTGGTCGTAGGAGGCAGTGGAGCCGGTAAGAGAGTATTCGTTTATGGCAAGGTTATGGCTCTCATAATACCATTGAAGATATGCATTGGCATGAGTACCGTAGCCATTTGCGTCCAATCCACCTGTCTGTGCGGATACTTCGGCATCCGTACCAATTACATCGGCGGTGTTAGGTCTCAGCGAGAGGAAGCCAGCGTAGTTTCCACCTTTGTAGGGGTCGCCATCGTAAGTGCTCTTGTTGTAGGTGACAGGCGTATAGATGTCGAGTGAGGCCGTGTTCCATGCAAACCCGTATTCAATAGTTTGAGAGCCCACGAATTCATTTGGACGTCCGCCCTTGCCGTTGTTGAGTTTGCGATCCCAGGGAAACCAGTTGTTTTCAACGATTTCAGCTTTCACGTAGAATTGAGATGCATCCCATTGCTCGGGCAGAATTACGCGGGCACGAAAATCCATCTGTTGGTCATAGAGATAAGAGATGTAGTAAGGTTCGGGGGTGATGAGCGTGGGGGTGTATTCCGTGTAGGAGATATGCCAGTCGGCTTCATTGGCCCAACCACGGAACTTGAGTGTAAGCTTGTAGTGATAGTTGCGCTCGGCATTGTAATTGTATGTGCTGTTTTTTCCGAGCATGAAGCGATATCTGATTGGACCTTGAGAGATTTTATCCTTGTTGCGGCTATCGTAGTAGGCTACGACTTCCACATACGTGCCGTAAAGCTTGGAATCCTTATAATCGGGACCATCACCGGGTTTATCAATAGGAGTTCCGACGGCATCGGGATCCTGACGCTTGTCCATGGATGCGATACCGGGATAGTCGCCCTGCATATTCTCGTAGAAATAGAGCGAGGGATCGCTTTCGGTGTGGTCGGATTGGCCGCCGTAGGGAATGCCCTTCGATAGAACTATGCCCCATTTCTCATGGTCGGCATCGCTTTCCTGGCCGGCTCCATAGTAGGTGAAGGATTCACCGTTTTTAATGAGCTGATCGTCATCGGAAGGTTCATTGACCTCGCCTAATGCGCAACTTGTCGGTATGTCGTGAATAGTCACGCTCTTGATATAGATACGGATATTTTCCTTGAGGTCCGATGCATCAAACGACACGGTGACTTTAGAAACCAGACGCTTGATCCATGAATGGATTGACATGACATTTTGATCAATCACGAGTATAGGCGCGTCGAATCCGGCAGAAGTTTCAGCCGACGAGGGGGACGACTTTGTGAAATAGCCGAACATCTGGTTGTCGAGGCTGACATCTGTCTGCCAATCGAATCGTTGGCCGCGCAAGTCGTTAATCGTAGTGCAGTCCAGGCCGGAGAGATCGACATTCGCCACGGCAAACATCTTATAGCGGCCGTATGGAATATGCGTGAGTCTGAAAGTTGCGCTCGGTGTTTTTTCTCCCGAGCCGCTTATTGTGCCATCGGCCGGTCCGACGTTCTGATTACCTGAAGGTGTTACAGTCTCGGCATCGCCGGGATCATTTGAATTGCCGTCCTGGTCGATGTTGAAATCGGACCCGGGCAGGGTGTAACCGCTCAAGCGGTCATAGAGACGGACTTTTTCATAGAGTCCGGCCTCTGAACCGTCGGCATTAACTTTATAGATTACAATCCAAAGCTGATTGATTTTGTCGACAGCATCGCCGGCCGAACGGGAGTCAAGGGCAGAGTTAAGCGGATGAAATTCAATCTTGACGTTAATGTCGGCTTCACCGTCGCCTATGAATGTGTTGTCGTAGAGCAAATCATCCTGACATGCGGTGAATATCAGTGCCGAAAGGATGAATAGGGAAGATATATATCGAAAGAAATTCATTGTTATGGTGATAATGTACTAATCGCGATCAAGTCCGAAGAATGGTTCAAGTACACAGGAGCGGTAGGGCACCACATCGACCTGCATGTTGAGCATGGCACCGAAATCGTTAACCGACAGAGTGTAGATATGATTTCGCAGAATATTTTGTCCGAAAGAGAAATTGACACCGTTGTAGGAGGTCATGGGCACATAAAAATCAAGATTTTCGATAGTGCTGTCGGCCTTGCGATTGGTGATTGTTATGTGAAACACAGGCATTCCTTCCTCGATATTGTTGTTTGGATGACCTATCTTCTGCTCAGGCACAAAACCTATGAACACGTCGCCTGTGCGCTGAGACTCCGGGGTTATAGTCCAGGCTTCGGGTATCGTACCCAGCTTATATGTACCTGCGAGGGTAAGATTAGTGTTGTCCTGAAATATGTTTGGGGTGTGAACCTGCTGACCGTCCTGATAGTCAATGGCGCCTGCCGGAAGTATTTTTGCCTGATTCTGTGAACTGAGAATTTCAACAGCCGAAATGCGGGGATATCCCTGCGCGTCTTTATTCCGGATATTGTCTATGATCCTGACTTTTGCAAGCGAGCGGAGAAGATTGACTTCTCCGAGGTATACACGATCCTCCGGACGGCTATAGTAGAGAGTAGCCTCGGTAGCAGCAAAAACATTAGTGCCGAACATAGGGAGGCGACTTGTCTTATTTGTATAGATGGTCTCAACACCGGGGCCGCCTTCGGCATTATAAATATCACTCATAGGATAGCTCCATTCTGCAAGTTGCGCCATGACATTGGTGAAAGTCAAACCGTTAACGGCATCCCACATTGCCGTCGCATCGGTGCCCGATGTGGAGCAGTTGGCCAAAAGCAACATCCGGAATGTAATTATCGACTTGCCTCCAGATGTGATTTCATATCCGTCAAGCACATTCTTAAGGTCATCCTTCCGGATCATGAGATTGACAAAATAATTACCATTGGCACCCACAATGTTAATGCGTGGATCGTTAGTGTTGAGCAGATTTGTAAGTTTATACAGGAGCTTTTCGTCAGAGGCAGAGCCGGCGATTTTCGCGAAAATAAATATTCCGAGGTCACCTATGTCAACATAGTCCTCGAAGTCGCGGAATTCGCTGTCGGTTTCTCCGTGACCTTCACTATCGGCACGCGAGGTTGTGATTGTACCTCCGGTTACCATGTTGAAACTTAGTGACACGCATTCACCCGAGGCACCGATATTATCGGGCTCGTCGGACGAGGAGCACGCTGTAAGCAGCAACAAGGCCGGTAAAAGGAATATATATATTTTTTTTATCTGATTCACTGGAATCAATAGACTCTATCATTAAACGGGATCGGACTGCGGAGGTACTACTGCCCAACCGCATATATATACGCCGGCTGCCATGTACCATCCCAGATCATTGTCAATAAAGAATAGTGCCGAGTAATCACTGCGTCGGTCGAGATATTCCTGGTCGGAATACTGGTCGAAACGGTTACCCTTTGCATATAGGAAATATTCAATGAGTGGAATATGGATTATACGTACACCATCAGTATTGCGAACTATGTCGAGATATGCATTTCCGCCAACCATAAGGCGGCTCACCGACATTTCAAAGAGAAGCGAAGAGCGCACCGGCTTATCAGTGTCTGTTTCATCTCCATTGGTTGTCTCACCGTAGAGCGTGCTCCACGGCGTATAAGTTACAGTCGGGCTTTCAGCCTTTACTGCGTTGTTCCACGCCAGCCATGAGTCGGCGTAGGTGAATGATACGGTAAAATCACTTTCTTTTAAGGCAGTGCCGTCTTCATTAACGAGCATCACAGCGATGTCGTTGGTGTCCTTTATCAAAGGAATTGTAATGGTGGTGAAAGAAGGTGCATAAGGATTGACTTTATGCTCTACACCTAATTTCATGCCGTGGAATAACGATTTGAAATGTGAGGAGCTGCCGTTCAATCCGTCTTTTTCAATAGTATTAAGCTTCATTTCAAGCTCTGTCATGCTTGTGGGTGTGTATGTGGCAAGAGAGAAATCATCGTTGCCCTCAAGTCCGCACCACGCAACGAAGTCGTACGTTCCTGCTCCGAGGGGTGTCTGCAACTTGAAATCGGGATCTGTGAGCGCATCGCCAGATGCTGAACCGGTCCAGACAAAATTTCCGTTCTGATCGAATGCCCACACATTAACACTATGTACCTGTGCGGCAAATGCCTCGCCACGATCAAGAGTGTAGTTGAACTGAAACTTCACATCGAGCTGCGCGGGACACTCAGACAAATCGTCGTATATAAGCGAGTTACACCCTGTCAGTGTAAGGCACGCGGCCATCAATGCAGGAATCAGGCTTAATATGTTGCGGAAAATGTTTGGAAGCATAACTGATAAGGGTTAAAATAGCCCGGAGGGAGGGATTTCCCTCCGGGATTATCTTTTGAAGTGCACTAAACTATCGTAGTGCGGTGAATAGAATCTTAGAGTACGGTATTCTGAACGGGAACTACGGCCCATTTAAGAATCTTCACGGAGTAAGCCATGTAATAATCTTCTGTGTTGGATGGGGGAACGATAGGATTATTATCATCGCCGATGCCGGATGCAAGACCCAGAATTTCAGTTACGTTAATCTGGTAGCTGTGGTTACGAACCATGCCGAAGTCACCTACACGCACCTGATTCCAGTCAATCTTGGCGTTGTTCTTCTGTGCATTACCATTGCGGTACCAACCGAAGTGTTTGATAGGAATTGAATAGTAGGCATGTCCGGTAGTATAGTAGTAAGAGAGGCCGACCTGACGCATGAGAGCAACGTTAGCATCGGTGAGACGAATCTGAGTGTTCTTATCGAAACTTGCTTCGGGGGTGTTGTCATCAACAATCTGCATATAGCCGTCGCTGGTAACGATATAAATGCCGCTGGCATCGGCTGCGCTGGTAAACTGAAGAGAACGGGCATTGTTCTGAAGTTTTAGCACAGTGTTGTTGTTTCCGTCGTAGTTCTGCTTAACCTTGTCGGAAATTTCAGAAACTGTAAGAGCGTCAATCATCATTTTTAAGTCATCGGGATTGGCGATAGTAAGACGGGTATAATCGCCGGCAGCTAATTCTTCGGCGGTAGTGGATTTTCTGTAGAGAATGGTGCTCTGAGCAAAGAAACGGAGAAGCATTGACTCGCCACCGGTTACGGCGCTCTTAACACCGTTACTTGTGTTGAAATAGATGAAGGGGCGATCTTCAGTCACGGCAGGGTCGGGCACATTGCCTGAAAGATAAGTGTAGAAGCTGGTGCCTTCAGGAAGATTGGTGCCGTCAAGATTGAGTTGGTACTGACCTACGTAAATTACAGAAGCAACGGCAGCATTGGGATTTGCAGAGTTTAGCGCACGGTAACCTACGGTAGTTTCACGGAAATACTGGGGAGCTGTTTCAGAAGCAGGGAAACCGATGTTGTTGCCGTTTGTCTGAAGCTCGTTGTAGGAGATATACTTCTGATTGACAGTGAGGTTCTTGAGGTCGGAAGATACTTCAGGATATTCCTGAGTGAAATAAGCAGGCGACATGCCCCAGAATGAACGATGAAAGTCAGGGTTGTTCCAGGACCAACGGTTGTCTGAATTAAGCACGTCGGCACCAGTGGAATAATCCCAGCTGTTGTCGAGATAAGTAGCCGGATTAATAAGGGCATTCAACGTTCCAAAGGTATAGTTATCGGCAAGGACATCGCCCATTTCAGATTCCTGACGGAATGATTTGGTTACGTAAGTGCGATTCGATTCAGCATTTACAGCCCAGTACTGAGGAACGAACTTGAGAGTTACGAGTTTTGTGGTAGTGTTCGCAGTTGCAGTAGGATTCTCTGAATCAAGGTCATAGATGCGAGTGGCCGTAACATAATTGGTGGGGTCGACTGCGTTGAAAGCAAGCTTGGCTGCATAACGCTCAACATATATATTAAGCGTGTTGTTTGTGCCGAGAGCGTCTTCGGCTGCTTTCTCGGAAGTGTAGAGATATGTTTCAGGAATAGGCACTGCAACCTGAGGAAGTCCGTCGTTGGGAGCCAAGCCTGAAGTAGCGCCGTTGCTGCGCGGATAGTACACCGAATTACTCATGGCGAAGTATTTCTTATCGCTGCCTCCGATGGTGCTCCATGTGGCGGTACGTGATATGGTTTGGATCACATTGAGCGGATTCTGGAGCGATGAAGGAGATATCGGGTTAATGTAGCAGATAACCTGAGCAGGCTTTTTCTCACCTTTCTTAACGCTAACGGGAACCACCGACTTATAGGTGCGTTCAACCGTCATGTCGGTAGTAAGATTTTCGCTAATGTGAGAGTCGTCGAGTTCAACAGGGACAATGTCGCCAACCACGTTGCCATCTTCGTCGTAGAACACGAAATAAGCGTTGTTAATCAGATTTTCAGAAGCGGGAGTGCCATCTTCAAAATCAGTGTTGAGATCGGGTGTGCCATTATCAATGGCGGAGCGTGATGAAGCACCGTCGCCCATGATGTTCATGCTGACGTAGAAAGTCTGGTCATTATCCAGAGTCGTATTCTGGATGTTATCCATATTCACATCATCAGAACAGGATGCAAGCAAAGCTATTGAAAGCAAACCTGCATAAACAGATGAAATTTTCATAAATGTGTGATTGATTAATAATATTGATTTATGTTTATTTTATTCCTTGGTAATGATATAGTTGCCGTTGGCTTTTGTGATTTCCTGAACTTGTCGGAGGGCTTCGGGAGCATCGGCAACTTTAAGGCGGGCAGCCTGAGCGAAGAAATTTTCGGCATCAGAGTATTTTCCCTGCAATGCTGCGAGCACACCGCGGGTGTAGATGGCAGTGGGGTCGTCGCCGGCCTGTGAGAGATATTTTTCAGCACGGGTGTAGTCGCCGTAGCTCATGGCATTGTTTGCGGCGTTGAGGTTTGCGACAACACTTGAGGGGAACATACGCACGGCAACTTCATAGACTTCGTTTGCCTGAGAAGAACCTGCGGGGAAGCTGCTTGCTGCGTGGTAGAGCTCGTTGAGGCTCAGTTTCTGAGGAGCGGTGCGCATCACAGCTAATATTTCGTCCACATTTGAGAATGTGCGGATTTGATATTCAATGCGATAGTCGGAGTGGCGGAGTTCGGGGTAAACGTTCTGGAGGAGAAATTTATATTCAACCGGGAATTGTATACGGAGCTGTTTGTCCTTTGCGTCGGGTTCGAGGTCGCTTTTAATCAAGGCAAGGATTTCATTCCGGTTGTTGATGGTTGATTGTTCAACGTATTCTTCCAGGCCCTGCCAGTCTTCAGGCTCGAAGGCTGTCTGAATGAAGCCGGGCGTGAAGTTGTAGAGCTTTTCAACGTAATACTTAAGTGTCGCCGTACGTCCTTTTGCAAGACGGGTGTTGTTTTCGTAGGAACCTTCGGGCGAAGCGAAACCTTTAATGGAGAGAGCTTTGATTGTTACGTCGGGGTCGTTTTTCACCGAGTCGATGGTGTTCACGATGTTGGCAAGCTCCGAAGGGTTATTCATGTAGAGCGGATAGAGCTCGATTTTGTTAACGGGGAAGTTGATGTAGGCGCGTTTTTTGATTTCGCGTATTTTCACTGAGTCGGCAGTCGGTGTTATGTAGTTGAACACCGGGGTGTAAGCCACATGCCGGATGCCGGCATAATTCTGTGAATAGTTATGTGAATCGCAGCAGCAGCGTTCGGTTATGTCGAATCGAACGGTTGAATTGTCAATCCATTGCTGATAGGGCACGGATTGGCTGTAGGGGATTTCGGTGAGTGTTTTTGATGCGCGATAAATCTTTTGGTCGTTGAGGTCGTTTTCGCGTTCGTGAACAATGTAGAGGTTTCTGCCGGCCAGAATGAATGATTCGAGTTCGATGCTGTCGGTTCCGGTTGCTGATTTGATAATGGGAGTGACGCAGAATTCGTAGTTGCGCGCGGGCTTTAATCCGGTCACATCGATGTTCATTGACAGGTCGATGCGGTCGCCATTATGTTTTATCTGAAAATTCTCGACGCCTACAGTGCTATTATGGAATTTCGCTGCAAAAGCAACGGGCGATGTAAGAATCAAAGCTAAGAGCGTTGCGTATAAAGCTTTATTAAATGCCATTTGTTGAAAGACGTTTTGAAGTTTAGAATACGTACATGATGCAGATTGCGGCACGTGTTATGCCGTAATAGTTGTGTGAGCGGTTGTCGGCAATTTTTGTGCCGCACACGGCGCATGGATAGAGGTCGTAGCGGGTGTAGGAGTATCCGATGCCAATTTCAGCCTCGAGGTTCCAGTGTTTGCTTAGAATCCAGTCGTAACCGTAGGAAAGACCGGCGCCGGCAAACCAACCTTGTGCGCGGTTGTCGCGGAGTTTGCTGAAATCGGTTCCAAGGAATTTGAAGTTCATGTCGGTGTTGCCGATGTTGTACTGACCGCCATGTATATGAGCGCCGAAGAAATGGCCGTTGAAGCGTTTACATAACCAATAGCGTATTTCGGGCTGTATGAAGTAGTTTTTCCACTGTTTATTATCGGAAATTTTCCAAAAGTTGAAACTGCCTGCGAGTTCGGCAGTCCATTTCTGACTTATCCCAACTTCAAAACCGAGGCTTGCGTTAGCAGTGGCGTCGTAGAGCAGATTTGTTTTAGCACCATACTTTTGAGCTTCAGCATTTGCCCAAGGCATGAGCAAAGCAATGGCGATAAAACAGATAAATGACAGATTCTTCAATCGAAAACGATTAGTTAACATGCGGGGTGACCGGTTGGTTTAAGTTATATTTTAAAAGTTGTTAATCCTTACCTATTGGAATGGTGCAAGACGGTGTGTTATAACGAATTACGCTAAATTTATGCAATTTAACGTATGGTTCTATAGAATTTTTTGCGAAATTACTGCAAATTACGGAAATTACCCCCCCCCTAAAAGGTTAAAATTAGTTAATTAAAATGCTTTCCGCATTAGCATAGTATACCTATATTTAATAAAAGGCGTATCAGTAGCTATGTTTGCGCAAATAAGTGCTTATCAAATTCTTATTTTTTAACTTTACAAAGTTATAAATTTATGCGGAAAATATGTAATATATCGGATGTGGATGCGTCTAAATAATATAAACATCATTTCCAATAAATGAATTCAAGTTCCAACACCGATTTCGAACAGCTTGTCAGGGAGCATAAGAGCACCATCTACTCGGTTTGCTATATGTTTGTCGCAACCAAGGAAGAGGCTGACGATCTGTTTCAGGAGGTGCTGATTAATCTTTGGAACGGTTATGATAAGTTCCGTGGAGAGTCGAGCTTGCGTTCGTGGGTTTATCGTGTGAGCATGAACACGTGCATTTCCTATAAGCGTAAGAAACGGCCGACCACGGTGCCTCTGTCGCTTGCGCCGGATGTTATTGAGGGCAACTCCGCAGAGGGTAGGCAGACTGAACAGCTTCACAAGCGTATTCTGTGTCTTGAGCCGGTTGACAGGGCTATCGTGCTTCTGTGGCTCGAGAATCTGTCGTATGACGAGATTGCGTCGATTGTAGGCATTTCGGCGCGCGCAGTCGGTGTAAGACTTGTGAGAATAAAGGAAAAACTTAAAACTATTTAAAGGGTGAGACCATGGATGAACTCGAAATAATGCGTGAACAGTTGGCTGTAATGAAGCAGCGGCTTGATACACAACAAATTATAAATGCAAGGTTAATGCGCAATGTGATGCGTGGAAAGGCAATGTGGCTCAATAAATTAGTGAATGTGGAGATTGTTCTGCTTCCGTTCCTGTATTTGTTTTTCGTGGCGTTCTGTGCCCTTCTTGATATTTCGCAGTGGTATTCGTTCGCATATCTGGTGTTGAGCGCGATAGATGTATATTTTGACCGTCGTACCATCAGAATACCGGCAAAAATGTTCGGAGATTCCTCGATTCTGGATCTGAAAAAGTATCTGTTGCGTCAGAAGCGTGAGCGTTTCATACAGGTATGTGTGGCTACGCCTGCTGTTGTGGTGTGGCTGGTTCTGCTGTTGATGGAGATGTTGGGAAAAACTGTGTCGATGGGCTCGGGCAGTAATATCGGTTATGCTGAAGGCATAGGCGGTTTGATAGGGGGCGTTGTGGGTGCGCTAATAGGGATTGGGGTGATGATAATTATATACAGGAAGATGCAGCGCACCAATGATGAATTGTTGCGCGACATAAACAACCTCGAAAGTGACGAGGATAATGCGTGATCAGGAGCCGGTTGCGGGTTTAGGAGTTTAAGAGATTGGAGGCAAGTGTTTCGAGCTGTTCGACATTAGCTTCGGTCATGCGTCCTTTCAATGTTATGACAGGTTCGACTATGGTTATGCCCGGCATTTGTATGAACATTTCCTTCATTTTTCTTGCGGCAGCGGGCGCCCACATTCCGTTTTCCACAATTGCTACGTGCCGGTTGCGGAATCCTTTAATTGAAAGGTGGTGAAGGAAATCGTGCATTGGAGGGAAAATTCCGGCGTCGTAGGTTGAGGACATTGCCACCAGATGACTGTGGCGGAAGGCATCCTCAACGGCTTCGGCCATATCGTCGCGTGTGAGGTCGGTTACAGCAACTTTTGGAGCTCCGGCCTGACGGAGAATCTCTGCCATTTTGTGCGCGGCTTCAGCTGTGAGTCCGTGAATCGAAGCATAAGCCACAAGGACACCGGGAGTTTCAATGTCGTAGTTGGACCAGGTGTTGTATAAATCGATATATTTCTCTATATCGCCTCTGAGCATGGGGCCATGGAGAGGTGCAATTGCATCGATTTTCTTGTTTTTCAGTTTTTTAAGGACGGTTTGCACCGGATTTCCGTATTTGCCCACAATATTGAAATAGTAGCGTCGGGCTTCGCAGGTCCAGGGCAGGTTTTCGTCGGGATCACCGAAGCGGCCGAAAGCATCGGCAGAGAAAAGAGTTTTAGCGATGTTGTCGTAAATCATCATTACTTCCGGCCAGTGTACCATCGGGGCGGTGATGAATTCGAGTTCAGCTTCGCCGATGCTTAAAGTGTTGCCATCGGCGACCTGCATGATTCGGTCGGCGAACGATGCGGTTTCGAGGAGTTGCGGAAGCATTTTGCATGCAACGGCGGTGCATACGAGCCGGGCCTTAGGGAATTGTGTCATGAACCATTCGATCTGTGAGGAGTGGTCTGGTTCAAGATGCTGTACAATCAGATAGTCGGGAATGGCATTCCCAAGTGTGTTTTTAAGATTTTCGCGCCACTGCATTGCCATTCGTTGGTCGGTGGTGTCGACAACAGCTATCTGTTTGTCGAGCAGCACATAGGAGTTATAGCTTATTCCTTGGGGTGTGATGTATTGGTTTTCAAATTTGTCGAGAGATGAGTCGTAGACGCCTATCTGTTTTATTGTGTGATTGGTCATGATTTTATTTACCTTATGATAGATGAAAAACCGGGTTAAAACAAGCCTGAACGGTTCAGGAAATGATGTTGCGCAGCAAAGCCCATGAAATGAGCATTACGAGCCAGCATATGCAAATGGTTGACGAATTGAGAAGAATGTAGAGGCGCGGCATGCGATTCCGGTAAAGGGCAGCAAACGCCATGAGCGCCAGAAGCGGAATGCTGCAGACAAGGGCGGCGTTGTAGTTCCACGCCTGAACGAGATTGCCGTTAAGAAGGGCATGGATTGCACGTTGCGAGCCACATCCGGGGCACTGCCATCCGGTAAGCATCAGGAACGGGCAGCGTGGGAATGGGGTGTCGGCCGGATTGAATGAGCCGTAGACCACAACCAGGATTGCGGCGGCCAGCAGAGCGGCATAGAAGAGCGTTCTTTTCTTGTTGATGCAGATCAAAACGACATAAATGCCATTTGCAGCGGCATTCCTATAATTCCAAAGACTACAGCGGCCAATATCCAGAGAAGAGCCCACTCGGAAGCGTTTTTAGCGCCTTCTATGTCGCCTTTTTGCCAGCGCGGCTCGACTTTGGCGGAAAAGAATATGGCTATCACACCCGGAATCAGACAGCAGAGCAGTGTGGCTACAATGCTCCACGCCAGATATGTCCGGGGCATGGGCTCGAATCTGCCGGTGTTTGCGTTTTGGGTTTCACACGGCGAGGCCGGGGATTGTTCAGCCGAATAATCAAGCCATTGGGCCAGTTCAGGCAATTGGTCGGCAGTGGTCCAGTCGGGTAGACCGGTGCACCACACGTGAGTGTGTGGTGCCGGCCGTAGTTCCCTGATCTGGTCGAGCGTGAACGGACCTTTTTCAATGCCGTCGGCTATAATCCAGTAGTTCATGACGGGTCAATTAAAAGAATTTTGTTTCAGTTCCGAGGATGTCGCTAAGCAGATTGTTTGCGAGACGGCTTGCGCCGATGCGGAAGTAGCGGTTATTGAGCCATTTTTCGCCAAGGATTTCTTTAACAATGGTGTAATAGGCTAAAGCTTCGTCGGTTGTGGCTACACCGCCTGAAGGTTTGAAACCGACCATGCGTCCGGTTTCATTGAAGTATTCCTTGATGCACTGGCACATTACGTAGGCAGCTTCGACGGAGGCTCCGGGATAGTCCTTTCCGGTAGATGTCTTTATGAAATCGGCTCCGCTGTTCATTGCCAGGAAAGATGCGTTGCGTATGTTTTCGGCAGTTTTGAGTGCGCCGGTTTCGAGGATAACTTTGAGATGAGCGTTGCGGCATGCATGTTTCTGTTCGGTGATTTCATCGCAAACTTCCTCCCAGTCGCCATCGAGATAGTTTCCGAGATTGAGGACAATATCTATTTCATCGGCACCGCCTTCCACGGCAAGGGCTGTTTCGGCGACTTTAACTTCGGGGAATGTCTGGGAGGAGGGGAAACCACCGCTGACGCAAGCTATGTTAACCTGAGAAACTTCAAGGACAGTGCGCACCACTTGCGAGAAGTTGGGGTAGACACAGATAGCAGCAACGTTAGGCAAATCGCCATGTTCCTCTTCGAATTTGTTTACGCGTTCGGTGAAATCGGCTACGCTTTGAGGAGAATCGGTTCCTTTGAGAGTTGTGAGGTCGATGCTGTTGAAAAGGGTTTTCAATACATCGGGTGTACGATTTTCCCCGAGGTGTTCGGCAAGGAGTTTTTCAACGGCTGCCTTTACTTTCACGTCGTCGGTGAGCACTGAGCTCTTTTCTACCATTTCATGATACTTGTCGGCCATGAGATTTGATTTTTATAGTTTTAAATTCTGTTTATGTCTGTCTTTATCACGAATGCTTTTTTTGGCGATATTGTTCATGAAAGCTTCCGTGAGATTCACTCCATTCTGGTTTGCGATTGCCGCCACCACCCAAATTACATCGGCAAGTTCATCGGCCAAGTCGAGTTTCTCGCCCGGTTTTGCCGACTGATCGCCATGGATGCGTGCCATTATGCGTGCCACTTCGCCTGTTTCCTCGGCTAACACAGCCATGTTTGTAAGCGGTGAGAAGTAGCGGACGCCAACAGTCGTTATCCAACTGTCGACAATCGACTGCAGTTCATTCAAGGTGATATTTGGTGAATTCGTAACGTTCATTATGTTATTCCTTTAGTTTTGAATCGATAATGATTGTCACCGGTCCGTCGTTTATCAGCTGAACCTGCATGTCGGCTCCAAAAACTCCTTTTCTGACATCTATGCCGGTGTTTTGAGCCAGTATGCGGCAATACAGGTTGTAGAGCGATTCCGCTTCGCTGCCTTTTGCAGCGCGAATGTAGCTTGGTCTGTTGCCGCGGCGAGTAGAGGCTGTGAGTGTGAACTGGCTGACCGCAAGCAGTTCGCCCCGGGTCTGTGTGACAGAGAGATTCATGACGTTGTTCTCATCGGGGAAAATGCGGAGCGAAGCTGTTTTTTCCGCAAGCCAGCGGGCATCGTCGGGAGTATCGCCGTTTTCCACCCCAACAAGCGCCATCAGTCCGCGCCCGATGGAGGCGTGGATTTCTCCTGAAATGGAAACAGAGGCTGCAGCCACACGTTGAATTACTATTCGCATACGAAAACAAAGGTAATTATTATTTTTGTTTCCGTTGAAATATTTTTACGATTTTTCAAAAGGATATTAGGGCTTAAATCAGGATAATCCGTATATTTGCATCCGTTATGGTTAAGAATATTCTTGTTGCAGTGTTTGTTTTGGCCGCATCGTTTGCGGCAAGTGCCAAATATACAGAGCCACGTGACACTTCGACGGTAAGTCGCGAAGGTTGGGAGCAGGCTCTTCCTGACATGCAGTTCGGCTGGGTGGGCAAGGATATGCATTACAGGCAGCTCGCATTTCCGGAAGTTAACCTTAATGTTTCGGACACGACATTGAAGTGCTGGCGCGGCGAGCGAATTGGCGTAGAGGCGCTTGTGGCTGCGACTAAGGCTTACGATGGACTGGAAGTGAAGCTTGAAGGCGCGGACTGGGGAGAAGCATCTTTTATGCGTTATGTGATTACTACGGCATATAACACATGTGGTTATCCTTCGGATACTCTGCCTACGTATACGATTCCCGATATGATAGATTTGCCCGGTGTGAAGGCTGATGTTGAAGCGAAGTCGGTAAGGCCGGTGTGGGTTACTCTTGAGGTGCCCCGCGATGCTGTTGCGGGCGCGCATGAATTTACGTTGGTTCTCGAAAAAGATGGCAAACAGCTCGGGGCATTGACTTTAACAGTAGATGTTTTGCAACGGACGCTTCCCGAGCCCAAAGATTATGCTTTTTATTTAGATTTGTGGCAGCAGCCTTATGCGGTTTCGCGTTATTATGATGTGGAGCCTTGGAGCGAAGCCCATCTGAAATATCTTGAACCATATGCCAGGATGCTGGCGCGTGCGGGTCAGAAGGCGGTGTCGGTGATTCTTTTCTATGAGCCGTGGGGCGAACAGAGTAATGATAAGTTCCTTCCTATGGTGAAGACCAAACGGAAAAAGAACGGCAAGTGGGAATATGATTACAGTGTTCTTGACCGCTATGTTGAATTTATGGGAGCAAACGGGGTTGACGGTGATATAGAATGTTTCACCATGATTCCGTGGGATATGGAATTCCGTTATTTCGATGAAAAGACAGGGAAAGAGGAATTTTTGAAGACAACGACCGATTCGCCTGAGTACAAGGAACTGTGGATGTCGTTCCTGAAATCATTGCAGGCGCATATGGAGAAGAAGGGATGGGCCGACCGTATGCTTGTGGTGATGGATGAGCGTGGATTGAATGAAATTCTGAATGCGAGAGAGATAGCCAGAGAGGCTGTTCCGGGCCTAAGGATGTCGCTTGCGGGAAATTATCATGGCGAGCTTGTTGATGATCTGAATATATATACTCTGCTGATCGGGGACTGGTTTCCTGCATCGGTTATGCAGAATCGTAGGGCAAAAGGATATAAGACGCTTATGTATACATGCTGCGCCAATACGGAGCCTAATCTGTTTTCGAACAGTGCGCCAGCCGAAGCTGCGTATATAGCGCCGTATGCATCGGCTACGGGATGGGATGGCTATCTGCACTGGAGTTTTACAAACTGGACGAATAATCCGCTGGAGGATACGCGTTTTCATATGTTTGCTCCGGGTGACACATATTTTGTTTATCCTGACGGACGTTCTTCAATACGCTATGAGCGTTTTGTTGAAGGCGTTCAGCAGAGTGAGAAAATGCGCATGCTGCGCGAGGAATTCATAAAGAAGGGCGATGTGGTTAATCTTGAAAAGCTTAACCAATTGCTGATTCCACTGGTGTCGGGTGCCCGTGTCAAGCAGGTTCCGGTGAGCCAGGTTGTAAATGATTTGACTGAAGGGCTGAATCAGTTCTGATTTTCTTTTCCGGCAAGCATGCCGCATGCCGCCATGATGTCCTCGCCGCGCGATGCGCGTATGGTGGCCGTGATTCCTTTTTGGTTAAGGCGATTGCGGAATGCTGTCATTTCGTTTTCGGAAGCCGGAGTGAGGGTGGAGCCCGGGATGGCGTGGAACCGGATCAGGTTTACGCGACAAGCGGTGCCTTTGAGGAGTCGGGCAAGTGAATCGGCATGCCGGAGGTCGGCATTTACGTTTTTCCACATGATGTATTCCACTGAAAGACGACGTTGCCCGGCCCAGTTATATTGCTTCATTGCGTTGATTACGTCGGTTATGGGGTAGGCTTTTTCTACCGGCATGAGTTGCAGGCGTTCGTCGGAGTAGGGGGAATGTACGCTGATTGCAATGTGCACGTTTGTTTTTTCGATTAGCTCGTGAAGCTCGCGCAGTTTTCCTATGGTGCTGACGGTTATGCGTTTGGGGCTCCATGCAAAGCCCCAGGGGGCGGTGAGCACTTCGATTGCCTGAAGCACGGCCGGGAGGTTGTCCATAGGCTCTCCCATTCCCATGAACACCAGATTGGTCAGCCGTTCGCTGCCGGGGATTGAGAGAATCTGGTTTATGATTTGCGCGGCTGTGAGGTTGCCATGGAATCCTTGGCGACCGGTCATGCAGAACGAGCAGTTCATGCGGCATCCGGCCTGTGAGCTTACGCAAAGAGTGGCACGATCACGGTCGGGAATCATAACGCATTCTATATCACGGTTCCCCACACCTCTGAAAAGGTATTTTTCTGTGCCGTCTGTGCTGACAACCTGCAGTTTGGGTTCTTCGCGTCCGATAACGAATCCGTTATCGGCGAGTCGTTTACGTCCATTGATGGATATGTCGGTAAACTGGTCGATGGAAACAGCACGTTTTACGTAAAGCCATCGCGCTATCTGTTTGGCTGAGAAGCGTGGCAATTCACAGAGGGAGCATACGTCCTGCAGTTGTCCCAGAGTCATTCCTATCAGTGAGGTTGTCATGGAGATGTTGTTAATTTGAGAGGGTAAAATTAGATATAAAAGTTTGAATGTTAAAATCGGATTTTAGTTATTTTATGGTTTGTTAGCATTTAAAATGTTGTGATACCGAAAATTATACCTAACTTTGCATTGAAAAACCAATAGACGAAAAAACAGGGGAAGAGCTCATGGCTCTGTCCGGAAAATGCACAATAAACAGAATTATGCCGGTTATGTTTCAAACCTTTTATGCCCGGCGTAAAGATGATTCCAAAAGCATTATTTTGATTTTCCCTTTACGGTTCGTGATTACCTGACTGCGACGCTAACCCGTTGTGGATTTTGTGTTTGCACGTAAGTTTTGTTAAATAATATATACTTGAATTTTGGTTATGAGGGAGGTGCGCTTTCGTGAGAAAGTGCACTTTCGTTTTATATGATAATGTGCGGGGTGCGAGTGGCGTGTTTCTGTGTAAGTGTTACAACTCAAAATGTTGATTAGGATGGAGTTGTTGTTCGCTTTTGATTGCTGGATAATAATTGTGTGGATGTTTCGTTAGAATATGATAAGTGCAATCCGTGAGGCGAAGCGGATCGGTTTTAATTTATTTTTACGAAAAAAACATAATATCTTATTGTGAATTACAAAAAAAGATTTTAATTTTGCATTTGGTTAATTATGATAAGTGCCGACTTGAAGGTTTGTTGATGGGCTTTTAAGTTTAATGCAGCCATCAGCAAAAAAAGTTAAAAGCAATGGATAATTACGCAATTGTAAGAGAGATATGTTTTGATGTTTAGTCGGCTTAGTTTGTGATTATCAGTGAGATAGATGAACCTAGACCTAATACTTTGAAAGTGCGTTTTGCCAATCAAATTAAAAATCAATAATAAAGTTTTAAACCTTATGCTAAAACCAATCAAATCAGTAAGTAAATTGCTTCTGGTCGTTTCGTTGCTTGGTGGCATGGCGTTGCCGGAAACAGTAATGGCTGCGCCCGCGCCGGCAAGTGCTCAGACATCGACAGCGAAAGGTCTGGTGCGTGACGAGTTTGACGACCCGATGATCGGAGCTTCCATCCGCGTGGTAGGAAGTGCCGCTCAAGGAGCTGCCACCAATATTGATGGCGAATTTTCAATTTCCAATGTGAAACTTGGCGCAAAGCTTCAGATTACGGCCGTGGGTTACAAGCCTATGGAAGTTGTTTGGAACGGTACGCCGATTGATGTGAAGATGGAGCTCAACACCCAGCAGCTGGGTGAGGTTGTGGTTACAGCCATGGGTATCCAGCGTGAAGAGAAAACCCTAACTTATGCGGTTCAGACCATCAAGAACGATGAGGTGACCCGAATCAAGGAAACCAACTTCGTGAACGCTCTTCAGGGTAAGAGCGCGGGTTTGACCATTACGCCTAACAACTCGGGTGCGGGTGGCGGTTCGAGCCGTATCGTGCTTCGTGGTTCCACTTCAATTCTCGGATCTAACCAGCCGCTTATAGTTATTGATGGTGTTCCTATGACAAACGGCATGGGCGATCAGGCAACTGACTTCGAGTTCGGCGGACAGAAGAGCGGAGACGACCTTTTGTCGACCATCAACCCTGAGGATATCGAGAACATGACCATTCTTAAGGGTCCGAACGCTGCGGCTCTGTATGGTTCGGCTGCGAACAACGGTGTGATCGTTATCACGACAAAGAGCGGTTCGGAGGGTCCGGTTAAGGTTGATATCTCCAGCTCGACTTCAATTGACCGTATAGCTCTTTATCCGAAGCAGCAGCAGATTTACGGTATCACCAACTCGGGCGGATATGATCACTCGCAGTATTCTGCATGGGGTCCCCGCATCGGCACCCGCGACGCTGACGACATCGCAGCCAATCCCTGGCTGATGAATGGTGCCCGTGAAGCTGTGAAGGATTTCTTCCAGACCGGTATAACACTGAACAATGGTTTGACATTGACCGGCGGTACGTCAAACACCCGTACGTATTTCTCATATAACAACACGTGGCAGCGCGGTGTGATTCCCGGCAATGAGTTCCAGCGTAACAACGTTATGTTGAAAGAAACCTTCAACTTGTTTAATAATAAGGTGATGGTTAATGTTTCGTTGAACTGGATTCATCAGCGCACCGACAACTCGCCTGTTGTAGGTAAGGCGCTTTCGAGCCTTTTCGCTCTTTATCGTGCTCCGGCCGATGTTGATATGCGTTACTACAAGAACCACTATTCGCATCTCGGAGTTGCCGGTGAGCGCTGGACAGATGCTTCGACAGGTAACCCCCGTCTGGTAGGTCAGCCTGTTCAGACCTGGAACTGGCCGGTTGAATATCTGAACAACCCGTTCTGGGTTTCAAACATGGTTATGGACCAGAACAAGCGTGACCGTATCCTCGGAAACATCACTCTTGACTGGACTATATGGAAAAATCTTAAGTATAAGACACGTTTCAGTGTCGACATGGTTATGAACCAGGGCCTTAACGAAGAATATGCAACTATGTGGCGTGCAGCCTTCGATTATAAAGGCGGTAAGTATTACTCGAGCAACGGACGCACGAGCGATCTTTACAATGACCATATGCTTACGTGGAACGATCGTTTCAACGACAAGTTTGATGTGACAGCAGCGTTCGGCGGCAGCTTTACCCGTCACTATTCGCGCAGCACCACAATCAGCACTGCGATCGACACGGCCGGTCTGCCCAATGCATTCATTCCGCAGAACAATATCACCAACCGTCCTGGTCACGGTCTTGAAGGAACTGCCACGAGTGCAAGTGACTCATGGGACTACACTGACTGGAGCGCCGCTCTGTTCGGAACTGTGTCAGTGGGCTTGTTTGATAAGGTTTATCTTGACGGTTCTTATCGTCGTGACTGGTGTCAGAGCTTCCAGCAGTTTGCCGGAAACGGCAAGCACATTTCGTTCGGTTACTATTCGGTTGGTGCCAACGTGCTTGTTGACAAGTTCTTCTCCGAGAGAGTCAGCTGGCTTGATCAGTTGAAGTGGCGCGGCAGTTACTCAATTGTGGGTAACGGTGTTCCCAACCAGCTGTTCGGACGTCAGAGCGTGAGCCTTAGCACCGGTGCAATCACTGCAAAAACTCCAGAATTTGAGGATCCGAAGCCGGAGACCACAAAGTCGTTTGAAACCGGTATTGACACATGGATGTTCAACAATAAATTCAATTTCGACGTAACTTACTATAATTCAACTCTTGAGAATCAGTTCCTCTATGTTACGACCGCTACCGGCGAAGGCCGTCCGATCAACACCGGTAAGATTCGTAACTATGGTGTTGAGGTTAGCGCAGGCTATCGCTGGGTAATCGGCAACGGCTGGACCTGGCAGAGCAATGCGAACTTCGCGTATAACTCGAACAAGATTCTTGAAACTTACATTCAGGAGAACGGTGTGCCTTATATATATGAGACCGGTCCAAAGGCTTTCCACGTGAAATATATTGAAGGTGGAAAATACGGCGACCTCTATGTGAACTCTTTCGCCCGCGATGATAACGGTCTGATTGAAATGACTTATCCGCAGGACAAGAACGGCAACATAGACTATGAGAACGCTGTTCCCCGCATGGCATCGGGCAGCTACGAGACTTATGCCGGCAACACTGTGTCGCCCTATACTTTGGGTTGGAGCAACACATTCACCTGGAAGAACTGGACACTCTACTTCCTTATCGACGGCCGTATCGGCGGCAAGGTGATGAGCCTTACCGAGCCTGACCTCGATCGTTTCGGTGTTTCAGAGCGTTCGGCGGCAGCCCGTCTTTATGCAGAGAATCTTTATGCAGCCGGTGACCCGAGCTACATGTATGTATCGCCCTCAGGTTCACTTGTTCCGTTGATGGATGTTCCTGACGGAAGCGGCCGCAAGGTTTCGGTTCGTCGTTACTACGAAACTATCGGTCAGAACCCGATGGAGGAGCATATTTATGATGCAACCAATTTCCGCATGCGCGACATTTCGCTCAGCTACGCTATGCCTAATCTTTTCGGATCGAACCGTGGCATGACAGCTCAGTTCTCAGTTAAGAATGCGTTCTTCCTTTATAAGAACAGCCCGCTTGATCCGGATATCTCGGTGTCGGCAGCAAACGGTTTC
Organism: uncultured Bacteroides sp.; assembly: GCA_964564465.1. Taxonomy (GTDB): domain Bacteria; phylum Bacteroidota; class Bacteroidia; order Bacteroidales; family Muribaculaceae; genus Paramuribaculum. The sequence goes on from CAZMAO010000006.1 coordinate 61,639, forward strand.
TCAGGCATCGATTCATATTCGTTGCCTACATTGCGCAGCTATTGCCTGACTCTTAAGTTTAACTTCTAATTCAAAGACTCGATTACAATGAAAAAAATAATATATTCATGGTGCGTTGCGCTGATGTGCGGAGCCGGAGCTTTGGGTCTGGCATCGTGTGGCGACCAGTTGAAGGATTATCCCTGGATGATTCCCGATAATAACGATAATGGCGACGATGGTGAAGGCGACATCGTTACGATGGATGTTATCGAAGGTGAGATGAAGACCTGTATTCCGTTTATGCTCAACTATTCACATGAGCCGACCGGAACCTGGGCACCTCACAAGTATCAGTACTATCGTTCGAATGCCATTGACAATTATGCCGGTTACTGGACTGTGACCAAGGCAAACTTTGCATTCGGTCCGGCACTGCCCACCCTTTATACCGACAACAACGGTTATCTTGGCGGTGCAAGCGACAACCAGATTTTCCACCAGGCCAAGAATGCGCTGGAGCAGAGCAGCACCGCTCTATATTCAGGTGCTGATGAAGTTGTTCCTCATCCTGAATACCGTGCGATCGCTTTGATTTGCACCGGTTATTCAGCTCATGAGATGGTTGACTTCTACGGAGCAATTCCTTATACTGACTGGATGACGTGGAAGCGTACGGCTCCGCTTAACTATGAGGCCGGTCCGGAAGTATATAAAAAGGTGCTTGCCGGTTTGGATGAGGCTATCGCTATTCTTAACGAGGTTCAGCCTGACCAGACCACGTTGCAGCGTATCGAGGGCACTTCGCTCAACAAGACCTGCACAAACTGGGACTGGCGCTACTGGGTTAAGTTCGCCAACTCAATCAAGTTGCGTATGGCTCTGAATATGGCTGACTATAATGATCCGGATCCGGTATACGGTCCTGATTCGAAACCTTTCGTCGCACAGAAGATTGCCGAGGAGGCTGTTGCCGATCCTATCGGTGTGCTGACATCGAATGATGATATAGATATAGCCTACCGCAGCTATGACACATGGACTGCCTGCACTTATTTCATGGGCAAGTCATGGAACGATATCCGCCTGAACGCTTCATACGAGAATATCATGAAGCACTTCAACAATCCGGTTCTTGCCATTCAGTTCGATGAAAATGGCGGTACGATTAAGAGCGACGCAGGTATCATGGGTCCGAACGGAATTTTTGGTGTCCGTTGCGGTTTGATGATGGAGGATACGGGTGATGCCACCAGTGGCGGTTACGGTCCGTTCAGTGTTCTGAGCAGCCGCATGGAGCACATGCAGCAGCCTTTCTTCAAACGTGTCGAGTGTATTTTCCTTCGTGCTGAAGGAGCATTACGCGGCTGGAATATGGGTGGCGATGCAAAGGATTTCTATGAAGAGGGTATCCGACTGGCCATGAAGGAATATGACGTTGACGATGCCAAGATCAATGCATACCTTGCTCAGGATGATCTGCCTGCCGTGAAGTATCGCGACTATTATCACTATGACAATGACATCGACGGCCGTGTTACCATCGGCGTCAAGTGGGATAACAGTGATTCAAATGAATTGAAGCTTGAAAAGATAATAACTCAGAAGTGGATCGCCAACTGGCCTATGGGCGCCGAGGCATGGACAACATTCCGCCGCACCGGTTATCCGCGTCTGTTCCCTGTGAAGTTCAACAACATGAAGAATGTTGACACGGAACTTCAGATCCGCAGGATGAGCTTTGAGCGTACACCCAACAACGGTGCTGAAATCGATCAGGTAACCGAGCTTCTCGGTGGATCGCAGGATTGCGGTACGCGTGTTTTCTGGGACGTTAATTCACGTTCGTGGGGCAAGGACGCCAAGGGTATGATAATTCCCAATAATAACCTTTAAACTAAGTTAACCACAATGAAATTGAATAAACATATAATCGGGGGACTCTCTGCAATGGTTGCGCTTGCCGGACTGTCGGCATGTGACGACGAAAAGGCCACACTGAGCGGAGCCGATGCGGTTTACATTGAAATGACCCCCACCGATCCGACGCTTTGCGCCGGCGACACACTCTATGTGTCGGCCGTGGTCAGCAATGTCGCAGGCAAAGTGATAGACACTCCCGTTAAATGGAGTGTGGATGATGAGTCAGTTGCTCAGGTTGTAGAAATCCGCAGTGCCAAGCCTGCGAAGAAAGGTTCTCGTGCCGAGGAAGGCGAAGAGGGAGAAGGCGAAGGTGAAGGGGATGACAATGGTTTCAACGATGGCGACGGTGAGTTGCTTCCGCCCGATCCGGTGGCTGTTGACTCGATTATAACCTACCGCACTGCCGTTATCGGCATGAAGGATGCGCAGGGCAAGTCGACCAAGTTGCGCGCCACTCTTGAAAACGGTGATTATGCCATTACGACGCTCAGCGTTGTTTCGCGCGGCATCAAGGACGCTATCAGCGCGTACGTGGAGACCAAGCGTTCATATCAGCGTGAGATGAACGATACGGTTTGGTTCGCTGTAAGTCCGTATTCAATCCTGAGCGAGTGCACGCCAAGTTATGAGTTTGAGATTCTTGAGGTGTACAATGCGTCTGACAGAACTGATGAAAATGTGTTCGTTCATCCTTATGAAACCATGGCCGAGAATATCATCATGGATGAGGAGAACAGCCGTATAGGTGCCATTTTCACCGCTCCCCGTATCTGCGGAAAGGCACAGTGCACCATGACCCTTACAAACCGTGAGGGAACTACAGTGTCGGCCAAGGCGGACATGAATATTTTCCCTGCCATGTCACCCGGTTTTGAGGTTGACGGAAAGCGTCCGGGATATGGACCTGAAACTCCGTCGAACATCAAGCAGACCCTAATTAATCCGACTATGGACATCAACTCAACTCATCTTGTAGGTGTGTGTCTTGGTGTGGACAAGGGTCTGGATGTAGATGTTCTCAATGCTTCGGCTGCAGAGGATAACGGTTTCTGCTATTGGGAGATTGAAGGCAGCGCGGTTGTTGTCGAGGATGCTTATTACGATTTCAAGTATGACACTAACAATGACCAGGAAGAGATAGGTATGGGCTATGTTTCATATCTGAAAGTCCGTTCGGGCACACGTGAGGGTCTTACAACCATCCGGTATGTGATGCCTGACCAGACCCTTGTGTGCAATCTTACGGTAGAGGATTTCAAGAAATCACATCCGGTTGAGCGTGTTTACGTGACGGATGGAGATTTAACCGATCCGAAGGAAATAACATCGGCAACATTCCGTCTGGGTGAGCCTGCATCACTGAATATCATGGTAGAGCCTGCCGCTTCGTTCAGGTATCACGGTGTAACAATAACAAGTTCAGATAATTCGATCATCGAACCGATGGAACATGGTGAGAGCGACGGCAATGTTTACAGATTCACGACCAAGAAGACCGGCAACGCGGTTCTTACCCTTTCGAGTCTTGACAAGGCAGTGCAGTTCCCGGTAACCGTAACGGATCGTGTAATGCTGATTAACTGGGAAGTTGGAACAGTCGACAAGGTTATGAACGGTGCTACTGCCGAAATAAAGGCAAATGTACGTATGGCATCGGGTTCTCCGATTACCCATGAGGTGACCTGGAAGGTTTCCGATCCGACAATCGCCACTGTAACCACTAAGCCGGGCACTTACGATGTGGGTGTTGTTACCGGTCTGCAGCCGGGCAACTTTACTGTTGTTGCGGAGTATGATGGTGTACAGTCGCCTGTAATGCAGATGGAGGTTCTTGCCGTGCAGGATCTGCATGCCTCTGAATTCGATCTTGATTTCCGTATGATCGGTGATAACGGCGACGGCACGTTCTATATAATTCTCGGTGAGGATATGGATGTATATGCTGCGATTCCGTTTGTTACTGAAGGTGAATTTGACGGAACGTTCGATGGCAGCGATGCATACGTTGAATGGAACGAGATTTACGAGGGGGCAAGCTATCATCTTGTGATTGTCAACAATGGCGATGACACCGTGACCATCACCGGATACATCCAGGTTCCGACCGGAGGTAAGGTTGTGATGAACGGTGATACGTTCATGCTCTATTAACAGATTTTGTTATGTGAAATTTAATCCATGTCGGGAGCCGTTTTAACGGCCCCCGATTATGGGTTTATAAGGAAACAGAGAAACATTTTTTAATATATAAAGCAAGATAATGTTTATGAAGAAAATCTTACTTTTAGTTTGTGCCATGTTTGTGTTGACTGCCTATCAGTCTGCAGCCCAGGAATTGAAGGAGGGATATGTTACGTTCCCGACCAGTGCAAAATTTGTGGATTATGTAAGACAATGGATGGGCGATGATGCAACCGGTAGCCAATTTACGGTTGATGGTGCCAAGGGTACTCAGGCGTGGGAGGATGAAGAGTTTTTCACTTCGCGTGTAAAGCCGCGCACACGTGTTACGCAGACCACAACCAATATTTATGATTTCGGTGATAAGATCGGCCGCCGTTCTTTATGGTGGGTGCCTATCGGTACACCGGCCACTCAGGCGTTGCCGAACGGAAAGTTCGACTCAGAGGTGTTCTCTATGTGGAGTTATCTTGATCACTATGGTGTGTGGACATCTCCGTTTGGATGGGTTACCGGTGCCATGAGTGACATCGCTCACAAAAATGGTGTGGCAGTTTCAGGTGTTGCATCTATTCCGGTAACTGACAATATTGGTAATGAGACGGCCTGGAACAGAATGTTGAATCATTACATGTACTATATAAATCCGTCATCGACCTATTGTAAGGATCCTGATGGTGTAGGTTCGTTCCTATATTATCATGGTGTGGATGGACTTGGTTACAACTCTGAGTTTCAGGGGGGGAGTTCGAGTGCCTATGTTTCGGCTGTCCGTACTGTTCATGAACGGGTATATAGCTATATGGCTGATAAAAATCCGATTTTTGAAAATATCTGGTATGATGGAACGAATGATAACGGTGTAAAATCGTTCGACTCATTCCTGGATAAAAAAGAGGAACTTTACAAATCGGCATCGATGTTTTCGAATTATAACTGGACTGATGCAACAAGTCTTGCGGCAGGTCAGAACAGAGCGGCTTCAGTGAAAGGTGTGGATGGCAATTATCGCTCAAAGTGGTTTCAGTATGCCGGCATGAACCAGCAGGGTGGCGAACCCAAGGATGGAGAGTCATATCCATTGATAAAGGATTATGACTGGAGTCTCGGCTGGTGGGGCGCCCACACAAGCAACATGTTCTGGGAAAGCCGTAACGGTGGCGGTATAGGTGAGGATAATATGCTTAAATATTATATGAACCTGACTGAGACATTTTTCGGAAACGGACCCCGTAATCCGGCGATCCATAAGGAAATTAAGACTGTCCGCAATCACCGTCCGAGCGCCGACTTCCACGGTGTGTCGGCTTTCATAGCAGAACGTTCAGCGATTACCCACACTGTTATGAACGAGCCGTTCTATTCGTTCTTCAACCTTGGCAACGGTAAGTTCTTCAACTGGAAGGGCGAGCGCGTTAGCGATAAGAAATGGTATTCGATCGGCGTTCAGGATTACATGCCCACATGGCGTTTCTGGTTCGCACCGACGTGGCTTCAGAAGAATGTTACGGAAGGAACAACAAATCTTGATGCTTCATTCACTTGGGAAGATGCATATTTCGGAGGTTCATGTCTGAAGATTGAAGGAACAGCATCGCAGGAATATCTGCATCTGTTCAAGACAGCTTTGAAGGTTGCTACTGCCCAGGTTATAACTGTACGTTACAAGCTGCTTGAAGGTGAGGCGGATATCAGATTGGTGTGCACCTCGGTAAATTCACCCGAGACAGAAAAGAGTGTTTGGCATAATATGAATCTGTGCTCGGTTGCGGAGTCGCCGGAAATTCAGGATATCAGTTATCAGGAGGGTGCTGACGGCTGGGTTACCAAGACCTTCACAATAGCGGGAAGCTGGGCAACGAGTGCGAATCTACCCGGACAGTTGATTGGCTGCATAGGTCTTGAGTTCAAGAATGCCAAGAATATGAAAATGTTGCTTGGCGAGTTCTCGATAATGCCTGCCAAGAATACCACCACTCCGGTTGCTCCTCAGATTAAGTCGAGCAAGGTGCTTGCCAACGTGCATGAGGGTGTTGACGGAAAGATTATCTGGACCATGGACAATGATGCCGCTCATGAGGCCAAGACTCCGAAATACAATTCGGATGTGAACACATCAATGTTCAAGGTTTACGCACAGGAAGAGGGCGGCCCCGAGACATTCGTAGGCACGACCACCTCATGGGCTGCCATAGCCTTCCAGGCTCCGAACACCGACGACAGCAAGAAGATTCGTTTCGGTGTCAGCGCCGTGGCGATGGATACTCGCAGTGAGTCGGAAATAAGCTGGGGCGAGTATCTCAGCAAAGGCACATACGTTCCTTCAAACGATATCCAATTGTCGAAGACAACAATCAAGCCTAATGAAGCCTTTGAAATAAGCTATGTCGATCCGAAACACAGTTCTTCGACCTGGACGTTGAAGGATTCTGACGGCAAGACTGTGAAAACCGGCAGTGGCACATCGTTGTCATTTCCTGACGGACTTTCCACTCAGGGTGGTTATGACCTTGTGCTTGACGCCGGAACCGCCAACGAACGCACGTTCGGATACTATGTGCAGATTACGGATGAGGCTGTGGGCGCTCTTCCGGAAATATATACGCTTTCCGTAAATGGTCAGGATGTTCAAAATCTGAGTGCCATGACAGTAAGACAGACGGATGAAATTGAACTCGGTTATACGGGACGTTCGGCCGATGGTGAATCATCGCGTGCAATTTCGCTGAATTCAAAATATTTCGGCACCCGTTCAACTGAAATCGGGCTTTCGTCGGGCCAGCAGTCGTTCACTATTGCCGGCTGGTTCTATTTCAACGAGATGCCCGGAGCGAAATGGAACTTCATGAATGTGTCGGATAAGACGGCGAGCTGGCCAAACAACACCTGGGGCTGGACATGGAACTACGGTTATCCTGACGGCAGCGTAAGGTGCTATTTCCGCGGAGACAAAAATCCTTCGGGTGAGCTTCGTTATTATTTCGACGATACAAGAATACTGGCAAAATCGTGGACTCACATAGCATGGACCTGTGATTATGATGCAAGCGGTAATTTCCGTTGTCTGCTTTATATAAACGGTGTGCAGCAGATACCGACCAAAGCTTATTATGATCCGACCGGTAGTCTGGGCGGAGATGATGAGGGTGCAGCTGGTACTTGCGTTTATCTGACTACGAATGCGGCCAAGACGGGATATGTCAAAAACTGGAAGGGTACGAATGTATCGGCAAACGATTACTTCTATTTCGGCGGTGCCGCATTTGAAGGTGAGGCAATTGACGGTTATCTTGATGATTTCCAGATATGGAACAAGGCGTTGACAGAAGCCGAGCTTAAGCAGAGCATGGCAGGCCTTGACAAGAACAATCTGCCTTCTTCTGTTATAGGCTTCTGGGATTTCGAAAGCGATGCTTCTGCCGACTATTCGTTTTTAGCCGCAGGAAAGTCGGCCGGAGCCAAGGCATATTCCTACGATGTGGTTTATAAGGAGGGAAATGTTGAGAAGGGTGGCACCTACGCCAATATGAATCCTGTTTATGTTTCAGGTTTTCCGTTCCTTAAGGGCACAGGCTATAAGATTGAAACCAAGGCGACATGGAAGGATCTCGCCGACCGCCGGACTGTGTTCACCAAGCAGGGCGCAGCAAGCCGTGCCGGCAATGATGAAGGTGCGTCGGGCAGCGTGAAGATGAAGCTGTCGAAGGTTGCAGACCACAACATCCAGCTTACGTTGTCGAACAACTATGGTTCGGTTGTTACGGGCGGAGATGAAACCAAGCCTACTTTCCCTGTGTTCACAGTTCTGGATCCCGCGGGCATTGAAGGCGTGGCTTCTGACGTGAACAATGTGATCACTTCGGTTGAAGGACGCGTGGTTTACTTCACTTTCCCCGGCGAGGGAACTTATAGCCTCGAGGCTTATAATACTGCGGGTATGCTTGTGTCGACTGAAACGCTATCGACTATAAACGGCTCGGTGGCAGAGGTGACCATGGGCGCTCCGGGTGTTTATATGATAAAGGTTGTCAAGGATGGCGCTGTTCTACGTACCGTGAAGGTTGCAGTGAAGTAAAAAATGATTTTTTCAAAAAATATTTGCTAAAAATTTGTATGTAACGTTTTTTTGAGTAACTTTGACGCACCTAAAGTCGAAGATACTATGACATAAAAACAATATTATTATCAGTTTACGGGAGGCGTCTCAGGCGTTTCCCGTAAATTGGTTAAAAATACTTGCAATCCTTAAATAAAATATCATCTACCATCTGACAAACCTTGAATAAACAATATTATTACCAATCTAACCAAAAAATTATGAAAAAAAGTTTACTTTTAATCGGCGGCTTGCTGTGTTTCGGTGCGATGCATCTGAATGCGCAGGAACTGCAGACGGGTGATAATCCGTACATCCAGTTCCCGGAAAGTAACAAATTGGATGATTATGTGAAGGCATGGAACACTTCAAACCGTCAGATTACAGTCAGCGGAAAAGTGTGGGAGGACGAGGAGTTCTTCACTTCGCGTGTGAAACCACGTACACGTGTCACCCAGACCGGTACGAACATCTATGATTTCGGCGATAAGGCTGCTCGCCGTTCTTTGTGGTGGGTGCCCATAGGTTTGCCCGGTACACAGGCACTTCCGAACGGACGTTTTGACTCGGAAGTTTTCTCTATGTGGAGTTATCTTGATCATTATGGGACATGGACATCACCTTACGGCTGGAGCGTGGGTGCGATGAGTGATATAGCGCATAAGAACGGTGTTGCCGTTTCGGGTGTTGCTTCTATTCCCCAAGCCGGATATAGTGGCAGTGCGTGGCAGACATGTCTTAAGAATATGGGAACCAATTGGGGCTCCAATGCTGATGCTCTTGGTCAGTTCCTGCTTTATCACGGCTGTGATGGTCTGGGCTACAACTCAGAGTTTTCGGGCGGAGGCGGAGAAGTGCCTAACGTTATAGCAATGCATGACAAGTTGTACACCTACATGTTGAGTAAAAATCCTATTTATGAGACAATTTGGTATGACGGAACGAATGATAGCGGAACATGCGCTTTTGACTCTTATCTTAATGGTAAGACAGGTCTTTATAAATCAGCATCAATGTTCTCCAACTATAACTGGACAGGCGTGCTTGAAGCCGGCCAGGCTAATGCTGAGGGTGTATATGTTCCTAATTCATCAACTGAGAAGCGTGGCCCGTGGTGGCAGTATGCCGGCATGAACCAGCAGGGTGGTGAGCCTAAGAGCGGTAACAACTATGATAATGTGAAAAATTATAAATGGAGCCTAGGTTGGTGGGGCGCACACTCGAGCAACATGTTCTGGGAAAGCCGTAACGGCGGAGGTTCTGGTGAGGACAACATGCTTAAGCATTACATGAACCTTACAGAGACATTCTTCGGCAACGGACCCCGTAATCCGGCGATCCATAAGGAAATAAAGACTGTACGCAATCACCGCCCGAGTCCCGACTTCCACGGTGTATCCGCACTTATAAACGAGCGTTCGGCTCTGACCCATCAGATTAACAAGGAGCCTTTTTATACGTACTTCAACCTCGGCAACGGTAAGTTCTTCAACTGGAAGGGTGAACGTGTCAGCGACAATAAGTGGTATTCGATCGGCGTCCAGGATTATATGCCCACATGGCGTTTCTGGTTCGCACCGACCTGGCTGCAGAAGAATGTTACTGAAGGAACTACAAATCTTGATGCTTCATTCACCTGGGAGGATGCATATTTCGGTGGATCGTGCCTGAAGATCGAGGGTACAACGGCTCAGGAGTATCTGCATCTGTTCAAGACTGCATTTACCATTGCAGGCACTCAGGTTATAACTGTCCGTTACAAGCTGCTTGAAGGTGAGGCTGACATCCGCCTTGTGGTTACTTCCGTAAATTCTCCGGAAACGGAAACCGATGCCTGGAAGGGTATGACTATCTGTACGGCAGATGAGGCTGACGCTATTCAGGATGAGAGTTATATGGAAGGCGCGGATGGTTGGGTTACCAAGACGTTTACTATCGCGAACACATCATATACTGACAAGGCTCTTCCGGGTAAGAAGATTGGCTGTGTAGGTCTTGAGTTCAAGAATGCCAAAAACATGAAGCTTCTTTTGGGTGAGTTCTCGATCATGCCTGCCAAGAATACTACCACTCCTGCTGCTCCGAAAGTCAAGTCGAGCAAGATATTGGCAAGCCTGTATTCCGGAATCGACGGTAAGATTTTCTGGACTATGGACAATGATGCGGCTCTGAATGCTGGCACTCCGAAATATAACTCGGACGTGAATACCTCTATGTTCAAGGTATACGCTCAGGAAGAGGGCGGTCCTGAAACATTCGTAGGAACTACCACTTCATGGGCGGCAGTTGTATTCCAGGCTCCCAACACGGGCGACAATAAGAAGATCCGTTTCGGTGTAAGCGCCGTTTCAATGGATACGCGTACGGAATCGGCAATCAGCTGGGGTGATTATATGACTAAACCAGCGTATACTCCTTCAGATGTTGTTGAAATCACAAAGAATACTATCAAACCTGGTGAAGGATTCGAAATTTACTACAAGGATCCGCGTCATGCAGCTTCGACTTGGGTGATTAAGGATACGGACGGCAAGACTGTTAAATCGGGCACGGGTACATCCCTGTCAGTTCCGGAAGGTATTTCCGAGCAGGGTGGCTATGACGTTGTGATAGATGGCACACGCACACTCGGTTACTTCGTTCAGATTACTGACGATGCAGTCGGTGCTCTACCTGAAATTTATTCGCTTGCTGTTAACGGTAAGGATGCAAAGGATCTGAAGGTTCTCGATGTGAAGCTCGGTGAGGCTGTTAACCTGAGCTACACCGGTCGTTCGGCCAACGGCGCCGCTTCACGTGCGGTTGCCCTTAATTCACGTTATATAGGTACTCGCTCAACTGAAATAGGCCTTTCAAGTGGCAAGCAGTCGTTCACAATTGCAGGCTGGTTCTATTTTAATGAAATGCCGACACAGGAATGGAACTTTATGAATGTGTCTGATAAGACTGCAAAGTGGCCTCAGAATACCTGGGGATGGGCGTGGAACCATGGTAGTGCGGACGGAACAATCAGTTGTGTTTTCCGTGGTAATTCAGCTGATGACGCAGCACCCGGTGAGTTGCATTATGAATTCAAGAACACGGTTCTTCGCGCCAAGGCATGGACGCATATAGCTTGGATTTGTGAATATAATACAAACAAGACCGGATTCCGTTGTCATCTCTATATAAATGGCATTCTTCAGACTCCGTCGAGAGTCTTCCAGTATGATAGTAAGCGTGGAGGATCGCGTACGACTTATGGACGAGATGATTTTGTTACTCGAAATGCGGTTCAGATTTCAGCTTCTGATTACTTCTATTTCGGTGGCGCAGCTCACCAGGGTCAGGCAATCGACGGCTTGGTTGATGATTTCCAGGTGTGGAGCAAGGCAATGACTGCTGCTGAAGTCAAGCAGAGCATGAAAGGCCTTGACAGAAAGAATCTTCCTTCAGGTGTTGCAGCATTCTGGGACTTTGAAGAGGATGCAGGCAGCGATGATATGTTCGTCGGTTACGGTTCAAGCACAGGTACCAAGAAGGCTGCTTCGTATGATGTGGAATATGAAGGTGGCAATGCTGAAAATTCAGGTAAGTATGCAACCAAGACTCCTGCTTATGTTAGCGGTTGCCCGTTCCTCGCAGGAACTGCATTCCCCATCATTACAAAGGCTGAATGGAAGGACCTCTCTGACCGTCGCACAGTATTCAACAAGCTTGACGGCCGTGCTGCCGGTGAAGATGAGGGTGCGTCGGGTAGCGTAAGCGCAATGTTTGTAAATGCCCGCGACCACAATATTCAGCTTAAACTTACAAATGACTACGGTTCGGCTGTTACCGGTGGCGAGGATGAAATTACCTTCCCGGTAATCACCGTTCCTGATGTCGCAGCAATTGATGGTGTTTCCAATGATATGGCTGATGTGGTGACATCAGTTGAGGGTCGTGTGATTTACTTCGCATTCCAGGGCGAAGGTGCATACGCTCTCGAGGCTTACAATACTGCAGGTATGCTTGTTGCCAATGAGGCTGTGAATGCTGTCAACGGTTCTGTTGCAGAGGTTACGGTAGGTGCAACCGGTGTATATCTGATCAAGGTGGTTAAGGAGGGTAAGGTTCTCCGTACCATCAAGGTTGCCGTGAAATAAATTAAAGCAGATTTAATATGAATGGCGCTCCGTGCAAACGGGGCGCTTTTTTTTTGAATGTGCGCGGGCGGGGAGGGGATGCGTGTGCGGAACGCATGCTCACACGAAAGATGGTTGGAATCAGCGGGTTAGTAGCGGAAGTGCGTAGGGAGATGCCTTTGGCATGTGTTAGATATTTAGGATGCCATCCGGATGGCACGTGCCGATGGCACGTCCGTACAAGAGGCTGGGAGTCAGAGTGCTGATGGAGTGGTTCAACCCCTGCTGGGGTTGAGAGGGGAGAGTGGGGCGTTATCCCTAGAGAGCAAAATGCACTCTAGGGTTTCCTTAATTGAGCCGTTTGCTGCGGCTTTGCCTTGTGGATGAATGTGCTATGTTGATTTGGATGTGCCGAAGGCACGTCCGTACGAGGGGTTGGTAATCAATGGGTTGGGGTGATATGCGGATGATTGGTTCGTAGGGACATGCCTTTGGCATGTGTAACGATTATTAGGGATGCCATGCTGGTGGCACGTGCCGGAGGTACGTCCGTACGAGGAATTGGGATGCTATCCGGGTGGTGTGTGCGTAAGGGGTGTCGGCAGAAAGGGGTTACTCGTCGAGGGAGTAGTTGAGGAAGTTGATGAAGGGGAGGAGTGTGGAAAGGATGTCGGATGCATGTTCGGGCCAGTTGGGGTCGGCATAGAATTCGGGTGTGGTGTGGAAGAATTTGCCGTAGTTTGTCATGCGCAGATACTCGGCCTGGGGGTGGTTGCGGTCCCATCCTTTGGGTATGGTTTTCAATGTGGAGGAGCACCATCCGGGGAAATATCTGAGCATGCGCGGGTCGTTGACGATTTCCTCCCATTCCTCGATGTTGTCGACAATTGCGTGGCGAAGTTTTTTCAGCATCGCTGGTTCAAGACACCAGATGCCTCCGTAAAGTCCGGTGTCGTAGAAGTTGGGAAGGCCGGTTTCTATGTAGAATGCCGCATGATGGTCTTTTCTGCCCCAAGGGCTTATGGCTGCCGAGAAGAAGGTTTTGTAAGGGGTTTTGTCGGGCGAGAAGCGTGTGTCGCGATAAATGCGGTAGGCGGAGTTTTTTGCTGTCTGTCCGGCTAACTGAGGCCACCATTGCTGCATGCAGGCAATAAGGCGGTCAATGTCATTGAGCCACAACCGGCGCAGTTGTTCGTATTCGGCACGGTTTGCGTTGAACCATTCGCGGTTGTTGTTGTGGCTTAGCTGGTTGAAAAAGCTGTATAATTGCGGTATGTAATTTTCGGACATCTGATTATTTGATTTCTTCCCACTCGGCATCGGTGATCTGGTTCTCAACGGTAACGGTTGAATCATCGATTTCCACGGTGGTTGTTTCTTCGTGTATCTGTATGTCTAACTCTTGAAAGGGAACGTATTCGCCATCGGTTCTGGCGTATTTTTTCCGGTGTCGTGCGGGTGTGTTCCAACCGCCGGGACGGTTTGCGCGCCGGCGGCGTTCTGCTTCTTTCTGCAGATCTTCCATCTGACGTCGCATTTGCGAGCGGGCGCGTTTAACGAACAGGGCGCCGCGCAGCAATGGCCAAACGACAAAGCAGAATATGAAGACAAGAATTATAAATGCTAAAAAGGACATGGTAAGATAAAATTGTGCAGGTTGTCAGGGATGGGGCGGGTTATGCCAGATTTTTTTTGCTGCAGACAACGGAGATGAGGAGGTAGAGGAGAATTGTCCATGCTAATCCGGCTATTCCGTCGGTAAGGAGGAACAGAAGCGCAGCAAGAATAATTACATAACGGCGGAAGTTTTCACGAAGATTGAAATTTTTGAATTTCAGTGAAAACATGGTTATGTTGCTCACCATGAGAAGTGAGAAAAGCAGAATTATGATTGCTGTGGAAAGGTTTCCGGGATAGGTGTGGGCGTGCATCCATGCGATCCATCCGATCCAGAATATGGCGTTGGCGGGAATAGGAAGCCCGATGAAGAATGTTGTCTGTCGGGTGTCGATGTTGAATTTGGCCAGACGCAATGCGCCCATGACGGCTATAAGCACTGACGCGAGCGCCCATGGTGTGAAGCCGGGATTGAAGTAGATGATGGTGTTGTACATCAATAATGCCGGAGCGACTCCGAAGGATACAAGGTCGGCGAGGGAATCGAGTTCTTTGCCGAGGTCGGAGTAGGCATGGAGCAGACGTGCCGAGGCACCGTCGAGGAAATCGAACAATGCGGCGGCGGCTATGGCAATAAATGCCCATTGATATCCGGCAAGTGGTCCGATGTTGGTGTCGTAGACGAACGCGAGTATTGTTGCCAGAACACCGGAAATGAGGTTAAGAGAGGTTATGGTGTTGGGAATGGCTGATATAATTCTTCGTAACATGTTTTCGGTGATTATGAAAAGTGAGGTTAGCCTTTAAGGCGTGCCACTTCGGTTATTCCGCCCCGGGTTTTATCGCCGAGTTTAACAAGAATCTCAGCATCGAGGGGGAGGTATATGTCAACTCTCGATCCGAATTTGATAAAGCCCATGTGCCGGCCAATGCAGGCTTCTTCGCCGGGACGTGCGTAGGTTACTATGCGTCGGGCAACGGCACCGGCAATCTGGCGCACAAGCACTTCCTGTCCGTTTTCCGCACGGATAACCACGGTGCTGCGTTCGTTGTCGGTGCTCGATTTCGGAAGATATGCCGACATGAAGCGTCCGCTATGATGGCGAACCAGCAGGACTTCTCCGTTGAGCGGAAACCAGTTGGCATGGACATCGAAAACGGTCATGAACACAGATAATTGCATGACTTCGCGATGGAGATATTCGTTTTCGTAGGTTTTTTCGAGTGCTACTACTTTTCCGTCGACACTTGAAACGACAACGTTTTTCTCATTGCCGAGAAAGCGTCGGCGCGGCGAGCGGAAGAAGTTGAGAACCAGAAGGAAAATAATGGCACAGATGGCAGAGAAGATGGCAGGGATTTCCACGGGGCGGACGAACATCCACAGCGGAACATTGACCACCGCGAGCATGAGGAACAGGAGCACCAGAATGTTGGTGCCTTCACGATGAACCCTATGTAATTTCACTTTTACCATAAGTGCTTAAAAGTTTGCGGACAGTTATCCACACATTTAATGCAAAAGTAAGTAATTTATTTCATATTTTATTCACTTGTCGGCAAAAACTATTGTTTTTTGGACTTGGGGGTGTTCCGTGCGGGTGTCTTTTGCATTTTAGGGCGTTGCTGATGGAGTTTAAGAACTATTGCGCTGCGCGAGGGGATGTAGAGTTTAAGCCAGCCGAGTCCGAGGGGCGTGTAGAGCGGGTCGGGCTGTGTGAAGTGGTGGACAGTTTCATCGATATTGGCATAGCCGCCAAATCGCGGGGAGTCGGTTGACAGCACCGTACGGTATTGTCCGGGAGGGGCGAGGATGCCGTAGGAGTCGAAGCTTTCGGTGGGGTGGAAGTTGAATACAAATATCAGGTTGCCACGTTTAAAGGCGAGAATCTGATCGTCATCCTTTTCCCACAGTTTTACCACGGGGAGGGCCTGGAAGTTATAAGTGCCTTCGATGAGGCGCACCATGGCGTTGTCGAATGCGTTAAGCTGTTCGTATTTGAGAAAGGGGCTGTCGACAAGGCTCCACTGCCGCCGGGCATATTTGTAGCTCCAGCCGTTTCCCTGGCGCGGGAAGTCGATCCATTCCGGGTGTCCGAATTCGTTGCCCATGAAGTTGAGGTATCCGCCGTTGATTGTAGCTGCGGTTACGAGCCGAATCATTTTATGGAGCGCCATTCCGCGGGCCACTACGCCGTTATCGTCGTTTTTCGCCATGTGCCAGTACATTTCCTTGTCGATAAGGCGGAATATCACGGTCTTGTCGCCTACGAGCGCCTGGTCGTGGCTTTCGACATAGCTGATTGTCTTTTCGTCGGCACGGCGGTTCGTGAGTTCCCAGAATATGGAAGTGGGGTGCCAGTCCTCATCTTTTTTCTCTTTGAGGGTCTTGATCCAGTAGTCGGGGATGCCCATTGCCATGCGGTAGTCAAAACCGATGCCGCCATCTTTGAACGGAAGCGCGAGTCCTGGCATTCCGCTCATCTCCTCGGCAATGGTTATTGCATGCGGATTCAGATGGTGTATGAGTTTGTTTGCAAGCGTAAGATATGTAATTGCATTGGTGTCCTGGCCGCCATCGTAGTAGTCGGCATAACCTCCGAAAGCTTGTCCGAGGCCGTGGTTATAGTAGAGCATCGATGTGACGCCGTCGAAGCGGAACCCGTCGAAGCGGTATTCTTCAAGCCAATATTTGCAGTTCGAGAGGAGGAAATGGAGCACTTCGGTCTTGCCATAGTC
>CAZMAO010000007.1:0-69966 GCA_964564465.1 uncultured Bacteroides sp.
CTCGTGTCTTCTCCGGGACGAGGTAGAGGTTGAGGAACTCGTAGCTTCTCTTACCATCGATGTAAATGTCAAGATAGAGGGAGGTGTTGCCATTCCGCAACTGCCGCTTCCTCAGTCTTATCGGGTCTTTTGATTTTTCCATGTCCACTTTGTTACTTTTGTTACTTGATTTTTCCGAGTAACAAAGTAACAACAAAAAATTGGGAAAAGAAAAGGAAACAAAAAGAAATTGCTAAAATTTAGACCTCGTCTATATTACTCTGTTTCGGCTCTTTCTTTTCTGTTTATTATCCTTTTGGTTCGTTTTGGTTCTTTGCTGTTTCCTCGCTTCACTTTCCGATGCAGAAGCGGGAGAAGATGGAGTTGAGGATTTCGGGGGTTGTTATGGCGCCGGTGATTGTGCCAAGGTGGTAGAGGGTTTCGCGCATGTGCTCGGCTATTAGATCGGGCGGAAGATTTATGTTAAGTCCGTTGATTACGTCTTGGGCGGATTTGGCTGCATGAGCGAGTGCCTGTGCATGTCGCGCATTTGTCACGAGTATCTGTGCGTTGTCCGCGCCTTGCATTTGTTTGGCGTGGTTCGTTAGTTCGTCAACGAGAAGTGTGAGGCCGTCTCCTGTTTTCGCTGATAGTTCAACTAATTTTATGTTGGGTCGGTTTTGTACGAGTTGTGTGATTTGTTCTATTGTCTGTGGATGCGGGGTAAGGTCGGTTTTGTTAATTGCTATGATGAACAAACCGGGATTTGCCTGAGAGAGTGTATTTATTGAGTCGGGGAGTGGTTGCGAGGAGTCAATCACAAGTATCACGATCTCTGCTTTTTCAATTGCTTTGTGCGACCGGTCAATGCCAAGTTTTTCAATTGTGTCGGTTGTGTTTCGGAGTCCGGCTGTGTCAATTAGGCGGAATTGGAATCCGTTAAGGGTAATGATGTCTTCAATAGTGTCGCGAGTGGTGCCGTGTATGTCGCTGACAATTGCGCGGTTGTCGCCGAGAATTGCATTAAGCAGTGATGACTTTCCGGCGTTCGTTGCTCCGGCAATTGCTACGGGTATGCCGTTTTTAATTGCCTGGCCTTGACGGAATGACTGATGAAGCCGGTTCACTTCTTTGTTAATTTCTTCAGCAAGTTCAAGCATGCGTGTGCGCGATGCAAATTCCACATCTTCTTCCGAGAAATCGAGTTCGAGTTCAAGAAGTGAGGCGAGTTCCAGGAGTTTTTCACGTAGTTGGGTCAGTCGTTTCGAGAATCCACCCCGCATTTGGTTCATTGCTAGTCGATGCGCAGAGGCTGATGATGAGGCGATAAGGTCGGCAACAGCTTCCGCCTGAGCTAAATCAAGATTGCCGGCAGCGAATGCACGTCGGGTAAATTCACCCGGTTGCGCCATTCTCGCACCATGTTTTTGAAGTAGTTCCAACACTTTTGTCTGTATCCATTGTGAACCGTGAACGGAAAATTCCACAATATTTTCAGATGTAAAGGAGTGTGGTTCGCGAAAAATGGTTGCTAAGGCCTGATCGATGGTCTGATTGTTGGCTAAGTCAATTATGTTGCCGAGATGTGCCGTGTGGCTTTTTTGTTCGGAAAGCGGTTTCCCTTGCCATATTTTGTCGGCTATTATTATTGCATCAGGGCCGGAGATGCGTATTACTGCGATTCCACCGATTCCTTGAGGAGTGGATATGGCGCATATTGTGTCGTTAGAATTATTCATTTTATGGATATCGGAAGAGTATGTTCCGGTTTTATTTTTTCTGTTTGCCGATTGTGCTCCATTTGTGGAATCGGTTCTGTGATTCTACTTCTGCTTCAATGTCATCAGGTAATGTGCTGAAAAAGTCAAGGCCAGTGATTTTCTCAACTTCATCTATTGACATTGCAGCCTGTTGCATGCCACCTTCCACTCTGCCGTTGTTCATTATAAAGCCAATTCCCTGCATTGGGTTGGTTTTTGGTGCAAGAATCACTTTGAAAAAACGTTTTGGCACGGCTACGCGTGTGTCGCCGATGAATTCGCGGATTGAGTCGGTGAGCACCGGTCCGCAAATAATAACCAAAGAACCTAAATTCTGTGCCCACGTGCGGCATTTTTCTTCGAGGTTACGCCACGTTCCGGTGTTTAGTGTCCCCATTTGCGGACAGATGTTTGTTAGGAAGAATGTTGATTCCATTGCTTCCCGGCTCCATTTCATATCACCGGCCGGAGCCATGTGGCCACGCTGATAGCCGGAATAGTTGTAATCGTATGATTCGGGACAGCCCTCAACACTTTCATCGCGCAGGAATTTATTTGAGCGTTTGATTGAGCCGTTTGTTTCGTCGTCAGTGAGTTCCCAGGCCACCCAGTTTGGAATATGTTTCTGTGGATTGAAACTGAGTTGAAATCCGGGATATGCTTTGAAAATTGACGGTGTGTTTAGAGGTGTCACAACTTTTAGCAAATCTGATACTTCGCTTTGTGCTGAATCATTTACCGTGACGGATTGTTTTTTACCAGAATCGGCCCACAGCTGCCATGCCCCGACAAAGATTACGGTAAGAAATATGCCAAGCAGTATGCGGTATTTAGGTGGAATAGGGGTGTTCATGTGTTTTTATTTAAACTGGTTTATAAGACGGCCTACGTCGGAAGATGTCTTTACATTGATGGTGGCGGGAGCCACAGGAAGACTCAGCACTTCGTTCGCAAGGTTTTCTGAAACAGGCAGACTATAGTTCATAAATTGCTCTTTATAGCATGGCTGTCTGTGGGGAGGAATCGGGTAATGAATGTCAGTTTGCACGCCGTTTTCGGCAAGAAAATGTCTCAGTCCATCACGATTTTTACATCGTATTACATATTGATGCCAAACATTATCGGTGAGGGACGAGTCAATAAGTGGCTTGACTACAAGGGGGTTGCTGATTGTGTTGTTATATGCGATCACATTGGCGAAACGGTCGGCGTTAAGCTTGTCGATGTGTTTGAGTTTTATTCGGATAAAGGCGGCCTGAATGGGGTCGAGACGCGAGTTGTTTCCGATGTACACGTTTTCATAACGTTTAAAACTGCCGTAGTTACCGAGAGCTTTTACCACTTCTGCAATTTCCGGAATTGATGTAATTACCGCACCGGCATCACCAAGTGCCCCGATGTTTTTTGTCGGATAGAAACTCAGGGCTCCAATGTGGCCAAGAGCTCCGGTGTAACATGACCCGAACAGTCCTGATACTTTAGCCCGGGCACCGATGCTTTGCGCTGCGTCTTCAATTATAAGTATGTTTCGACAGGTTGCAATCTGACCTATTTTCTCATCCCAGGCAGTCCGACCATAGAGGTGTACAAGCATTATCGCTTTAATGTCGGGTGTGAGATTCCGTTCAATTATTTCGCCGGTGAGATTATAAGTTGTTTCATCAGGGTCGACTGGAACCGGAGTTAATCCGGCATGAGTTATGGCAAGAAATGATGCTATGTACGTGTTTGCAGGCACCATTACCTTGTCCCCATTTTTAAGACGTCCGGTAATAACTGCCGCACGCAGGCCGAGAATCAGGGCATCGAGACCAGAAGCAACCCCTACGGCGTAAGGCGCATTAAGTTTATTGCAAATGTCTTTTTCAAGAAGAGAAACTTCCTCGCCACCAATATATCGTCCGGAGTCAATTACCCGATTGGCTGCAGACTTTAGTTCAGCTTCAAATGGTTTGTTCTCCAATTCAAGATTAAGGAATTCAACTTTATTCATTTCTGGATGATGTGTGGTTTAAAAATTCCTGATAATCACGTATATAGTCATTGTCATCGTATGTGTTTGAACAGAATGCGAGGCACACACATCCGCTTGAAAATCCGTTCAGCCCAACCCAAATTCCCGGTGGGATGTAAAGTCCTTTATATGGTCGGTTAAGATTGATAATCCTTGTTTCATGACCGTCGGATATTGAGACATCGAAACTGCCGGCAGCGGCTATTATTATTTGTTCACCTGTTTTATGTGCGTGAGCACCGCGTTCAGTGTCGGAAGGTATGTCGTAAATGTAAAAGGCCCGTTTAATTGCAAAGGGGAGTGCATTGGAGTTTTCAGCCACAGCAATTGTTCCGTTCGGATGGCTTATTCTTGGAAACTCTATTAATTTGCACTTATCAAGACCTGACATAGATTACTATCGATTTTCGGAAATCAAATTATGATATTGACTGTAGGACCGGATATAGTCGTTTTCATCAAAAAGTTCTGATGATATGACGAGGGCGGAACTAAGGGTGGAAAAATTTTTAATTGAACGCCATGTCATCGGAGGAATATACAGGCCTTTGTTGGGACGGTCGAGATGAAAAGTGCGGCAGCCACATGTATCTTCGGTCTCAATGTCAAAACTTCCGGAAAGGGGAACAATGATTTCTGACTGAGAATAGAAGGCATGGCCGTGACGCTCAGTGTCGGAAGGCAGATCGTAAATCCAATAGACTCTTGCAATGTTGAATGGAACAACCCCCGAATTTTCAAGCACCGAGAGATTGCCCCGTGGGTCGCGCGCGGTTGGAATTTCAATTATTCTTGACCGATTAAATTCCATTCTTGGCAAGATTGATAAGATATTGTCCGTAAGCGTTTTGTTTCATAGGCTGCGCAAGCTTGGCAAGATGTTCAGCTGAAATCCAGCCTTTTCTAAAAGCTATTTCTTCAAGTGCGGCAACCTGAAAACCTTGTCGCTTTTCAATTGAGGCTATGAAATTCGATGCCTCAAGCAATGAATCTATCGTGCCTGTGTCAAGCCACGCGAATCCACGCCCGAGCCGTTGAACCTTAAGCTGTTGGCGATTCATGAACTCTTCATTGACCGAAGTTATTTCAAGTTCGCCACGTGCAGAGGGTTTGACATCGGTTGCAATGTCAAGAACTGGATTGGGATAGAAATATAATCCGACTACGGCAAGATTGCTACGCGGTTCCGCAGGCTTTTCTTCAATATGAACTGCGTTGTTATTTTCATCGACTGTAACAACGCCATAGCGTTGCGGGTCGCTCACAGGGTAGGCATAGATTGTGGCATATCCTTCTTTTGCGGTTTCAACAGCTTTGTTAAGCATAGCCGTGAACCCCTGACCGTAAAAAATATTGTCGCCAAGCACAAGGCATACGTCATCATCGCCTACAAAATCGCGCCCGATGGTGAATGCCTGTGCCAAACCTTCAGGCCGAGGTTGCTCGGCATAGGAGAAACTAACACCGATGTCGTTTCCGTCACCGAGAAGCCGCTTGAATCCGGGCAGATCGTCAGGAGTGGATATTACGAGAATCTCGCGAATTCCGGCGAGCATCAGAACCGAGATAGGATAATAGATCATCGGCTTGTCGAAAACAGGGATAAGTTGTTTGGAAATTCCTCGTGTTATCGGATATAGACGGGTGCCGGAACCGCCGGCCAATACAATGCCTTTCATCGTGAAGTGATTTTAACGGTTGGTGTACATCTGGTCGTAGTAGTTTTGATAGTCCCCGCTAATAACGTTTTCAACCCATTCAGGATTGTCAAGATACCAGCGAATTGTTTTTTCAATACCTTCGGAGAAAGGAGTTTCAGGGTACCATCCAAGTTCGGTTGCTATTTTAGTCGGATCGATTGCATAGCGCATGTCGTGCCCCGGACGGTCTGATACATATGTAATCAGGCCGTAGTTTATGTTTTCCAACGGATGTTTCAGAAGTTTCCGGTAGTGAGGCTCGTTATTCATAATCGTTAAAATTGTATCGATTATGAGTTTGACTATAGAGATGTTCTGTTCTTCATTGAAGCCTCCGATATTGTAAACATCGCCATTGCGACCATCTCTGAGAACCATGTCAATTGCCTTTGCGTGATCGGCAACATAAAGCCAGTCGCGCACATTTTCACCTTTCCCGTAAACCGGAAGCTTTTTGCCATCAAGAACATTCTTTATGATAAGAGGAATGAGCTTTTCAGGAAAATGGTAAGGACCGTAGTTATTGCTGCAACGTGTAATGTTTATTGGAAGGCCATAGGTTTCATGATAAGCGAGAGTAAAGAGGTCGGCCGATGTTTTTGCTGCGGAATAAGGCGAGCGCGGAGCCAACGGGGTTTCCTCGGTAAAGAATTTTGTTCCGAAGGTGGTTGGTGTTGAACGGCCTTCTATAACCTTTGCAATTTCTGCATTAACCTTTAACGGTTGTGGTTCGGTAAAATCACGTTGCAGTGAGCCGTAAACTTCGTCAGTGCTTATCTGCAGATATTTCTTGCCTTGTTTGTATACAGGTTTGCCATTTTTATCCTTGCCGGTTAACCACGCACGTCGGGCACACTCGAGCATGTTTTGAGTGCCAATAATATTGGTCATTGCGAATAGCCGTGGATGAGTTATTGAACGGTCGACATGTGATTCTGCTGCGAAATTAACCACATAATCAGGATCAAATTCAGCGAACAGAGATGTTACAAGTTCACTATCGGCAATATCTCCTTTTACAAATCTTACATTCGGTCGGTTAAGTTCGTCCTTTATGGTTAAAAGATTACCGGCATAGGTGAGAGCGTCGAGAATAAGAATCTCGACATTCTCACCATATTTTTTGAGTAGGTATTTAACAAAATTCGAGCCAATGAAACCGGCTCCACCTGTAACAAGGTAACGTTTCATTATTATTTTTTACAAGACTGTTTTTTGCACTGTTCTTTCTTGCAGGTATCCTTCTTGCAGGTATCCTTCATGCAGGTATCCTTTTTGCAGGTATCCTTTTTGCAGGCATCTTTCTTGCAGGCATCTTTCTTGCAGGCATCCTTCTTGCAGGTGTCTTTCTTGCAAGCATCCTTCTTACAAGCATCTTTTTTGCAAGCTTCCTTTTTGCAGGTTGTTGTGCAGGTTGTTGCTTGTTTTGCACAAGTTGCAGTGTTGTCAGCAAAGGCGGTTACAGCAAATAGAGCAAAGGCGATTGATAAGATTAAACTTTTCATGATGTAAAATTATTAATAGTGAATAAATATTTATCGGTAATTGTTTATGCAAAATGAAAATATATTCATTTTGTAGCTTTTGATTCAAATATTAATTGATGTTTCGAATTTCCGTCTGTATATAATAGGTGAATAAATGGCGGTTTCGGATGCAAATTTATAAAAAAACTCAACATTGAAAAACCATTACGGCGGTAAAAGCGTTTTAATTTCGAAAATAGCAAAACATGATGCTATTAAGTGTTAATAAAAATAATATAGAAACTAAAATTCAAAACAAGTTATCTAATTTTAAATGTGAAAATTTAGATAAATTTTATTAAAACTTTCTACGATTTAATTTTTTTTGTATTTTTGTGCCGAATTTATCAACGTTAAAAACTATTTAAAATGAAAAAACTTATTCTTATGGTTGCTGCTGTTGCAGGTATTATGACTGCAAATGCACAGCAAAATGTAGAGGCTCCTTCATTCTGGCAGAATTGGCAGATTGGTTTGGATGGTGGTGCAACAACTCCTTTAAAGGGTCATTCATTCTTCCAGAATGTACGTGGTGTTGCAGGTTTACATGTTCAGAAAATGGTTACTCCTGCATTTGGAGTAGGTGTTGAAGGTCTTGCTTTCTTTAACACATCAAATACCCGCACACAGTATGGCGCATTTGCTCCTATCCACAGCAAAACAGTGGTTGATAACACATACGCCGGTGTTTACGGAACAGTTAATTTAATGAATCTCTTCGGAACCTACAATGGCGAGAAGCGTTTGTTTGACATTGATGTACAGGCCGGTTGCGGCTGGTTGCATACTTACGACGCTGGTGTAAGCAATGTGGGTTACAATGACTTCGCTACAAAAGCAGGTTTGAACTTTAACTTTAATGTAAGCGATTACGTTACAGTTTCACTTAAACCTTCAGTTATTTATGACATGACTAACACTGGCGAACGTTCAGCTGTTAACTACAACAAGCATCGTGCAAACCTCAATGTTCTTGCTTCAGTTTCATATAACATTGGTGGCAACGGCTTCAAGATGGCTGCTCCCTGTGCAGACAACAGCGCTGAAATCGCTAACCTCAATGCAAAGGTTAATGATCTCCGCGGTCAGCTCGAAGGCTGCAACGCCGCTCTTGCCGCTGCAAATGCTCAGAACGCTACTCTTGCATCAGAACTTGCAGCTGCAAAGAACAAGAAACCTGAAGTAATCAAGGAAGTTTCTAACACACTCAGCTCTGTACGCTATATTTTCTACAAGATTGGTTCATCTGTAATCACTCCCGACCAGCAGCCCAATGTAGAAATGGTTGCAAAATATCTGAAGAACCACAAAGGCTCAAAGGTAGTTGTTAAGGGTTACGCTTCACAGGACGGTAACCAGGAATTCAACCTGAAACTTGCTGCCGCTCGTGCTGAAGCTGTTAAGAACGCTCTCGTTAAGAAGTATGGCATCGACGCAAGCCGCATTCAGGCTGAAGGCGAAGGTATCGGTCACATGTTCAGTGAAGAATCTTGGAACCGTGTATCTATCTGCACAATCGAAGAATAATTACTGAAAGATTATAATATTAGAGTCGGCGTCCATACGGGCGCCGACTTTTTTATGGATTCATTGCTTAATATGTTGCTTTGACATCATAGCGCCTGTATTCCGAAAAATCTGACAAATTGTAATTATTTTGATTATTTTTTAAAGATTTCCTTATCATTAAGAACTTTATTAGCATTTATTTGTAATTATTTATAGAAATAATTAAATTTGTGCGAATTTCTATTTAACGTTTAAATTTTAAATAAATGAAAAAGCTTATTCTTATGGCTGCTGCCGTAGTCGGCATGATGACTGCAAATGCGCAGCAAACAGTTGAAGTGCCTTCATTCTGGCAGAATTGGTGGTTAGGTGTTGATGTAGGTGCAACAACTCCTCTTAAGGGACATTCATTCTGGACAAATATGCGCGGTGGTGCCGGTGTTCACCTTCACAAAATGGTTACTCCTGCTTTTGGCGTAGGTGCTGAAGGTTTTATTGGAATCAGTGGAGCCAGCAGCGTGGTCGACAATCTTTATGTTGGTCCTTATGCAAAGGTTAACCTTATGAATCTTTTCGGTGGTTACAAATGTGATAAGAACCGTTTGTTCGACATCGAAGTTCAGGCCGGTTCAGGATTGTATCATACTTATGAAGTGGGCAACAACGAGGGTTATAATAACTTTGTTACCAAAGCCGGTTTAAACTTCAACTTCAATGTTGCTGATGGTGTTATTGTTGCCATCAAGCCGGCCGTTCTTTACAATATGACCGGCAATTTCAAAGCTCCCGGAGTGTGCAAGCTTGAATATAATATTAATCGTGCTATGTTCAATGTTGAAGCTTCTGTTTCTTTCCGTCTCGGTTCAAACGGCTTCAATTGCGTGTCTCCTTGTGTAGACAACAGCGCAGAACTTGCAAATCTTAACGCTAAAGTTAACGATCTCCGCGGTCAGCTCGAAGGTTGTAACGCAGCTCTCGCGGCTTCAAATGCAAGGAATGCCGCTCTTGAGTCAGAACTTGCAGCTGCAAAGAACAAGAAACCTGAAGTAATCAAGGAAGTTTCTAACACACTCAGCTCTGTACGCTATATTTTCTACAAGATTGGTTCATCTGTAATCACTCCCGACCAGCAGCCCAACGTGGAAATGGTTGCAAAATATCTGAAGAACCACAAAGGTTCAAAGGTAGTTGTTAAGGGTTACGCTTCACAGGACGGCAACCAGGAACTCAACCTGAAACTTGCTGCTGCTCGTGCAGAAGCTGTTAAGACTGCTCTCGTTAAGAAGTATGGCATCGACGCAAGCCGCATCCAGGCTGAAGGCGAAGGTATCGGTCACATGTTCAGCGAGGAATCCTGGAACCGTGTATCTATCTGCACTATTGAGGAATAATTATATTTTCAAATAGAATATATTGTGGGCATCCTAGCTGGATGCCCACTTTTTTATGGTGTTTTTGCTTATATGAAACATTATGTATGGCAAAAATTCTTAACTTTGTGCTGTTAAATCACTAATGTCACTTAAATGAAAATTTGTTATCGCAACGCACTTATTGTTGCATTTATCCTGACTGGTCTGAACGCTTTTGGCTGGGGGCAGAAGGGACACGATGTAACCGCATATATAGCTGAACAGCATTTGACACCGGTTACGAAACTGGCTGTTGAAAAATTGCTTGATGGCAACTCAATTGTTTACTGGGCGAACTGGCTTGATAATGCAAGCCATACGGCGCCGTATGCATATACCAAAACGTGGCATTATAAAAATGTTGATGAAGGTGAACGCTATGAGGAGGCAAAGGCGAATCCCTCGGGCGATGCCGTAACGGCAGTTAAGGCTATGTCGGAAAAATTGAAGAGCAGTGACACATCGGATGAAGAAAAAGCTCTTGCGCTGAAAATACTTGTTCATGTCATGGGCGATATGCATCAGCCAATGCATATGGGGCATGCCACTGACCTAGGCGGTAACCGTATAAAAGTGAAATTCTTCGGGCGCGATACGAATCTACATTCAATTTGGGATGGTTCACTGCTTGAATCGGCTCACAAATGGAGTTACACTGAATGGCAGCAGCAGATTGACCGTGTGAGTGAAGGGGAGTATGATGCGTTTGTAGCCGGCAATGCCGATGATTGGGCAAAGGAAACGATGAATCTGGCCGGAATTGCTTATAGAAACACTCCTGCTGGTTCAAACGTTTCGTATAACGAAATAGCAAAGGCGGCTCCGACAATCGAATTGCAGTTGTTGCGAGGCGGATTAAGGCTCGCACATGTTTTAAACACTATTTTCGACCCTTCATATAATAAGTAATGAACAGTTCTGTTCTTTCGCTCGGCCTTCTGCTAATTGCTAATGTTTTCATGACATGTGCCTGGTACGGGCATCTGAAGCTTCAGAGTGCAGGAATATCATCGAATTGGCCGGTTATAGGCGTTATTCTTTTTTCGTGGGGTATAGCGTTCATAGAATATTGTTTCATGATTCCTGCCAACCGTATCGGGTTTAACGGAAATGGAGGTCCGTTTTCGCTGATGCAGTTAAAGGTTATTCAGGAGGTTATAACATTGACAATTTTTGTTATATTCAGCCTTATTATGTTCGATGATTTTCATTTGAAATGGAATCATGCTTTAGCCGGATTATTTCTTGTGGCGGCTGTATATCTTGTTTTTATAGATTGATGGATTTTTAAAATTACACATAATGAAAAAGTACTTATTTCTTATCATTGCCGGTTTATTTACCGTTTCTGGTGTCGGTGCATCGACTCCGCTATGGATGCGCGATGTGGTTATTTCGCCTGACGGACGTCAGATTGCCTTTACATATAAGGGCGATATTTATAAGGTTGATGTTAACGGCGGTAAGGCAGAGCGACTCACCTCGCAGCCAAGTTATGAAACTAAGGCTGTGTGGAGTCCGGATGGTAAGAAAATTGCGTTTGCAAGCGATCGAAACGGTGGATTTGATGTATATATAATGGATGCTGACGGAGGTACTGCCAAACGTCTTACTACAAATTCTGCCAATGAGATGCCTGAAGCGTTTACTGCGGATGGAAAAAGTGTTATTTATTCTGCTGCAATACAGGCTCCGTGGACAAGCGCCCAGTTTCCCACAAGCCGCCTTACACAATTATATACGGTTCCGGTGAAAGGAGGAGCCTCGAAACAGATGTTAGGATCCGCTGCAGAGAGCATCAGTCTGATTCCCGGCACTAATAATTTTGTATATCAGGACATCAAGGGTTTTGAGGATAAATTCAGAAAGCATCACACCTCATCCGTTACCCGCGATATCTGGTTATATAACGCCAAAACAGACAAGCATCAGAATCTTACCAACAGGGCTGGCGAAGATTTAAATCCGGTTGTGTCGGCTGATGGTGGCACGGTTTATTTTTTAAGTGAACGTGACGGTAAGTCGATAAATGTATGGCAAATGCCGTTGTCACGTGTGGGTGATTCCAAGGCTATTACAGATTTTCAACGTCATCCTGTTCGCTTTCTGTCAATTAGTAATACAGGGGTTCTGGCATTTACATATGATGGAGAGATATATACGCTTAACCCCGGCGAAAGTCCTTCAAAAGTTAATATAAACGTTGTGGCCGATGATTCGGACCGCCAGGTCAAATATCTGAATGCATCGAATGCTGTTGAGGGTGTGCCAAGTCCCGATGGCAAGCAATTGGCTTATGTTAACCGCGGTGAGGTTTTTGTGACATCGGTTGAACATCCCTCGGTTAAGCAGATAACACAAACTCCTGAAGGTGAGAGCGATATTACTTGGGGTAAGGATAGCAGGGAACTATTTTACACATCGTTGCGCGATGGATATTATAACATTTATCGTGCATCGATAGGTAGACCTGATGATCCGAATTTCAGCAATGCCGTGATAGTTAATGAAGAGCGTGTTTTCCCTGATGATAAGATTGACCGTACGTTTCCGTCGCTTTCGCCGGATGGAAAAAAATTAGCTTATGTTCAGGATCGCAATAAGCTTATGGTGCTTGATCTTGCGAGTAAGAAAACCACTCAGTTGACGGACGGTACAACTAATCCGTCGCGAGCAAAAGGCTTCCAATCGCAGTGGAGTCCGGACGGAACGATGATTCTGATTGAAAATACAAAAGCATCGCATCAGCCATATGGTGACATTTCTGTTGTTGAGGTAAGCACTGGAAAGATTCATGATATAACTAATACGGGATATTTTGATGAATCTCCGCGTTGGGCACTTGATGGTAAGGCAATTCTGTTTTTATCGGAGCGTTATGGTATGCGAAATCACGCATCGTGGGGTTCGATGTATGATGTGATGCTCGCATTCCTTACAAAAGATGCTTATGATAAATTCTGTTTGAGTGAGGAGGATTATGCTTTGCTCAAGGAGGTTGAAAAGCAGCAGAAAAAGAAAAAGAGCGATTCAGCGAAAAAGGAAGATAAGAAAACGAAGAACGGAAAGAAACCGGTTGTTGACGACAGTAATGCAGCTGAGGACGATGAGCAAAAAAGTGCCGGGAAGTCGAAAATCGATTTTGACAATGTGGAATTGCGCACAGTTCGTCTTACACCGAATTCATCTACTATATCAGATGCATACCTGACATCTGACGGTGAAACACTCTATTTCCTTACTGAGTTTGAGGATGGTTATGATCTGTGGGAAACAAATGTAAGGAAGAAAGATACCAAACTTGCAAAAAAAATGGGTGTGCGCCCCGGCTCAATATATGCTGATAACGACGGCAATCTCTTTATAATCAATGGAACTGTAAAGAAATATGCGCCGAAAGGAGGTAAACTTTCCAATGTTTCGCTGGGAGGCCGTTTTCCTGTTGATCTTGCTGCGGAACGTGATTTTATGTTGAACTATGTGTTCAATGAGGAACGTGAGCGTTTTTATGTTCCGGATATGAATGGAGTTGATTGGGAGGGACTGTATAAAGATTATGCAAAGTTCTTGCCTCACATCAATAACAACCGCGATTTTGCCGATTTATTAAGTGAGCTGCTCGGTGAGCTGAATGTTTCGCACACCGGCGGAAGATATAGGGCGTCCGGATCGCAGATGCCTACCGCATCGTTGGGTGTATTGTTTGATATGTCTTATGGTGGCCCGGGTTTAAAAGTAGGGGAGATTGTGGCAAATGGACCTTTTGACCGTGCTACTACTTCTTTGAAGCCGGGTTCTGTCATTACCTCTATAAATGGACAGGAATTAACTGACAGCACGGATATCAGTTCTGTTTTAGCCGGTATTGCCAAAAAGAAGACTCTTGTCGGCTTCAAAAATGGTGGTAATTATTCCGAGGAAGTGATTTTGCCTATTTCAATCGGTGCTTTCAACGATTTGCTCTACGACCGTTGGGTGGCAAACCGTGAGAAGGATGTGGAAAAATGGAGTAATGGCAGATTGGGTTATGTTCATCTTGAAAGCATGAATGACGAGTCGTTCCGTAAGATATATGCAAAAGTTATGGGTAAGTTCCGAGATTTGGAAGGTATTGTTATAGATACACGCTGGAACGGAGGTGGCCGACTGCATGAGGATATAGAGGTGCTTTTCAGTGCGGATGCTTATCTTACGCAGGATATTCACGGCATGAAGACAAGCGTGATGCCTTCACGCAGATGGACAAAGCCGAGCATAATGTTAATGAATGAGGCTAACTACAGTAATGCCCATGGAACCCCCTGGGTGTATAAGTATAAGAAACTTGGTAAACTTGTAGGTATGCCTGTTCCCGGCACTATGTCAAGCGTAAATTGGGTTACGATGCAGGATCCGACCATGGTGTTCGGCATTCCCGTTATCGGATTCCGCACGGCTGAAGGAAACTATCTTGAAAACACGCAGCTTGAGCCGGATGTTAAGGTTGCTAATGATCCGACGGAGTTGGCAAAGGGAAATGATCAGCAGCTAAAGCGTGCTGTTGAGGAATTGCTTAATGATATCGACAGTAAGAAATAACTTAATTAATAAGGGTCATGGCAAAGGTTGGAGATGTTGTAAGATTTCTGAACACTATTGGTGGAGGAAAAATAACACGCATTGAGGGAAATATGGCGTATGTTGAGGATGAGGATGGTTTTGAGACTCCCATTCTTGTACGTGAGTGCGTTGTGGTTGGCGAGTCAAAACCTCATTTATCTCAAAATGAATCCAAGACAGCCAACTTCAAGGCTGATGCTGTTCAGGGTTCTGATACACGAAATGTCGCTTCGGTTGCCACTGTGAGTGAAGAACTTGAAATTGAAGAAACGCCTACGGGTGATTCCATAAACATCACGCTTGCATATGAACCGCTTGATATTAAGTCGCCTACATCATCGGATATCGACACCGTGCTTGTAAATGATTCTAATTATTATGTTTCCTTCTGCTATCTTACACACTCAATTGAACGTAATGACTGGAGTGCGCGTTATGCCGGAGTCGTTGAGCCGAATATTCAGCTTCTTTTGGGAGAACTTGACCGTTCGCAATTGAATGACATTGATAAGGTTTGTGTGCAGTATGTAGCATATAAGCGGAATAAGCCGTTTGAATTAAAGAAGCCGGCATCAGTTGAATTGTCACTTGATGCAACAAAATTTTTCAAATTGCATTGCTATAAGCCGAATATTTATTTTGACGGTCCCGTAATTGCCCTTGAAATTGTTGTTGATGACAGGCCTTGTGTTGAGAAGCGTGTCGAGGCAAAGGATATAGAGCTGGCTATGAAGCAGAAGATAGCTGCCGATAAGCGGCCGTCGCGCAGACCGGTCCGGAAGAAAAGACGTGAGCTGCATATAAATGACGGTAAAATAGTGGTAGATCTTCATATACAGGAACTTGTCGATAACACGAACGGGTTTTCTGCTGCTGATATGCTAAATTTGCAGGTGGACGAATTCCGTAGGGTTATGGATGAGAATCTTAAGAATAAGGGTCAGGCAATTGTGTTTATTCATGGAAAGGGGGAGGGCGTATTGCGTAAGGCTTTGACCAAGGAACTTAACCATCGCTATAAAGGTCATGATGTTCAGGATGCTTCGTTCCGTGAATATGGTTTCGGCGCCACTCAGGTAACTATAAAATGATTATCTGGTTTAGCGGCACAGGAAATTCGAAGCTGGTGGCCGATGGCTTGGCAGCGTATTTGGGCGATTTAAAAATGCTCAGGATAGATGCTTGTGCGATGGAATCATTGTGTGCTGACGATGAAGAATCCATAGTCTGGGTTTTCCCGGTTTATTCCTGGGGCGTGCCTCCGGTTGTAAAGCAATTTATGAAGCGTGTCGCCATTAATGGTGGCGGACGTCATTTTATGGTTTGCACATGTGGTGATGATTGCGGACTAACGTATGAAATGTGGCGTAGAATTGTGAGGAAGCGCGGATGGTGTGCAGGCGGTGGATTCTCCATTGCCATGCCTAACACGTATGTGTCCTTGCCCGGTTTTGATGTTGATTCACCGGAGTTGACAAAGCGTAAACTTGATTCTGCCGGTGAGAGCATAAAAGCAGCAGGCAGAGCCATAAGGGTTGGAGCAAGAATTGACACAACCGTGAAAGGAAGGTTCGCTTGGTTCAAGACACGGGTTATTTATCCGTTTTTTATGAGGTTCCTTATGAGCCCGAAGCCGTTCCATCATACGGATGCCTGTGTGGAATGCGGAAAATGTATGCGGATTTGCCCGATGCGTAATATTGTGATAGAGAAAAATGGTCCGGAATGGGGAGATAATTGTGCAGGATGCCTGGCTTGTTACCATGTGTGTCCGCATGATGCTGTGCAATACGGGAACCGGACGCGTGGAAAAGGTCATTATATCTGTCCGAAATCTGTGTTTCAGGGATAGATCATTTTTCGGGTTACACCACCGTCAATCACAATGTTCTGGCCATTGATGAACTGCGCTTTTTCAGAGGCGAGAAATGCTGTCAGTGCAGCAACATCGTCGGGGATTCCTACACGACCGGAGGGGTGAAACAGATTGTCCTGTTCCGATATGATTTCCTTGGGGTTTGTATGTATCCATCCCGGTGAAATGGCATTGACAGTAATTCCGAGTGGTGATAATGAAGCCATGAGAGCATGTGTAAGTGCAACTATCGCTCCTTTCGATGCGGAATAGGATTCAGTTAAAGGTTCACTCATCATGGCGCGGGTTGATGCAATGTTTATTATCCTCCCGAATCGGTTTGTGTCAGCACGATGCTTAGCCCATGTCCGGGCTATCAGGAAAATGCTTCGTACATTTGTATCCATTACACAATTCCATTCATCTATGTCGAGTTCAGTGAGTGGTTGGAATATGGTTTTGGCAGCGTTGTTGACAATAATGTCCACATCACCCCAAACTTTGAACAGATTCTCCATCATTTTAATAATCTGTTCAGGTGATGAAAGGTCGGTATGATAAAATCTTGCTCCCGATAGCTGTGCGAAACGGTTCCCGTTTTCGAGATCTATATCGCAAAACGCTGTTTTAGCACCTTGTCGGATGAATTCATTAACAATGGCACGGCCAATAGGGCTTGCGCCGCCTGTGACAAGGGCTTTTTTCCCTTCGAGCGGAAGATAGGCTGCCGGTGCGTTTCGATGTTTCGTGGTTTTGGATACACGGCCGGAACGGTAGTCGTCCATTTTCCGCTCAAGGTAGTTGTCAGCCATTTTCAGTTTTGTTTGGTGACTGTTTTTGGAGTTTTAAGTTTAATTATGTCGAATCCCTGACCGTAAACACCATTTACATTCGCTTGAGTGATAAAGGCATGTTCATCAATTGATTTTATGATGCGGAAAATGGTGATTGACTCTATTTTACGACACATTACAAGCAACATTTTCACATCGGATTTTGAATACCATCCCATTCCGGTGAGCACGGTTACTCCGCGGTGTGCATCGGTGTTGATTGCATCGGCTATTTTTTCCCAGTGTTTGGATATGATGGTGAATTGTACAGCCTGACGGTTTGTATTGATAATCATGTCAGCCATTAGTGAAACTATAACAAGCACCACAAAACCGTAAACTACAATGTCGATTTTATGAAGAATGAAGAAGCTTGATGAAATTATGCAGAAATCTGTGTAAAGCATGGTGCGTCCGACACTGACATTGGATTTTTTTGAAACCATGGCCGCCACAATGTCAGTGCCGCCGGAACTTCCGTTGTGAGTGAAGCATACACCAATTCCTACACCGCACATGAGTGAACCGATAATGATGTTCATAAACGGTTCGCCAACAACAAGAGGTTCGGGAAAGAAGGGAGTTAGAAGTCCGATGAAAAGTGAAAGGATCGATGCTCCGAATATGGTTCGCCACACAAATTGCTTTCCGACACTTTTATATGCAAACGCCAGCAGAATAAGATTAGCGACATATTGCGTTATGGCGACCGGCACACCGAATCCAAAGATTTTCTGTGTTATGAAGAAAACTAATGTTCCGAAACCGGTTAGACCTCCTATAACAACTTTCTCAGGGAAAATAAAGGCACAGAAACCGAAGGCATAAAGAAGCAGGCCTCCGATAATGAAAAGGTAGTCGCGTGAATTCACCCAGGATTTTGAAAGTTTGGTGTTCATTTCGGTGTAAAATTTTAAATATGCAAATTTATGAAAAAGGGTTGTCGTTAACAAAGAATATTTATTTTTTGTGGGTTGTATATGGCTTGAAAGGAAAAATAATGTAATTTTACACTTTGTAAATATCATGTGCGCTAAATGAAGTTCCGCTTACGATTATCACTTTTGAGTTTTATATTGACCTTGGGCTTTTCAATGCCGGCAAGGTGTGCAGATATGATTGATTTGTCGCCGGCAAAGAATTTTCTTGATGTCGACGTGCATGCTCTTGTTGGTGGAAGCACCGTTATGCAGAATTACAGGAATTCGTTCCCGGAGATAGACAATCTGAACATAAATATGGGGTTCAGGGGCGGTTTGGGCGCTCGCGCAACATTCGGGTTACGGGAATATCTTGGTTTGTCGACAGAGTTGAATCTTGTGGTTAGAAACTACAATATGAGTCTTGTTGCAGGAGCCGAGGGCACTGAGGGTATTACCGGAGTTCAGGTTGATAACAGAACATATGTTATCAATGTTCCGGTTGCTGTTACGCTACGGTTTATGATAGCCAAAAATGTTAAGTGGCTGGTTGATGCCGGTATATATTATTCATATGGTTTTTCCGGAAGACAGAAGCAGGATATATTTGCGGGAACTGTCAATGCGCTTGGAGAACTTGTAACGGTTTATGAACATATCAAGACTGATTATTTCAGTTCCTCACATACTTTTCTAAATTCATTCCGCCGTGGAGATTATGGAATTCATGTGGGTACGTATCTTGATTTCGGTCCTCATCTTCGCATAGGTGCCCGGCTTCAAACCGGATTGAAAAATACATCATTCAGTTATGGTGTGGCAAATCCATCCGTAAGGAATTTTGATTTTTGCGGAAGTGTGGGTTACAGATTCAAACTTTAAATAAAACAAGTCATTATATATGAGTGAGCAAACCAATACAGATAAAAAGAAGGAAATAGTTTTAAGCGGAATCCGTGCTACCGGCAATTTACATCTTGGAAATTATTACGGCGCACTGTCGAAATTTGTAAGAATGCAGGATGATCCGGAGTCGAAATACGATAATCTGTTCTTTATAGCCGATCTGCATGCCTTGACAACTAATCCTTCGCCGGCTGAGTTGCATGATAATGTGAAAAATATACTCGCGGAGTATCTGGCAGCCGGCCTTGATCCTGAAAAATCAACTCTTTTTGTTCAGAGCGATGTTCCGGAGGTTTCGGAACTGTATCTGTTGTTGAACATGCATGTGGGCATAGGTGAGCTTATGCGCACGGCATCGTTTAAGGATAAGGCACGTAAGCAGCTGGGGATAAAGAGCGATTCCGATAATATTGAAACTGAAATTATAGGTAATGACTCGAACAAGCGTGTCAATGCAGGATTGCTTACCTATCCGACTTTGATGGCTGTCGACATTCTGATTCAGAAGGCACATTATGTTCCGGTTGGTAAGGATCAGGAGCAGCATCTTGAGCTGACAAGGCGTTTCGCGCGTCGATTTAATTCGTTCTATGGGGTTGATCTCTTTCCGGAGCCGGTTAATTTTAACTTTGGCGGAAATGCCGTTAAGGTGCCGGGTCTTGACGGATCAGGAAAAATGGGGAAAAGCGAAGGTAACTGTATTTACCTGATAGATGATGAAAAGACTTTGCGCAAGAAGGTTATGAGAGCTGTTACGGACGAGGGTCCAAAAACACCAAACCAGGATGTGTCACAGCCGATTGCCAACCTGTTCACGTTGATGGAACTTACATCATCCCCTGAGGTCATCAAGCATTATCGTGATGCATATGCCGATTGTTCAATACGCTACGGAGATCTTAAAAAACAGTTGGCTGAAGATATACTGAAGGTTACATTGCCTATACGTGAACGCATTCTCGACATAAGGTCGAATGATGAATATCTTGCGAAGGTTGTTGCCAGAGGAGCGGAAAAAGCCCGTGAGCGTGCAGCAAATACATTGAAGGAAGCACGTGAGATTATGGGAATACGCAAGTTCTATTAAGGACGAAATTCTATAAGTTAAAAAAAGCATCGGACAATTCCGATGCTTTTTTGTGGTTCTCTGATGATAAGTTTTACTCAACCAACAGCTGGCGTGCATAAGGTGTGAGCATGTTTTCATTTTCAAGAGCGGAAATCTGCACATCGGTTGCTCCGAAAATATGCGGAAGTATTTCATACGGATTGTAGTGTATGTAAATATTTCCGTCGGTGCAATAAATTGTTTTTCCTAAGGGGAGCGGTTTCACCAGAAGCATTTCATCAAGAGCTGCCGGGGTTAATTCAAGCTGGTCGGCAAGCTGACGGGCAACCAGTGTTTTGAAGGCGTCAATTTTATGTTGGGCTATAATGTCGGATATGTTCAGGATTTTGGCATTTGTCAGGTCGTAGGTGAAAGTGCGCGACACCATGTTGGGATGAGCTCCGCCGAGATAGCTTGTTTCGGTTATTTGATAAGTTACAAGTTTATCGGTTATTTCCATCATTCGGGCATCGAGATTCATTGAGAAATTACTTACTGAATCAGGATATATCTTATCGATGGGTGTGATTGAAGTAGCGTCGTCGGTTATACCGGTCATTTCTAAATCTTCAACGTACTTAAGCATTGCCACTTTTATGGGGAAAGCCTGAAATTCCGGGAAGCAGAAGCCGAGAATTGAGTCTTGCAATGGCGTAATGTTATATTTTGAAATTTTCTCGGGCCACTCAATTTTGGAGCTTATGGCGAGTTTCATTTCAATCGAGTCGAATTTCAGCGCGTAACTTTTTGCAGATGATAGCGCCTTCAAGTCAACTTCAAGTTCCGAGACGAGTGAATCGGCCATCGCGATAGAATCCTGTGCTGATGAATTGCCATCGGTAGATTTTGAACAGCAGGTCAGAGATAGCGCAAAGAGGGGAACAGTGGCTATGGAAAGAAGTATTTTTTTCATTTTACGAGTTTATGTGCAATAGGGAAATTGTGAATTTTAATGATAATGCAAAATTAGTGATGAAAGTTCACAAAATGGTAAAAAATGTTTATAATTTTTAAATAATTATATGGTTAGTGCGAGTAAAACGTGTCGAGAATAAAGTTTGTGGCGTTTTTATTTGAAAATATGCAATTTATTTTGTTACTTTGCGGTGCAAAAACGAATATTACTAATTTAAATAAAGAAAATTATGTCAGAAATTGCATCTCGCGTAAAAGCTATCATCGTTGACAAGCTTGGCGTAGACGAAAACGAAGTTACTGAAACTGCAGAATTCACAAAGGATCTTGGTGCTGATAGCCTTGACACTGTAGAGCTCATCATGGATTTCGAAAAAGAATTCGACATCACTATTCCTGATGAAGAGGCTGAAAAGATTGCAACTGTAGGCGACGCAATCAATTACATCGAAGCCGCTCAGAAATAAATTTTGCAGATAAGCGTATTGGCAAAATAGCAAAAAAACAGTAGCCGTCGCCCATGAGGAGCCGACGGCTACATCCATTTATAAATCCCATTAATTAAGATTGATTATGGAATTGAAAAGAGTTGTGGTGACTGGTCTCGGTGCTATCACTCCCCTCGGAAATGATGTGGCGTCTACATGGAATGCTGCAGTTGAGGGAAAGAGTGGTGCAGGCCCCATCACTCATTTCGACGCTTCGAAGTTCAAAACTCAGTTTGCTTGTGAGGTGAAGAACTTTGATGCCAAGGAGCATTTTGACCGCCGCAAGGAGCGTCAGCTTGATTTGTATGCGCAGTATGCATTGGTTGCTGCCCGTCAGGCTGTTGCCGACAGCGGCCTTGAAGATGCCGAGAATTTGAATAAAAATCGTGTAGGCGTTATTGTTGCAGCCGGAATCGGTGGTCTTCACACCTTTGAGGAAGAAGCCGGTTACTATGCTGTAAATGAAGATAAAGGCCCTAAATACAACCCCTTCTTTATTCCGAAGATGATCGCTGACATTGCCTCCGGTCATATTTCGATGGAATATGGTTATCATGGACCGAATTATGGTGTTGTTTCGGCTTGCGCATCTTCAAATAACGCGATTATCGATGCTTTTAACTACATCCGTCTTGGAAAGGCTGATGCCTTTGTAACCGGTGGTGCTGAGGCTGCTATCTATCCTGCCGGTGTGGGTGGTTTCAATGCAATGCATGCTTTGTCAACCCGCAATGATGATCCTGCCCGCGCCTCACGTCCGTTCAGCAAGAGCCGCGATGGATTTGTAATGGGTGAGGGTTCGGCTGTGCTTGTGCTCGAGGAACTTGAGCATGCAAAAGCACGCGGAGCCAAGATTTATGCTGAGGTTGTTGGCGGTGGAATGTCGGCAGATGCTTATCATCTGACTGCCACTCATCCTGACGGCCTGGGTGCAAAACTGGCCATGAGTGCTGCTCTTGAGGATGCCGGTATGACTCCCGATGATATTGATTATATCAATGTTCATGGAACATCAACTCCGGTTGGTGATGTGTCGGAAGTAAAGGCTATTGTTGAACTTTTCGGTGAGAGTGCTCACAAACTTAACATAAGCTCAACCAAGTCTATGACCGGTCATTTGCTTGGTGCCACGGGCGCCCTCGAAGCACTGTTCAGCATCAAGGCTGTGCAGGAAGACATTGTTCCTCCCACAATTAACCATGACGAGGACGATCAGGATGAAAATATTGACTATTCATTGAATTTCACATTCAACAAGGCGCAGAAACGTACGGTTCGTGCCGCATTGTCAAATGCATTCGGTTTCGGCGGTCACAATGCAACCGTGATTGTGAAAAAGTATGAAGAATAAGTAATTTATTCGAGTATGGATAAAATAAAATCGCCACGAATTTCGTGGCGATTTTATTTTATCTATAATTTCACTCGTCCGGGATTTTTAGCGATAAAATCTTTCCAGTTCCTGGCTCCGGATGATGAGGAAACAGGTTTTGAGGATTCGTAAAAGTGGCATAGTGCCGCCGCAAGAGCATCGGTGCTGTCAAGTTGCGGAATAAGTTCTTCCGAATTGAGTTTTAAAATTCGACAAAGCATTTCGCGAACTTGTTCTTTTGATGCCCCTCCGTTTCCTGTAATCGCCATTTTTATTTTACGCGGTTCATATTCCGTGATTGGAATATCGTGACTTAATGCTGCAGCCATGGCAACTCCTTGTGCCCGACCGAGTTTGAGCATTGATTGCACATTCTTGCCAAAGAATGGGGCTTCGATGGCCATTTCATCGGGCAGAAACTCTTCGACAAGAGATAACACTCTGGCATATATTTTTTTTAAGCGTAAATAATGACTGTCGAATTTTGAAAGCTGTATGATTCCCATGGCAATCATGTGCGGTTTCTTTGCTTTCACACCAAGAATGCCATAGCCCATTATATTTGTGCCCGGGTCAATGCCAATGATAATACGGTCCCACTGTTGCATGCTTTACGGATGAATTAAGCGCATAGGTGTGTTAAACGCGAGAACGTTATCCCCGAATTTTTTTTGCATTGCGATGTGCAGTAATCGTGCTTTCTGACTGTTAAGCCATTCCTGAAGGTGGACGTAATCATCGGAATTTATCTGAATGGCATAGCCATGAGTGTCATCGGAAAGCTCAATCATGATTTCCAGACAGTGAGAGTAACTGATTCCATGCCCGTATGATTTTATGGCGGGAATCATTATATCTTTAAGCCATGTCAAAAATTCCTCTTTCCTGTTTTCAGAAACGTGAAAGGTGGTGTTAAGAATCCATTGCATATCGCGGAGTATCATATCAGAGACCTACCATCGCTCCCATAATTATTAGGAAGTAAATGAAATAGCAAATAGTGACAGCCAGACCTATGAAGAATGATATCTTTGTCCATTTGCCGGCTTCTTTTGAAGCTGCTTCCGCACCGGCATAGTTGCCACGATTATATTCCGAACTGACTTTTGATGCTTTGATTATGCCGATAATTCCAAAAGGCAGGCAGCAGAAAAGTGTTGCAAGGATGGATTCCGCAAGCCATGTTTTAGGCATGGGAGGCATGTGGCCGGTATACTGCTGTTGGAATTGGTTGTATTGATTGTATTGATTATAAGGCGGAAACGGGGGTTGCTGCTGTGGATAGACAGGAGCCTGCGGGGGAGTTTGCCTTATGTTCCACTGCTGAGATATGACAACTTGCAGTTCAGGAACATTTCCGGCGGGTGTCCATTCCGTCATTGTTTCATTCCATACAAGGGTGTTGTGTGCAATTGTATGATGTTCCTTTATCTGTTCAATTGTGAAAGGACCGGTGGGCTGACCGTTTACAGCTATATAAAAGTGCTGGTTGCTCATTTTTTATTAGTTTTTATTAGTGCTTTGAAGAATCGAGGAAGAAATTTGAAATGGTTGCCAATGGTTTTCATAGTGCCGTAATAGTAACACATTATGCGAAAACGTTCGCGTAGGGAAGCATAACGGTTTGCTGTGGTTGTTCCTTCAGACAGATAGTCGATAAGGACTTCAGGAATATACACGTTTTTGCGTGAATGCTGCAGGATGCGCAGACACCATTCGAAATCGGCACTGAAACGATAGTCGGTGTTATAGTAAGGAGCTATGCGCGCCAAAGCTATAAATGCCTGGTGACAAATCAGCATTCCGTTTTCAAATGAATGATAGTTAAGGTTCTCCGGTGCTGAAAGGTGGCGTGGACCAACGAAATTTCTGTTGCTATCTACAAGATTTGTCTGGCCGTAAACCACACCGGGAAAGTCATTTGAATGGATTGCGTTTACTATATCGGAAAGTGTTGACTTTGAATGAAGGGAATCGCCGGCGTTAAGGAACATGTAGTATTTTCCGTTTGCACGGTCGAGGGCTTTATTCATTGCATCGTAGATGCCGCGGTCGGGCTCAGAGAAAATTGATGTTGCATCGGGGGCGAACCGTCGCGCCACTTCAAGAGTGTTATCCTTGGAATCGCCATCCATTATAATCATTTCATAGTCAGTGCCGGGACGCACACCTTCCTGCTTGGATACACTCGTAAGGGTGGGCTGAAGCGTAGAGGCGGCGTTGTAGGTAACTGTAATGATGGAAATGAGTGGTGACATATAATTTGGTTTTCTTTTGGCAAAGATAGAAAATATTATCAGAAATCAAAAGGGTAGTCTATATCCCAAAGATACAGGGCTTGAGGCGGCATTGATGTTCCGGCGGCGCAACGATTTTTTTCATCAACAATTTGTTGAAATTGTTCGATGGTGATTTTACCGCGGCCCACATCGATCAGTGTACCTACGACAGCCCTGACCATGTTGCGCAGAAACCGGTTGGCTGAAATAACGAACACATGTCCGCAGTTATCCACCTCTTTCCAGTATGCCTCCGTAACGTTACATATATTGGTTTTGACATCGGTGTGAAGTTTTG
This sequence comes from uncultured Bacteroides sp., assembly GCA_964564465.1. Classification (GTDB taxonomy): domain Bacteria; phylum Bacteroidota; class Bacteroidia; order Bacteroidales; family Muribaculaceae; genus Paramuribaculum. The sequence goes on from CAZMAO010000007.1 coordinate 25,474, forward strand.
AAAACGACGTGAAATCATCAACTTCAAGCAGAAGTGCAGCGGCTCTGTTCATGGCATCAAAATCGAGCCCGCTCGCGGGTTCCTGCCATGCCAGATTGTGAAAAAACGGAGATTTATGATTAACGGTATAGTAATGGTAGGTGCGTGAAGTGGCATCGAATCTTGCATGAGCGCTGTCGTGGACAGGAGCTATGGAATAGATGGCGATGTCAGGTCCGACTATGGTGTTGATTGCCTTGAGCAATTTTGATATGTCGGTAACAGGCTTTTCATGATCAAAATGTGCAACCATTCTGCGTGCGTTTACGCCGGTGTCCGTGCGTCCGGCGCCGACAATGGGTGTCGGTTTGCGAAGAACGGTTGTCAGGGCCCGCTCAATGGTCTGTTGTACGCTTATTGCATTTGGTTGCGATTGCCATCCGTGGAAAGGAGCACCATTGTAGGCAAGCGTCATGAAGTAGCGCATTGTCAGTCTTTTTCAAGATAGGTATATCCATACAGACCGGAGCGGTAATTGCCAAGGAATTCACGTCCTTCTTCTGGTGAAATTCTTCCGGCTTTCATTGATGCTGTAACCCAGGCTTCTACATTACGTACCAGCCGTTTTGCATTGAACTGAACATAATCAAGAACTTCAGCTACGGTTTCTCCGTCAAGCACTCGTTCAATTTCGAAGCGGTCCTTGTAGACATTGATATGAACGGCGTTTGTGTCACCGAAAAGATTGTGCATGTCGCCAAGAATTTCCTGATAAGCACCCACAAGGAACACACCGATGTAGTAAGGCTCATTGGCTTTTACGGAATGTACTGGAAGTGAGTTAGTGACACCGTGGTTGGTGATGAAGTTGGCAATTTTGCCGTCGGAATCGCATGTTATGTCCTGAATGGTGCACGTTCTGTCAGGACGTTCGTCGAGCCGGCTTATGGGGACAATGGGGAAAACCTGGTCAATAGCCCAGCTGTCGGGAAGCGACTGAAAAAGTGAGAAATTGCAGAAGTATTTGTCGGGAATCATTTTGGCTATTTTCCGCAATTCTTCAGGAGCATGTTTCATTGAGGATGCTATCTCTCCCACTTCACGGGCAATGGACCAGAACAGTTTTTCGATTTCCGCCCGGGAGCGCAGATCGAGCATTCCGAGGCTGAACAGGTCGAGAGCTTCTTCGCGAATCTGCTGTGCGTCGTGCCAGCTTTCAAATATTCGCTGCTGGTCAAGTCTATCCCATATCTCATAAAGTTCACGCGTCAGCTCATGTGCGTCAGCCGGAAGGTCGATATTGTCGCGCCAGCGGGGAAGAGATGTGGTTGCAAGTACTTCAAAAACGAGAATTGAGTGGTGCGCGGTTAACGACCGACCGCTTTCGGTGATGATGTTAGGTTGTTTAAGGTTGTTTTTTACACAAACATCAACAAGTGAGGAAACGGCGTCGTTGGCATATTCCTGAATGGAATAGTTCATTGAATTCTCGGAAGCAGCATTTCGGGTGCCGTCATAGTCAACACCAAGTCCACCGCCAATGTCAACAAAATCGATGTCGAATCCGAGTTTTGTAAGCTGAACATAAAATTGCATTGCTTCGCGCAATGCATTTTTTATGCGGCGGATTTTAGTGATCTGGCTGCCTATGTGGAAATGGATGAGTTTCAGGCAGCTTTCCATTTTTTGTTTTGCAAGGAAGTCGAGGGCTTCAAGCAGTTCGCTTGAGTTGAGCCCGAATTTACTCTGGTCGCCTCCGCTCTCTTCCCATTTTCCTGAACCGGACGATGAGAGTTTAATTCGTATTCCGACATTTGGCATTATTTTCAGACGGCGTGCTACGCGTGCAATGGTGTTGAGTTCATTAAGTTTTTCAACAACCAGATAGATGTGCCGACCCATTTTTTGAGCGAGCAGAGCAAGCTCAACATAGCTTTCGTCCTTATAACCGTTGCAGATTATAAGCGCGTTTTCGTCAATGCTTGTAGCCAGCACCGCATGCAGTTCCGGTTTTGATCCGGCTTCAAGACCTATGTTGAATTTTTTTCCGTAGCTTACAATTTCTTCGACAACCTGACGCATCTGGTTTACCTTAATGGGATATATAAGGAAACTTTGACCGCGATAGTCGTATGTTTCAGAAGCCTGTCGGAAGCAATTCGAAATTTTTTCAATACGGTTGTCGATAATGTCAGGGAACCTAAGGAGAACAGGAGCTGTAACATCACGGACCTGCAGTTCGTCCATAACTTCTTTAAGATCGACAGATGCAAAGCCTTGCCGTGGGGTTACGGCAATATTTCCTTTGTCGTTTACTGAAAAATAATTTCGGCCCCAGCCACCTATATTGTACAGCTCCGAGCTGTCCTCAACACGCCATTTTCTCATTATTAAAAAGTGGAATAATTACTGAATAAACCATGCAAAAATAACAAAAATATATGTCCGTCCAAAATAAAAGTATCATATAAGGAAAATTACAATAATTGTTGTGTTGAAAAGAGTAGAGAACGAAAAAAAATGTGTATATTTGCCCGTAATTATAAACAGCCAATTCAACTAAAATTCATAATTAACCATTCATCAAAATTCAAAATGAAAAAAGCTATTCGTTTTGCCCTCGCGTTGAGCGGTGTGCTGGTGCTTTCCGGCTGTAACGGCAAGATGCAGCAATTTGCTGCCGATTATTTCAGCACAAATCCTAATCCGCTGGAAGTTAAAGGCGATATGGTTCCCGCAACAGTCACCGGTCGTGTTCCCGCAAAGTTCTTTAAAAAGAACGCAGAGGTTACCGTTACTCCTGTTCTTGTTTATAACGGAACCGAGGCAACTTCTGCACCTGTAACCTTCCAGGGTGAGAATGTTCGCGGCAACTATCCTACCGTAAGCTACAATAACGGTGGAACCGTTACCATTCCTGTTAGCTATGTTTACAATCCCGACATGTTGAAGAGCGAACTTTACCTTGCTTTTAATGTGCAGCAGGGCAGCAAGCAGTATGCTCTTCCCCGCGTGAAGGTGGCTGATGGAGTTGTCGCAACTGCAGCATTGGCAGATGTGGCTTCTGAAACTCCGGCTCTAACGCCTGATAAATTCCAGCGTTACATTCAGGAGGCGTACAAGGCCGATATCCACTTCCTCATCAATCAGGCAAATGTACGTGAAACCGAACTTAAGAAGGAGGGTGTCGAGGCATTTAACCGTGATCTTAAGAATGCAGCCGATGATCAGCGTCGTGTTATAGAAGAGGTTAATATCAGCTCATACGCTTCACCCGAAGGCACTTACGATTTCAACAACCGTCTTGCTGAAAATCGTGAAAAGGCAACTGCCGCTTATCTTGAAAAGCAGTTCAAAAACGAAAACATAACTGATTTCGGCGAACTTACAAAACAGTTCACTGCAGAAGACTGGGCCGGTTTCCAGGAACTTGTCGGTCAGAGCAATATACAGGATAAGGATTTGATTCTCGGTGTGCTGAGTATGTATAAAGACCCGGAGGAGCGTGAACGTGAAATCCGTAATCTTTCGTCAGTATTCCAGACACTTGCATCAGACATTCTTCCTCAGTTGCGTCGTTCGCGCCTTACCGCTACCGTGAAGGTTATAGGCAAGAGTGATGATGAAATCAATGAGGCTTACAACACCAATCCTTCTTCGCTGACTGTTGATGAACTTCTTTATGCTGCGTCTCTTACCGACGACGAAGGACGTAAGGCTAAGATTTATGAGACAGCAGTCCGTCTTTATCCGGATGATTACCGCGGCTACAATAACCTTGGTATGATTCAGTATAAGCAGCAGGATTATCAGGCAGCTGCCGCCAACTTCGCTCAGGCTGCAAAACGCGCGCCTCAGAGCGGTGAAGTTAAACTTAATCAGGCTCTTGTTGCAATGGTTAACAAGGATATGAATCAGGCTACTTCACTTCTTGGCAGTGCAGGTGGTGTTCCCGAAGCTTCAAGCGCACTTGGCTACGCACAGCTGAAGCAGGGTGACGTTGCTGCCGCAGCAGCAAGCTATGCCGGCACGGTTAGCAATAATGCCGCTCTTGCCCAGATTCTTAACAAGAACTACAGTGCTGCTTCCGACATTCTTGGCAAGATTAAGAATCCGGATGCAACAACATATTATTTGAGCGCAGTTGTAGCAGCCCGCACCAATAATGCTGATGCTGTTGCAAAGGGTCTGAAACAGGCTGTTCAGAAGGATCCGTCGCTTGCACAGCGTGCTCTCAACGATATGGAGTTCTCGAATTTCAACCTCGAAAATATATTCTAACTATAGAGTAGAATATTAGCTATATAAAATAATTCCCGATGCTCATGCACCGGGAATTATTTTATATAGAATACATTAAAGAAGTATATCCGTTATTCGGGGAATGGAGTTGATGGCAGTCTGGTCGACACTCACAGGAACAACAGACACCCATTCGCGGTCAAGCCAATATATGTCAGTGGCAGGATTGTCGGGTTCCAGGTTGTCGAACCGTCCCGTAAGCCAATAAAAAGGCTGGCCGTGAGGAGTGGTGTAATCCTCGAACTCTTCTGTCCAGAATCCGCGGGCTGCGCGCAGAACCTTTATGCCTTTTGGTGTGCATTGGGCGGGAATGTTGACATTCAGGCATACACCTTCAGGAAGACCATTTGCGAGAACTGACGAACAGATTTTTTCAACAATAGGTCCGCATTGTGTGAAATCAGCTTTGATTGAGTGATGGAGAAGAGAGAAACCGATTGATGGAATACCTACGGTTGCTGCTTCGAGCACAGCTCCCATGGTTCCGGAGTAAAGCACGCAATTGCCGGCGTTTGTTCCGTGGTTAATGCCGCAGACCATAAGATCAGGTTTCCGGGGCACAACAGCATGCATGGCGAGTTTAATGCAATCGACAGGAGTTCCACTGACAGAATATACTTTAGCTCCATTGAAGTTGGTGTGTTCCTTCAGCATCAGCGGCGCATTTACAGTTATTGCCGAGGATTGGCCGGAGCGGGGAGCATCGGGCGCAACAACAATGACATCCGCGTTTTTTTTAACGCAATCAATAAGATAGTGTATGCCCGGGGCATTGATTCCATCATCATTGCTTATAAGAATCAGGGGCTTTTTATTGTCCATATATTATTATTTGTTAAAAACCGGTTACAAATTTATCAAAAAATATCCAACAGGAGGGTTGGAATTGTTGTATCTTTGTAAAAAGTAAGTAATAATTTAAATTATAGAGAAATGGTTATTCAACGAGTACAGACATTGTTTATTGTTTTGTCTATCGCCCTTACGGTGATATTCTTTTTTGTTCCTTTCGGTTATGTGGATATAGCAGTTGCCTCGGAGGGATTGAAGAGTGTGTCATTAAAGGCTGTAAATGAAATCGGTATGGTGGTTCCTATGGGACTGGCGATATTGCTGATGGTGATCGGAATTTTTACGTTCAAAAAACTTCCTGTGCAGAAATTGCTGGTTGTTTTGTCGATTGTTTGCCTCGGAGCGGCATTGATAACGGTTATATATTTCCTTTCGTCGGGCATGGTCGATGTGTCGGACGGTGACTCAGTAGCTAAGGTTTACTGGGGAGGAGGCGGTTTGCTGTTGCTTGCCGCAATTATCAGCTTGCTAATGGCTTATAGGGGGATTTGTGCCGATCAGCGATTGTTGAAAAGTTATGACAGTTTCCGTTGAGGGAAGAAAAATTAAGACAAAGTTATTGTCAGGCAAAAAATAATTCTTACCTTTGCAAAGCTTTAGGGCAGCATATGCCTTGAGCAAAAAGATTGCCTTATGGTGTAATGGTAGCACTGCAGTTTTTGGTTCTGCCTGTCTAGGTTCGAATCCTGGTAAGGCAACGTAAGAGCCCCGGATGAAATTTTGTCCGGGGCTTGTTGTTTACGGTTTTGAAAAAATAGTTATCTTTGTGGTGAAGCAGAGAATATTCAACCTTAAACAATAATATTATGTATAAATTCGACAAACGAGTTGTAATTACTCTCGATGCGGGCGGAACAAATTTTGTTTTCGGTGCCATGCAGGCCAATGAGTTTATTATCGACCCAATAACGATGCCTTCGAACGCGCAGGATCTTGACAAATGTTTAGCCACTATGGTTGAGGGTTTTGAACAGGTCATTTCCAAGCTTGATACCAAACCGGTGGCTATAAGCTTTGCTTTTCCCGGCCCGGCAGATTATCCGAACGGTATAATTGGAGGATATCTTCCTAATTTCCCCTCTTTCCGTGACGGTGTGGCGCTCGGTCCGTTTCTTGAGGATAAGTTCGGAATTCCGGTTTATATAAACAACGATGGTGATCTGTTTGCATTCGGTGAGGCTATAGGTGGTGTTCTTCCTGAAATTAATGCTAAACTTGAGGTGCTTGGCAGCTCAAAGCGATATAATAATTTGCTTGGATATACATTCGGAACAGGATTCGGTATGGGAATGGTTATAGACGGCCGTCTGAACCGCGGAAATACATCGAGTGCCGAAACATTCTGTCTTCGACATAAAAATCATCCTGAAGTGTTTGTTGAGGAGGGTGTGGCTATCCGTGCAATCAAGCGTGTCTATGCAGAGCAAAGCGGAGACCTTACACATGATTACGAGCCGTATGATATTTATCGTATTGCCGAAGGTGAGATTCCGGGCAACCGTGAGGCCGCCATACGCGCATTCGAGGAATTTGGCGAGGTTGCAGGTGACGCAATAGCTACGGCAGTTACCCTTACAGATTCACTTGTTGTTATTGGAGGCGGAGTGGCCGGAGCAAAGAAGTATTTTATGGGTCCGCTTATGAATCAGCTCCGAGGTGTTTTACATTCGCTTAAGGGCGAAGCGATTCCGCGTATGCCGACAAAGGCTTTTGATCTGGATGATGACGATCAGTTCGCTAAGTTCGCGCATGGTGCGGCTCGACCCATAAAGGTGTATGGTACTGACAAAACGGTGATTTATGATCCGATGAAGAGCACAGGAGTCGCTATTTCAAAATTAGGTGCAAGTAAAGCTATTTCAATTGGAGCGTATTCGTTTGCACTGGCTATGCTTGACAAGACTGAATGATAAATCCGAGTATATAAGCAGTGGATGCGGAGCACTTCAGTGTTCCGCATCCGTTTTTTTATGATGGTAAAGCTGATACGAATTAATGAGATTGTGCCAGATGCTGTAAAAACCGCCGACAATGGCTGTTACGGGGGTGAAAAAAGTGTAACCGAGCCATATGGCAAGAACGGTGTTTTTTTGACCGAACGATTGGCCGGCTGTGATTTTGTCGTTGTAGATTGCACCGATTTTACGTCCGAGAATAAACTGAAGAATGCAGCAGACGAATGAAACAAGGACGAGGCATATCATTGTGGAAATTGATACATGCGTGTGCATTATGCTTCTGGTTGTAACGGCTGTCGCTGTGGCAAGGGCAACGGTCCAAAGATAAAAGGAAATGTTCTGATGGCGTGAGAGTTTTTCGTTAATGTGCGGGAAAAAGTAGCGGAGAGCAAGTGCGGCTCCTAAAGGAAGAAGTAGCAAAGGAAATACTTTGACAAGAATTAGCGTTGCCGAGCGCCAGATGTTCATATCGGGATTCGGATGTACGAACGGAACCAGCAAAGGGATGAGAAGTGCTGTCGCGAGATTGATGAGAATGGTGTAGGTGGTCACGTTGTTAACATCTCCGCCCAATTTTTTAGTAATAACGGCGGCAGCTGTGGCTGTGGGACATATCATGCAAATCATCACACCTTCAAGCACGACCCGCAGACCGCTGTTTGGCAGCAGGATCAGGACACAACCGATGCCGGCAAACACGCCGCACTGAATCGCGAGAATCCAAAGGTGCCACTGTTTGAATTTAAGATGTCGCGGATCGACTTTGGTGAATGTAAGAAAGAGCATGGCAAAGATGAGGATGGGTTGAAATATGCCGATTGCTTTTGAAACAAATGCGTGTGTGTTGTTGAGAAACGGTATGTTAATGTAGGTGAAATAGCTGATTATTCCGGCGAGAATGGCTATTATAAGCACCCAATCTTTTAAAAAAGCAATGAGTCTGTTCATAGCAGATAGTATTCAAAATAAAAGCCTTGAGGAGAAAAATCCGCAAGGCTTTTAATATGTCGGGGTGAGAAGACTCGAACTTCCGACCTCCACGTCCCGAACGTGGCGCGCTGCCAACTGTGCTACACCCCGAGTTAGCGAGTGCAAATTTACGACTATTTTTTTAATTGAACTATATTTATTGCAAATTATTTTGCATTATTCTTTTTAATAATTTGGGTGCGAAACTGTAAGGCGTTGAATACCAACCCTAAAATCATTGTGAGGATGAGCGATGCTATTATTGCGATCCAGAAGATAGTATGATTTGTATATGTTTCCATGCAATATTAACATATGAATGGAGAAGAAGGTTCGGACGGTTCGCTTGCAATGCGGAACGATTTTTTATAATTTTGCGAATATGAAAAGGATAACAGTAAATGTATATATCGCCACTATATATCAGTTGTTTGTAGCATTATTAATGCTTTGGCTTTCGCGTTTCATCTTTGTGGCGTGTAATGTTGAATCGGTTGCCGTTAATTCGTTGGCAGATGCCTTTAGATTATCAGTAGCGGGTTTGCGATTTGATATTGTTGTAGTTGCGTATTTCAATTCATTATTTGTGTTGATGCGCATTCTCCCTTTTAATTTCGTTGTGCAGAAAAACTGGTATGTAAGGTTAACTTCATGGGTTTATGGAGTTTTTAATTCGCTATGCCTGTTGTTGAACTTCGGCGATTCCGTATATTACCGATTTTCAGGCGCCCGTTTGCGATGGAGCGGTATTCAGGAAGTTACAGCCGAGAGCAATCTGGGGGGTATTGTGGTTGGTTATGTGTTGGAGTATTGGTGGCTGGTTATTGTTTTTGCACTGTTTATCGTTATGATGATGTGGCTTTACAACAGGGTGAAACTTAAATCAATAAGCGTTGTTCCGAAGTGGAGGAACCTGACGGTGAGGGGTGGGATGTTTATTTTGTTCGGCGGATGTATGGTTCTGGCAATGCGCGGCAGAGTAGGAAGCGGTAACCCTCTGAATATTGCAGATGCCACATGGTATGTAAATGAGGCTCAACAGATAAATGTGGTGTTGAACACTCCGTTCACAATTATGCGTTCGATAGGCAAGGATGCGGGGATTGAGGTGTTGACTTTTTTTAGCGATGAAGATCTTGTTGAAAAAAGAAGTGTGATTCATAAGCCTTTGGCCGGATGCAAATTCAATAAGAAAAATGTTCTGATAATAATTGTTGAAAGCGGGGGAAGCTGTTTTGTAGATGCGTTATCGGATTTTGCCGGTGACAGAGAGCATTTAAAGGAATTGATGCCGTTTGTGGATTCGTTGGCGCGGAAAAGTGTGGTTGTTGAACATTTAATGGCAACCGGCCGACGGTCGAATGAAGGTGCGTGTGCAATTCTTTGCGGGTTCCCGTCGTTTGAGCCATTAGCGTTCATGCTTTCGCCTTATGCGGCTAAGCCGTTCAGCTCCGTGGCTTCTGTTTTAAAAAATGAAGGTTACACATCGGCATTTTACTATGGATGCAATCACGGATCGTTTAATATTGATCAACTTGCACATGCTGCCGGTTACGACAAAGTTGTAGACAGAGCAGGCTATAAAGGGAAAGATGAGGATTACGATAACAGCTGGGGTATTTTTGACGGGTCGATGGGACGGTTCACGGCTAATGACCTGTCGACACTCACGCAGCCATGGATAGCATCGTGGTTTACAATAAGTGCTCACGGGCCCTTCAAGATTCCACCTACTGAAAATGTCGATGGATATAAGTTTAAAAATCCCTCGCCGGAACGTGGACTTGAGTATACCGACAAGTCGTTGCGCGAGTTTTTTGAAACAGCACGGAATCAGCCTTGGTTCAAGAATACATTGTTTGTAATAACAGGCGATCACGGGAACCGTGATATGGCCGGAACCAAGTTTGACAGTCCGTATATAAAATATCATGTGCCTCTGATAATGTATGATGGAGACGGTTGTTCAGAGCCTGAATTTATTAAAGACAGAGCCGGATCGCAATTTGATATCGGCCCGACGGTGTTGGGAATGTTAGGTTATGATAAGGAGTATTTTGCACTTGGCACGGATCTGTTGAATTCGGATACGGAAACTTATGGATTAAGTTTTATAGATAACCGATTTATGATTTCTTCTCCGGAAAGGGTGGTGTTTACAGATTCGAAATGCAGCAGAATCGAGGAGGAATATGATGTGACGGTTGATCCTACTCTTAAAAAACCATTAAAAGCTGATGATGAGGGAGAGAAGATGCTTGTATGGGCGCAGGCATTTCTCCAGGATTATACTCACAGACTTACGGAAGGACGTTTAAGATGAAATGCTGTTATTCCGGTTACGGGAGTCTGTTCAATCGTTTCTAAATTCAGATTGCAGATGCCCATGGCTTTTTTAAGCTGTGATGAAAAATGCCAGGCTATTGAACCGATAAAACTTACAGGCAACTGATATGCATTTTCGTAGTTTATGATGTTACGTTTCAGAAAACCAGTGAAAGCATTTACTACAAGAGTCTCTATTTCCGGAAAATAGATGTTTTCTTTAAGAAATGGAGTGAAAGATGCAAGGAAACGATTAGGAGCCTGTTTCCGATAAACGTGTTCAATTATTTGATTCTGTGTAAGTGAATACTTATCCCAAAACCGCTGACAGATGTCGGCAGGAAGCTGTTTCTTAAGTATATCGCCTAATAGAGTGCGTCCGAGTACGGCTCCGGATCCTTCATCGCCAAGTATAAATCCGAGCGGTGAGACATTCTCGATAATTTCCGTTCCGTTATAGTGACAACTGTTTGATCCGGTGCCAAGTATGCATGCAATTCCCGACCGGTCACCAAACAGCGCTCGGGCAGCGCAAAGCATGTCGGTGTTAACGGATATATGTTCAGGGTTGAATACATTATGCAACAGCTGTGTGATTCTATCATTGATGTGTGATCCAATACACCCTGCACCGTAGAAATGAATTTGGTTCGCCGATGGGTTGTTGAATGCTACTAATGCTTTTTGTGCTATATCAGTTATTTCTGAATCGGGAGTTAAAATGGCATGTATGGCATCGGTAACAACAGTGCTGAGCTGCATGCCGTTATCAATCAGAATCCATGTGCAGGAAGTTCCTCCCGCGTCAACAACAATCTGCATGGTCAGTCAGCGGCAACTGTGTCAGGTTCCATCCAATCAGGCAGTCCATCGCCGGGATCAGCGGAGTTGAATTCACGATGGTCATTTTCACGGTCAGAAAGAATAATATCGTTCATGTAGAGCCTTTGTTCCAATCGGCTTACAGGCAGATTGTCGATGCGATGGAATTGAGAGGAAATCAGAAATGCCTGTTTCCCGGGATTATTAATAAAATAGGCTTTGTTACCAAGCAATGGTGTAATTGAGCAGCTGTTGGGCGCTTCGTAGAGAACGTTCAGTTTGCTGTCGGAGATAAACCATTTGTCATTCTTGCATCCGATCAGAAGAGGTGAAGCGGAAACCGGAGCCGCGACATTCCAATCAGAAAGAAGTGTCTGTTTTCCCGAGAAACCGTGAAGAATGTATTGCCCCTTATTGTCAATGCATATTATGCCTGATTTGCCTATGGCGACAGGGACTTGGGAAGATGAGAATTCAGTGATGTTGCCTTTTGTGTCGGTTACACAGCGTGTGCCCGATTTTTGATTTATAAGAATAGCATGGTCATAAACAAAGTTGCCGCTCATAGGAATCCATCCGTCCGGCAATTCTTTTTCATTGCCTTTATTGTTTAGGATTACAGTCTGTGTGTCTGTTACGGTTGCAAGAGCATGTCCGCAATTGAAAATAGTCATCGAGTTATAGCGAGGCTGCACGGCAATATGACCTCCGGTGTTGACGGCACCCCATTTTTGAGTCCCTTGTTCGCGGACTATCAGCATATTGTCGGAAAATAGAGGTCCGGAAGCTGAAAAATTGTGACCATCAATATTGTCGAGAGAAAACAGGGTTTTTCCAAGAGTGTCGACAACTTCGACAGGCGAATTGCGACGTGTAACCGGAATCAGACCCTGAGACGGAACGCCGGCATATCGTAAGCCGCTAAGACTGTTTATCTGTGTGTATGCTCCTGATTGTTGAATGTGTTTGAATGATATGCCTATTGAGTCGTAGACAGAGAAGATTCCGTTTATTGCGACGGTGGGAGCTGAAGCAAATTCATCGGCGACTAATAAGTTGCCGTCAGTGGATATGATGCTCCATTTTGTCTGATTTTCGAGTTTTACGGAATATGTGTCGATTTGGTTGAGCAATTGTTCGATATCGCTCGATTTCTGACAGGAGAATAGAATCGAGGAGAGAACTATTAGAGTTGAAAGAATGAATTTTTTATTCATAGCATGTTCTATTTTGTGCAAATATAGCAATAAAATTTAAAAGAGCGTATGATTCATAAGGGTATGAAAAAACCTCATAGCAGGGGAGAGTTCTCCAAAGCTATGAGGTTAAAAATATTAAGATATGCCTTTATTTGTCGGCCATTTCAAATTCGAGAGTTCCACCCTTAATGATGTCGCTGTGGGTGATAAACATTTTGTCGTAAGGCTTGCCATTAAGTTTTACACCACGGATGTATCTGTTTGAGTCAGAAACATTCGGTGCTTTAACCGTGAATTTGCCGCCGGGCACTTTAATGCTTGCTTCTTCAAACATAGGCGTTCCGAACCAGTAAACTCCGCTTGCAGGTTCAACCTGATAGAAGCCGAGGTTAGAAAGAATATACCATGCAGACATCTGACCGGCATCCTCGTTTCCAGCCAATCCGTCGGGTTTGGTGGTATAGAATTCAGAATTTACCTTACGGATGAGGTCGGAAGCTTTATCGTTCTGGCCCAGCATGGTGTAGAAGTAAATGATGTGGTGGCTGGGTTCATTTCCATGAGCGTATTGTCCGATAAGACCGGAAATGTCGGGTGAAACATCGCCACCGGTGAGTTCAGAACTTGTTGAGAAGAGAGTGTCGAGTTTTGCAATTGTATTTTCCTTTGAACCGAAGAATTCAATCAGGGCGTTGAGGTCGTGAGGAGCGAGCCATGTGTATTGCCAGGCGTTTCCTTCGCAATAGTCGTCCTGGCGGTGAGTTGTGGAGTTCGGATCGAAGGGTGTGCGCCATGATCCGTCGCTGAGTTTTCCACGTGCAAATCCAGTCTGTTTGTCAAGATAGTTGCGGAACGACTGGCTGCGTTTAAGATATTTTTCAGCATTGGCATTGTCGCCCATTGCTTTTGCGGCTGCGGCAACAGCAGCATCGGCAATTGCATATTCCATGTCGAAAGCAATTGATTCGAACATTTTATCGCTGGGTATGAAACCGTATTCATCGCGGAAATGACCGCCACGTGCTGTGTCGGCAGCAGTGGCGAGAATAGCTTTGTAAGCTTTTTCACGATCTATGCCTTCAATGTTTTTGACAATTGCATCGGCCACGGGGATGATTCCCGGATTACCCACCATGCAGTCGGTTTCGTTGCCCCAAAGGTGCCAAACCGGAAGACGCCCCTGCTTTTCGGCAATGTCGACCATTGAATTTATCATGTCGACGTTGCGTTCAGTCTGATAAATTGAAAGCAGCGGCATCTGCGCACGGTATGTATCCCAAAGAGAGAAAATGGTGTAGTTGGGAACATCAGATTTATAAACCTTACCGTCGGCGCCTCTATATTGTCCGTCGACATCGCTGAATGTTGCCGGAACAATCATGGTGTGATAGAGAGAAGTATAGAATTTGCTGCGTGCGTCGGCATCGTCAGTTTTGATTTCGATACGTCCCAATTCCTTGTTCCAGGCTTCGTTTGATGCATTTTTTACTTTTTCAAAGTCAAAGTCGGGCAGTTCGGCATTCATGTTGGCTTTCGCTCCCTCAATTGAAACGGGTGAGAGCGCAACTTTAACAAGAACCTGTTCAGCAGAATCGGTGGTGAAATTAACGCGTCCGTACATATTGTTTTCGCCTTTCAGCTCAAATGATGTGAAGGGTTTTGAGAATTCAGCAACGAAGTATACTTTCTGATCCTTAGCCCAGCCTTCGGAGTAGCGGTAGCCTACGAGCCGGTTATTTCCTTCGGCTTTAATGGATGTTTCAACAGCCTTGTCCCAGCATCCACCATTCTGAAGGTCGAAAACAATGGCAGCGGAATCAGATTTGGGGAAAGTGTAGCGATGCAGACCAACGCGGTTTGTTGCGGTGAGCTCAGCATTAATTCCGTAACGGGTGAGGGGAATTGAGTAGTAACCGGGACGGCTGATTTCTTTTGAACGGTCGCCATAGCTCCAAAGCCCGCTTTTTTCTTTTTCGACTTCACCACGGGCGTAAACAACATCGCCTATAACGGGCATTACAGTAACGTCAAAAAGGTCGCCGATTCCTGTGCCCTCGAGATGAGTGTGACTGAATCCGATGATGGTGGAATCGGAGTCGTGATAGCCTGAACACCAGTCCCAGGTCTGTGGAACGCTTGTGGGACCAAGCTGAACCATTCCGAAGGGAACGGATGCACCGACAAAAACATGACCATGACCACCTGAACCTATTTTAGTGTCGACATAGTCAGTGTAGTTTTGTGTCGGCTCGTCAGCATTTTTTTGTGAGCATGCCGTTAAAGTTGCGGCAGCCGACAGAAGTAGGAAGTTGATGAGTTTCATCGCAGTGTTAAGTGTTATGATTTATTTTTATTTTTTTTCGGATAAGTTGAATTTAAGGTTTTTTCCATCAAGCAACTGCTGATGACTGATGCGATATGTTTTTAAAGGTTTGTCGCCAAGAGTCATTGATTTTATGAAAATATGTTCGGGTGAAGTGTGTTCGGCATCGATAACAAGAGTGCCCTGAGGTGTGTCGATTTCAACCTGATCGAAAACCGGAGAAGTGAGAGTGTAGAAAGGTTCACCGGGGCAGTCGGGATAGAGTCCCATCATTGAAAATACGGCCCAAGCCGACATCGTTCCGGTGTCATCGTTACCGGGAATTCCGTTAGGCTGAGTGGTGAAATGTTTATCAAGCAGGCGGTTAACCTCTTTTTGAGTGCGCCATTCCTCACCGGGGAACCGGCTGAACAGATAGGGATAAGCTATGTCGGGTTCATTTGCCGGATCGTAGAGAGCGGAATCAAGAACCATCTGGAGTTTATCGACAAATTTCCGTTTGCCACCCATAAGCTTTGCAAGACCTTCGACATCGTGAGGCACAAAGAAAGTGTAGTTCCACGCCGAACCTTCATGAAAACCGGGGACAGGCTCGAAGTTTTCCCCCTGTCGAGGATTAAAGGGAGTGAGGAAAGAACCGTCGGCATTTAGAGGACGAAGAGTGCCCGATTCCTTGGAATAATAGTTTTTATATCCCTTTGAGCGCTTAAGGAGTTCTTCGGCAAGTTTTTTGTCGCCGCGTTGGTTTGCAAGCCATGCGAGGGCATTGTCGGCCACATAGTATTCCAGTGCATGCGAAACGGAATTGTCGCCGGAATTGTCGCCCTGATGAGTTCCGAGCGGAACGTAATTTTTTTCGAGATAAGGTGTGTTGTCGGGGCGCATCGGATTCAGATGTCCGGCAGTGGTGGCACTCTTAACCATTGCTTTATAAGCAGCGTCCATATCAAAATCGGTGAGTCCTTTGCGCCATGTATCAACAATTACGGGAATTGCCGGATCGCCCTCCATTGTAAATGTTTCACGACCGAAAAGCTCCCATTTCGGCAACCAACCCCATTCTTTGGATATGTCGATCATGGAGCGCACCATGTCAAGCTGACGTTCGGGATAGGCAAGAGTCATGAGCTGGTGAACGTTTCGATAAGTATCCCAGAGAGAGAAAACAGTGTAGCGTGTCTCACCGTCCTTCACAGTCCCTTCGCCAAATGATTCCATAAGGGGATATTGGCCGTTTACATCATTAAGAATGTTAGGGTGCAGAAGTGTGTGATAGAGAGCAGTGTAGAAAACTTCCTTCTGTTTGTCCGTTCCACCTTTCACACGGATGCGACCTAAATCAGAATCCCACTTGCTGTCGGCCGCTGCACGAATTTCATCGAATGTCAGGCTGTTTTGTTCTTTTTCAAGATTTTCGCGGGCATTGGCAGTGCTTACGAATGAAACTCCCATTCTAACCTCTACGGTTTCGCCCGGTTTCAGGTCATCGTAAGTAAACCAATAGCCGATGTCGTCGCCACTCATCTCACGGCCGTATTCACGATAAATTTTATATGAGTTGTTGTCGGGAGTCCATTCAGCTTCCACTCCCTGCATGGGACGCTGGAATTTCCAATAGCCGGAAGATGAGGGTTTACGAGATACTTTCATAACGAAGTAAATCGGGAATACTTTCTGCGGATTATAGCAGAAAGTTCCCATCAGTTTTGAGCCTTCTATCTCAGTATCAGAAACTCGTCGAACCGTGGCTCCGGTTTCGTTTGTAAGTCCCTCGCCAAGGTTAATCAGAATATTGCCTTTCCCACCGGGGAAAGTGTAGCGCTCGGCAGATGTGCGTGGAGTAGCCGTTACTTCAGTAAGTATGTCATATTTCGACAGGCGGTTGGAGTAATAGCCCGGCATCGCTTTTTCGTCGGTATAGTCCGAACCATATTTTTTGTAATCAGGTTCAAGATTACCTGTTGTAGCCATGGTAAGGAGTGAACCGAGATCAGGACACCCTACTCCACTCAGGGCAACATGCGCATAACCGGTAAAGAACTTGTTATGATATTCATAAGGTGTTGACCACCAGCGTTTATCCTTGTCAAAGACATTTTCATCCGATCCCATTACATTAAAAGGAACAATCTGCATCATGCCATTGGGGACAACGGCTCCCGGATTTGTGGTTCCGAAATTTGTGGTTCCGACAAACGGATTGACCCACTTGGTATAATTTCCGGCGTTGAGTGTTGTGAGCGAAGACAAAATTATCGACGCTGCAGTCAAGGCTTTAATGTTCATATCATGATATTTTTGGTTTTGTACAAAGGTAGTGGTAAAATGTGAGGTAAGCAAGAAGAAAATAAATGTTTGAAAACACTTGTGCATAATTGTGTGTTATAGTGAAAAAATATACATTACATTATGTTAGCAGAAGTTATTCCTTCGCACCAGCTTGCTACCTGGTTGCTCGTTACAATTGATTCGTTTCTTGATAAAATGGGTTTGTCGCATGACAAGACCATAGAGGAGATGATTTATGTGGCCCTGATTGTAGGTGTTGCCATGTTAATAGCATGGGTTCTAAGGTGGATAATCTTGTTTTTCAGCCGAAAGGTTGTTAAGCTCCGGAACAGTGAGATAGGTGCCGATTTGTTGCAGCATAAGGTGCTTACCCATGTGAGTCATATTATACCGCCGTTGGTTGTGCTTGGACTTATTCCTTTCGCGTTTCCAAGCAACTCGACAATTTTGCATATAATTGAGAAGATATTGTTCGGATATACCGCTATTGTTGCGGTCATAGCAATAAATGCCGTTCTGACATTTGTATGGACCCGATATGACAAAAAGGAGAATACTCGGAACTTGCCGCTGAAAGGAATTTTAAACGTTTGCAAGGGAATTGTATGGATTGTGGGGGTGATTGTTCTGGTGAGTGTGCTTGTGGGTAAGTCGCCCGGTGCGTTGCTCGCCGGTCTTGGAGCTTTTGCTGCCGTTGTGTCGTTGATATTCAAGGATACGATTCTCGGATTTGTCGCCGGTATTCAGCTGGCTGAAAACGATATGCTCAGAGTCGGTGACTGGATAGTGGTTCCATCGACCATTGCCAACGGAATATGCATAGATGTGTCGCTGACGGCCGTAAAGGTTCGGAACTGGGATAATACGATTGTTACCTTACCGCCTTATACACTTGTAAGCACTTCATTTCAGAACTGGCGGGGAATGAGCGAAAGCGGCTACAGGCTTATAGATGATAAGCTATTGATTGATTGTGATACTGTGGTTCCGGCAACGGCAGAACTCATAGAGAATGTGAAGAGCCTTCCCGGAATGTCGGAATTTATAGAAAAAGTGGAAAAAGGAGGCGACTTCTATGATCCGGGAGTGGCTGTGGTTAACGGGACTGTTTCAACAAATTTAGGTTTGTTCCGTGCATATCTTTGCGCATATCTTCTGAAACATCCCCTTGTAGGAACTGACCAGCAAATACTTGTTAATACAACCGCGCCTACGCCTCATGGATTGCCGTTGCAGATTTATTGCTATACGACAACGGCCTGGACTGCCTATGAGGCTGTTCAGAGTGATATCCTTGAACATGCTACATCGATGGCACCGCTGTTCGGCATCGGTATATATAATTCGCCTGCCGGAAAAAATATTGAAAGTGTGGCAAAGTCGCTGGCTCCGCATGTACAGCCAAAAATAGCGCAATGACAATATAATTGTAGATAAGTTTTATTTGATTTGGGAGAGGATTGTTTGTAACTTTGTGGAAACGCACACATAGAAAAACAATCACTAATGACTCCGTTCATACATCTTCATGTCCATTCCCAATATTCACTGTTAGATGGCCAGGCTTCAATTAAGGCATTGGTTGATAAAGCTATTGCTGACGGGCAACCGGGCCTGGCGCTCACCGATCACGGCAATATGTTCGGTGCGAAGGAATTTTTTAACTATGTGAACAAGGTAAATGGAAGTACCCGAAAAAAGATTAAGGAAGCAGAGGCGGCCGGTGATGAACAGAGCGCCGCTGAATTAAGGAAAAAGATTCTTAAGCCTATTTTCGGATGTGAGATGTATGTTGCAAACAAGAGTCTGAAAGAGGTGACAGACAAGTCAGACCGAGGCCGACATCTTGTTGTGCTTGCAAAAAATGAGAAAGGATATCACAACCTTATAAAACTCGTTTCAAAGGCTTTTACCGATGGTTTTTATTCCCATCCGCGAACCGATAAGCATGAACTCGAAACGCATAAGGAGGGGCTTATAATATCGTCGGCATGTCTCGGCGGAGAAATTCCCCGCTTGATAATGGCCGGCCAGATTGAGGAGGCTGAAAAACAGGTTAAGTGGTGGAAGGATACTTTCGGTGACGATTACTATATAGAGATTCAGCGCCATAAAACGAATGTGCCCGGCGGTGACAGAAACACGTATGAACGTCAGGAGCAGGTTAATCCGGAATTGCTGCGAATTGCAAAGGATTTGGGCATTAAGGTTATTGCTACAAATGATGTCCATTTTGTTGATGCTTCGGATGCTGAGGCTCACGACCGTCTTATCTGTGTAAGCACAAACTCGAATCTGACAGATCCGAACCGTATGCATTATACCAAACAGGAGTGGATGAAGACTCAGAGCGAGATGAACGATGTGTTTGCCGATATGCCTGAAGTTCTGTCAAACACACTGGAAATTCTTGATAAGGTTGAGACATATTCTCTTGATCATGGACCGATTATGCCGACCTTTGCGATTCCTGCTGAATTCGGTACGGAGGAGGAGTATCGTTCAAGGTTGAGTGAACAGGATTTGTTTGACGAATTTACCCGCGACGAAAACGGGAATGTGGTGCTGAGCAAGGATGAGGCTGACGAAAAGATAAAGAAGTTGGGCGGATATGATAAGCTTTACCGAATTAAGCTTGAAGCCGATTATCTGAAAAAACTGGCTTATGACGGAGCTGACCGCCGTTACGGCAAGGATCGCAGCAAGGATATAGATGAACTTATAAAATTCGAGCTACATATAATGAAGACCATGGGTTTTCCGGGATACTTCCTTATTGTGCAGGATTTTATTAAGGCTGCCCGTGAGGAACTGGGTGTAAGTGTGGGCCCCGGTCGTGGATCTGCAGCCGGAAGTTGTGTGGCGTATTGTCTTGGAATTACACAGATTGATCCGGTGAAGTATGATTTGCTGTTTGAACGTTTTCTAAATCCTGACCGTATATCGTTGCCTGATATTGATATTGATTTCGATGATGACGGCCGTGCTGATGTGTTGAGATATGTGACGCAGAAGTATGGGGAGGAAAATGTGGCTCACATCATAACATATGGAACAATGGCGGCAAAAAGCGCTATTAAAGATGTAGCGCGCATAGAGCAATTGCCATTGAGCGAAAGCGATCGCCTCACCAAGCTGATTCCCAAGCATATGCCCACGGTTAACGGCAAAGAGCTTAAGCCGACATTAAAAAACTGTTATGAACATGTACCTGAGTTTAAGCAGGAATTGAATAGCGCGAATCCGCTTATAACGGAGACTTTGCATTATGCAAAGGAACTTGAAGGAACTGTGCGAAACACGGGTGTGCATGCCTGCGGTGTGATTATATGTCGTGATAA
This sequence comes from uncultured Bacteroides sp., assembly GCA_964564465.1. Classification (GTDB taxonomy): domain Bacteria; phylum Bacteroidota; class Bacteroidia; order Bacteroidales; family Muribaculaceae; genus Paramuribaculum. The sequence goes on from CAZMAO010000007.1 coordinate 45,833, forward strand.
AATAACCGATTGGGTGCCTGTAAGTACGGCCATAGATAAAGATTCCGGTTCAAAGGAGAAAATTATAGTAACCCAATATGAGGGACGTGTGATTGAGGAAACCGGACTGATAAAGATGGACTTTCTTGGTTTGAAGACATTGTCGATAATCAAGGAAGCAGTCGCCAATATTAAGCGGACACGTGGAATAGATATAGATATGGATAATATTCCGATTGACGACCCTGCAACATATAAGTTATATTGTGAGGGAAGAACATTCGGAACGTTCCAGTTTGAAAGTGCCGGTATGCAGAAGTATCTGCGTGAGTTGCAACCGTCGACATTTGAGGACCTGATTGCGATGAATGCACTCTACCGTCCCGGTCCTATGGATTATATTCCTGAGTTCATTGCCCGTAAACATGGGCGTTCACCTATTGTTTACGATATTCCGGTTATGGAAAAGTATCTGAAGGATACGTATGGTGTTACGGTTTATCAGGAGCAGGTGATGCTTCTGTCGCGATTGCTTGCAAATTTTACACGTGGTGAAAGCGATACGCTCCGAAAGGCGATGGGTAAGAAACTTATCGATAAGATGAATCATTTGAAAGGTAAGTTTCTGGCAGGTGGAGAAGCGAACGGGCATAAGAAGGATGTTCTTGAAAAAATATGGGCCGACTGGGAGAAATTCGCATCGTATGCATTTAATAAGAGTCATGCCACATGCTACAGTTGGGTCGCTTTCCAGACAGCGTATCTGAAGGCTAACTATCCGGCTGAATATATGGCTGCGGTTATGAGCCGCAATCTGTCGGATATAACAAAATTATCGGGATTCATTGATGAATGCAAGAAGCTGCATATTCCTGTAAAGGGACCGGACGTTAATGAAAGTTTCGCTGATTTCGGTGTGAATGCAAAGGGTGATATCCGCTTCGGATTAGCTGCGATAAAGGGTGTGGGTGAGAATGTGGTGTCCGAGATAATTGCTGCACGCCAAAAGGGAGGACCGTTCGAATCGATATATGATTTTGCTGAAAGGGTTCCTTCTCAGGCTGTCAACCGTAGGGTTATTGAAAATCTGGCTGTTGCCGGAGCGTTTGACTGTTTCAAGGATTTTATCCGGCGCGAAGATTTTTTTGAACCGAACAGCAAGGGAATTGCCTTCAGTGAAGCCTTGCTGCGATATGGTCAGCAGTATCAGAATGATCAGCAGAACCGCGGGATGTCGTTGTTCGGATTTGATGATCCTGCGATGTCGGTTGGCGGACGTCCCGCTGTTGTTCCTGCAATTCCGTGGGTTGATGCGGTGAAACTTGAGAAAGAGCGTGACCTGGTTGGAACGTATCATTCGGCTAATCCGCTTGATCCGTTCTATATGGAACTTCATTTCGGGTGTATGAGTCTTAAGAAGTTTGAGGAGATGACTCCGGAGGAGGGTAAAGAAGTGACGCTTGGCGGAATGGTTACGGAATTTGTATCGCGACCGGCAAAAAACGGCGGAAATTTCGGCATTTTTAAAATTCAGGATTACAGCGGTAGCGCAGAATTCCGTGTGTTCGGCAATGAATATATATCGTATCATAATTTCGGAGTTTCCGGAACGCCGATTGTGCTTACAGGAGTTTTTGCCCGCAGGTTCAGGAGTTCTTCGGAGATTTCATTTAAAATTACCTCCATGCGTCTGCTTCAGGATGTAAAAGGCACTATGTGCAAGGGTATCACCATAAATATTCCGGTTCAGGAACTGAATGACGCTTTTTATGAGGTGCTTTCCGATCATATGGCGGCTCCGCACGATGGGGTGGAGGGTACACTTGCATTCAGAATAAAGGATACGGATATCGGCCGTTCCGTTACGCTGAATTCTCCGCTTAAAATTCCGATGAACAGAAGGCTTGTTGAGATTTTAGAGGATATGGAAGTGGATTACAGCGTACATAATTAAGTAAATTTACTTACATTTGCACAGGAAAATAAAAATCAAAATATATTAGTTATGGCTTACGAATTTACCGACGAGAACTACAAAGAAGTTATTGAATCAGGCAAGGCAATCGTAATTGATTTCTGGGCAACATGGTGTGGCCCTTGCATGCGTCTTGCTCCTGTGATTGATGAACTTGCACAGGAATATGCCGATAAGGTTGTTATCGGCAAATATAATGTGGATGAAAATACGGAACTTGGCACAGAATATAGAATTATGTCAATTCCGACACTTTTATTTTTCAAAAACGGTGAGATGGTTAAGGATCTCAGAATGGCTGGCGCGCAGAGTAAGGATGAAATTAAAGCACGAATCGAAAAACTGATCGTGCTTTAAATCTCGGTCTGAATTTTATAAACAGGATTTATTCCACAGCATAGTCGGCAGCTACCTGCTCAATGGCATCCTCATCGGGAATCCATTGGCCGGGGTTGTCGACACTCATTTTAATAAGATCCATAATAGGGACGTAGTCGCACTCGGGTAGCTCATTTTCAGGGTCGGCTATGCATACTTCGCCTGTTTCCGTGTTAATCTGTACCTGAACATTGTCGGTGTAGTTTTCTTCATCGGCAATATATTCAAGAACTGCTGCCCGAAGGTCATCGATAAGAGTGTTGATGTTCATGTCGGTTTGATTTTAAATTCTTTCAAGTACGGTTGCAACAAGATCGCGAACAGCTGTCTTGTAGTTAGGAGTCGCGTCATGGTTCATGCGGTTTGCAATTATGGAACACACTGTCATGGCTTTATGGCCCATAAGCCGCGCAAGTCCCTGGAGGGGAGCGCTTTCCATTTCATAGTTAGTAATGCGGCGGTTGTTGTAACGGAATTCCTCAATGCTTTTGTTCAGTCCGGGGTTTGCGAGTGGTAAACGCAGTTCACGTCCTTGAGGACCATAGAAGCCGACAGCCGAGATTGTGTTACCGCGCACCATGTCATCACGGCCTATAATGTCGACAAGATGAGAGTCGGCATCTACTATATATGGTTTTGCCCATAAGGGATTCCATTGAGTATGCTCGCAGAGTGCTTTTTCAAAATCGAGATCGGCCACTTCGTTACGACCGGCGTAATAGTTGAGCACGCCGTCAAATCCTATGGCTTTTTCTGCGATAACCGGAGTGCCAATTTTCAGTTCAGGCTGAAGGGCGCCGGATGTGCCAATGCGTACCATGTGAAGTGTGCGATGCTCAGGTTTGACTTCACGTGTGTTGAAATCAATGTTGGCAAGTGCATCAAGTTCATTTACAACAATGTCGATATTGTCGGGTCCTATGCCATGACTGAGGCACATAATGGGTTTTCCTTTGTATGTTCCGCCAATTGTATGGAATTCCCGACTTTGAACCTCGAAAGTCTTTGTGTCGAAAAATTCGGCAACCATATTTACACGTGCAGGATCGCCTACAAGGATGATACGGTCGGTCAGTTGAGAGGGGTGCAGATGCAGATGGAAAACGGTTCCATCGGGGTTGATGATAAGCTCGGATGAAGCTATTACTTTATTGGTCATGAGGGTATGGTTAGATTAACAGTTAGTATATTTATAACAATGGAAAGAGGGAAAAGTTAATTATGCAAGTCTGTAGCGTGCGCCCGGAAATTTAAGGATGAGACCTCTAAGTTCCATATCGATGAGGATGGCAGTCAGTTTGCCGACAGCGATATTACATTTAACCGATAATTGATTGATTGTGGCATCGCCGGCACCGGTAATGAAATCAATTATTGATTGTTCTGCCGGTGTGAGTGGCTCGGAAAATAATTTCTGTTGGACCGGCGTTGATTTTATTTTTTGCCATCGCATGGCTGAAATTATATCATCGGCATTTTGCACTAATTGAGCAATATGGTTTGAAATTAGATTGTTGCAGCCGCGGCTGTAGGTGTCGGATGTGCGTCCGGGCAGGGAAAATACGTCTCTTTGATAGTCGGATGCGATTCGGGCTGTAACCAAAGCGCCTCCTTTTTCTGCGGATTCCACCACCAGAAGGGCATGGCTTAATCCGGCCACAATCCTGTTCCGTGCAAGGAAATTACTTTTGTGGATAGTGTTAAATGAAGCGTATTCCGTGGTAAGGGCTCCTCCGGAATTTATTATGGCTGAGGCTACAGCACGATGCTGGGCGGGATAGATGGTGTTGAGTCCGTGCGCAAGTACGGCAACAGTGTTCAGTCCGTTTTTAATTGCAGCATTATGTGCGGCAACATCAATTCCAAATGCAAGTCCGCTTATTATTGTCAGTGGCTTTGCAATTTTTTCAGCAAGCTCTGCGATGACTCGTTCTGTAAAATTAATTCCGTAGGGGGTTGCGTGTCTTGTTCCGACTACCGAAAGATAATATCCGTTGTTGAAATCGTGGTTGCCTAAAGTGTAAAGGAGCATAGGTGCATCGTTACATTCCGATAGTAGTTGCGGATATGTGTCGTCGTCGAAAAAAATTGTGTTTATTGAATGGGCAGAAACAAAATCGGCCTCACGGGCAGCTTTTTCAATAAGTTCCTTGCGATATGCGTCGGCAAGAATAGGGCTGCTTATGCCTAATGCTGAACTTAATGTTTTTTCAGACAGTTTGAAAAATTCACGCTCATTCCTAATTCGTGAAAGTAGATGACGGGCAAACAGAGGGTTCATGCCTTTGACAGATGCAAAAGCAATGCGGATAATCTGTGGGGGAAGGTTCTCCGGAGTCATGCCCATAAAATTGAAATTATAAAAATTGGGAGAACGATTCGGCAAGAATATCGCCTTTTGTGAGGTGTCCGTTCTCAAGGCATACAACCGTTACTTCGCCTTTGCAAACAGGTTTTAAATCAGGTGAACGGAAAATTTGCTGAATGAATACAAATCGCGGGCCACGTCGTTCCAAACGTAATTTGCTGATCATTGTTTCACCCAGAGTGAGGGATGAAAGGTAGTCAACTTCAACGCGACGTACAACCGGGTCGATACCATTTTTCTGCATGTCCCGGAATGATGTCCCGGCATGACGGCAAAATTCATGTCGGGTATGTTCAAAATAATGCAGATAGTTGGCGTTGTTTACGATGCCTTGCGAATCGACCTCATAGTCACGTACCTGAATAGGTAGTTCGAAAATGAAATTATCTTGTTTTGTCATGCGGATTATTCGTCGGGATTTAGTTGAGAAAGACGGTGCTCAAGCTCGGTGTTGGTGAGCCTGGTTGACAATACACCACGGTGGGCTACAGATATGTTGCCGGTTTCTTCGGAAACAACAATGGCAAATGCATCGGTTGCCTGTGAGATTCCGAGTGCGGATCTGTGCCTTAAGCCAAGCGCCCGCGGTACGTTACGGTCGTGACTTACAGGCAATATGCATCCGGCAGAACGAATGCGGTCATGGGCAATGATCAATGCGCCATCGTGGAGCGGAGAGTTTTTGAAAAAAATGTTTTCAATTAGTCGGGAATTTACAGCAGCGTCAATTATGTCGCCTGTCTTTTCATATGCGTTGAGTGGAATTTCTTGCTCAATTACAATCAGTGCTCCGGTTTTAGTACGCGACATGTTCATGCATGCGTAAACAATAGGCATGATTTGCCGGCGGGTACGTTCGGATTGTACAACTTTGTCGTGATGGAAGAATTTGCTGAGGAAACGCCATCGTTTATGGTCGCCGAGTTCTACAAGGAACCGTTTTATCTGATCCTGGAAAAGGATTACCAAAATAAGTAATCCGATGCTCATAAACTTATCGAGGATTGTTCCGATAAGTTTCATTTCGAGGATTTGCGAGGCAATAATCCATACGCCGGTGAAAGCAAGCACGCCGTAAAAAACATTGAGCGTTCCGCTCTCCTTCATAATTCTATAAAGGTAAAAGAGCAGGAGCGCGGCTATGGCTATATCGAAAGCGTCTTTTATAGAGAATGAGAGCATTAGTGTAGTTGTTGATGGAGTTTGACAATTTGTTTGGCTTGGGCAACATCATGTACGCGAAGAATAGAGGCGCCCTGTTCAATCGCATGAAAATGCAGCGCGGATGTGGCCGGAAGCGAGTCATCAGCAGAAATATCAAGGAGTTTGGTAATCATTGATTTGCGGCTTATGCCAACAAGAATCGGTTTTCGGAGTATTCTTTCCAAATCGGGAAGCCGGGAAAACAATTCATAGTTCTGCTGAAGTGTTTTACTGAAGCCGAAGCCCGGGTCAACAATTATATCGGACACACCCATGCGTTCAAGTGTGAGGATTTTACCGGAAAGTTCTTTTGCGACTCCCGCCACCACTCCATTTTTGTAATCACAATTAAGTTGCATTGTTAGAGGAGTGCCACGCATATGCATCAGAATGTATGGTACGCGAAGATTCGCTACCGTTTCAAACATTCTATGGTCAAGCTGTCCGCCGGATATGTCGTTAATTATGTCGGCAGAATAATGTTCAACGGCTATTTTTGCAACATTAGCACGAAATGTATCGACAGATATTGGAATTTTATCGTTTATTGACCTGGCTATTTCAAGGGCACTTGATAAGCGACGAATTTCTGTTTCTGTATCAATGTTTTCGGCGCCAGGACGCGATGAGTATGCGCCAATATCAATAATGTCCACCCCATGTGAAATCATTTCTTTTATGCGACATTCAAGAGTGTGCGCGGATGTGCATCGTGAGGATGCATAGAATGAGTCGGGAGTGGCGTTGATTATGCCCATTATCAGAGGTTTTTTAATCTCTGTAATGTTTCCTTTCAAATTTAATGAAAATGGTTTGAAAGCGGTCATGGGCAAAATCGTGAATTTTTGCGAATTTAGGCAGAAATGTGCATAGATACAAATTTAAGTAGATAAAAAGATGTGCTTGCAATGTTCCCGTGAAATTATCGATTTCAATAATTACCTGTATAATATATGTATATTATGTGAATAATCAATATAAATCCGTATATTTTTCAATTTTTATTTGGAATATATAGAATATTTGTTCTATATTAGCGGTCAGATACAAATATTTATTCTCACCGCCTTATGGAATCGAAAAAATTTATTTTACAGGAAAGAGATTTGCCAACAGCATGGTATAATGTAATAGCTGAAATGCCGCAAAAGCCGCGTCCGATGCTTAATCCGGCGACAAAGGAACCGCTTCAGGCATCTGATCTTTATCCTTTGTTCACAAAGGCGGCTTCAGAACAGGAATTCAATATGAAGGATGCGTGGATTGCGATTCCTGATGAGGTAAGGGAAATGTACAGGATATGGCGTCCGACTCCATTGGTACGTGCTTATGGACTGGAGAAAGCCCTCGGCACAAAAGCGCATATTTACTTTAAAAACGAAAGTGTAAGTCCGGTTGGATCGCATAAGTTGAATTCAGCAATTCCTCAGGCATATTATGCCATGAAAGAGGGAGTGACAAATTTGACAACAGAGACGGGAGCCGGGCAATGGGGTGCGGCGTTGTCATTGGCTGCAAAATATTACGGAATCGAACTTGCAGTATATATGGTAAAAGTAAGTTATCATCAGAAACCTTACCGCAGGTCGATTATGGAAACATATGGAGCGGAGGTTATCGCATCGCCGAGCATGTCGACGAAAGCCGGCAGGACAATAATAACTAATCACCCAAATTATCAAGGCTCGTTGGGAACAGCGATTTCCGAAGCTGTAGAACTTGCAATGTCGACTCCTAACTGTAAATATGCTTTAGGATCCGTTCTGAATCATGTGGCGCTTCATCAGACTGTAATAGGGCTTGAAGCTGAAAAACAGATGGAAATGGCGGGTGAAATGCCTGACATCGTTATCGGATGTTTTGGCGGAGGAAGCAACTTCTCAGGCATTGCGTTTCCGTTTATGAGACATAATTTTGCCGGTGAAAGAAGTGCGCGATTCATTGCGGCGGAGCCGGAATCGTGTCCTAAGCTCACGAGAGGTGTGCTTCAATATGATTTCGGCGATGAAGCCGGATATACTCCATTGATTCCGATGTATACTTTAGGACATAATTTTTCGCCTGCTAATATACATGCCGGAGGATTACGCTATCATGGTGCGGGGGCGGTTGTTAGCCAGTTGCGTTCGCAAGGAATGATAGAGGCGGTGGATATTCCTCAAAGCGAGACATTTGCGGCTGCGCATCTGTTCGCACAGTCGGAGGGTATAATTCCAGCTCCTGAAAGCAGTCATGCCATTGCTGCGGCAATACGCGAGGCCAAACGTGCCAATGAAGAGGGTGCATCGCCTGTAATACTGTTTAATTTGTCGGGTCATGGTTTGATTGACATGACTGCCTATGATCAGTATCATGCCGGTGATCTTGCCGATTATAAAGTTCCTCAGCATGAAATAGACACAAACACCGCTGAACTCGACAAGCTTATTTAATCCGCTCCTCCGGCAGTTCTATGGAAATTGGTTAAATAGCCGACATTAGTTTGCTTTGAAAACCAATGGCTTAAGTTTTTTTGGCAAATGCTTTGCCAAATGGGAGATTCTTTGTATTTTTGCAGTCGCAGTGTGCCGTTTCTTTGATGAGGCGATTAGTGCACATATACATTCGGTGATTTAATTACTGTTTGGTTTTTTGTGTGTTGATTGGCTGTTTGTGCTGTAGAAAACAATTGTTTACCGGTGTGCTGTTTAAATTGTGTAGTTAACTATCTTTTAAAAGAAGTATAATAACGAAACGTATGGCGGTAAAAGTTTTAGTGACCGGTGGCGCTGGATTTATCGGTTCAAATTTGACTGAATATTTGCTTAATAACGGCTATCAGGTTCGTTGCCTTGATAATTTTGCGACAGGAAAGTGGGAGAATATAATTGGCTTCACTAAAGATTTTCCTGAGAGTTACGAATTGATTGTCGGCGATATCAGAAATATTGATGATTGCCGAAAGGCGGTTGATGGTGTTGATTATGTGATGCACGAAGCTGCTCTTGGTTCCGTGCCACGTTCCATAAACGACCCGATCACAACCAATGAAGTTAATATCGGCGGCTTTTTGAATATGCTTGTTGCATCGCGCGATGCTGGTGTTAAACGCTTTATATTTGCGGCATCATCATCCACATATGGGGATTCCGCTTCCCTTCCTAAGGTTGAAGAAGTTATCGGAAAACCTTTGTCACCATATGCTATAACAAAATATGTTGATGAACTTTATGCAGATGTTTTTGCGCGTACGTATGGAACGGAATATATAGGGTTGAGATATTTTAATGTGTTTGGCCGCCGTCAGGATCCACATGGCGCGTATGCAGCTGTAATTCCGTTGTTTGTGAAAAAATTCATGAATCATGAAGCACCGAATATAAATGGTGACGGAGAATATAGCCGTGATTTCACTTACATTGACAATGTTATTCTCATGAATATGCTGGCAATGACTACAGATAACCCCGAAGCTGTAAATCAAATTTATAATACGGCATTTGGTGAAAGAACCACACTCAATCAACTTGTGGGTTATCTTCGTGAATTCTTGGGGGAAAAGGATGGCGCCATTTTAAATATCGAAGCGACTCACGGCCCAAATCGAGCCGGCGATATTCCACATTCTCTGGCATGTATTGATAAGGCAAAGAATTTATTGAATTATTCTCCCAAGTTTTCAATGCGCGATGGATTGCGCGAAGCGGTTGAATGGTATTGGGAAAATCTCTAATCATAAAAAGATGGAAAAAGATATCAGAATTTGTGTAATAGGTCTGGGCTATGTTGGATTGCCACTTGCCCGTCTTTTCTCTACAAAATATCCTACCGTCGGATTCGATCTGAATGCAAAGCGGTGTGAAGCTTTAATGTTGGGTCATGATGCAACCCTCGAAGTTTCTGATGAACTTCTGCAGGATGCCATAAACAATCACGGATTTAAATGTACATCAAATATTGAGGATATAAAGGACTGTAATTTTTATATCGTTGCCGTGCCGACACCGGTTGATGAGAATAATAGTCCTGATTTATCACCGCTTTATGGCGCATCAACAACGGTTGGAAAGGTAATTAAACCTGGAGATGTTGTTGTTTATGAATCAACTGTATATCCAGGTGTTACTGAAGATGAATGTGTACCTGTTGTTGAAAAGGTGAGCGGACTTAAATTCAACAAGGATTTTTATGCAGGCTATTCTCCGGAACGCATAAATCCGGGTGATAAGCTTCATACGGTTGAAAAAATTAAGAAAATTACATCCGGTTCCACACCTGAAATCGGAAAATTTGTAAATGAAGTTTATTCGTCAGTTATTACTGCCGGCACTCATCTTGCACCGACTATCAAGGTTGCCGAAGCCGCTAAAGTTATTGAAAATTCACAGCGCGACATCAATATCGCTTTCGTAAACGAATTGTCAAAGATATTTACATTGATGGGTATTGATACCATTGATGTTCTTGATGCAGCTTCAACAAAATGGAATTTCCTGCCCTTCCGCCCCGGACTTGTCGGCGGACACTGTATCGGAGTCGATCCCTATTATCTTGCACAATGCGCACAGCGCCACGGCTATAATCCGGAGATAATACTTGCCGGACGAAGAATGAACGACGGCATGGGTGCTTATGTCGCTGACCGGGTAATTAAGCTGATGCTTAAGAAGGGTATTCAGGTGCTTGGCAGTAATATTATTGTTATGGGTTTCACATTTAAAGAAAATTGTCCTGATGTCCGTAACACTAAAGTTGTAGATATAGTCAAGGCATTGAAGGAGTATGATCTTGACATTACAATTTTTGATCCGTGGGCAAATCCTGCCGCAGTTAAACATGAATATGGCCTGGATGTGGTTAACGAGCTTCCGGCTGATGAAAAATTTGATACAGCTATTGTCGCTGTTGCTCACCGTGAGTTTGATGGACTTGATATAACATCTGTTCTTAAACCCAACCATGTTGTGTTTGATGTAAAAGCAACCCGGCCATATAAAGAGATCGACGCAAGACTATAATATCACATTGAAAAATTTGTGAAGAATTATTACACAAATTATCATCAGCGTCGGCTCCTTACGGATGTGGTTATAATGAGAGTCATTCTGATTTTCCTATTAATCGGAACACATTCATTCGCTCCTTTTGGTTATGGAACCTGGGAAACAATCCCGCAAGTAGGCAGGCTTTCATTATACGGTCATTTCTCGATTTTTTTCCATTTTATCAGCCTGCCATCGTTTGTTTTCATATCAGGTTATATTTTTGGACATTCCTGGGAAAAAACAAAAAATCAATCGTTTGTGAATTTTATAATAAAAAAGGTCAAGCGATTGATTTTGCCTTCATTAATCTTCTCCCTGTTCTATTACTATTTTTTTTACGATAAGAATGCAGGGTACTATTATATTTTAAGAAGTGTCTCAGACGGTTGCGGTCATCTATGGTTTCTGCCAATGCTTTTTTGGTGCTTTATAATAACGTATTTACTGCATAGGACAAAACTTTCAAATAGCGTTATAATACCCGCTTTGGTTGTTGTTGCAATTTTACCGGTTCCGGTCTTACCATTAAGACTTTCTGCTACATTCACATATTTGATTTTTTTTTATCTGGGGTCGTATATTCAGCTTGTCGGTAAGAGTCCTTTTAAATTTAATGCCATGTATTTATTGTTAAGTACAATTTTATATGTGGTTTTAATTTATTTCTTGCCATTAACAAAAGTAACGTCCCAAATAACTGTCATAAAAATATTAGAATTAATGACAATAAATGCCATGAGATTTCTTTTGGGTTTCTTGGGAATATCAATAGCATTTGTTGCAACCCGATTATTCCTTGCGAACGAAAAGGAAGTAAGCGAAAATATTCTGCTTTTATCAACATATTGTTTCGGAATATATGTGATTCATCAATTTATAATTAAGTATTTATATTATTATTCATCGTTCAATTTTCTTTCCGTTAATTCGTTTGGCATACCGTGGCTCTGTTATTTGATAACACTGATATCATCAGTAATTATTGTGTTTATGTTGCTTAAAACTAAATGCGGTAGATATTTATTGGGATAATTATGTTTGGGATAAAAAGTCTAAATCAATGTAATCTGTTTATTGCTTTCTATTGCTTGTATCTGGTGTTGAGTTCATACAAGACCTCTGCACTGACGGGTTACATGCTCCTGGCTATAATTATGGTCAGTTTCGGTTATTTTCTGTATGTGCTTTTCAATATGAAACAGCCTAAAATGCTGAAATGGCTGTCTATACTTTTCATTATGTTTGGAGTATATGGAATGTTCCATATATTTTTCGGGGAGGAGGTCGTCCTTTATTCGGGAAAAATTACATCTTTCGAATATATTAAGAAAATAGCTGCTTCCATGCTTCCGGTTTATCCGTTTTATGTATTCTCAAGAAGGGGGTTATTAACCCCGAATGTTATATGGATGTGGATGCCGATTATTATATTAATTACGATCTATTCATTTTATCAGGACTATAATTTAAGGTTGGAGAAAGCTCTAAAACATGGTGCATTTAAAGTTAAAGAGTTCACAAACAATGTCGGTTATGTCTTTGTATCTTTGCTTCCTATCTTGTTTGTGAAACAGAAAAGGCTGTGGTATCAGTTTGTTTTAATAGGCATAACGGCATTTTTTATAGTTTCATCGGCAAAGCGAGGTGCTATCGTTACGGGTGGATGTGCAATTGCTTATTTTTTATACAATATTGTTTCACAGGCCAAGCGGACTGACAAATATAGGTATTTGTTTATAATTTTCGTGGCCTTCATGATTTCCGGTTACTATATTTCGGGATATATTGAAAACAGTATATATTTCCATCAGCGGCTCGAAGCAACTGCCAGTGGTGACAGTAGCGGTAGAAATATATTGTATTCACGTTTGTGGGATGCTTTCACTAATTTTAATTTTATCGAATTTTTTTTGGGGCAAGGTGCGGATAGTACGGTTATACACACCGGAGGAGTGTTCGCGCATAATGATTGGCTTGAGATTCTTGTAAATCAAGGGTTATTGGGGGTAGTTATCTATATTGTGTTTTTTTATGTTGTTTTCAAGACTTGGAAAAAATATAAACACAGCGCAGATTTTGGTTCATGTTTAGGTGGTTTGATGATTGTCCTGTTCATGTCAACGTTATTTTCCATGAGCTATTCTATGTATTATCTGGGTGTTCAGATGGCGTTTGGTTACAGTATGGCGAAGGTTTATATGTTGAGTGTTTCAGGCAATGTCACAGGAATTAAGGAATAGGATATCTTCGGCAGCAAAGTGGTCGGCTATCGGTGAAATGATGGCGAAACTGGTAACTCCGGTTTCGACTGTTATATTAGCGCGATTACTTACACCACAAGCATTTGGTGTAATAGCTACAATTACCATGATTATTTCATTCGCTGAAATTTTTATGGATGCTGGATTTCAGAGATATGTTATCCAGAGGGAATATGAAACAGAGGGGGATAAGTTCAGATGTGCTGATGTGGCGTTTTGGACAAATCTTGTAATCGGATTATTATTGTGGGTAGCAATTTTTATTTTTCGCGATCCTCTTGCGAGAATTGTGGGTAATCCCGGATTGGGATTGGTTTTAGCTGTTGCCGCACTGTCTATACCAATAAATGCCATGACAAGTATTCAGATGGCGGTGTTCAAACATTCCTTGGATTTTAAATCGTTATTCTACCGTCGTCTTGCATCTGTTATTGTTCCACTAATAATTACTGTTCCTTTGGCTTATATTTTACGTTCGTACTGGGCTCTGGTTTGGGGCACGCTTGCGTCAAATATTGTAAATGCTGTAGTCCTGACTATATTTTCACCATGGCGTCCGAAGGCATATTACAATTTTGAAATAATCAAGGGAATGGTTGGATACAGCTCATGGACTCTGTTGGATGCAATTCTGGTATGGGCGACATCGTATGCAGAGATATTTTTTATAGGAGTACTTTTAAATGATTACTATCTCGGATTATATAAAACGTCTATTACAACGGTAAATCAGTTCATGTCGTTGATCAGCGCAATAATTCTTCCCGTGCTTATGCCGGCATTGGCAAGAACTCAAAATGATTATGCTGAAATGCGTCATATAATTCTGAAGTTGCAGAAAATTGTGGCTGTCGTGTTATTGCCTGTAGGCGCATTGATATATGGATTTAAAGATCAGATTACTTCTATCCTTTTGGGGGCGCAGTGGGGAATGGCTGCGAATTTTATTGGTATTTGGGCTGTTTCCGAGGTCTTTATGCTTTTGTTTTCGCGATTTTGCAGCAATATTTACCCCGCTATAGGTAAGCCAAGAATATCTGTCATTGTGCAGTTTTTACATTTGATTGTGCTGATTCCATCCGTGTATTTCTCGGCTAAAATTAATTTTGAGGCATTATATTGGACCAGGACTTTGGTTAGGTTACAGTTGTTATTGTTAAATCTATATTTTGCCCATAAGTTAATACATTTATCAATCGGAAAAACTTTCAGGAATATTCTTCCAGAAATTATATTTGGTGTATTAATAATGATATTAGCGGTTTACCTGACCAAAATTTCTTCAAGTGATTTGATGATTCTGGTTTGGGGTCCTGCATGTTTGGCCATATATGTGTTTCTTATGTGGATTATTCCGTCAGAAAGAAGCAATTTATTAGGAATAAAATCGTTATTAATTAATAATTTGCGCAAGAAATGACAAAGATTATAATTGCCGGCGATTTTTCTCCGAATAAGGAGTCGTGCGATATCCCATATGAATTATATGAGAATAAGTTTGAATATGCAAGAGAGTTGTTTAACGATGCAGATTATTCTATTGTTAATCTTGAGGCTCCTATTGTATGTGGAAATCATTCGCCAATCTTGAAAACCGGTCCTTGTATAAAGACTTTTGCCCAATCGATTGATATACTAAGATTTATTGGAGTTTCTGCTGTAACTTTGGCCAACAATCATTTTTTTGATCAAGGTCAAGCTGGTGTTGAAACAACAATTTCGTATCTGAAGAAAAATGGGTTGGATTATTTTGGTGGAGATGTAGATTTAGACCATGCTGGAAAGTTTTATATAAAGACAATAGGTGATAAAAAATTTGCTTTTATAAATTGCTGTGAGTCGGAATTTTCTTTGGCAAATTGTGAACATGGCGGATCTAATTCTATATCTACCATAAAACTGTTTTATGATATAAAGAAAGCAAAGGAAAAGTCGGATGAAGTTATAGTTATAACACATGGAGGTATAGAGCATTATAGATATCCGACCTTACGTATGAAATCCTTATTTAGGTTTATTGTTGATTGTGGGGCATCGGCAGTTATAAATCATCATCAGCATTGTTACAGTGGATATGAGGTTTATAACGGGAAACCTATATTTTATGGCATAGGAAATTTCTATTTTCCTAATAATAGTCATTCAAATGATTTTTGGAATTACGGATATCTTGTTGAGCTGAATTTTGATTCGGAATTTAAATTTGATATAAAGCCATACAAACAATGTTGCGGTAATTTAAAAATTGATTCTTTAACAGATGACGAGTTATTACATTTCAATAATAACTTAAGGAATATAAATTCGAAAATTTCTGATGATGTTAAGCTGCAAGTGGAGTTCGATAAGTTAGTTGAATGCACTTCAAGTCAGTATGATTATTTGTTTTCGCCATATCAGGGCTCTATGGCGGGATTATTGCTAAACAGAGGTTTAATTCCTAAGTTGCATTCGCAAAAAAAGTTGTTACGGTTGTTGGCTTTAGTAAGATGTGAATCGCACAGGGAAAGGCTGATTAGTTACTTAAGTAATAAAATAGGTTCGAATTGATTTATGAAAATTGCTATACATAACCGAAAGGGGAGTTTCAGCGAAAAGTGGATTTCTTATTGTGAATCAAAAGGAATTCCATATAAAATTGTAAATGCCTTTTCTGATGATTTAATGTGTCAACTTGATGATTGCGATGCATTTATGTGGCATTATCACCATAATATTAAGTCCGATTCAATCATAGCGCAGAAAATATTAAATTCAGTTGAGCAGAGTGGAAAAGCTGTTTTCCCAAATCACAGGACGGCGTGGCATTTTGATGACAAATTGGGTCAGAAATATTTACTTGAAGGAATACATGCTCCTATTGTGAGGACGTATGCATTTTACGATAAGGATTCTGCTAACAAATGGCTCGAAAATGTTTCATTTCCGAAGGTATTCAAACTTCGAGGTGGTGCAGGAAGCAGTAATGTTCGTCTGGTCAAATCGAAGGGAGATGCGAAAAAACTTATTAAGAAAAGTTTTGACAAGGGTTTCAAGGAGTTAGATATTGTTGAAACTCTAAAATATCAATGGAACAAATACAGGACTGGCCGAATCACAATGAGAAATATGTTTAATTTTTCGGTTGTCACTATTTGGCATTATTTAGTTGGTGTAAATAACAGGGAGCATGGTTATGTTTATTTTCAGGATTTCATTCCCGGCAATACATTTGATTTGAGAATTGTTGTCGTAGGTGAAAAGGCTTTTGGAATTAAACGTATGTGCCGTGACAATGATTTCAGAGCATCCGGCAGTGGCAAGTTGATCTATGATCATATGGAGATTGATGAAAGATGCATAAAAATGTCGTTCGAAGTAGCCGCTCGTCTGGAAACACAGTGCATAGGTTTTGATTGGGTTTTTGATAAGGACGGTAATCCGTTTATTATTGAGATGAGCTATGGATTTACTCCTGAAGCATATTTAAAATGTGATGGATTCTGGACGAGTGATTTGGAGTGGCATCCCGGGGCAGGATTTGATTTTTGCGGATGGATGGTGGAAGATATTATTGCCAATGTTGGAAGATAATTTGATTTTATTGTTTACCCCCTCTATCTGAAGGTAATTTACGCATGAAGAATATTCTTTTAATTATTGATGATTTAGGTGCCGGTGGTGCTGAACGGCAGTTAACGGAATTGGCAATCGGTTTAAAGGAGAAGGGTTATCATATTTATTTTGTAGTATTTCCGGTAAAGAAAAACAGGCATTATGAACCGATATTAAAAGAGGCCGGAATTAAGGTTGAGTATAATTCAAAAGGTATAAATAAGTTCAGGCGTATATTTGAAATAATCCATTTGTGCAAGAAACATAAAATAGATTGTGTAATTGCATATAAAGGTGGTGTTTCCATTGCGGCGGCAATTTCAAGGGTGTTCCATAATTCAAAAGTGATAGTTTCTGAACGAAGCACGACACAGTATTTGTCAAAATCCGAGAAAATAAGGTTTTGGAGTTATAAGTTTGTCGATGCAATTATTTCAAATAGCTACTCGCAGCAGAATTTTATCATAAACAATTTTCCACATTTATCGTCCAAGACAGATGTCATTACTAATGTAATTGATTGCAAGCGATTCCATCCAGGCGATGCCAGCTCCAGAAGTGATATTCCGGTTTTATTTACAACGGCAAGGATATCAAAGGAAAAAAATATTTTAAATTACATTGATGCGCTGAAAATATTAAAAGATCAAGGAATTGGGTTCAAGGTTCTTTGGTTTGGTGCGGTTAACAATAACGAGAGTTATTTTAAGGAAGTTACAAGTAAAATTATTGATTTGGGATTATCGGACGATGTATCTTTTAAAGCACCAGTTGTCGATATAGAATCAAAATATAGAGAAGCTGATATTTTTGTGTTACCTTCATTGTATGAAGGTTTTCCGAATGTAATTTGCGAAGCTATGGCAACAGGACTGCCTGTTGTTTGCAGTGATGTCTGCGACAATCCATACATAGTGGAAAATGATGTTAACGGTTTGCTGTTTAATCCTTATTCAGCTAAAGATATAGCTTTAAAATTGAAAAAGGCCATAAGCGTTTATAGTGAGAGGAAAACTCAATTTCTTTTTGAAAATAGGCATAAGATACTTGAATTATGCCAGCGTGAGGCTTTTTTAACCAAATATATCAATATTATTGAATCCTGAGTCATGAAGAAATATTTATTAAGGTTAGATGATGCATGTCCAACGATGGATTTAAAAAAGTGGGAAAGAATAGAACGATTACTTGATTTGTATAACATCAAACCGATGGCTGGCATAATCCCCAACAACAATGATACTGAACAAAAAATCGACCTGTGTAACCCCATGTTCTGGGAAATGGTAAAAGGATGGGAGAGTAAAGGTTGGGCAATTGCAATGCATGGATATGATCATTGTTATATTTCCTCATGTAGAGGATTAAATCCATTGTGGGCAAAATCTGAATTTGCAGGAGTGCCACTTGAAATTCAATGTGAAAAAATTTCTAAGGGATATGAAATATTCAAGTCAAAGAATATTTTCCCACGTTATTTTTTTGCTCCCGGCCATACTTTTGATGAAAATACGCTTGAAGCATTAAGAAGATGTACTGAAATAAGGATAATTAGTGATACAATCGCCTCAAAGCCATACAAATATGGAATTTTTAGTTTCATTCCACAGATCGGAGGACGCTGTAGAAATATATTTCTTCCGGGGATATGGACATTTTGTTTACATCCATCTTCAATGACCGAGGCCGATTTCGAATCTTTGGAGAAATTTCTAATTAAATATTCAGATGAATTTTGTAGTTTTAAAAATCTTGAAATTTCCAGATTGAAGAAGAAATCAATAAAAGATAAATTACTTTCATTACTATATTTCACATATAGAAATATTAAAGGGTTATGATATGGTAAATGTTATTGTAATAGGAGGTAATCATCATAACACTTTGTCTGTGCTCCGTTCACTTGGCAGTGCTTCTGTCATTCCCCATCTCATTTTAATCACAGATGATAAGGATCCATATGTCAGAAATTCAAAATATATAGACAGATATAGATGTATTGAGAAAGTCGATTGTTTAACGAGTTGTCTTTTAGATGAGTTTGCATCAGCAGGGGAAAATAACATTATTATAGCTTGTTCTGATGCAATTGCCAGCCATATTGATGATAATAGAAATATACTTTCAAAATATTTTAAAATGCCGGGATGTTCCGGACAAATTTCTTTATCGGGATTGATGAATAAGCAAACTATGGCTCAACTTGCTTTAGATTCTGGTTTTATCATTCCATATTCTTTATGCACAAGTGTAGATTCAATTAATCATGAATTAATTGACAGCCTTCCCTTTCCGTGTATTGTCAAACCTCTTTCAAGTGTAAGCGGATCAAAAGAAGATATTGAGGTATATAATTCCACAGACAGCTTTAAAAAACAGTTTAAAACTACAGTAAGCAAGGAAATTCAAATTCAGTCATTTATCGAAAAAGAGTTTGAATATCAGTTGATTGGTTGCTCTCTTGATAACGGTGAAATTTTAATTATTCCCGGCGCATCCATTATTTTGAGACAACCTAAAAATACAAACACGGGATTCCTTAAGTATGTGCCATCTTCCCAATTCCCTGTTCCCATGGATGCCTGTAAAAAGTTTATGCGAAAAGCGCAGTATTCGGGATTGTTTAGCATAGAACTTCTTAGAGGTAAAGATGGGAAAGATTATTTTATGGAATGTAATTTTAGGAATGATGGAAACGCAATATGTGTAACCGCTGCAGGAATGAATCTTCCCTATATATGGTATTTATATTATTCAGGAAAAGATATTAGGCAGTATATAGATCAGTGCAATGTCAAGGAAGTTTATATAATGCCTGAGTTTAATGATTTCCGGAATGTGATTTCCAGGCGGATTTCTATTTTTCAGTGGCTTAAGGATGTGGTGCGCACGGATTGTTTTATGGAATTCAGTTTTATGGATCAGAAACCATTCTGGGCTTATTTGAGAACGAAAATTAAACACTATTTTTCTAAAATCGTTAATGCAAAATAATATAATTATATGGGAAACTTCCATTGCTGAAATGTTTCATAACGGACATTTCGGTGGCATTGCCGTGCAAATGAAATTCTGGGGTGAGGCTCTTATAAATAAAGGTTATAAAGTTCATTCACTTACCTATCGATCAGATTTTGTTTGTAATGAATTTCATTTTCATTCTGTTCCCAACATCCGGTCTTTAAATATACTGCTTGAATGTATATACGCCTTTAAACTGATTCGCAAGCTAAAGCCAAGATATGTTTTGATGAGAGGAGCACATAGAGCACTTCTTCCATTAAGTATTGTTGCAAAAATATTTAAAACTGATGTAATATTTTTTGGAGCAAGCGATATGAATTTTATTCCAGGGAAAGCATCTGTTGGGAACACGATAAACAGGAAAATGTACGAAAAAGGTTTATGCAAGGTTCCGTTCATTGTTACACAGAATGATTTCCAGAAGGAAAAGCTACTGTCATATTTTAATCGTGAAAGTATATGTATTCCAAATATATGGAATTTGCCTTCTGTTCATAAAAACGAACCAAAATGTTATGATGTAGTTTGGATTGGTAATTTAAGAAGGTTAAAAAGAGCTGAATGGGTTATAGAATTAGCCAGACAGATTCCTGGACTTAGATTTGTAATTGCTGGGGCTCCAAATGATTTGGAATACTATAATGAGATTAAGCAACAGGCAGATAAATTGATAAATCTTGATTTTTTGGGGCCGATATCATTCGATAAAACTAATGAAATAGTCCGAAAGTCAAACTTATTAATTTGCACTTCAGAGTACGAGGGCTTTCCAAATACTTTTCTTCAAGCCTGGGCTGCCGGCCTACCAGTTATTTCTACAGTAAATCCAAATGATATATTCGACAAATATGAGATTGGTGTATATTGTAAAAATTATTCTGAGATATTGAATGCGGTGACCCGTCTCACTTCTGACATAGAAGTATATAGTAGAATCACTCGAAATATTGTGAATTATTTTGAAAACGGACATTCGCCTTCACAAGCGCTATCTCGATTATTAGAGTACACCGACAGGATTTGAATGTAAGTGATATTTGATGGCAGACCAGATATTTTTAAATCAGAAGTAAGCATATGATTAGAGTCCTTCAAGTTGTAAATTCGGCAGATAGAGGTGGAGCTGAAACTATGGTTATGAATTTGTATCGCTGTATTAACAGAGATCAGGTTCAATTTGACTTTACTAATCATACCTTGAATAAGGCTGCCTACGATGATGAAATAGAGTCATTAGGTGGAAGAATCCTGTATTTGCCAAAATTAAAAGGATATAATTATTTTAAATATGTAAACGCATGGCGAAAGTTGTTTGAAAATCATCCGGAATATAATATAATACATATTCATAATTATAATATAGCCGGAATTGTAGCAAGAATTGCAAAAAAACAGGGTGTCAAGATTATAATAGTACATTCACATTCTACTCGACTTAATTTATCGATATTTAAACGTGTGGTTTTTAAATTCTTTCACAGAGCATTATTAAAAAACACTTCTGAAAGATTTGCGTGTGGTCAAAAAGCAGGAGAATTCTTATTTGGGAAAAGATCATTTACGATTTTACCAAATGCAATTGACACAAAAAAATTCCTATATAATGAATCTAATAGAAAAAGATTAAGAAATGGTTTGGGAATAGAGGATCATATAAAAATATACGGCCATGTGGGCTCATTTAGAATTCCAAAAAATCATTCATTTTTGATTGATATTTATTCGAGAATACATCGATATGATAAAAACTCCAGACTTCTTTTAATTGGTTCCGGAGAGCTTTTGGAGGACATGAAAAAGAAAGTGAATAAGTTAGGGTTGAGTGATGCGGTGCTTTTCTTAGGTCAGCAGTCAAATGTGAACGAGTGGTTGAGTGCATTCGATGTATTTTTAATGCCTTCATTATGGGAAGGATTGCCGGTTTCAGTTGTTGAGGCCCAATGTGCCGGTCTGCCTTGTGTAATATCGGATATAATTGACAGAGGTGTGGATGTGACAGGAGCCGTTAAATATATTTCTTTAAATTTACCAGAGGATTATTGGGCACGTGAAATAATATCGGTCAAACAGTTTGACAGGGTAATCTTGGGAAAAATGGTTGAAGACTCAGGATATAATATTTGCTCAACTGTTGTCTGGCTTCATAATTTCTATGTTAATTCTTTGACGTAGATGGTGTTGGTTATGATTTAATGATTATTTTGATTTAATAAAGTGCATATAGTAATAATTACAAGTTCCGCAATGGCTCTTTTCGGTTTAAGAAAAGAACTGGTTGAATCATGGGTTAATGACGGGCATAAAGTTACCGCTATCGGAGAGTTGGATGAAGGAATGATTTCTACAAGATGTAGGAATGCCGGTTTCTATTATAGGCAAGCCCATATTTACAGAACAGGATTGAATCCGTTAAGTGACTATAGATCTCTTGTTGAACTTACTGCTATTTTGAAACAGTTAAATCCTGATAGGGTTTTCTGCACGTTTGCTAAAGGTGTCGCATATGGAGCATGGGCTGCACGAAGAGCGGGAATCAGTGAGGTATATGCGTTAATAAGTGGTTTGGGGTCGAGTTTCAGAGGCAAAAGTATAAAGGAACGTTTTGCTGGAATTATACTAAGTATGCTATATAAAAATGCCTTTAAGGGATGTAGGAAAGTTATTTTTCAGAATAATGATGACTTATCCGTATTGCAGTCAAAAGGATTGTTGAAAGAAGGGCAGGCTGTAATTGTTAATGGTTCAGGTGTGGATTTGAAGCGGTTCGCATCTTCACAACTTCCCGGTAATTCTACATTCCTGTTTATTGCCCGGTTACTGCGGGAAAAAGGAATATATGAATACATTAATGCTTCGATTCTTGTAAAAAAACGGCATCCGGAGGCAAGATTTATGATTGTAGGAGATATTGATTCAAATCCTTCATCATTAAATAAAACAGATATAGATAGAATAAAAGAGTTAAATATTATTGAATTTTATGGTTTTCAAAAGGATGTAAGGTCATTTATTGATAATGCTGACATCTTCGTGTTACCTTCTTATCATGAAGGTACACCGCGATGCGTGCTTGAGGCAATGTCAATGGGGCGACCAATTATAACAACAAATGCGCCTGGATGCAGGGAAACCGTAATAGAAGAATTAAATGGGTTCAAGGTGCCCGTGGGTGATGTAGACATCCTTTCAGAGAAAATGATATTTCTTTTGGAGAATGGTACTATAGCACAGAAAATGGGTGTTGAATCTCGAAAAATTGCGGAATCAAAATATGATATAAAAAAGATCCTTTCTGATTATAAGCGTATTTTGAAGTTATAGGGAGAGTGTGGCGGTGAGGGGGCGGTGATCGGAGGCTGTGGGGGCTTCGGGGACTGAGGTTGATATGAGAGCAATGTCTGCATCGGCCGGTTGGAGCATTATGTAGTCAATTGTCTGGTCGGGATTGTCGGCAGGAAATGTCTTAAGGGATGTGTCGTTAAGGATTGTAAATGTTTCAGCGAATTTTTTAATGATTTCGCCGTGGGGGGCGGCATTGAAATCTCCGGCCAGAATAAATGGTTTGTTGTTGTTTTCAGCTGCAATTCCCTTGATGATGTCGACTGAAGACAGACAGTCTTCTTCGGTGAGTGAAAGGTGCGTGGATGCGAAATAGAAGTCGTTGAATTCGGCAATTACAAGCGTGCGTTTTTCTTCACGGCCGGGGAGGGGGATGCGGCGTATGGAAACAGGTTTTTCTTTAGACAGAATTCCGATTCCGTATTTTCCGCCGTCGTAATCAATTGCGGGTGCAAATGTATGTTGCATGCCGGTCAGTTCTGCAATTTCAGCGAGAACGTCGGTATGGTTACTGCGGTTTGTAATGCTATCGACTTCCTGAATAGCCACTACATCAGGGGATTGGGATTTGATTACATCGGCTGTGCGTTGATGGTTGCGTATATTGTCAATTCCAACTCCGTTTCGAATGTTGTAGCTCATTATTTTTAGTTCGCGTGCCGATGTGAATAATGCCGAAACAAGAAGAAGGATGGTTAGTACTGTTTTCATGTGGTTCAAATGTTTGTGAAAATAAAAAAACGCGTTTAAAATCATTTAGATTTCAACGTGTTCTTTAAATAAATTAGGAACGACCGAGATTCTTTCTCCGTTGCGCTACGAAAGCGCTTAAGCGATTACGAACTCTGCTCGTTCTCATCTCGTTGTCCTTAAAAATGGACTTCGTCAATTTTTGCGGAGCGACCGAGATTCGAACTCGGGATACCCTTTTGGGGTATACACGCTTTCCAGTCAATCCTCAGAGGGCATAAATGCCTAATAGTTAAACA
>CAZMAO010000008.1:0-58152 GCA_964564465.1 uncultured Bacteroides sp.
TGAAATACGGTTTTGACAACGAGAAATATCTCAAAATTCAGTCCGAACATATAAAAGAGCGCATAGCGCAGTTCGGCAATAAGCTTTACCTTGAGCTTGGCGGAAAACTATTCGACGATTATCATGCAAGCCGCGTATTGCCCGGTTTTCAACCCGACAGCAAGCTGCGCATGCTATCCCAACTCTCCGACCATGCTGAGATTGTAATAGTTATAAGCGCACTCGACATCGAAAAAAACAAAGTCCGTAATGACTTAGGCATCACCTACGATGAAGATGTTCTGCGCCTGCGCAATGAATTTCAAAAACGTGGTTTTCTTGTAAGTTCCGTCGTGGTAACGCATCACAACGGACAAAAAAGTGCCGATGCATTCCGCGAACGCCTTGAAAGAATGGGCATCACCACCTATACCCACTACCTTATAGACGGCTACCCCACAAACGTCGACCTGATCGCCTCCGACGAAGGATTCGGACGCAATGATTATATAGAAACCTCACGTCCGCTTGTAATAGTAACGGCACCCGGCCCCGGAAGCGGAAAAATGGCAGTGTGCTTGAGCCAGCTCTACAACGAGCACAAACGCGGAATCGAAGCCGGCTATGCCAAATTCGAAACATTCCCCGTGTGGAGCCTGCCGCTGAAACACCCTGTAAACATTGCCTACGAGGCAGCGACAGCCGACCTCAACGATGTGAACATGATCGACCCGTTCCATCTCGAAGCTTACGGAAAGACAGCCATCAACTATAACCGCGATATAGAGATTTTCCCCGTGCTAAACGCACTTTTCGAAGGCATATACGGTGAAAACCCCTACAAATCGCCCACCGACATGGGGGTGAATATGGTTGGCTTCTGCATAAACGACGATGAAGTTTGTTGCGAAGCCTCGAAAGATGAGATAATACGCCGCTACTTCACCGCCCTTAACGACCTTGCCACAGGAAAGGCCAACGACAGTGAAATCCAGAAAATCGCCTTGCTCTTCAAACAGGCTAAGATAAACACAGCTTACCGCAAGACTACCATCGCCGCACGCGAACGCGCAGAACAAAGCGGACGTTACTGTTCAGCCATTGAACTTGAGGACGGCACTATTATCACAGCTGAATCAGGCGAACTTCTCGGCCCGAGCGCAGCTTTGCTGCTCAACGCATTGAAGCATCTTGCCGGAATTGAACATTCAATTAAGCTTATACCACAGGCAATGATCGAGCCCATACAGCACACAAAGATGAGCTACCTCCGCAGCCACAATCCCCGCCTGCACACCGACGAAGTGCTTGTGGCGCTCTCAGTCCTTTCAACCCACGATGAAAACTGCCGGCGCGCTCTCGAAATGCTTCCAAAACTTTACGGATGCCAGGTTCATTCCACGGTGATGCTCGGCGAAGTTGACCGCAAGATTTTCAAGAAACTCGGTGTCGGTCTCACTTGCGACCCAAAACGAAAAAGCTGACCAGCAAAAACAAATATTCCTATATAATATATAATAAGAGTGCGGTTCGTAAATGAACCGCACTTTTATTATACCCCCCGCATACATTACCTCACTGTCCCTCACCCGTTTCATGCACGGCGACAGGCCTTGCCATTATATTTTCACAGGAATGTTACATCTTTTTTAAATAAATTACAGAGAAATTGTTTTATCTTTGTATCGTGGAAAAATTTTTCATGAAAATGACATCCATTAAAATTAGAAACTGATAAAATGAACTATACATTTCTCGACTTTCTATGTCTGATCGGCGCCGTAGGACTTTTCCTTTACGGCATGAAAGTAATGAGTGAAGGACTCCAGAAAGCAGCCGGCGACCGTCTGCGAAACATCCTGGGAGCCATGACACGGAACCGGTTCACCGGAACACTGACCGGATTTTTCATCACCGCACTTATTCAAAGTTCATCCGCCTCGACAGTGATGGTTGTCAGCTTCGTGAATGCGGGCCTGATGTCACTTTCGCAATCCATGGCCGTGATAATGGGCGCGAACGTCGGCACCACCTTCACCGCATGGGTCATAGCTCTGTTCGGCTTCAAAGTCAACATTTCCACATTCATGCTGCCGCTCATCGGCCTATCCATACCCCTGCTGTTCACCAAAAGCTCACGCAACAAATCAATCGGCGAATTCCTGATAGGCTTCGCCTTCCTGTTCATGGGTCTTGACCTAATCAGCAAATATGTACCCGATTTGCAGAGCAATCCAGAAATGTTTGAATTTCTGTCACACTACGCATCGATGGGACTCACCTCCGCCTTTATCTTCCTTGCCGTGGGCATAATTCTTACAATGATCATACAAAGTTCGGCAGCCACTTTTGCCATAACCCTGATTATGTGTAGCAAAGGCTGGATTGACTTTCCCCTGTCCTGCGCTCTGGTGCTCGGCTCAAACATCGGAACAACAATCACTCCACTGCTCGCCTCACTCAGCGGAAATGTCGCGGCAAAACGCACGGCAATGGGCCATCTGCTGTTCAATGTGCTCGGAACCGCCTGGGTAATGTGCCTGTTCTATCCTTTTGTCAACCTGAACACATGGCTGACCGAAGAACTCGGAGCCGGCGATCCC
The DNA here is from genome assembly GCA_964564465.1 of uncultured Bacteroides sp. Lineage (GTDB taxonomy): Bacteria > Bacteroidota > Bacteroidia > Bacteroidales > Muribaculaceae > Paramuribaculum. Next base: position 2,583 of record CAZMAO010000008.1, read on the forward strand.
ACTCAACTATTCGCTTATGTCAACCACCTTGAAGCCACAAACCCCGGCCTTTACAATCATCTGTTCGACAACTCGCTGCCGGTTTCACACCCCGCACTTCTGAAAATTGCACAGATGCAGACCAGCGTGTCGTTCGGCCTTTCTATCTTCCACACCGTGTTCAACCTCATCAATCTCTCCATAATGATTTGGTTCACGAACGTATTTGTACGCATTGTTGAATGGATTATCCCTTCAAAACACAAAGAAGACGAGGAATTCCAGCTCAAATTCATTCAGGGTGGTCTTCTGAACGCTTCCGAGCTCAACATAGCCCAGGCCGAAAAAGAAATCGCCGTTTACGCCGAACGCGTAAACCGCATGATCGACATGGCTCAGACCCTTCTGCACACCAAACCGGAAACAGAGGAATTCGCCTCGCTCTATTCACGGCTTGAAAAATATGAAGATATCAGCGACCGCATGGAAATTGAAATCGCACACTATCTGCGCCGCTGTTCTGAAGGTCGTCTGTCAAATGAAGGCAAACAGAAAATCACTGCAATGCTCCGCATGGTAAGCGAAATCGAAAGCATTGCCGACTGCTGTCTTGGCGCAGGCAAGATTCTTGAACGGAAAATTCAGGCACATGTGTCATTCACCGAGGAAATTTACAGCAATCTCGATGCCATGTTCGCTCTTGTGAAAAGCGCCGCCGCAAACATGGTGAAACTCCTCAGCGACTTCGAACACGCACGCGAACCGGAAATAATAGCATCCTACAACAAGGAACGCGAAATAAACAATTTCCGCAATCAGCTTCGCGACGGAAACATCGACAACATAAACGACCAGCACTACGAATATCAGGCCGGAATATACTATATGGATCTTGTAGCCGACCTTGAAAAAACAGGCGACTATATAATCAATGTAGTTGACACCATCAAGAACCAGTCCCGTTCAGCCAAAGTTTAGAAGCATGCTCAACAAACAAGTTTAAACCACTCTACGCTTGTGAAGTTAAAATTTGGTGACAAAGCGGCAACATTATTGCAACCGCCTTTCATCCTACGCACTTTTATTTGTAACTTTGAACATGCCTCAAGTCAACGATTCTGATACAATACGCGAAAAAGTCCTGATTATCGACAGCGAAATCATGATTTGCGAACTTCTGCAGATCAAATTCGATGCCGAAGGCTTCGACGTAGATATTACCACCGACGGACCGGGAGCACTCGAGCGTGACAATCTTAGCCAATACACAATTGTTCTTGTCGACCTTATGGACAAACCCTTCAGCGGCCTCGATTTCACCCGCGCAATGAAGGACAACCCTGAAACATTCCATATTCCGGTCATAATCATCTCAAGCAGCAAAAACGTTGACGACGTTGTCAACGCACTTGATGCCGGAGCCGACGACTATATCGCCAAGCCATTCTCAGCACGAGAACTCGTGGCACGCGTGCGTTCGCTTATGCGACGCCGGCGCATAACCGTAGGGCGCAGAATCACAAACCAGTTTTCATTTAACGGACTCACGCTCGACACCGGTCGTGGAACAGCTACAATCGATGGAGAACCTTTGCAACTCAGCCGCACGGAATTCCAGATTCTTGCAATGCTGCTCAAGCACAAAGGCCAGTTCTATGACCGCACCGACATTCTTCAGGAAGTCTGGGATGACGCTTCGGCATCGGAACGTTCTGTCGACACACACGTTTCGCGTCTACGTAAAAAGATGGGTGTCTATGGCAAACACATAGTCAACCGCCACGGCTACGGCTATGGGTTCGTTGTCTAATCCACTCCCCGCATCATTCCACCAAGGAATTCTTGAAGCCGGTTGCGATGAAGCCGGCCGCGGCTGTCTTGCCGGTCCGGTAAGCGCCGCCGCAGTCATCCTTCCGCCTGATTTCGCACACCCATGGCTCAACGACTCCAAACAGTTAAGCGAGCGACGCCGACGCATTCTCCGACCCATCATTGAAAAGGAAGCACTTGCATGGGCTGTGGTTATGGTTGACAATCACGAAATTGACAGCATCAACATACTTAATGCGTCGATAACGGCCATGCACCGCGCCCTCGACCGTCTTGCAATCCGGCCGGAAGCGGTTATTGTGGATGGCAACCGGTTCAAACCCTACGGCGACATTCCATGGAAAACATTTGTGAAAGGCGACGGACGCTTCGGCAACATAGCGGCCGCATCGATTCTCGCCAAAACACACCGCGACGAGCTCATGGAAAAACTTGCCGCCGACTATCCACAATATGGTTGGGAAATAAACAAAGGCTATCCCACGAAAGCGCACCGTAAAGCCATAGAGCAGTTCGGTCCCACTCCACTTCACCGCACAACCTTCCGGCTGCTAAACACACAGCTTACACTTCCGCTGTAACCTTATAAAAACTGTCCGATAATATATTGTAACATCTCTTATCAGGCAGCCTCCTACTGGCGTCCGGTGCCGTGGCAATTGAAACAACGCTTGCTTCCACGGCAGGAACCGCAATCTATCCAGCTTTTAGTATTGCTACCCGTGTAGTAGCCCGTATCCTTCCACGAACCGCCCGATCCTCCGCAACTTGTGCACACACCGCTGCCGTGACATATACGGCATGTTGTATAAGCGCTTCTGCTTCCTGACGATGACGATGACGACGACGAACTGCTCGATGATGAACCTGAATTGTAATATCCCCCGCCAGTGTAACCTCCGCCACCGCTATTGGTGTTGAAGCCACCGGAATAAGCATTCTTCTTATACCGTATTGACCCTTGTCCACCACATACCAGACAATTCTGTTTTCCCGTGCCGTTGCAACGCGAACAACGCGTATCGACAACGTATGATGTGTAATAGGGGTAGCCCGTATTTTGAATCATTTTCATAACACCTGATCCCATGCAACCTCCGAGACACATAGATTTACCCGTTCCGTTACAACCCTTGCATGAAACCGTTACATATTCATCCGATGATGAAGATGATGACGACCTTGAAGAACCTGAACCACCGGAAGCATAATGCGACGATGAACCCGAAGCACCTGTCTGATTATAGGATCCGGCCTTCGTTCCGCCATACCATTCACCATTATAATATACATATAGGAACACCTCATACGAGTGTTTGCCCGGCTTAGGATAAAGCTTATCGTGCTTGATGTAGACCGATATATTTTCCCACTCCGACCGATTATAAGGCGATGTGCGGCTAAAGTGAGTCTTCACCGTATTCCCTTCCGGACTTCTATGCCACTCACCCTTATCGTCCTTCACAATTGCAACAAGATCGAACTCCTTTCCCTTTATTCCTTCGATATTTAACTTACACGTTGCCGAAATAACAGGCTTGCCGGCGTCGTTCCTGGCATCGACATCAATACGTGCATTTTCTATCTTAACCACTATGGCCGATGATGTAAAAAACACCAAAATTGCAGCCAGACAGCTTATAAACCTTTTCATGCAGCAAATATAGTGATTTTTTAATTACCTTTGCAAGCATGACAACTACAACCGAAAAAAACAATAAAAGCGTTCTGATTGTAGGAGCCGGAGGTTTTATTGGAGGCTTCATAGCAACGGAATCCCTGAACCGAGGATATGATACCTGGTGTGCCGTCCGTCCGTCAACATCACGCCGGTTCCTCACTGATACACGCCTGAAATTTGTGGAGCTTGACTACGATGCCACCCCTGCCGAACTCGGCGACAAACTCAAAGAATCACTCTCCGGAAAACCATGCTGGGATTATATTATCTACAACCTCGGTGCCACCAAATGCGCAAACTTCGCCGACTTCAGCCGCATCAACTTCCAATATCTCAAAAATTTCACACAGGCGCTTTCACAAGCCGGACTAAAACCCGCACACTTTCTGTTCATGAGCAGCCTCAGTGCGCTCGGACCCGGCGATGAAAAAAACTACACCCCCCTTTCCGCCACTACAATTCCATCGCCAAACACCCGCTACGGCGTTTCAAAAATAAAAGCGGAAACACATCTGATAACAACCGGCCTTCCATGGACAATTTTCCGTCCCACCGGTGTTTATGGCCCTCATGAACAGGACTATCTTATGATGATAAAATGCATTGACAAGCACTTTGATTTCGGTGTGGGTTTCAAACGTCAGCTGCTTACATTTATATATGTTAAGGATCTTGCCAACGCAATTTTCGATGCCCTTGAGTCGGAAAACACAATCAAAAAAACATATATCATTTCAGAAAACCGGGCCTATACACAAAAAGAATTCCGTTCAACGGTTGCACGGCTTCTGAAACGGAAATTCGTGATTCCGCTGAAATTGCCAATGTGGATTGTTTATATAGCATCGGTTATCGCCGAAAAAATTGCCGTTGCACAGCTCAAGACATCCACACTTAACCGTGACAAATTCAAAATAATGAAACAGCGCAACTGGGATTGCGACATATCCGATGCTCAGCGCGACTTCAACTTCACCCCCCGCTATTCGCTTGAGCGAGGTCTGGAAGAAACAATCGATGAATATCTGCATCAAAAGAAACTTAATAAATGAACGAACCGCAAAACTTTTCAGCTCCGTGGTGGTTCACAGCCATCTGCATATTAATGGCATTGCCGGCGACAGCGCTGCCCGAACTTCTGAACCTGTGCAATCCCGACCTTAAAGCCTTTGTATGGCTCTATCCGGTCTACGTTGTCGCCTCATGCTTTCTGGCATGGAAAATTTATCCCGGACGCCAGCTGCTTGCATGGATTCTCTTGGCAATAACGCTTTTAAGCCATGGCGCAATATGGATAATGGTCACACAGCCCAACATACTCATTTACTGATATGGATAAATTCTTAATAATAAACGGCCCGAATCTTAACCTTCTGGGCTCACGCGAACCGGGAATATACGGACGAAAGACAATGGACGACATACTCGATTCCCTAGAGCTGCATTTTTCAGAAGCAATCATCGACTATTACCAGAGCAACCACGAGGGCGATATAATCGACCGTCTTCATCAGGCTGCCGCTGAAGGGTATAAAGGCATTGCTCTTAACGCCGGCGCCTACACCCATACCTCCCTTGCTATTGCCGATGCCATTGCCGCAATCGACATTCCGGTGGTGGAAGTGCATTTGAGCAATATTGCCGCTCGCGAAGAAATCCGCCACACATCCCTTATTGCACCCGTGTGCATGGGTGTTATCAGCGGATTCGGTGCAAAAAGCTACACACTGGCATTGGAAGCACTGCAATGAGGCCGGTAAGCACAAAAATAATGTGTACTCTCACCCCCGAACGTGAGAACAAGGAAAACATCAGCCGGCTGGTTGCGGCCGGCATGTCGGCCGTAAGAATAAATTCAGCTTTCGCAACCCCCGAAAGCATCACCGCTTCAGAAAAAGCCCTACGCAGTGTGAATCCCTCCATAAAAATACTTATGGACACAAAAGGGCCCGAAGTCCGCACCACAACTGTTGAAAATCCCCTGTCGTTCAAACAAGGCGACTCGGTTTTATTCATACCGGGACATAACACATCTACCCGGTCCACAATATATCTCGGGCTTCCTCATATCCCTTCCAATCTCCCCGCCGGTGCCATAATCATTCTTGACGACGGCGAACTCTGTTTTTCCGTAACCGACTCCGATCCCAATCACATAAAAGCCACATGCACAAAGGGCGGCACTCTCGATTCCAGAAAAACATTCGTCATTCCGGGGGCGGAAATGCCTTATCTTCCGGCCGTAAGCGAACGCGACCGAAAAAACATAGAAGCCGCTAAAAAAGTCGGAATCAGTATGATTGCCCACTCTTTTGTCCGCAACGCCGATGACGTAGCCGCCCTACGCGAACTAATCAAAGGAACAGAAATAAAACTCTTCTCAAAAATAGAATGCCGGCAGGGAGTCGAGAATTTTGAAGAGATACTTGAAGCATCCGATGGCATCCTTGTGGCACGGGGCGACCTGGCCGCCGAAACCGGACTTATTGAACTCCCGGTGCTACAACATCGCTTCGCCATGCTTACGCGGCAAGCCGATAAACCGCTTATACTTGCCACTAACATTCTCGGCTCAATGACCGACAACCCCGTTCCCACACGCGCTGAGGTCAATGATGTGGCGCTGGCCGTAATGCAAGGCTTCGACTGGCTTTTGCTCACCGGCGAAACGGCACGCGGAAATTACCCTGCCGAATGTGTCGACACCCTTTCGCAACTCATCAGTTCTCTTGAAACAAACGGTCTGAAATGCCTGATAAAATAAACAACTACATTGAGCAGCATACATCCGCCGAACCCGAACTGCTACACCGACTTTACCGGCACACGAACATACACCACCTTTACGGACGCATGTGTTCCGGCAAACTTCAGGGACGGCTGCTGAAAATGCTCACTTCAATGATAAAACCGGCAAATGTTCTGGAAATAGGCACATTCACCGGCTATTCAGCCCTTTGCATTGCCGAAGCTCTTGATGCTGACGCAAAGCTACACACAATCGAGATAGACGATGAACAGGAACAGAATCTGAAAGAATGGTTCGCACAAAGTCCGCATGGTTCTAAAATAGAACTCCACATAGGCGATGCCCTCGACATAATTCCATCATTAAACCGACAATGGGATCTGGTGCTTATCGATGCGAACAAACGTCTCTACACATCCTACCTCAAGTTGGTTGTGCCACGCATGAAGCCGGGAGGATATATATTGGCCGACAACACGCTCTGGAACGGAAAAGTTGTTGAACATCCGCTGCCCACCGATGCACAGACCAAAGCCATAATGGCTTTCAACAATCTTGTTTGCACCGATTCACGTTTTGAAACGGTAATGCTCCCTCTGCGCGACGGACTGACAATTATCCGGGTCAACGAACCGACTCCAAGGTCGTGAAATAAGTCTGCTCCAACGCTTTTTCCATAGGAACCGACAGATTTCCCGCAACATGCCTGCGGCCGGCAGCAACCATATCGCCACGCAGTTGTTCCGATTCAAGCAATCGGTTGGCAGCTTCAGCAAATCCTTTCACATCGTCAGGAGCCACATACACAGCACCCGGACCACCGGCCTCCTCCAGACATGAACCGCTTGCCGCAATAACAGGCGAGCCCGCCTGCAATGCCTCAACAACAGGCAGACCATAGCCCTCGTAACGCGAAACATATGCAGCCGCTTCGGCAAGCCTGTATATTGCCGGTAAATGTTCAAAAGCCACGCTGTCGAGCATAATAACCCTATGCTCAACTCCGAGTTTGCGAGCGCTGCCGACAAGTTCCTCGCCATATCCCTGACGCGAGCGCCCCACAATAACAAGCTTCACCTCATCATCTATAAAAGGCAGAGCCTCAACGGCAAGCTTTTGATTCTTGCGACGTTCAACCGTGCCGACAAGTGCAATAAACCGTTCAGGCAAATCATAGGCTTTACTCACATATTCAAGCATACGGTCTGAAACCTGCTTTGCGAACTGAGGATGAGTTGACTGATAAATAACATCTATTTTTTCCGGATCAACATCATAGAATTCCATGACATCACGTTTCGTACACTCGCTTATGGCTATCACACGCGAAGCATTGCGTGCCGAGTGTCCGTATTTATAATCATAAATCCTGCGGTCAAACGATGAATAATTTTCCGGATAACGGCGATAGATTACATCATGCATAGTAACCACCGACGGAATTCCGCTACGCAATATATCGAGCGGAAGTTCATTGCTTAACCCATGATAAAGGTCCACACCCTCGCGCACTAACGCCGATGTCAGCCCGCGTCTCACACGCCATCCCGATGAAAATTTCCGCCAAAGCCAGGTGTCGGGCATCACAATCTCACCGCCGCCACCAACATCAATTTTCCCTTTCCTGGGTGAAAAAAGCTTCAGAGTCCACTCCGGATGCAGCCCGGCAATCTGTTCTATGACACGACGGGAATAATTGCCCAGACCCGTACTGTTCAGCAACGCCCGTTTCGCATCAAAACCTATTGTTAACGTTTTTTTATTATCCATTTCCACAAAGATAGTGATATTTGCTTTATTTTTGCCTAACGATTTGTTTATTATGTGAATTCAATGACACATCTGCACATGAACAACCTGCCTAAATTAGTAATTTCCACCGGAGCGGGCATAAGCGCCGAAAGCGGAATAGCGACCTTCCGCGATGCCGGAGGATTGTGGGACAAATATCCCGTGATGGATGTTGCCAGCGCCGACGGTTATGCCCGTAATCCCAATCTTGTCCACAGGTTTTACAACAAAAGACGTCACGAACTGATGAATGTAGAACCAAACGATGCGCATCGCGGCCTCAAGGAATTGGAAAAATGGTATGACGTATATATAATTACCCAGAATGTTGATAATCTGCATGAACGGGCCGGAAGCAACAACGTTCTCCATCTTCACGGCGAACTGATGAAAGTACGTTCCGAACGGCATCCTGAACGTATCTACACACTTGATGCCGGTAATCTCGACACCGACACTTCCACCCGCGACAAATATGGCGATCCGGTGCGCCCGCATATCGTTTTCTTTCAGGAAGCCGTTCCCAACATAGAGCCGGCCATTGAACTTGCTGCTGAAGCCGATGTATTTGTCGTTATAGGTACATCCCTTAACGTTTATCCGGCCGCTTCGCTGTTACATTATGTGCGACATGGCATTCCGGTCTACTATATTGACCCAAATCCGGCTCCGGTGCCCGACGGCGTTACTGTTATCCGCGCCAAAGCAACCGAAGGCGTTAAAAAACTTATTCAAATTCTTCATCCATAAAAACAAATAACAATACATAAAATGAAAAAACTTATCACACTTATCGTAGCGCTGGCTTCAACAACAGCCGCTTTCGCCGCTGAAACGGCCGACTCGCTCGGTTACCTTATGGGCAACACTCAGGGTGCCATGATCAACCAGCAGTTAAGCAAGAATTTTATCCGCGACACCAAGTATCGTAACAGCCTTGTGCGTGGCATTGAACTCGTTTTTTCCGGTGACACAACCGACATAGGCTACTTTGAAGGTTTGGAAATGGGCCTGCGCATGTTCCGCGACATGGTGCAGGTGGAACGTCTCGGCGGCAAAGTTAACCGCACGGACTTACTCGAGCAACTGAGCAAAGGTATTCTCGCCAAAGACATCGACGAGCAAACCCTCAACGCCAACCGCGCCAAATTGCAGACTTTGCTGCAGCCGCTGCAGCTTAAGGCCGAAGAGATGCAACGTCAGGCACAAGCCCGTGAACGCGCCGTCTACGATTCCATTGCACAAGCCAACTCCGATGCCGGAAAAGCATTCATCGACAGCATAATGGCTACAGATAAAAGCATTAAGAAAACTGAAAGCGGACTGGCTTATAAAGTAATCAATCCGGGTAAAGGCAAAAATCCGACACAGGCCGACAAACTCGATGTTATTTACACCGGAAAACATATCGACGGCTCTGTTTTCGACTCATCTCACGGCAATCCGGTTCAGTTCGGAATGGGCGGTGTTATCCAAGGATTCGGTGAAGGCCTGGGAATGATGAAAAAGGGTGCCAAATATATCTTCTATATTCCCGGCGAACTAGGCTACGGAAAACGCGGAACAGGCAACGGCGTGATAATGCCGGGAGAAACCCTGATATTTGAAGTTGAACTCGCCGACATCACAAAACAGAAATGATTAACCGGATAATTATTCCGCTGGCAGCCATTATTCTGACCGCCTGCTCCGGTTCAAGTCAACAAGGCAGGGAACTATCCGCCCCGCCCGATTCACTACGTCACAACAGCGTAGTGATTTCCGATGATTCACTCAGCTATTATCTTGGCTTAAACGAAGGTGAATCACGAGCTGAATTTCTTGTCGGAGCACCCGACTGGTTAATCGACAGCATAACCGATAAAGATTATATTGCCGGAGTTAGAACCGCCGTGTCAACCGACACCTCGTCAAACTCTTTCGGTCAGGGTGCCATTGCCGCCCGCGAACTTGCATTCTATGTTAACACCTTGCAGCATCAGGGCGTAAAAATCAACCGCAGGCTGTTTGCCGAGCGGATGAAACATTACATTATGAATCGCATTATTCCGGAAAATGACGAACGAGAGAAATCAGACAGCATTTCAAATAAAATAATCACCCGATGCTTAAATTCCTACGATTCACAGCTGTAATCACCGCATTGTTTCTTGTTGCCTGCAAAAACACGCCGGCTTCACCTGTCAATGAAAACGACAGTCCACAACTGACTGACGCCGCCGACTCCCTGGCCTGGTTCCTTGCACAATCCTATGCGGAATATGCCATCAGCCTTATGGATTCAGTTCCCGATGCCGACTCTCCGAACTTCACCCCCGAGCTTTTTGCCCAGGGATTCGCAAGCATCCTCGAACATGATAATGCCCATTCAGGCATGCAGTACGGAATTATTCAGGGAGCACTGTCAAACAGCCGGATTATGCACATTCGCTCATGTGGAATTTCCATCGACCCTGAAACTTTCATATCAGGTTTTGAAAAAGGAATCGGCAATCATTCACCACAGGATTCCACAATAGCCATACTCGACAAACTCATGGCGCCGGTTAACCGGCGAATCATAGCTGAAAAACGCAAATCGCATCAGAATCCGAACTGACTGCATTTTCCATAAAACTTTGCTACGAGCCGCATTACCAAAAAATGTGGCTCGTTCTGCATTATTTTCGTTTGCAATTGTAAACGAAATCCTGTTTCGCATCCCAACAGCCACACTACTGATATTCACACATTTAATGAAATGTTAATAACTTATTCCACACAAATTAAAATTTATTGCAGTTTGTAGTTGTAAATTCTCACTGAAAATAACTAATTTTGAAAGCTATTATAAATTTCGCCTGTCTACACGCTAAAATCCACTGAATGAGCCAAAACGTATATCACATTCCTGCCCTGCTGACACAGTCGCTGCAAGCTCTCGATTTGCAACCCGACGGAATATATGTTGACGCTACTTTTGGCGGCGGCGGACATTCCCGCGCAATTGTGGAAACCCTCTCTGCAGGCGGACATCTCTACAGTTTCGATCAGGACGATCAAGCCGTTGAACGCGCCTTCTCCGACCCGCGGTTTACAATTGTGTATTCCAACTTCCGTTTTCTCCAGAACTGGATGCGCTACTATGGCGTGAATTCCGTTGACGGAATTCTGGCTGATCTCGGTGTGTCATTTCACCACTTCGACAGCGAGGAACGCGGATTCTCATTCCGCTTCGACAATACACCGCTCGACATGCGCATGAACCGTCACGCCACACGAACCGCAGCATCGATTTTACAAAACTACTCTGCCGAGCAGCTGACAACAATTTTCAAACTCTACGGCGAATTTCGCCACGCATCACTGCTGGCACGCAACATTGTCGAAGCGCGCAATTCAGGAAAACCTGTCGAAACAGCCGGACAACTTGTGGATATCGCCCGCAAGTTCATAAACCCGAAACAGGAAAAAAAAGAACTTGCAATGCTGTTTCAGGCACTGCGCATTGAAGTGAACGGCGAACTCGATGCACTGAAACAATTCCTCAAAGCGGCCCTCGCCGTTCTACGCCCGGGCGGACGCCTCGCAATAATAACCTACCATTCCCTCGAGGACCGACTTGTGAAAAATTTCATGCGCAGCGGCAACATAGAAGGAAAAGTGGAAACCGACTTCTTCGGCAACCGCCTCACCGAAATAAAACCGATAGGAAACAAACCAATTGTGCCCGATCAGCAGGAAATAGACTCGAATCCCCGCTCGCGAAGCGCCAAACTCCGCATAGCCGAAAAAATATAATCAATCTTACCAATGGCCAACACTAACAAAACCCGCAGAAACTCGCGCAACCGGAAGTTCGACTTTATCGGGATGATGATTCGTGGCCGTCTGATTGATGCCGAATTCTTTAAACGCAACTGGATTGTGTTTGCAGCCATTGTTATTCTACTTCTGGCTTATATCACCAACAAATACAGCTGCCAGACTAAAATGGAAGAAGAACAGCGGCTCACCGAAGAACTTGAAATTGTTAAGACCGAACGTGTACGTATGCGGTCGCTATACATGGGACGCATACGGGAATCGGCCATGCAACAGCTCGTCGACTCTCTTCACTTGGGACTCAGCGTTCAGGAACGCCCTCCATACAAACTGCCTAAACTGAAATGAAAACAGAAAACAGAAAAAGAATAATACTGCGCTACAGTCTGGTGATCTTTTTCATCCTGATTCTCGGAACGGCCATCACAATAAAGTTGGTTGACACCACCGTCGTGTCACGCGACAAATGGAACGAACGTGCAAGCCGCCCGCTAAACCGCTTCGACACAATCGCACCGCTGCGTGGCAACATCCTGGCGGCCGACGGCAGCATTCTCGCCACAAACCTGCGCCATTACACCGTGCGTATGGACTACACGGCATCCAAATTCAACCAAACCCTTCTTGAAGACACAATTGCCGCCCTCGCCGACAGCATGACAATGCTGTTCCCATCCAAAACAGCAGCACAATGGCAGGAATTCCTCCTCGAACCGCTATCGCGTGAAAAACGGCCAAAAGGATTCAAAGTGGTCGACAATATTTCACACGCCGATTACCAGCGAATGCTCGGATTCCCGTTTTTCAGCCAGCGGAACCGCAATAAAAGCGGAATGGTAAAGGAATCGAAAATGAAACGCATCAATCCTTACGGTTCAATGGCACGACGAAGCATAGGCCGGGTTGGTGCCACATCAGCCTCAAAAGAAATTCACGGACGCTCCGGACTGGAAATGGCTCTCGACCACCTGCTTTACGGCACACCGGGCTACGCGAAAAAAGTAGCGCTCACACACGCCATTGTAAACTGGGCGGAAGTGAAACCGCTTAACGGTTACAACATTCAGACAACCATCGACATCAATATGCAGGATATTGTTGAGAACGAACTCAACTCAATGCTTGAGCAAACCCGTGCCGACTGGGGCGTAGCCGTGCTGATGGACGTAGCCTCCGGCGACATCAAGGCAATCTCCAACCTTGAAATCGACCCGAACGGCTCCGGCTATACGGAAGGAATGAACTATGCCGTAGTAGGGTTCGAGCCAGGCTCGGTTATAAAAGCCGTAAGCATGCTTATTGCACTTGAAAACGGAGCAACTACACCAAACACCGTTATCGCAACACCGTCGCCCTACCGTTATGCCGGAGGCCGACCCATTCGCGACTGTTCGCCCGTTGCATCGATGCCAGCTTATGAAGTGTGCGAACGTTCGTCAAACATCGGAATGACCCGCATCATAGCCTCGAAATATGAAGATCAGCCGGGGAAATTCTACTCGGCGCTCAAAAAAATCGGATTCCTTGAGCCTCTGAATGTTGGAATTGGCGGTGAACGCGCACCTCGAATCGACTCGCTCGGAACCGGTGCGGGAGCCCGTATAGCCCTGTCTCGTCAATGCTACGGCTATGCAACAGAAATTCCGCCGCTGCACACTCTCGCCATGTACAACGCCATTGCCAACGGCGGCAAATTTGTACGTCCTCGCCTTGTGCAGCGCATATTTGGAACCGGACTCGACTCAATTGTGCCAATCACATATGTTCGCGAACGCGTTTGCTCAGAGGCTAACGCCCGCACTCTCAAGCAAATGCTTGCAAGAGTGGTGGAAGGTCCCCACGGCACCGCACGCGTTCTGCGCAACGACGACGTTTCCATAGCCGGAAAAACAGGCACCGCTTTTGTTATTGAAAACGGTCAGTACACCCACAAGACACGCCTGGCTTTCTGCGGATTCTTCCCAGTTGAGCAGCCGCGCTACTCCTGCATTGTGCTTATCAGCAACCCCCGCAATGGTGCGGGAGCTGCACGCACAAGCGGAACAGTTTTGAAAAACGTGGCCACACGTCTGTACTCACGCGGATTCCTTGACGGCTCCACAAGCCTGGCACAAAACAAATCCGGACATCTGCCCACAATCTACGCCTCACCCAAACCCGATGAAAAAGAATCTGTTTCAAAAGCTCTCGGCATAGAAGGCAAACGAAAAGTCCTTGCCAAAGGCTCAACTGTTGAAAAAGGAGTGCCTGCCGTTAAAGGATTCAGCCTGCGGAATGCAATTGCCGTGCTCGAAGAAGCCGGCTACAACGTTGCCGTCAACGGCAGCGGATGCGTGGAATCGCAGAATCCCGCCGCAGGCACACTCGCCAGAACCGGCTCAACGGTTCACCTTTCACTCAGAAACTAAACAACCTGATTATAAACCGATTCCAATATAAACCCGACATGAAATCACTTTCTGACCTTCTCTCAGCGATAAAAGTAGAGGAAATTATAGGAAACGACAACAAGGAAATTACATCGCTTGAATGTGATTCGCGACGCATCAAGCGCGGTTCACTGTTCGTTGCCATCCGCGGTTATAACGTCGACGGACATAAATTCATTCCGCTGGTAACTCTTGCCGGAGCTTCTGCCATTGTCTGCGAAGAACTTCCCGAGCGCCTGGAATCGGACGTAACATACATTAAAGTTGCCAACACTTCCATAGCCTTAGGATTCCTCGCTTCACAATGGTGGGGCAACCCTTCACGCAAACTTAAACTCGTAGGAGTGACAGGAACAAACGGTAAGACAACCACAGCTACGCTAATCTATGAGCTCGCACGTCTGCGCGGACACAAAGCCGGTTTGCTCAGCACCGTCTGCAACTATGTCGACAATGAAGCCTATGCAACCGAACAGACAACGCCCGATCCTCTGACTCTGAACGAACTCCTTCATAAAATGGTGGTGGCCGGATGCACATATGCAGCAATGGAAGTAAGTTCACATGCCGCACATCAGCATCGTATAGCCGGTCTCGAATTTGCCGGAGGTGTATTTTCCAATCTTACGCGCGACCACATGGACTACCATAAGACCGTCGATGCATATCTTGCTGCTAAAAAATCATTCTTCGACGGTCTGCCCGCAACTGCTTTCGCCCTCACGAACATCGACGATAAGACCGGCATGGTGATGCTTCAGAACACCAAAGCGAAACGCTACACCTATTCCCTGCGCCAGGATGCCGACTTCATGGGCCGCGTAATTGAAAGCCGTCTCGACGGCACCCTCATGAGTTTCAACGGCACTGAGGTTGAAGTTCTGTTCACCGGACGTTTCAACGCCTATAACCTGACAGCCGTTTACGGTGCAGCTTCACTCCTTGGCTGGAACGACGAACAACTGCCCGTTGACATGAGCCGGCTCATTCCGGTTTCCGGACGCTTCCAGACATTCCGCGCTCCCAACGGCGTAATGGCGGTGGTGGACTACGCACACACTCCTGATGCCGTGGTAAATGTACTTCAGGCCATCCGCGAAGTTGTAGGTAACGACGGAACAATCTGCACCGTTGTCGGAGCAGGAGGCAACCGCGATGCCGGGAAACGCCCCATTATGGCACGCGAAGCTGCGCGCCTCAGCTCACGCGTGGTGCTGACAAGCGACAACCCCCGCAATGAAGACCCCGCCGAAATCATCAGGCAGATGGAGGAAGGCCTGGACGATGAAGCACGCACACGCACGCTCAGCATAACCGACCGCCGCGAAGCCATCCGTGCGGCTCTTTTAACCGCAAAACCGGGCGAAGTGGTGCTGATTGCCGGAAAAGGACACGAAACCTATCAGGAAATAAATGGTGTTAAACATCATTTTGACGACCGTGAAGTTGTTGCCGAAGTTTTTGAATCAATAAAATAAACCCACCCAATCCGATTTCATTAATAAACCATGCTTTATTCTCTTTTCAACTACCTTGACGGACTCGGCTTCCCCGGAGCGCGATTGATGGACTACATCAGTTTCCGCGCCGGAGCCACACTGCTCCTATCTCTGTTCATCGCTCTGGTTTTCGGTCGTAAAATCATTGACCGTCTGCAGCTCATGCAGGTAGGTGAAATCATTCGCGATCTCGGTCTTGAAGGTCAGATGTCGAAAAAAGGCACTCCCACAATGGGAGGTGTTATTATAATTGTGTCAATTCTTGTTCCATGTCTCCTTCTAGGCAATCTCACAAGCATTTACATGCAGCTGCTGATTGTTGCCACTCTATGGCTCGGGACAATCGGATTCCTCGACGACTATCTGAAAATGAGCCGCAAGAACAAAGAGGGAATGAAAGGCAAATTCAAAATTGTGGGACAGGTTGGATTAGGACTCATCGTAGGACTGACAATGTATCTGAGCCCGGCGATAGTCATGAGCGAAAACGCCGGAAATGCCGTGGTTAAGCAAAACGAACGCATAGTCACTTTCAAAAACCAGAACATGAAATCGCCGCAAACCACAATTCCGTTCGTCAAGAACAACGACTTCAACTATGCGTGGCTTACCGGATGGATGGGAAAAAATGCCGAAACAGGCGGATGGATTGTTTTCATAATAGTTACAATTTTCGCCATTACGGCCACCAGCAACGGTGCGAACCTTACCGACGGACTCGATGGCCTATGCGCCGGAACATCCGCAATCATAGCGGTGGCACTGGCAATCATGGCATATCTGGGAGGCAACAGCATATATGCCGGCTATCTCGACATCATGTACATACCCGGAAGTTCGGAACTCGTTGTATTTATGGCTGCCTTCATAGGCGCGCTTGTCGGATTCCTGTGGTATAACACATTTCCTGCACAGGTATTCATGGGCGACACCGGCTCGCTGACAATCGGAGGAATTATCGCCGTATTCGCCATTCTCATACGTAAAGAACTGCTTATTCCGATTCTCTGCGCCATTTTCTTTGTGGAAGACCTTTCAGTTATGCTTCAGGTAGCATATTTCAAATATACCCGCAAACGTTCCGGAACCGGACGAAGAATTTTCAAGATGACACCGCTGCACCATCATTTCCAGAAAGAGGGCAACGCAGGCATCGAAGCGCTAATTCAGGCTCCACTTAAAGCCATACCTGAATCTAAAATTGTAACCAGATTCTGGATCATAGGCATTTTCCTTGCCGTACTCACATTTGTAACACTCAAAATCCGATAAATCAGATGGAAAAGAAAAATATCGTTGTGCTGGGAGGCGGTGAAAGCGGAGTGGGTGCCGCTATTCTGGCAAAAGACAAAGGATTCAATGTCTTTCTGTCCGATGCCGGAAAGGTTTCGGCCCATTACGCAGCGATTCTCGATTCGGAAGGAATTGAGTGGGAACAGGGCATGCACTCCATGGACCGCATTCTCATGGCACATGAAGTCATTAAATCGCCCGGCATACCGCCCACAGTGCCTGTCATGAAAGCAATTTATGAAAAAAACATCCCGGTAATTTCAGAAATTGAATTTGCCGGACGCTACACCGATGCCAAAATGGTATGTATAACCGGGTCAAACGGCAAAACCACCACCACTCTGCTCACTTATCACATTCTGCGTCAGGCCGGGCTCAACGTAGGTCTTGCAGGAAATGTGGGCAAAAGCCTGGCCCTTCAGGTAGCACGCTCGAATCACGACACCTACGTTATCGAACTCTCAAGTTTTCAGCTTGAAAACATGTATGAATTCCGTACCAACATTGCGGTTATGCTGAACATAACCCCCGACCATCTCGACCGCTATGACTACAAGATGCAGAACTATGTCAATGCGAAATTCCGCATTGTGCAGAATCTGACCCCCGACGACGCATTCATATTCTGGGCTGATGACCCGGTAATTACCCGCCAGCTCGAACAGCTCGAGCTCCACACGCAGCTCTATCCTTTCGCACTTGAAAAAAAGGAAGGTTCCAAAGCATGGCTCGAAAGCACTCCCGACAAAACCGATGAACTTGTAATCGAAACACCGGCCACGAGTCTGCGCATGCCTTCGGCCGAACTTTCGCTGAACGGCACGCATAACCTCTATAATTCGATGGCGGCAGGACTTTCAGCTTGTCTGCTGAACATAAAGAGCAAAGCCGTTCGACAGGCTCTATCCGATTTCGAAGGTGTGGAACACCGTCTTGAACCGGTTGCCACTAAAAAAGGCGTGAGATACATCAACGACTCCAAAGCCACCAATGTCAACTCATGCTGGTATGCCCTTGAGAGCATGGTCGCTGCGCAAAAACCCAACGTGGTGCTGATTCTCGGAGGCAAGGACAAAGGAAATGACTATACGGAAATCGAAGAGCTCGTACGCAAAAAAGTAAAGACACTTGTATGCATGGGTGTCGACAACACAAAACTACTTGACTTTTTCAAAGGCAAAGTTCCTGAAATAGTTGACACTCACTCACTCGACGAAGCTGTCAAGGCATGTGCGGATGCTTCCGAACCGGGCGACGTGGTGCTATTGTCGCCATGCTGCGCAAGCTTCGACCTGTTCACATCGTATGAAAACCGTGGCAAACTGTTTAAGGAAGCTGTTCACAACTTACCCGATTAAACCCCTTTTTATCTCATAATTAACTAATGGATTACGCAACCCGACAAACAATAATTCCTGAAGCAGAAGCCGATAGCACGAAACAGAAGGCTGCTGTGCCCATGGCGCGTCCTGACCGGCATATCTGGGGAATATACATATTCCTGGTGCTGGTGGCTCTGATTGAGCTTTACAGCGCATCATCGCGCGAGGTAACCGCAGGAGGCGCATTAGGAATCTACGGACCAATTGTGCGACACGCCATTCTTCTGGCATTGGGATTCGGTATTATCTTTACCCTTCAGCGCATTCACTACCGTAATTTCCTTCTCTGGATTCCGATTTTCACACTCGTTAGTTTCTTCCTGATGCTCTACGTAATGGTGGCAGGTGAGGAGATTAACGGAGCAAAAAGAGCCATGAGCCTTTTCGGCATAACCCTCCAGCCATCGGAATTCATAAAATTGTCGGCAGCCGGATGCATAGCTATGATTATGTCGCTCACGCAATTAAAAGGCTCGGTGAAAAAAGTCGGCATAATGTGGACCACAGGCATAGTTCTGGTGTTTGCTGCAATGCTCATGCCGCAAGGACTCACCAACACCCTGCTGCTCTTGAGCATAAGCCTTTCAATGATGATTATAGGGGGCGTGCCTCTGAAAAAAATCCTGCTGGCGTTCGTAGCGCTCGTCGGACTTGTAGGACTGCTCTACGGCACACATCTGCTTCTTAAAAACGCAACAGGTGCCGGATTCCTCGACCGAATGGATGTATGGATGAGTCGAATTCTTCAGTTCTTCGGCGACGGGACTCCGAAATATGCAGAGGAACTGACATCAAAAAACCAGCAGGAAATGTACAGCTACATGGCTCAGGCACACGGCGGACTGTTCGGCGTAGGTCCGGGAAACTCACGCGAAGTGTCAAGATTGCCGCTCGCGTTTTCCGACTACATTTTCTCCATCATTGTTGAGGAGCTTGGTCTGTTCGGCGCCGGATTCATAATGCTCGCCTACCTCTGGCTGTTAGGCAGAGCCAGCGCAATAGCTTCGAAATGCAGCCGCGCCTTCCCCGCCATGCTGGTGATAGCCATGGCGCTTGTAATCGTTTTGCAGGCACTTTTCCACGTTGCCATAGTCGCGGGCGTATTCCCGGTTTCAGGCCAACCGCTGCCGCTTATTTCAAAGGGAGGAACCTCGATTATTGTCACATCAATAGCCTTCGGCGTTATGCTGAGCGTAAGCCGCTATGCCGTGCGCAATGGATCCAAGAAAGATATTAAAATGGAAATGGAAAGCCTGCCTGAGGAAGCTCGCGCCGAAAATCCATCCATGCTGTCATAACTTGATTTCAAACGAACCGACCCATGACTGAAACAAACATAAACAGCAATCCCTCACGGCCTTTAAGGGTAATGATAAGCGGAGGCGGAACAGGCGGACACATTTTCCCGGCCATCGCCATTGCCAATGCCCTGAAACGTCGTGATGCCGACACTGAAATTCTTTTTGTCGGAGCACTCGGACGCATGGAAATGGAACGCGTACCGAAAGCCGGCTACAAAATCGAAGGACTGCCTGTTGCCGGCTTCAACCGACGTAAGCCCTGGAAAAACTTTGCGGTGATCATTAAACTTATCCGCAGTCTGCGGAAAGCACGCAAACTCGTTGCCGATTTTCAGCCCGACATTGCAGTTGGTGTCGGTGGCTATGCGAGCGGTCCCACCCTGAAGGCTGCCCAACGCAAAGGTATACCCACATTGCTTCAGGAGCAGAACTCCTATGCCGGTGTCACCAATAAACTTCTTGCCAGAAACGCCGCTGCAATCTGTGTCGCCTATGAAGGAATGGAACGTTTTTTTCCTACTGAAACCATCACACTCACAGGCAATCCGGTGAGAGCGAATCTCGGTAAATGTGCGATGTCGCGGCAGGAATCTAAAAAACAATTGGGCTTCAACCCTGATAAACCTCTTGTGCTGATTGTGGGAGGCAGTCTTGGTGCCAGAACCATAAATCAAAGCGTTGAGGCCGCTCTTCCGCTATGGACTGAAAAGGGATATAACATCCTGTGGCAGACAGGACGCCTATATGCCGACCGCTATGTTGATACGGATAAAAAATGGAACAACGTGAAAGCCACCGCATTCATTGATGATATGGATGTGGCCTACCGTGCAGCCGATCTTGTTGTTTCGCGTGCCGGAGCAAGCACAATCAGCGAACTGCAGTTGCTCGGATTGCCATCCGTTCTAGTGCCATCGCCCAATGTCGCCGAGGATCATCAGCGGAAAAACGCACTTGCACTTGCCGAAAAAAATGCCGCCGTAATGATCGACGATGCTGAAGCACCGGCAAAACTTGGAAACACGGTAGTGGAACTGATTGAGAATCCTGAAAAATTAGAACAGCTTGCCCGGGGCGCCGCTTCGATGGCATTACCCGATGCCGACGAGCTTATTGTTGACAGAATTTACAAAATAACCAACCGAAAATGAACAAAAACAACATATACTTCATTGGTGCCGGCGGCATTGGAATGGCTGCTCTTGAACGCTATTTCCTTAACAAAAGATGCAGTGTGGCCGGATACGACCGTACCCCCTCCGACCTTACCGATGCTCTCACCGACGAAGGTGTTGAGATTGTTTTTGATGAAAATCCTGATCTTATTCCCGAAAAGTTCCGCAATCCGGAAACCACACTTGTGGTCTATACCCCGGCAGTCCCCGCCGACCACAAAGCCCTTGTATGGTTTCGCCAAAACGGTTTTGAGGTGGTTAAACGTGCTGCCGTACTCGGACTGGTAACCGCAAGCTCAAAAGGGATATGCTTCGCCGGAACACACGGAAAAACCACCACGTCGAGCATGTGCGCACATCTGCTCCACAACGCTCCCTGCGGATGCAACGCATTCCTCGGAGGCGTGCTTCGGAATTATAACACAAATTTCCTCCTTAATTCAAATTCACCCTACTCGGTTATCGAAGCTGATGAATTCGACCGCTCGTTCCACCATCTGCACCCTTACATCGCCGTCGTAACATCTACCGACCCCGATCACCTCGACATTTATGGAACCGAAGAAGCATATCTTGAAAGTTTCGCGCACTTCACATCGCTTGTGCGTGAAGGTGGTTTCCTGATTATACACACCGGACTGAAACTGAAACCGCGTCCCGCCGAAAACGTAACGGTCTACACATATTCCGCCGACAAGGGCGATTTCCACGCCCGCGACATAGAACACCGCAACGGAACAATAACATTCACCTTTGTCACTCCCGATGCTGAGATTCCGGGCATAGAGCTGGGAGTGCCTGTTGAAATAAACATCGAAAACTCCATAGCGGCCATGGCTGCGGCATGGGTGGCAGGCGAGCGCAATCCGGAACTGTTCCGCAGCGCCATGAAAAGCTTCATGGGTCCGAAACGCCGTTTCGAATTTCATGTAAATACGCCGGACACCGCGATGATCGACGATTATGCCCATCATCCCGATGAGCTCCGCCAGTCCATTCTGTCGGTGAAGGCCCTTTTCCCCGAAAGGAAACTTACTGTCGCTTTCCAGCCTCACCTCTATTCACGCACCCGCGACTTCGCTCCGGAATTTGCCGAAGCTCTCTCACTTGCCGACAATGTTATTCTGCTCGACATTTATCCGGCCCGCGAACTTCCGATAGAGGGCGTGACATCGCAAATCATATTTGACAACCTTACAAACAAAGGATTCAGAACTCTTATTCCAAAAAAAGATTTGCCGGAAACAGTTGCCGCACTGAAACCGGAACTTCTGCTTACGGCCGGAGCCGGTGACATATCCGAACTTCTGACTCATACTTCTCAAGCTCTTATCTCCGCATTCGATGACTGACCGCTCTGCAAAATGGATTTACGCTGCAAGCAGCATAGCTATGGCTCTGTTGCTCGTCGTGGTGTGGTTTGCCTCGCAGAATTACAGCCGCTCACAACTCTGTGAAGGAATATACATTGAAGTTGTCGACTCGGCCAACCAGAAATTCGTAACAGCACCCGAGCTGAGGAGAGAACTCGGACGGCTACCCGAAATCGCACGGAAAATTCCGGTAAAAAGCATAAACACCGACAGCCTCGAACGTCAGTTGCGGATAATTGACAAAATTGAATCGGTAAAAGTCAGCCGCCTCACCGACGGTTCTCTGCTGATAATTGTAGAGCCTATGCGCCCCATTGCCCGAGTGTTCGATACCGACCGTTCATATTACATCAACAAAGACGGCAAACGTATATCAGCCGTGGCACGCTACTACGTCGATGTTCCGGTAATTATGGGACATTTTTCTGAAACCGACACATCGTTCACTCCGGTCAGACTCATTCCGCTGCTCGATTTCATCAAATCATCCGAACGTTGGAACCAGCTCGTTACTATGATAAAGACCGACGGTCCGAACGACATTTTCATAATTCCACCCGTTAAAGGAATTGTTTTCAACTTAGGGTCGCTCGAAAATCTCCCGGGCAAATTCTCGATGTTGGAACGAATGATTGATGAAGTTATTCCGCTTGCCGGATGGGAACGATACGACACCATAAGCGTTAAATGGCGCGGACAGATTGTAGCCACACGCCGCATAAAGGAGCGTCCCGACACTGTTGCTGCCGTTGAGGAAGTCCGCGAAAAAGATGATATCGAAACTATGAGCGTGGGCACAGGCATCGCTCCCGGACAAGCGCTCCCGGGCAAAAAAGCCAAATCGGAGAAACCTGTTCCCGGAGCCGCCAGAGAGGAAGAAAAAGCAAAGAAACAGACTGAAAATAAAAATAATAAAAATAATAACACCACTACCCCCTAACAATTATGAACGAACTAAACATTGTTGCGCTTGAAATAGGCAGTTCCAAAGTGAAAGGAGCAGTCGGCACAGTGGATGAAAATGGCGTTCTCACAGTGAAAGCCGTAGAGGAAGAACCCATTCTCGACTGCGTTCGCTATGGCATTGTCAGCAATGCCGAGGAAGTAGCCGGACGCACAAACATGTTGCTTGAACGTCTGGAATCACGCCTCAACGGACGTTTCATCGACGCTGTAAACCTTTCAATAGGCGGACGCTCCTTCCGCACCGATCGCCGTGAATGCGAACGGCTTCTGCCTCAGGAAATGGAGATAACAGCTGAAATAATTGAACAGTTGCTCAACGAAACAGCTTCAACCGTAAGCCCTTCACGCGACCTGCTTGAAGTTGTGCCCTATGCCTACTATGTCGACAAGACACGCACTCCGCGTCCTATCGGCTCGCTCGGAAGTTCAATCCGAATGCTGAGCAACATCATAACCTGTCGCATGCAGGTTAAACGCAACCTTGGTCACCTCATAAATGAAAAACTCGGCCTGAAAATAAACAGGTTTGTAGTGCGCCAGCTCGCAATTGCCGATTTCACACTTACACCAGATGAAAAACGCCTCGGCTGCATGCTGGTTGACTGCGGGGCGGAAACAACCACGGTCGCTATCTATAAACAGGGAAATCTGCAATATATGGTTACCCTGCCGATGGGTTCACGAAACATCACTCGCGATCTCACCCACCTGAATCTCGTTGAAGAAGAAGCCGAAGACATCAAAATTCGCCTTGGTAATAACACCTCCGATTCCAAAATTCAAGAAATCGGGTCAGCCGACATTGAACGCTACATTTCATTCCGTGCCGGTGAAATTATTACCAACATAAAGGAACAGATTACTCTCGCCGGATATAAATCCACCGATCTGCCCGCCGGCATAATTCTGGTTGGACGCGGCGCTCGCCTGGCCGGTTTCAATGAACGTCTTTCAAAATCCTCTCAACTGAAAGTGCGTTTCGGAAACGCCGCACGCACCGACGTCCGCGTCGATGACCCGCGCATCTCCATTTCCGACTCTCTCGATGTCATCTCCACGCTCTACGATGTGGCACGGCACAATCCTATTGACTGCCTCGTGGCTCCGGAGCCTGAACCTGAACCTGAACCTGAACCTGAAATAATAACCCGACCTGAACCCGAGCCCGAACCTGAACCCGAAACCAAAAAGGAAAAAACCAAAACCACAACTGCTCCTAAAGGGAAAGGATGGTTCTCGGGAATGAGCGACCGAATTCAACGTATCCTTTCGGAAGCAAACGACGAAGAAGATGATAGCGTTCTTAAGGACGATGAATAACTTCCTCAAATTGATTATTATTACAGTTATTGACACTTGAAAATGAAAGCAAAAATGGAAGATTCAGATATCCAGAAAATGGGCGATATGTTTACCGATTCTTTCTCCGATAAACTTCCCGAAAAAAAATCGATTATAATGGCCATCGGCGTGGGCGGTGGAGGTGGTAACGCTGTCAACCACATGTTCCGTCAAGGCATAAAAGACGTAAGATTCGTGTTGGTGAACACCGACCGGGCCGCTCTGCACAATTCTCCCGTTCCTGAAAAAGTATTGATAGGCTCGGGTCTTGGAGCCGGCGCCATACCTGAAGTTGCTCAGGAAGCCGCCGAAACCGACATCGACAAAATCGAATCTTTATTCACCCCTGAAACTCAGATGGTGTTCGTAACCGCCGGAATGGGTGGCGGAACCGGAACCGGCGCCGGTCCGGTGGTGGCGCGTGTGGCACGCGAACGCGGACTCCTTACCATAGGCATAGTAACCATTCCGTTCCTGTTCGAAGGTGAGAAAAAAATTCTGAAAGCGCTTGACGGTGCCGACGAAATGGCGAAATATGTAGATGCCCTGCTGGTGATAAACAATGAACGTCTTGCCGAAATTTACGGTGACCTCGACTTCATAAACGCATTCGGCAAAGCCGACGACACCCTCACTGTCGCAGCCCGATCCATCTCTGAAATCATTACAAGCGACGGCTATATGAACCTCGACTTCAAAGACGTTAATTCAACTCTCCGCGACAGCGGCGCAGCCATAATTTCAACCGGTTACGGCGAGGGGGAAGATCGTCTGCAGATGGCCATTCACAACGCCCTTCACTCTCCGCTTTTGGGAAATCACGATGTGTTCCGCTCCAAAAAGCTTCTGTTTAACCTCTGCTTTTCGCGCAAGGCAAAGAATCCGTTCCGGACACATGAAATCAACGCTTTCACTGAATTCACAAAGTCGATTCCGGGTGTCGACCTCATCTGGGGCATGTCATTCGACGATGAGTTGGAAGATAAGGTTAAACTAACCGTGCTTGCTGCCGGTTTCGACGTTACCATACGCGAAAGCGAAAACTTCGGAACTAAAACCGACGATAATGGTGTCTGGAAATACGACCCCAATAGAAATAAAGATAACAAAACGAAATCAGAAAAAAAGCCCGAAGAAAGAATTAAAGATAACTACGGCGACAATGCGAGCGAACGCTACAACAAGTATGTCATTCTGACTCCCGAACAATTCGATGATGAAGAAATAATCGATCTGCTTGAAAACACCCCCGCCGCAGTCCGCTCACGTGAGGATTACGAAAAATTCAAAACACAGACCGAAGCTGCTCCGGGCGTTTCTCCCGACAAAAAGTCGGAAGCGACTCGTTCATCGAAAGGAGGCATGTATATAGGAGGGTTCTGATAAATACCCGGCATTCCGATGAAAAAAACAGAAAAACTACTGAGTTTGCTGATGGTGGTGCTGCTTATGTCAGCCGCCACCATCACCGTTAAGAAATCCATCTTCGGACACAATCTTGTGTCTGACAGTCCCGAACAATCAGTTGATTCAATTACAGCAGCCGTAACTTACAATGCCGACGGTTCTGCTGTGATTCACACGGCATCTCCGGCAATCGAAGGGAAAATCAACGGCTATGCCGGACCGGTTGACTTCGACATCATCATCAGCAAAAACGGAGAAATAACATCCGTCAATCCGGTTCCCAATTCCGAAACACCATCTTTCTTTGATCGTGCAGTCGTCATAATAGAGAACTGGATCGGGAAAACTCCCTCTGAAGGAATGCACCTGAAACCGGACGCAGTTTCAGGTGCCACATATTCCTCACAGGCTATTGTTCAGAACATTGATGCCGGTCTGGCATATTATCATGGCTCAAAAGCTGAAAACACAGCGTCAACGCCATGGAAAATATGGATTGCCCTGGCCGTTACTCTTGCAGCATGCATTGTTCCGCTTATTGTCAAAAACAGAATTTATAATCTGTGCCAAATGATTGCGAACATAGCCGTGCTCGGTTTCTGGTGCGGACAATTTCTTGACTACACGAACATTCTTAAATTTATGGCCGAAGGTTTCGCATTGCCCGTAGGACTGGTGACGATAGCCATGCTGATAGCCGCATTCATCTACCCCTTGTTCGGACACCCCCAGCACTATTGCGCCCACATCTGTCCGCTCGGATCGGCTCAACAGCTTGTGGCACAGATATGCGGTTTTAAAATCCACCTGTCGCAAAAAACACTGAAAGCACTCGACTGGCTACGTAAAATCATCTGGGCAACAGTAATGTTCCTGCTTTGGATTGACCTGTTCACCGGATGGATGGATCTGGAACTGTTCCAGGCATTCATGTTCGAATCAGCCTCATGGTGGATAATTTCAGCCGCCGCTATTTTCGTTGCACTCTCCGCAGTGATTGCCCGTCCTTATTGCCGTTTTGTATGTCCGACCGGCTCCCTGTTCAAACGTGCTGAAAACATTGGATAACAACATCCCCTTAAAATGAAAAATTCAAACTATCTGATTATTATTTTAGCCGCTGCTTTGGTAGCGGTCAGCTACAAGTGGATTACCTCTTCAAATTCCACTGAAAACAGCAATGTTCCCAATGCTGCCGACGCGGCTATTGAAAACATCATGACGCGTACAAGCGTCCGCACATACTCCGACCGCGACATAACCGACGGGCAACTCGACACAATAATGCGTGCCGCCATGGCTGCTCCCTCAGCTGTAAACAAACAGCCCTGGCGCTTTATCGTGGTAAGAGACCAGGCTTTGCGCGATTCCATCAGCACAAACATGAATTCAATGAAAATGGCGAAGAATGCTCCGGTAGCCGTGATTGTCTGCGGTGACATGGAAGCTACCATCGACGGCGAAGGACACTCCTACTGGGTGCAGGATGCATCGGCTGTGTCCGAGAATATTCTGCTGGCTGCGAACGCTCTTGGAATCGGTTCGGTTTGGTGCGGAATCTATCCTATTTCAGAACGCGTGGATTGGTTTCAGAAAACATTCGGAATGCCCGAAAGCATCATTCCGCTATCGTGCATAAACCTCGGCTTCCCCGCTGCTGATGTAACACCCAAAGACAAGTGGAAACCGGAAAATATCCACTACGAAACCTGGTAAAGAGCAAAAAGCCTGCTCTATCCGAACGTTTTGGCGAGTGTGGCCACACACTCATCATGCCCGGTTGACAACATTAAGAGTTGCGGCGGTTCAATCAATAATATCGACTTGGCCATCTTCCGGGCAAGTTCAACCTCATGTGTGCTGTAAATAACTGTTTTTTTCCGCTTCCCGGCAATCTCGGCAAGCAAAGCGGAAATTTCCCTTCTGCCTACCATATCGAGAAAAGAGGTGGGTTCATCAAGAAGAATCACACTTGTATCCTGAGCCAATGCACGAGCTATCATAATGCGCTGATATTCACCATCGCTGAGCGTATCTATCATACGTGCGCCATAACTGGTCATTCCTACTGACTCGAGTGCGGAATCAACCTCTTCCCAATCACCGGGCGACAACGTCCCTATCCAGTTGGTGTACGGTGCCCTGCCCATTGAAACCACATCCCTGCAGGTAAGATTACCTATGCGTTCGCGTCGGGTTGTTACAAAGGATATCAAACGCGCTTTTTTATGTGCCGGCAATCGTCTTATGTTCTCTCCGTTCACCACAATTTCCCCCTCATAATCGCCATTCAACCCGGCTATGGCCCGCAACAATGTTGATTTTCCACTACCGTTCCGTCCCATCAGGGCGCAAAGTTCACCATCCAAAATGGTGCAGGAAGCATTCCCGAGCAAAACACGCTCGTCGAATCCAATAGAAATGTCCTTAATAAAAATCATAATGAACTTACCGGTTGCGCCATACAATCCACACCACAATAGGGATTCCCAGCAACGCTGTTACTGAATTTATAGGAATGACATATAGCTTTGAAACAATATCGCATAAAAGCATAACCAACGCACCGGCAAGTGCAGTGGCCGGAAGCAAAACCCGATGATCGGCAGTTGAGAACAAGGCTCTTGCAACATGCGGCATGGCAAGCCCTATGAATCCAATCGGGCCGCAAAATGCCGTTGCGGTTCCGGCCAGCAATGTTGTCGAAATAAAAACAACACCCCGACACCTTCGCAAATCCAGCCCCATGCTCACGGCATAATCATCACCCATCAGCAAAAGATTCATCTGCTTTAATGTCACGACCGCAAGAAGAATACCAGCCGCTATGGATGGAATCATTATCCGGAGCTGCTGCAGGGAAACATCGGCAAGAGACCCCATGGTCCATACAACAAATGTTTTCAATGCCTCATCCCTGCTGATATATTGCAGAATCTGCACAACGGCACCAACACCCGACGAAAACATCATTCCCAGAATAAGCACTGCCATTATGTCGCGTATTCTATGTGCCACACACGCAACCACCAGCAGCACGGCTGCGGATCCGACCCATGCGGCCGTCACAACCCCCATCGAAGAACCCACTCCGGCAAGAACAACCAACGCCACGCCAAGCGACGCACCGGAACTGATGCCTAAAACATACGGTCCGGCCAACGGATTACGAAACACAGTCTGCATCTGCAAACCACTTACCGACAGAGCCATACCCACAAAAATGGCAACAATTGCCTTTACCATACGGATATTTATCACAATTGTCCTGACTGATTCATCAACCTCTCCTCCTGAAACAGCTTTCCAGACTTCCGAAAACGAAAGAGACACATTGCCCGAAACCACGTCGGCAATGAAAAGCATGATAACAGCAACGGTCAGGATTGCGAATATGACTGATCTGTTCATAATTGCTTATAATAGACAAACTGACTGTCAGGTAACAGCTCAGGATGAAAAATCCTTATCAAATCGGCCAGCACCGAGTGCGGATTCACAATACCCGACTCAAAAAAATCATTTCCCCCGCCTGGAGTGGAACGACGGTTATTGTTAAAAACCCGCCCGTTTACTACACTCGGAGCATCAGCAAAACGAGGATTTTCCAACTTCAGCTGTTCCAGCGATTGCACTCTTCCGGGATTTAACCAGAAATCAGCCGCTGAAATCATTGAATACGCTTTTTCAAGAGACACCGGTTTCGATTCATTTCCCTTTACTGCGGCATTCAGATAATCAGCTCCCGCATCGGCAAGTAAACGTGCGAAATAAGTATCTCCGGAAGGAAGAAACCATGCGTCGCCATACGGGGCATTGAGCATCACCGTAGGACGCGCTATATCAGCCGAATCAACAATTGCCTTCAAAGCATTATATTTTTCCGGTATGCCGGCGAAAAGCCTTTCACCTTCAGCTCTTACTCCCGCAAGTTCAGCCAAGGCAACCAGCCATTCCGCTTTTCCAAGAGGCGACTCCTCAAGATAATCGGCCACATATACGAACGGTATTTTAAGTTCGCGCAACTTCGGTTCCATCAAACTTGGCCCGGAAACTCCATATAGAAGCACCAGATCAGGCCGTGCAGCCACCATGGTCTCAAAATCAATATTGCCGTCATAACCCACATCCTTCACCGTCTCACCGTTCTCGGCAAGCCATTTCGACGAAATAAATCGTTTCCCCGACACACCCACTACACGTTCAGGCACCCCGAGCGCCTCAAGCGCGGCAAGATTGGTCGACGACATAACAATAATCCGTCCGGCATCCCCTTTCAGAATCTGCCCGTCGAAATCTGCAGGAGGTATCTCACCATTGCGGGCAATGAACAACCGCGACACTACCGAATCGTTACCCTGCCACGGATTGCTCACACTCAAAACAGTACTTCTTCCACCCGGAACAGCCAATATTTCAAATCCGTTTGCATAAACAGGTTTGTAGACAGTGTCGGTGAAATCCGCTGCCTTTTGCGATGGATTTCCATGTCCGCATGCACATAACACGGCAACTAACATCATGAATATAAAACCGTTTGCCTTCATTTCCTAACCTTTGCCTTACCGAACTTCGGAGTTATACCTATGAAAAATTCAAAATTAATTCCCGGCATGGGTCGTGACAAAACCGAAAGATAATCTTCATTGAACAGATTATTTACGGTCAGTTTCAGCTGAACATCAACCGGACGGAACGACAACCCTTTTTCAACAGACATATCGTTCATGAAATATGCGGGAAGATTCCCTGTCAGCGTATTGTCATTGCTGCTCATTGTGTATCTGCGCGAATAAAAATTCCACTTATATACCAACCCCCACGATTTCCAGCGCAAATGCCCTACAGCCGAAGCAGAATGACGCGGCACGTATGGCAACTGCCGTCCTACCGACTGATCGGCATCCGACATCCTTTCCCCGATATTGACCGATGGAGTCCAGGAATAGGACAGCCTCAAGTCAAGCCTCCAGTTCCTCCAAGGTGCGATAGCCCCGTTCAAAGCGGTTTCAATTCCATAGGCATGCACCTTTTTCACGTTGCGTGGCGAGAAAAATCCCTTGGTGGTAGGAAGCCATATAATCCAGTTATCAATCCGTGAATCAAACCACGTAGCGCTCCCCGACACAGAGAATGGACGCGGTTCACTGCCTCCGGCCGAAAACGACAGTCCCGAATCATAAGTCCATCCCTCCTCGCTTTTTAAATCAGGATTGCCCCCCGGCATGAAATACATGTCATTCAACGATGGAAACTTGTGATTGCGTGAAACGGATGCCTTGAACATAACCCTCCCTTTTTCCATGAGCAATGCATCAAAGAACAAGGCAGGAATCAGCGGAGCTACATCATTTCCGAAAATCTCCTGACGGAAAGTTGTTGACACACCGATTCTGTCGGTCGGCTGCCACTTAACCGCCGCGACTGCCGACAATTCCGTGCGTCCCTTTTCATAACCCACAAGCCCAGATGAACCGTCGGCAAGCGTAAGACTCTTGTCTGTTGAACGCACATTATGCTGATAAGCCCCTAACGACGCCGTGACATACCATTTTTCAGCCGGCTGCCACTCACCCTCGGCCTGACCGTAAAAAGTATTTACCCGCGAACGTGAACGAGTCATCTCCGTCCACACCTCAGACGATGTTTCCCTCTTATAATCATAAGCCAACCAAGTGTTTACATATCCGCCCTTCACACCCACGCGCCAAGGCGAACGGATAAAATCCCACGACAAGACACCGCGGAACGTACGTTCACGCTGACGGTTATCAAACTGTTTCGCATCGCCATAGTCAGTTGTGAGCAGCGGCAATTCCCTGTTGGTGTTTGTAAACCAGGCATTCAATCCGAATTTATGACCGCGCTTCGAATCATAATATACCTCCTGCAAAACATTGAAGTCGTGAAAAGCTCCGCTGCGGTTCCGTTCCACCGGATGATATTTTCCTATTATATTGTGTTCGGAATCATATATATTCAGCTTCTTGTCATGATTCACATACTTATAATCATTATCCGATGAACTGCAGACGGCACGGGTGGAAACTGTCCAACGGTCGCTGCCATATGTTATGCGGGCAAACTCATCGAATGTTGAAAAGGAACCGAAGCCCTGAACATATTGCATGTTTAACCCGGGCGCCACATCCGCAGTCGTAGCAAGTTTCACGGCTCCGCCAAGACCGCCACCGGCCTCGCTTACCGACGATGTGCCGTGAAGCAACGACGCCCGGTCGATGAAATATGACGGAATTGTGGAAAAATCAGTAGACCCGAGCATCGGATTGTTTATGCGCATGCCGTTCCATGTAACCTGAGTGTGCGATGGTGATGTGCCGCGGAAAGCGACTGTTGAAAGAGTAGCACGGCCTGCACTCTTTACAAACAGTGATGAATTGAACGCCAGCACATCGGCCATTGAAAGAGCGATGTTCTCCTTTAGCGCAACAGAATCGAAAACCGTGCGCTGCACTCCGATTTCCTTCATCGGACGGCGACCCCACACCTCGACATCGCCAAGCACGCGCGCTGATTGACCTACCGCCGAAAAAGCGACAGACAAACCGATTATATGTAGAACCGCACGCTTCATTTCCAACAAAAAGCACTTGGAATCACTCCTGCATAAAATTCATCCTTCAACACCCCCTGAGGAGAATAGCGATAGATTATGCCCTGTTGCTGATAGTCTATGGCATCAGCAACATAAACCTCATCATTGTCCGGATTCACCGTAAGACCGAAATACTTTGTTCCGCGCTGCTCCAAAAACGGATGCGCAGGAAGCGCAGGAGAAAGGGCATCCATTTTCCACACATGTCTGTTTATCCAGTAAAGCGTCGAACCGGAACCATCGAGTTGCAGAGCCGAAGGGGAATCTCCCAGACGGAACACATAACGCTGTTCAATAGTAAACGTCTGCGGATCAATCCTTACAAGCGACGGCGCCTCATATCCGGCGGGCGAACCCTGATAACCGCCATCGGTAAGCACCCATAACTTGCCATAGCGGTCGGCAACTATGCCACGTGGCTGAACACCCACCACCAGCTCATCAACAACCTCATCGCTTGAGCTGTCTATCTTGATAACTTTATTCTGGTAGCTCCAGCACGTGCAGAAAACATAACCGTTCCATTGTGCCATCTGCTCGGTAGAACCGGTCGACAAATCCATTCCCGGAACGGTTATATGGCCTGTAACCTGATATGTTGAGGGATCTACCACGGAGATGCGGTTATCCCATATCTGCGAAACATAAGCTTTTTGCGGCGAAATGAAATGAATGTAGCGCGGAGAACCTATATTTTCAATGCGCCCGGTCTCGCGGAACGTGTTTAAATCTATGGCGAACACCACATGCGAATTATTCACGCATATCCACCCCCTGTTCCCATATGAGCACATCGACTGAGCCACATCGCCGAGCCTCATGCCGTTAGCCCTGTAAAAAATCTCATTGTCAACCATGTTCGTTGCCGGATCATAACAGCTTAACGTGGCGTTTCCATACTGAAAATTCCCTTCACTGCATATAAACAATGCCGACGCGGGAGCATCAAACTCCTCATCGCCTTCCGGTCCTTCCCATTTCATACATGAAGCGACGGACACCAAAAGGGAGAACACTGTCAACAGGCGGAAAAACTTACTAATAATCATCACATAGACAGATCATGGAAACTAACCACTTCGGTGGAAACCTCACCGAGGCCTCCGGCCTTGCACTGCACTCCGGTCTGCACCTTAACAAAATCGATATACTGAAGTTTTATTGCGGAGCCGTCGGCCTGAACGGCATTCTCTATTCGGAAACCGTTGCGCTGTCCCAAACCGGAACCGGCATCGCCCTTGGCAATATTGTCACTTCCCACGTTGTCGGCATAACCCCAGCCGAACGAATTATTGTTCCAATAGCCGTTCTGGACATTCTGAGACGTGCGTGGAGCCATGCAAGTACCGTAAAGAGTATATGAATCAGCCGTTACCCAGGCCGGATAATAATAGTCCTGGCGGTGCAGGGATTTAAGATAATCAACCGTGCCCGAGCCTCCGTAATTATCAGTCCACAGCACATTCATTCCGGGGCCGGAAGGACGGTAATAAGTAACCGCATAATCGCGGCGGGTGGTATTTACAAACGTATCGCTTCCCTTAAGCTCATACCACTCATCATCGGGTAAGCCGTTCCCGTTCACATCCTGACTTACATATACTATTCCGGGCTCATTCGAACCATCTGCACTGCCTCCGGAATTAGCAAAAGCATTGCCTCCTATCGAAAAATCATCCTTGCCGTCAACAGCAGGAACGCTATGGTCAAAACCCACTGTTATATATCCGCCGAAAGCGCCGAGCGACACGTAATTATTATCTTTCATACGTTTTTTAGCCCATTCAACAGCCTGCGCATGTGTTTTTTCATTTCCGGTCATGCCGCCTGCTGTCGTGCAGCCTATGAATTGGCCGGGAGCCGGAATCCACTCATACACCTCATTAAACGATGCGCTGTTCCCTCCCGAAACCGCACGTCTTCGCGATTGCTCGGTCGCATTGACACATTCCACCTCAACACTTGCCGATGCACGACCGTCAACAGTAACCGACACCAACACTGTGCCCGGCTTTTGCGGCGTGTATCGGAATATCCTTGTGGCACAGTCAACACCCACGCCATCAACCGACCATGCGAATTCTTTTCCCTCAAGCCCTTCGAGCAAAGGCACAAGCTGAACAGTACGTCCCGGAAAAGTAAACCTTTTGGTCGACGCATTCAGCCAACTCTGCGGCTGAAAACTCACGCTGACCGGCAATGTGTCAGCCACACGCAAGGTAAACGATTTGGAATCACTGCCATCCACATTCCTTGTCATCACCGTAACGTTATAATTCCCCGACACGGCAGCATCATAAGTAAATGTCAGTTCATCACCTGCGGTTTTACCGTCCACCTTCCACTCAATCACAAATCCCTCGCTATCACTTGCAGCCACCTCCGGAGTAAGCACATATCTGGATCCGGTGAGCACATTTATCAGATTACCGCTGAAAGGCAACGAAATGTAAGGAATCTCCTTTTCCACAACATCAACACGCAACTGCGCGCTTGCCGACCCCCCGGCATTCGTCACTGTCAATGTAATGAAATGTTCACCCGGCTCGTTCCATTTAATCCTGAGCACCTGCGATGTGGAAATAACCTTACCCTCCTCAACCCACTGCACAGTGGCGTCGGAAGTAAAATTCTCTATTTCCGGCTCAATTACAAGAGTCTTCCCCATCTTTACGGTAAACACTCCGTCGGCCTGGGAAAGTTTAATTTCAGGTGCGGCAACAGACAGATCGCTGTCAGAATTGCACGCTCCTGCGAAAATCAGGACAAATGAAACAATGCAAGTAATTAACTGTCTCATAAACTTAAAATTCAGAACCTTACAGCAACATCATCGTAAGCGAAATATGACGGCTGGCTGAATCCATAGCCATTATCGCTCGAACCGGTAAGATTAAACTCGATGCTTACAACCTCTCCGAGCGTCGATAAATTCCAGAACGTCCACTCCGTAACCGGCACCCCGTCCTTCAACAGATAGAACTCGGCCGTAGCCGTGGAGCCGTCGGCACGATTTCCTGTAGCGACAATCTTAACCCAGTCAGTTGCGGAAGCGGCCGGCGAATAGGCTGTGCCGTTCACATACGAATTGATTGCATAAGTGCTGTTCGTTACCCACATGTGATCTACAACACGCGCCACACCGTCATAAAATTCAAGTGCCGGCAAGGTTTCAAGCATGCAGTACGGACCATTGTCGATATATCCGTTGTGCATTACGAAATTCGCCGAACCGTTATGGCCGGAACCTCCTGGAGTTCCTAAAACCGTAAGCTGCTGTTCATAACCGCCTGCAGCCTCGAAATCGTCCACACCATAATTTGACAAGGCGTGGCCGCCGCTCCAGTAACAGTATGTTCCGAAAGCCTCTGGAAAAACATGGAACAGCTCGGTGTTGTTCTGATCATACCAATAGAGCGGAGTTTCCATTCCCGCACCCGAACCGTAAAGCAACGGACCACCATACTGCGGAGTGTCGATCAGATCACTCCATTTTGATATCGTGGCATTACAGTAGTCAAGCTCATACGCATCGAATCTGCAATCAGCATCTTCAAACGTAAGAATGCGCATTTTATGCACCGACACCATTATCGACGCAACAACACTTGGCTCCGTTGCCGGGAGCACCTCTATTCTCACCTCACCGGTCTGCTCACAAGCCGAAGTTTCGGCCGACGGAGCGGTAACTTTCAGTTTCCCCGAGGAATATGAAGCTGTCCAGCCCAACGGAGCTGTTACTTTTGTTTCCCTCACATTCGTCTCCCTAACGTTAAAGGTAACCGTTGTGCCCACCGGCACATAGTTCACAGCCTCCGGAGCTACAATCTCAATCTGCGCATCGCCCCAGTCCTCAACTGTCACGTTATCGTCATCCGAACATGCCGACATTGTGAAA
Source organism: uncultured Bacteroides sp. (assembly GCA_964564465.1). Classification (GTDB taxonomy): domain Bacteria; phylum Bacteroidota; class Bacteroidia; order Bacteroidales; family Muribaculaceae; genus Paramuribaculum. The sequence goes on from CAZMAO010000008.1 coordinate 39,097, forward strand.
ACAGCAGCCACTAAAAATGTAAATTTCAGAGTTTTAATCATTGCAGTTCAATGTTTAATGAATAATTAAGAAAATTGAACCGCCGGCACCCGTACCCAAATTCAGGAAAAACGGAATAACCTTTTTACAAGCCTGCCATTACCCAACGCCCGGGGAATAAGATGCATAGCGGTGAAACAGCAGGTGTTCTGACTTGTTCCTTCAGATAAATGCGCCTTCCCGAATTATATCCAGTGACATATTGCACCTATCCTTTACACTGATAACCCAATGATTACCAGTCCGGAACTTACAGCAGCGGGTACTGTCGGGGATTTTCACCCCGTTCCCTCGACTGTTTCATCCGCAAAATTAAACCATCCTTTTCAAATAATCAAACAAAACATTTGCCAAATTCCCCTCCCCGTCAAATTATTCCCCAATTTCATCTATAAACGAAAGCCGGGATAGAGCTTTAGCCTCCATCCCGGCAATGTTTTTAAATCACAACCTGATTATCAGAGAGCATTCTTACGCTTCTCAAGCTGTTTTTCAACGGCCTCCAGACACAAATCCACAGCCTCCTCAAAAGTGTCGGCAGTTTTTTTGGCAACCATTTCAAACGACTGGGGTGCAGCCACTTTAACCTGCGCCTCCTTATTCATAGCTGTTTCCGGCTTGACAACTTTCAGCGTAACGTGAGCAAGTGTCAGATCACCGTAATGACGTTCCAGACGAGAAATTTTTTTATTGATAAACTCCACAAGTTTCTGCGTTGCATCAAAATGGATGGCTTGAATTTTTACTTCCATAATAATTACTTTTTAGATTTTTGAGCACGGGGATGTGCCTGTTGATAATTATGTTGTAAATCACGGTATGTTATATGCGTATATATCTGAGTGGTGGCCAGACTGCTGTGCCCCAGCAACTGCTGAACGGAATTGAGTGCGGCTCCGCCGTTAAGCATATCGGTGGCAAACGAATGTCTGAGCACATGCGGGCTTAGCCGCCGGGCATGTACCGTGCCGAGCATGGCATTGTGCACCACATTGTAAACCAGCTTTCTGTAAAGCGGCCTTCCGTCTGCTCTCACGAAAAAATAATCCGAATCGGCAAAACCTTTCGTGGCACGCAGCTGTCTGTATGATTTTATAAGATCAGTCAATTCTTCACCAAATGGAATTATTCTGTCTTTATTACGCTTTCCATGCACTTTAAGTTCACCCTTCGAGGCGTCAACATTCACGTCCTGCAAATCCACAAGTTCCGAACAGCGCATGCCCGTTGAATAAAGCATTGTGACAATCAAATGATTACGCATCTGTTCAAAATCAGACGCATCATATCCGTCGCCATCAATCATTTCCGAAGTTTCCGACGGACGCACATAAACAGGCAATTCCTTCGGCACACGCGCCAAAACAATCTCCGCCGCCGGATTTTTAAGCAGACCGTGATGCTCCATCAGGTAAGTGTAGAACGAACGCAGACTCTGCACCTTCCGTTTCACCGTGCGCGGCGATGCCCCTTCGCGACCAAGCTTGGCAACCCACATGCGCAGTTGGTTAAGCGTATAACTTTCCGGAGCGAAATCGTTGCGCCCCCGGCGTGTCATCGCCGTCCGCCACTGCGTCAAATCGGTCCGATAGGCCGCTATGGTATGCTCCGAAGCATTAAGCTCATATTTAAGATGCTCTAAAAACTCCTTGATCAACATGCCGCAAGTTAAACAAACCATCCCAAACCTCCAAACATTCCCCGCATTTTTTATTACAATAACAGAGGGATAACACAAAAAAGCCCGGCGGTCATATTCGACCGGGGCTTTCAATTTTTTCGAAAATCGGAAAAAGTGAGGATTAATCCTCTACAAGGCGAAGCTTCTGAACATAAATGGCTTTAGCCATTTTCTTGCGGTTCAGAACTGAGGGCTTCTGAAATGCCTGACGGGCGCGAAGCTCCTTAACAATGCCGGTTTTTTCAAATTTGCGTTTGAATTTCTTCAGTGCGCGTTCAATGTTTTCGCCTTCTTTTACTTGTACGATAATCATTTTTAATTCGTTATGTTTTTTCAGTTTTAAATATTCTTTGTCGTGCTTTTTAGCGGGGCAAAATTAGTGATAGTTTTCAACTTGACAAAACTTTTAACAATAAAATTAGATTTTCAACCTCTCAACCTCCATTATTTTATTAAAAAGGTTGACAAGGGGGTGGCTGATTTATTATCTTTGCACACAATTTAAACAAAATGCCAATGAGTAAAAAAGAAAACAACGGCGTTTCGATTTTGCGGTCGCAGATAATGTCGGCTATCAGTGTGTGCCTGGTGCTCATTCTCATGGGTCTCACCGCTATGGCCGGACTGGCAGCCCGCAACGTGGCGAAAGCAGTGGAGCAGCAAATAGGCATGACCGTTGTTCTTTGCGACTCACTCGACAGTTCAAGCATTAACGCCGTCGGAGCAAAAATCCGGCAGGTGCCCGGAGTTGAAAACATCGAATTCACCAGCGCCAGCGATGTGCTACACCGCTGGAACGCCATGATGGGAAGCCACGACAGCATTTTAACCGCCGATGCATTTCTCCCGGAATGGGATGTGAAAATGAAAGCCGAAAGTAGCACCCCGCAAAGCCTTGCCAAAGCCGCCGACACAATCCGGCATTTCGACGGAGTGTTCGACGTGGCCGTGCAGCAGGATATGGCCGAGGACATTCACTCCACCGTCGACACCGGTACGTTGATTTTCATAATCCTGGCATCGGTGCTCGGAATAATTTCCTTTGTCCTTATCAGCAACACCGTGCGGTTGGCAGTCTATGCCCGCCGCGACACCATCCATGCAATGCGTCTTGTTGGCGCCACGCGCGGTTTCATCCGCCGTCCGTTCGTAATGTCAGCGCTGCTTGAAGGGTTAGCGGCAGCCACTGCAGCATCCGTAATCCTTGCCGGCGCACTTTTCTATGCCGGCAACCTCTGGCCTGAAATCACCGAAACAATTGCCTGGGAAGAAGCGGCCTGGGTGTTCTGCGGACTCTATGTTTCAGGTGCATTGCTATGCACCGCCGCAGCCCTGTTCGCCACAAACCGCTATCTGCGCATCGACTACGACCGCTATTTTAACTAAACCAAGGTCACAATATTTATTATCGTATGAACAAAAAACAGACCAACATCGACCAGGAACGCTACACCCAGTTCCCGCTCGTAAAAATAAACTTCATTCTGATGGGCATAGCGGCCCTGATGATTATTGTCGGATTTATACTCATTTCCGGTGGCGCGCCCGCCGATGCCGACAGCTTCAACCCCGAAGTGTTTTCAACACGCCGCATAGTGGTGGGACCGACAATCACCTTCCTCGGCTTCATTTTCATGGGAGTCGGAATAATGTGGCCCAACAGAAAACCTGACGGAAACGAATCTGATAAAAAAGACTGAACATGGATGTTATCGACGCCCTTCTGCTCGGAATAGTCCAGGGACTTTCCGAGTATCTTCCTATTAGCTCGAGCGGACACCTTGAAATATTCAAGCAACTCCTCGGCATGGATCTCGACCCCGACAAATCATTGGAATTAAGCGTAATGCTCCATGTGGCAACGGTTCTGAGCACAATCGTGATTCTCTGGAAGGAATTCAAACCGCTCTGCACATCGTTTCTCACGCTCAAACGCGATGAAAACACCACCTACGTGTGGAAAATCCTACTGTCATGCATACCCGTGGCGCTCGTAGGCTTTCTGCTTAAGGATTATGTTGAGGAACTTTTCAACGGCAACCTCACCATTGTAGGCATTTGCCTTATAATCACCGCTTTGCTGCTCTGCTTCGCATACTTTTTCCGCACATCTCCGCAACTTGACAAAACTTCGGAGCCACGTGGCAGAAACATTTCATGGAGCGACGCTTTTATAATAGGCATAGCCCAGGCCGTGGCCGTTCTTCCCGGCCTGAGCCGCAGCGGAACCACAATTGCCACCGGCATTCTGCTGGGCGACAACCGCGAGAAGGTTGCCCGCTTCTCGTTCTTCATGGTCATCATCCCCATTCTTGGCGAAGGACTGCTCGATATGCGCAAACTGCTCGCTCCGGCCGATGAATTGGCCGCACAGGCAGCCGCCCACACCGACCTCGCAGCTCTTTTTGTCGGCTTCATGGCAGCATTTATTGTCGGTTGCCTCGCCTGCAAATGGATGCTTGAAATAGTGAAAAAAGGCAAGCTGGTTTGGTTTGCCGTTTACTGCGCCTTGATGGGAACCATTTGCGTTATCTGGTGATGGATTTTATAACCGGAGAAATACTGCTGGTTGACAAACCGCTGAAATGGACTTCGTTCGACGTGGTGAAACGTCTGCGCGGAGCCCTGACACGCCGTCTCGGAATCAAAAAATTCAAAGTCGGTCATGCCGGAACGCTCGACCCACTCGCCACCGGAGTAATGATAATAACCACCGGACGTGCCACCAAACGGATTGAACAGCTGCAGAGCGGTGTAAAGGAATATATCGCCACACTGCGTCTGGGCGCCACCACCCCGTCGTTCGACCTCGAAACCGAAATCGACGCCACCTACCCCACTTCGCACATAACCCGCGAACTCGTCGAGGAAAAACTTGCCGGATTCATCGGAAAAATCGAACAGGTGCCTCCAGCATTCTCGGCAGTGAAGGTCGACGGCAAAAGAGCCTATGACCTCGCCCGAAAAGGCAAAGAAGTGCAGTTGAAAGCCAAACTGCTGGTTATAGACGAACTTGAGCTGCTCCACTACAGCCCCACGGAAATCAAGATAAGGGTGGTGTGCAGCAAAGGAACATACATCCGCGCCCTGGCCCGCGACATTGGCCAGGCCCTGGACAGCGGCGCACACCTCACGGCCCTGCAGCGGACCCGCGTGGGCGACGCCATGCTTGACCACTGCCTTAGCGTCGATGCCGCAATCGAACTGATAAAATGCGTGGAAATAACCTTTCCCGACAACTATAACCCATCCGGAAACAACTGATCTGGAAAAAAAGATTTTCAAAATTATATATATGAAACTTTCGCAATTTAAATTCAGACTTCCCGAGGAACTGATAGCACAGCAGCCCACCGCCGAACGCGACGAATGCCGCATGATGGTGGTGAACCGCGCAACCGGCGAAATCGAACACCGCATCTTCAAGGAAATAATCAACTATTTTGTGGACGGCGACATGTTTTTGTTCAACGACACCAAAGTGTTTCCGGCCCGACTCATCGGCAACAAGGAAAAAACCGGAGCCCGCATTGAGGTGTTCCTGCTCCGCGAACTCGATCAGGAACATAAACTTTGGGACGTGCTTGTTGAACCGGCACGCAAAATCCGCATAGGAAACAAACTTTACTTCGGCGACGACGAATCGATGGTGGCGGAAGTAATTGACAACACGACATCACGTGGACGCACACTGCGTTTTCTCTACGACGGTCCTCACGATGAATTCAAACGCGCACTCTTTGCGCTTGGCAAAACACCGCTCCCCCTCTACATCAAACGCGAGCCCGATGAAAACGATGTCGAAGCCTACCAGACCATCTTCGCCGAAAACGAAGGTGCCGTGGTTGCCCCCGCCGCCGGCATGCACTTCAGCCGCGAACTCATGAAACGACTTGAAATCAAAGGCATTCAGCGCGAATTCATAACCGTTCACAGCGGGCTGGGCAATTTCCGCGAAATCGATGTCGAGGATCTCACAAAGCACCGCATGGACAGCGAGGAGATGAACATACCCGAGGAAATTGTGAAAAAAGTGAACGAAACCAAGGACGCAGGCGGCAAAATCGCAGCCATAGGCACATCCGTGCTCCGAGGCATTGCAAGCAGCGTAAGCATGGGAGGTCACATGAAAACATTCAGCGGCTGGAGCAACAAATTCATTTTCCCGCCCCACGAATTCACCGTAACCGATGCTCTCGTAACCAACTTCCACCTCCCCTACTCGGTTATGCTGATGATGACAACCGCTTTCGGAGGCTACGATCTTGTGATGAAAGCCTACGACGAAGCCATTAAGGAGAAATACCGGTTCGGCGCCTATGGCGATGCAATGCTCATAATCTGACCTCGCCACGATGAGTTCCGCTCCCTGCAGTGAATACCGCACTCTTGCCGCACCGAGCCAGGCGAGCCTGCGCGAAAAAATGAGCAAATTCATAGCATTTGCCCACCCTGTCGACAGCGCCGCCCAGGCCCGTGCCATTGTAGGGAAAATTGCCAACGATTATCACGACGCACGTCATGTGTGCTGGGCATATCAGCTCGGAGCCGATGGCTCGGAATTCCAGAGCAACGACAACGGCGAGCCCTCAGGAACAGCCGGCAAACCGATTCTGGGGCAGATACGCAGCGCCGGCCTCACAAACGTGGTGATAGCAGTGGTGCGCTATTTCGGCGGAATAAAACTTGGAACATCAGGCCTGATAGCCGCTTATCGCGAAGCCGCACGGCTGGCTCTTGAAGCCGGCCAGCAGATAACCGCCTTCGAAACATCTGTGCTTACCTTCCACTTCCCCTATCAGGCTATAAATCCGGTTATGAAACTCCTGAAAAACTCCGAAGCGAAAATCATGACCCAGGATTTCGACAACACATGCCGGCTGGTTCTGAAAATACGCAGCGACCATGCCGGTTCCTTAACCTCTCGACTAACAGCAATCGACGGCGTAACCGCCGGTTCATCAGAAACCATATCCTAAAAAGCCATGGACGAACAATTAAAGAAAAAACTCGATGCCGACCTCAACGGCCTGCTTACCTATGAATACATCTGCAACAACATAGGACAGTGCGACGAACACCTCCCCTATCTTGCACAGAACATAATCCGCGTTGACGCTGACGGACAGTTCACCGTGTCCGCCGCACGCTATCTGCATGCGATCAATGCCGATAGCTACAGACCAACTGTTGAGCAGCTCATTGCCGCGGCCATTGAAAAGGATCGCGACCGCAAGTATATCGGAAGCCTGCTGCAATGCATCTGGGGCGACGACTATCAGCAGCGCGCCGAACAGCTGAAAGCCGAGGACAACAATTTCCGGCGAATTTACAAACGTGTTTTCCCGACCGGAATATGAAAAAAACAGTCATTATCCTTTCAATTATCATGAGCGTGTTCATCGGAACAGCTTGCGCTCAAACCAACAAACGCAACTCCACTAAAAAAACTGCAGAAATGGAACAGAACAGCAATAAAAACGACGTTAAGGTAATTATGCACACCTCAATGGGCGACGTGACACTGCTTCTCTACGGCGACACTCCCAAACACCTTCAGAACTTCGTGAAACTCGCCGGCGAAGGCTACTACGACGGCCTGCTGTTTCATCGTGTAATCAAAGACTTCATGGTGCAGGGAGGTGACCCCGATTCACGCGACGCAGCTGCCGGACAGCCCCTCGGAATGGGTTCGCCCGACTATAAAATCGATGCCGAAATTGCCTGGCCACGGGCTTTCCACAAACGCGGAGCACTCGCTGCCGCACGCGAAGGCGACCAGGTGAATCCGCAGCACAAATCAAGCGGCTCCCAATTCTACATAGTAACCGGACGCACTTTCAATCAGCAGCAGCTCGATCAGATGGAGCAACAATTAAAGCACGCCGCGACACAGGAAATTCTCGACACCCTCGTTGCGCAGAACCGCGATTCGATAATGACACTCCGCCGCAACCGCGACTCTGCCGGCCTGCAGCAACTGCAGTCCGAACTTATTGAACAGGCCAAGAAAATGGCAACTGAAAACCCTGTGGCATTCACCCCCGAAATGCGCGAGGCCTACACCACCGTAGGCGGAGCCCCGCATCTCGACCGCGCATACACCGTGTTCGGCGAAGTTATTGAAGGCATGGATATTGTCGACAAAATACAGCAGGCGGAAACCGATCGCCGCGACCGTCCGGTCAACGACATCCGAATTCTCAAAATGGAAGTGGTGAAATAAGTGGATTTCAAACTGTTCACACTTGAAAACGGGCTGCGAATTGCCCACATACATATGCCCGACAGCCAGATGGCTGCCGTGAACCTGCTTTATAACGTTGGCGCACGCGACGACCGCCACCCACACACCGGCATGGCACATCTGCTCGAACACCTGATGTTCGGCGGCTCGGCAAACGTAAACGCCTTCGACCGCGAACTCGAACTTGCCGGCGGCAAAAACAACGCCTGGACCAGCGACGATTTCACAAACTACTGGTGCCTTCTGCCCGACGCAAACATAGAAACCGCATTCTGGCTCGAAAGCGACCGCATGCTGCAGCCGAATCTGTCGCAGCAAAGCCTCGACGTGCAGCGCTCGGTGGTGATTGAAGAATTCAAACAAGTGTGCCTTAACCGTCCGTACGGCGATTTCAGCCACCAGCTGCGACGGCTTGTCTACGACACACACCCCTACCGTATCCCCACCATCGGGCGCGCTCCCGAGGATATCGCCGGCATTGACATTGACACCGTCAGGCAATTCTTCTATTCCCATTACGCCCCGAACAATGCCGTGCTCGCCGTGGTTTCACCCCGGCCGGCCGACGAAATAATTTCCCTTGCAAAAAAATGGTTCGGCACAATTCCACGCCGTCATCTCGCCGAACGGAATAACATTCCCGAACCGGAACCCGTTGAACAGCGACGCCTCATTGTTCAAGCCGATGTGCCCGACACCCGCATGGCAATCGCCTTTCCGATGGCCGGATACGGCACTCGCCAATACTTTGCCGCCGATCTTATAACCGACATACTTGCAAACGGAAAATCAGCTCGCTTTCAGCGCCATCTTATCGAAGGCACCGACCTGTTCGCAAACGTCGACGCATCAATTTCCGGACTTGAAGAAAACGGCATGCTGCTGATAAATGCAATTCCCCGCAACAACGACACCGCCACTGTCGAAGCTGCTGAAAAAGCCATCTGGCAACAACTTCGCCTTATCGCCGGACAAAATCCCACAAATCATGAATTTGAACGGGCGCTGAACAAATTTGAGTCGAACATCACATTCCAGGCCCTGTCGATACAGGCTCTGGCACAACGCGCCGCACTTACCGTGATGCATGGCGAAACCCCAAGCCAACAACTCGAAACATATCGCTCGCTTACTCCCGACGACATCCGCCTGACCGCAGCCCGCCTCTTCCAACCGCACCGCGCACGCACACTCATCTACCGCCCCGCCTGAACCAACCCTTTTAACATAAAAGCACAATATTAACCTAATTTAACATTAATATTGCCTGCTTTATATTATCTTAGCGCCTGATCTATTTCAAAATAACCCAATCAATATTATCATGAAAAAAATCAATTTACTTTACACCTTCATTTTACTTCTCTTTATCAGCTTCGGATGTGCGTCTAATGATGAAGAAATTCTGTTTAATGATAATCAAATAGAACCTACTCAGCTTTTCAAATCAAAAGGACGCTCTATAGAGGAAGCATCCAAAATAGCATCCGAAGCATTGGATATTTTAAAAGATAAAAACAGCAGATCGGCCGGAAGAACATTTAACGCGTCTAACGTCAAGATACAATTTAACCACGCCTCCCGCTCTGCAAATCCCGACACGCTTTATTACGTTTTTAACTTCGACAATAATCAAGGCTTTGCCATAGTAACCTATAATCGACATGCAGAAGCTCTCCTTGCTATAACCGAAGAAGGCAATTACAACCCCGCTGAAAAAACCGGTGTTGATGGATTTGATGGATATATGGCTAACGTTGAAAAATATTTATCATCACTTCCACCAACATCTACCCTTGGAGACATACCTCTTATTCCCGGAGTTGACACGATTCCTACTATAAATGAAAATGATACTGTAATTGGACGCAATCCATTACCGGATTTTGTAGAATACAAATTTGAAAAGAAAATTTTAGAAAGCAAGAAAACTGAACCAAATTATAATCTTAAATGGGGTCAATATTATCCCGCTGGACTATTATTTGAAAATCATTTATGTGGTTGTACAAATCTTGCAATAGCTATGTGCATGAGCTATATACAGAAACCGGAAAGTATTTCACTTACTTATCCGGGAAAAGACTCTGACAACCTTTTTTTAAATTGGAATTTGATTAAGGAACATACATTCTTATACGATGGTTGTTCGTATGATGTACATTATACTTTAGCGAAACTATGCAGAGAGTTAGGCCACCGAAATCATAGCGTATGTAACGGGGATACAGCAACTAGTACTTCTAGAGGTTATGTCATTCCAACACTTAAAAGTTTAGGACTGGAGTGTTCCGATCTGACCCCATATCATTTTGAATCAGTTCATAACACCCTATGCGATAAAAATGCAGTCATTGCGTTTGGACAAACGGTCAAAAAAGATTCACCTTCTGGACATGCGTTTGTATTAGACGGCACCATGTATGAAAGATATTGGACCGGGGAATATATTCGCGAACCTGGCAAGGACTGGGAACTTGTTAACGACCATGGCATTCAATATACTAAAATGACACATGTTAATTGGGGTTGGGATGGCAAATACAATGGTTATTTCGGAACAGCACCATTTTGTGCCTCAACCGGAACCAATTATGATAATCCCAATCAAAAAACGGATACCGAAAATTATAAAGATTACTACTACGGTAATATTTACACTATTTCCATTTATAAATAATTTAATTTGAATTCAAATATGTTTAAGCTGATCAACATAACACAAACTGTTTTAATTCCTCTTGCTTTACTTTTCCCAGCATGTTCCTCTGATGAACCGAACTCTGAAAATAGGGATGAGCCTGCTGAAGCCACAAAAAAGATTGTGCTTTCAAGAGCTGAAAAGGAAATTGCAACTCAAAACGCTTATTTTGGTATTGAACTTCTAAAAGCTGAAGCCTCGCTCAACGATAAAGACGCCTTTGTCATAAGCCCATACTCCGTTTCGGTGGTATATTCAATTCTTGCTAACGGAGTGGAAGGTGACGCACAGGCTGAAATACTAAAAGCAATTTCAGGAAACGAAACAACAGTTGAAAGCATCAATGCCTTCAACTCTAAAATAATGAATAAACTCCCTGCACTCGACAATAAAGTAAATTTCTCAACCGTTAACGCACTCTGCTCAAATCAGAGTACAACTTTCAACAACACATTCTCCGAGATTGCCTCAACCTATTATAAAGCTGAGCAATTCAAAGCTGATTTACGTAAACCCGAAGGAGTTGAAATTCTTAACCAGTGGGCTGAGAAGAATTCCCAAGGATTAATTAAAAATTTCCTTGAACAACCTATAGATGCAGATTTCGGAATGCTGAATGCAACCTACTTCAAAGGGGAATTCAATGAAAAGTTCGACAAGACAAAAACCAAGGACGAGGATTTCACCTCCGCCAACGGTGTCACACACAAAGTAAAAACAATGTGTGATAAACAGTTAGTGGGTTTCTATGAATCGGAATATATGACCGTTACTTGTCTAAAATTCGGAAACGGTGCCTACAAGCTGAAAATCATAATGCCGGGTAATTTCGAAAACACATCAAACGTTTCAATGCAACAGCTCCTGACTTCGCTCACCCCGGCAGCCTGGAAAACTGCATGCGAACGTTTATACCCTTATTCAGCGGAACTGCACTTGCCCAGATTCACCATTGAATATAAAACTGAAATTATCGCCGCACTGAGACAGTTGGGAATAAACACCGTTTTCGACACCCCTGAATTCAACAACGGCATTATATCCAGTAACCACGGATCTCAAATAAAATATTCGCCCGCTGCATCTTACATAAAGGTAGATGAAACAGGAGCCGAAGCCGCAGCCGTCTCGTTTGTTGGAGGGGAGGACACGGCTTTCAATCCGGAGAATTTAATTATACATGTCAACCGCCCCTTTATGTTCATAATTGATGAGGCAAGCACCGGGTTGATTCTTTTCGCCGGTCTGGTGAACGATCTGTAAAAATTTATTCGCAAAAATCAAATGCTCTGTTGCAACTCTGCGGCAGAGCATTTTTTCTGTTTTGTAACTGTAATTTTAACAAATTGCACTATCTTTGTGCTAATGAAAACCATTGTAAAATCTATCATAATCGTGGCTGCGCTCGGGAGTGCGGCCACCGCGTCAGCACAGCTGAACTCACCTCAGGCCCAGGGGTTTTATGCCCGTGGAGTGGCAATGTATGCCGACCACAACTATCCCGGTTGCATCGACCAGCTGACACAATTGCGCAACTTCACCCTGACACCGCGTCAGCAGCAGGACGCGTTCTATTATCTCGCCATGGCCACCCTTCACAGCGGCGATGACGAAGCTATAGGCCTGCTAAAGGAATTTTTAGTGCGCTATCCCGCCTCCGAACGGTGCATGGATGTGACAATGAGCTGCGGTGACTATTACTTTACCCGTGGCAGCTATGCCGAAGCCCTCGAATGGTATGCCCGCACATCGCCCAAAGCTTTTTCCGGACAGCAGGCAGCCGACCTGACCTACCGCAAAGCCTACAGCGAAATGTTAACCGGACGCAACCTCGCCGCCCGGCCTCTGTTTGCACAACTGCTCGCCGACCGCCAATATGGCAACGCCGCAAAGTTCTATCTCGCCTACATGGACTATCAGGAGAAGAACTACACATCGGCGCTAAAGCTGTTTGCCGATGTCGACTCGCACCAGGAGCCCGGAACCGCCACTCCCTACTACATGGCACAGATTTACTTCAAATTCGAAGACTATAAACAGGCTCTGAATCTTGCCACCCAAGTGCTTCAGAGCAATGAAATTCCACAATTCCGCCCCGAAGCCAACCGAATTGCCGGAGAATCGCTCTATAACCTCGGAATGCTCGACCGCGCACTCCCCTATCTGTGGCAGTATGCCGCCGAGGAGAAAAACCCTCAGCCTTCAACCCTCTATATTCTCGGACTGGCGGAATTCAACGACGGGAACATTGACAACGCTACCGGACTTTTCCAACGCGCAACCGTGGCCGAAGGAAAAATAGGACAGGGAGCATGGCTCTATCTCGGACAATGCTACGTTCAGAAAAATAATGCCGACGGCGCGCTCATGGCATTTGAAAAAGCCTATACCGACCAATCAGACCCGGCTGTAACCGAAACCGCTTTCTACAACTATATAGTTGCCCGTAGCCAGGGCGGACGCCTTCCATTTGCCAACACCGTGGGGCTGCTCGAGGACTTCCTCAGCAAATATCCCCGTTCACGCTATGCCGCAACCGTGCAGGAAAGCCTGATAAGCGGCTACATGAGCGACGGCGACTATCAGAGCGCGCTTCAGGCGCTGAACCGCGTGGATAATCCCTCCGAAGCCATGAAACAGAGCAAACAGCGGGTACTCTTTGAACTCGGCACACGCGAATTTGCTGCCGGCAACATTGCTGAAGCGGCCAAAATGCTGGCACAGGCACAGAACGGCCCCGACACCCGCATTACAACCGAAGCCATGCTCTGGAGCGGAAACTGCGCATATCAGAGCGGAAACTGGAACGATGCCGCCGACTGTTACCTGAAATATGTGGAACGCTCAGACAGCGACGCCGATAACCGGCTGCTCGCTTACTATAACTTAGGCTACACACGCTACAAACAGAACCGGTTCGCCGACGCAATTACCGATTTCCGGAGAGTAACCGCATCTCCCGCCGCCGACAAAACCATGATTGCCGACTCCTATAACCGAATTGCCGACTGTCTTTATCAGCAGCGCGACTTCAGCGCCGCCGCCGACAACTACACACGCGCACTCGAACTGAACCCCGAGGCGGGCGACTATCCCCTTTACCAGCGTTCCGTAATGTTCGGCCTGCAAGGCAAGCGCTCCGAACAGATTGCCGAGCTGAACAGACTTATGGCCGACTACAGTTCATCGGTACTTGTACGCGCAGCCATGCTCGACAAAGCTGAAGCCCAGGCACTTCTCGGACAAACCGACAACGCAATCGACACTTACCACGCTCTTATCCGCGAATACGAATCAAGTTCCTATGGCCGGCAGGGATATCTGCAGCTGGCGCTCACCCAATACAACGCCGGACGAAAGGCCGAAGCGGTGGAAACCTACAAAAAGGTTATATACACTTATCCCACAAGCGAAGAAGCCAAACTCGCCGTCGACGACCTCAAGCGCATCTACGCCTCCGAAGGAAAACTGGCGCAGCTAACCGAATTTCTCGAAGGCATTCCCAACGCTCCTAAGCTCACCCCTTCGGAACTCGACGCACTCTCGTTCCAGAGCGCCGAAAACATTTACCTCAACACCGGAAAGACCACCGACATAAAAACCTATCTTACAGATTATCCGCACGGAAACTACGAGGCTGCCGCTCATTTCTATCTGGCCGAAGCCGCCTCGGCCGACGGGAATCTTGAAGACGCCCTGCAACACGCAACTGAAGTCACACTCAACCACCCCGACTCGGAAGTGGCTCCCGATGCAATGCTTGTAAAAGCGGAAGTGGAAAGCCGCCTCGGCAAAAAGGAAATTGCCCTTGAAACATACCGCAATCTCGAACAGCGCGCCGCCGGAAGCCGCATCATCGCCGACGCACGGTTAGGCATAATGCGCACGGCTCTCGAATCGGGACGCTACTCCGAAGTGCTTGTCGCCACCGACAAACTCCGGTCATCGTCAACCGGCAACGTGCAGTCGCTGCTCCCCGAAATCAAATTCTCCGAAGCCATGGCTCTCGACCGGCTCGGCCGACACGATGAAGCTTACAGCACCTGGGGCGAAATTTCCGGCGACGCAAACAATATATTTGGCGCTCAGGCAGCCGTCGCTATGGCAGAAAGCATGCTTGCCGACAACAGAATCGACCGCGCCGAGCAAACCATCAACAACTTCATCAACGCAAACACTCCCCACCACTACTGGCAGGCAAGGGCATTCATTGTTCTCAGCGACATTCTCCGTAAAAAAGGAAAAACCTTCGAAGCCGATGAATATCTCAACGCCCTCCGCGCAAACTATCCCGGCAAAGAAGCCGACATTAAACAAATGATTGACGCCCGCTTATCAAAATGAAAACCCGCAAAATGACAACACATAAGTTTATCACGGCACTCACTGCCATAATGTTCGCATGTCCCTTCCAGGCGCCGGCACAGCAACAGCTTGAACAGGAAATAACGGTGGAACACGAAGTTGTTCCGGAACGCCGCGACGTTTCACGCCTTAACTTCATGCCCGCTGCAACGCTACCCGCCGTCAAAACCGTGCCGCTGGCCTACAGCACACGCAACGTGCAGATAACCGTGCCGGGAACAATAAACACTCTCCAGCCTGCGGCGTTTGCCGACACGCTCGCCGTGTCACCCTATCGCGGCTATGCCGCCCTCGGCATCTTTCCACTCTATAACCTCGGCGCCACTGCAGGCTATAAGCTTATCGACAACGACCATACCCGCCTCGCCGCATTCCTGCAATATGACGGCTCGCTCTACAAAGGCCATATCGGCAACTCTGAAAGCGACCGGCAGTATGTGCGCAACAACACCGGCCTGCTCGACATTAC
Source organism: uncultured Bacteroides sp. (assembly GCA_964564465.1). Taxonomy (GTDB): domain Bacteria; phylum Bacteroidota; class Bacteroidia; order Bacteroidales; family Muribaculaceae; genus Paramuribaculum. Next base: position 54,599 of record CAZMAO010000008.1, read on the forward strand.
CCTTCATCAGGCCGTTGGTGCAAAATCATTTATCGATGCAGGCGTGGAAGCGGAAATCGCCCATTACAACATGCCGGGACAATTGATGAATATGGCACCGCAGAACATGCACCACATAGCCGCCGAAGCCACATGGTTGTCTCATTTTCGCCAAATCGACTATGAAATCGGTCTTCACTACGGAAATTTCGGCTTCGGGAACACCATATTCACTGAATTCAGTCAGCGGAACCTTATGCGTCCGGTAACCGAAAACAACTTCGGCATCGACCTTAAAGGCCATAAATCATTCAGACATTACTCAACCATCGGCGCTGAAATAAACTTCAACTGCATAACCAATTCCGAACACTCAACCATAGCCTTTGAACGATTCCCCAACGAATACTCTTTTCATCACATCGGCAAATTCAACCACGCTCTTCTGCGGCTCTACCCCTACTATCGCTTCGACATCCGCAAATTCCGCATCGACCTCGGTGCCCGACTCGACTTCACTTTCAACTCCGGGAAAACCGTTCACGTGGCTCCGCGTGCCCTTGTGTCGTGGAAACCCTCGAAAATGCTTACCATCTTCGCAAATGCCGGCGGTGGAGAGCATCAGAACTCACTCCGCGACCTCTACGGCGTAACTCCCTACGCACAGACATTCCTCGCCTACGGAAACTCTCACATTCCCATCACACTGAATGCCGGAATAACATGCGGAACTTTCCACGGATTCTATGCCAAAGCATCGGCCGGCTACGCACGCGCCAACAAATGGCTGATGCCCGTATCCATAAGCGCCGCCATGAACTATGGCACACAATCCGACTTCACATCACCCGTCATCATCAGATACATCAACACACTCACAGTGTTCAAACCCGTCGACATGCGCGGAACCTACTGGCGCGTCGAAGCAGGCTACACGAACCGCATGATCGAAGTCTCCGCCGCCTACCAGGGCGCCGGACAAGGATATGACAAAGGCTACTATTATTGGCGCGACCGCGCCAAAGGCGAACTTGAAGCAAAAATGAGACTGACTCCCATTAAACCGCTCGACATAAGCCTCAGCTACAAATGGCGTCACGGACGTGCGATGATTAACCGTGAGACAAGTTTTGAAGCGGATCAGACAATAACCGCCACTCAATTCCTCTCGCTCGGAGCGGTGCAGGATCTATCGGCCGGAGGCGCCTACCGCTACACCGACCGCCTCACCTTCTTTGTCACATTCAATAATCTGCTCAACCGCCGCCACTATATTCCGGGCCTTGTGGAAGCTCAGGGAATAAACGGTTTAATTGGTGCAACATATAAATTTTAACTGCTTATGAGTGAATCTTTACCCGAAAAAACTGCCGGACGCGACTCGCTGGTAATCATTCCCACCTACAACGAAAAGGAGAACATCGAAAACATTATTAACGCTGTTCTCAGTCTGCCCCACCCCATGGACGTGCTCATTGTCGACGACGGTTCGCCCGATGGAACCGCCGCCATAGTGAAAAGCATGATGCAGCAGCATCCCGGACGCATAAACCTGCTTGAACGCAGCGGCAAACTCGGCCTCGGAACCGCTTACATAGCCGGCTTCAAATGGGCGTTGCAGCGCGAAAACTACTATTACATCTTTGAAATGGATGCCGACTTCTCGCACAACCCCGCCGATTTGACACGCCTTTATGATGCCTGTGCCACCGACGGCGCGGACGTGGCAATAGGCTCGCGCTACGTAACCGGGGTGAACGTGGTGAACTGGCCTATGGGCAGAGTGCTCATGAGCTATTATGCTTCAGCCTACGTGCGAATGATAACCCGCATGCCGGTGCGCGACACAACGGCCGGATTCGTGTGCTACACCCGCCCGGTGCTTCTGGCCATGGATCTCGACAAAATCCGCTTCAAAGGCTATGCATTTCAGATTGAAATGAAATTCACGGCATTTAAACTCGGATTCAAAATAGCCGAAGTGCCCATTGTGTTCGTTAACCGTGTGCTCGGAACAAGTAAAATGAGCAGCGGAATATTCGGCGAAGCGGTGTTCGGCGTCATAAAACTTAAAATCGACAGTTGGTTCAAGAACTATAACAGAAAGTGAACAGCAAAAAAGTCATAGTCAACGCCCGCATAGTCAATGAAGGCGAGCGTTTCATGGGCTACGTTGCCATAAACGGCGAAATGATTTCAGCCGTGGGCCGCGGCGACGCACCATCAGCCGTAACCGACGGAGCATTGATAATCGATGCGCGCGAGCGCCTGCTTCTGCCCGGATGCATCGACACCCACGTACATTTCCGCGAACCGGGATTCACCGAAAAAGGCGACATCGCCTCCGAAAGCCGCGCTGCCGTGGCCGGCGGAATAACATCGTTCATCGACATGCCGAACACCAATCCGCCCACAACATCAATGGCCATGGTCGACACCAAAGCTGAAATCGCGGCAAATTCATCGCTGGCAAACTACGGATTCTTTATCGGAGCCACAGCCGACAACCTGAACCAACTTCTCGAAGCCGACTACTCGCGCGTTGCCGGCGTGAAACTGTTCATGGGCTCATCAACCGGCAATCTTTACGTGCAGAACCCCGATGCCGTCGACAATATTTTCCGCAATGTCAAGGCGCTGATCGCCGTTCATGCCGAGGACGAGGAACTTATGCGCGCACGCCGCGAAGCTATCGTGAAACGCTACGGCGAAAATCTTGAAATGGAATTTCATCCCGTAATCCGCAATCACGACGTCTGCCTCCGCGCAACTCGCCGCGCTGTGGAACTGGCGCGGAAATACGATGCTCGCCTGCATGTGCTCCATATCTCCACAGCCGACGAACTGCAGTTCTTCACACCCGGACCGGTCGACGGAAAACGCATCACCGCCGAAACCTGTCCGCAATATCTCATCTTTACCGACGAACACTATCCCGCGCTGGGTGCTCGCATAAAATGCAATCCCGCAATTAAACGGCCTGCCGACCGCGAAGCGCTGCGCCACGCACTAACCACCGGCATTATCGACACCATAGCAACCGACCACGCTCCGCACCTCCTTGAACAGAAACGCGGAACGGCACTAACGGCTGTCTCCGGAATGCCGATGCTGCAGTTCGCATTGCCGGTTCTGCTCGACCTTGCCGCCGATGGCGTTATGACCATTGAAAATATCGTTGAGAAATACGCGCATAATCCCGCCCGAATCTACAACATCGACCGCCGCGGATTCATACGCGAAGGCTATTTCGCCGACCTCGTGATGATTGACGACGATTGCGATCCCTACACCATAACCGACCAGTGGGCTGTGAACCGCTGCGGATGGACTCCATTCAGCGGACTTACGCTCAACAACCGCATTGAAACAACATGGGTAAACGGCTCCGAAGCTTATCGCCACGGCGTAATCTTCTCATCATCAAGAGGCAAGGCACTGAAATTTAATCATTAACACATTTTAACCATTTTCTTGCAAACCTTTTCGCACGCCACATGTTTTAATTATACAAAAGCGAAAATTACTTTTTCCATTGCAAGAAATGTGATAATGATTGGTTTATTATCTAAACG
>CAZMAO010000009.1:0-51444 GCA_964564465.1 uncultured Bacteroides sp.
CCCTTCAGACGGGCAAAGAACAGAGCCTGCTCCCCGACCTTCATCTTCTTGTAAAGTCCGCGCTCCTCCGGCAGATACCCTATCTGCGCTGTATGCCCCTCATTCAGAGGCTCCCCTCCGAACAAAACAACACCCTCGTCCGGAGCCGTTATATGATTGATTATCCTTATCAACGTAGTCTTTCCGGCTCCGTTAGGACCAAGCAGCCCGTAAACCGTACCCTCTTCGACTCCCAGCGACACATCCTTCAGCACCCTCTTGTCGCCATATGTCTTGCTGACATTATCTATTTCCAATAATTTCATATCTCTTTAATGATTATCTGATTCTTTAGACGCACATTTTTCCGATTAATTACCATATTGGACAGGTTTTTTACCGAAAAAACGATTAACAATAACTGCCAGAGCACCGTCACCGGTAACATTGCATGCCGTTCCGAAACTATCCATAGCTATGTAAAGCGCTATCATCATGGCATTTTGCGCCTCATCAAAACCTAATATCGACGACAGCAGACCTAACGACGCCATAATCGCCCCGCCCGGTATGCCCGGCGCCGCTATTATCGTAACACCAAGCATCGCTATAAAATGACCGAACAGCCCAACCGAATACGGCATACCCTCCAGAATCATTATTGCCAGCGCGCAGGCAACAATCTTAAGCGTACTGCCCGACATATGGATAGTGGCACACAACGGAACAACAAATCCGGCGACATCCTCGCCGACCCCCATCTTTATAGTCTGACGCAATGTCACCGGTATCGTCGCAGCCGACGACTGCGTACCCAATGCCGTGAAATATGCCGGCATCATGGTCCAGAGCATCTTCAGCGGATTCCTGCGGTTGAACAGCGACGCGATTGCATACTGCAACAACAGAATTCCTATATGCATCACAAATATAACCACAATTATCTTGATGAACGCCTGCAACACAACCCCCACCTTTCCGCTCACTGTCATGTTCAGAAAAATTCCGAATATATAAATCGGCAGCAACGGAATTATAACCTTCACAATTGTTTTCTGAACAATAACCCTGAATTCGTCAACCCCCTTTTTCAACGATTTGCCATCTATAAAAGCCATACCCATTCCAAGCATAAAGCTCAGCACAAGTGCCGTCATCACAGGCATTATTGCCGGAATCGGCATAGTGAAAAACGGTTCCACAACCGTTCCTGATTCAGCGGCAAGCTCCGCCCCGCTCTCCCCGCTTAACATTTCCGGGAAACACCATGCCCCCGTGAAATATGAAATGAATCCAGCCAACAACGTCGCGCCATAAGCCAGCAATGCCGTGAAAAGCAGCATCTTCCCTGCACGCTTTCCTATATCGGCTATGGCTGGGGCAACAAATCCCACAATAATCAGTGGAATCATGAATCCCAGAAACTGACCGAAAACCTCATTGAAAGTCGCGCACAACCGCGAAAACCACATCGGGCTGACATATCCCAATCCCACACCGAACACAATTGCCAGCACTATCCGCCCAAAAAGTCCTATTTTAAATTTCTGCTTCATAATGCAAAATTAACCATTCCTTCCATTTTTTTATTGCCAACCATTACCTTTTCACACAAACGGTGTCATATACGCCGGTATATATAACATACCATTTTCCCACCTCAAATCTTTTGTATATATCATTACAGGTCTCCCTACGCGCGAAGAATAACGCTCACAGAAAACATCTATTGACTTATGAGTTTTATATCCTGATGATTTCACTTCTATCGGATTTACCTTATTCTCTGATGAAGTAATAAAATCAATCTCATAATACTTCTTCTTCTCTTTATCTGCTGGAAATGCAAAATAATAAAGTGAGTGGCCGGACGCTCTCAACATCTGTGCTACAACATTTTCATAAACATACCCCAAATCTGCCGATAGATTATCCGACAATAATTTTTCATACAATTTATTATCCACCACATCCTTATCCCAAAATGCAAGCGTAACAAACAATCCCGTATCGCATAAATAAATCTTAAATCTACCCGCATCCTTATGCAATCCCATTCCGACATTTGGATCTGTTGTTCGGTATGCAAAGTTTACGGTCATTGAATCTTCAAGATCTTTCCATATTTCCGCTAATGCATTCCAACTAACCCCCTTAATAACAGCCCAGGGCTCAAATTTAATCTTACTCCTTGCAAGTTGTCCGGGAACAGACTCGAACAACACAGATGCTTTGCCTGTTGCATCTATTTTTCTTAAATCATCTATATAAAGATCAATAATTTCACGTTTAACCTGATCAGTCGCTGCAAGATTATTTGTTTCAAGATAACAATTAATTGCTTGGGGCATACCGCCTACAAGCATATATAATCTGAACTGACGCATTAATTTTCTATGAACCGCATCACCCAACGATTTACGTCTATCAAATGCCAGCTTTATCAAATTAAACGTATTTGTATCACCTGTTGCCCATAAAAATTCCTCATAATCCAGCGGATACATAGTTATGCGAGTTTCTTCACTTGGAATAAGTATTCCGGCTGTGTTCTTTCGTATTGACAATAACGATCCGGTTTCTATATAATCATATCGTCCGTCTTTAACCAAATATTTTATCGCTTGTCGTGCCTTAGGGCATAATTGAACCTCATCAAAAACTATAACCGACTCTCTTACGTATAATTCTACATTATATATCGCTTGCAACTGCAGAAATATAAAATCTAAATCATCTAAATCATCTAAATCCTCAAACAACCCCTTAACAGCATCCGATGCTTTTGCAAAATCAATTACAATATATGTCTTATATTCTCTTTTTGCAAATTCTTCTACTACCGTCGTTTTCCCTATTCGCCGCGCTCCTTTGATAAGCAAAGCAGTTGACCCTTTTCGGGTATTTTTCCACTCTAATATCTTATTATAGATCTTTCTCTTAAAAATTCGCATTGCCATAATTCGGAATCACTTGATTTTCATGACAAAATTAAAGAATTATAACCTCCCCACCAAATTCAAAATGCCATTTTTATAGTTTTCCACCAAATTCAAAATACTATTTTTATAGTTTTCCACCAAATTCACCCTAAGCCTCCCACCGATAAATAGGGTATTATTTGCACCAACTCGATGATTATCAATGCGGAGTAAACATGCCAAAGGTATGTTTACTCCGCATGGCCAAAATCCCCTCGCGGCAGAGCCGCAGCAGCGGCTCAATTACGGAAATCCCAGAGTGCACAATTTGTGCTCTCTGGGGATAATACCGCACTCTCCTCCCTCAACCCCAGCAGGGGTTGCACCCTCCTGTTCCTCGGACACACTTTATCACTTATAACTCTAACTTCTGACTTACCTACACCCATAAACCCATAAACTAAATAAACCAAAACTCCATTTTTTATTGCCAACTGTAACTTTTGTTCCACTTGAATCGTCATAAATGTATAAACCCATTATTTGTTTTAAAATGAAACTGCACATTTATGCTCTGGACCTCGTTCTGGCCATGACCTCATGCTCCTACAGCTCTTCATGCACTTCCCCAATTTTCAACCGAACGGAACCGCAAGGCGAACCAGATTCCACCACCGTGACTCTTACCGATTTCAATTCAATATCCGCCACCTCCGGATTGCCCGTTTACTATACAATTACCGACAAAGCCCCATACGCTGAAATAACAGCACCATCCGACTTCCTTCCCTACATCTCCCTCTCCGTAAAAAACAAAAATCTCAGCTGCGGATTGAAATCAGGCTGTCATTTCCAGAATTATTCAAACAAAACACATATACACATCTACGGCCCGGCAATCAACAACATCACCACCGCTGCATCGGCGCTGATTGAAGTTACAAACCTTCTCACCACCAACCGACCCGTTAATCTTACCGCAACAAGCTCATCCCGCATCCTGCTCTCCGTCAAGACACCTGTTCTCAATGTCGGTGCATCAAGTTCAGGCTCAGTAACCGTAGCAGCAACCGCTCAGACAGCATCTTACGCCGCCAGCTCTTCAGCATGGATTGAAGCAGCAGTCAACGCCGGCAAATCCGTTGATGCAACAGCCTCAAGCTCAGGCACAATCCGCATTGAAGGCAAAACTCTTAATGCCGACCTCTCAGCCTCATCATCAGGTTGTATTAATGCCAAAAACCTTAAAGCAAACACCGGCTCTGCAGTCGCTTCATCATCAGGCTCTATAAACTGTTCAATCGATTACCTTTCAACAAAACATACTTCAAGTTCAGGTTCCGTTCACAACAACTGACATACTTACATAAAAACAATGCTCCCCGGACGGCTATTCAACCATCCGGGGAGTATTCTATACGTATAATTTACATCAGATTATGCCCTGACCAATCATTGCATTGGCAACTTTCATGAAGCCCGCAATGTTAGCACCCTTCATATAATTCAGATAACCGTCAGGCTGAACACCATACTTAACACACTGCTCATGAATATCGCGCATAATGGTGTGAAGTTTCTGGTCAACCTCCTCGGCACTCCACTGCAAATGCATGGCATCCTGACTCATCTCCAGGCCTGAAGTAGCAACACCGCCGGCATTAACGGCCTTACCCGGAGCATAATTCACCTTGTTTTCAATGAACAGATCAATAGCTTCCGGTGTGCAGCCCATGTTTGAAACCTCTGCGACAATCTCAACACCGTTTGCAATCAGCTGCTTGGCATCATCGCCGTTAAGCTCATTCTGTGTTGCGCACGGCAGGGCGATGTCAACTTTCTGTTCCCACGGCTTGCGACCGGCAAAGAACTGTGCTTCAGGATACTTCTCGGCATACGGAGCAACAATATCATCACCCGTAGCACGAAGATAAAGCATATAATCAATCTTTTCGCCGCTTATACCCTCCGGATCATATATATATCCGTCAGGACCGGAAATTGTAACGACCTTCGCTCCGAGTTCCGTAGCCTTAAGCGCTGCACCCCATGCCACATTTCCGAAACCGGAAATTGCAACAGTCTTTCCCTTGATGTCAGCATTCTTACGTGCAAGCATGCTCTGAACAAAATAAAGCGCTCCGAAACCGGTTGCCTCCGGACGCATACGCGAACCGCCGAACTCAAACGCCTTACCGGTCATCGAGCCGTCACACTCATTCTTCAGCTTCTTATACATGCCGTACATATAGCCTACTTCGCGACCGCCAACGCCTATATCACCGGCGGGAACATCGCGGTCTATGCCTATATTCTTCCACAATTCAAGCATGAATGCCTGGCAGAAACGCATAATTTCGGCATCGCTCTTGCCGCGGGGCGAAAAGTCGCTACCGCCTTTTGCGCCGCCCATAGGCAGAGTTGTCAAAGCATTTTTAAACGTTTGTTCAAAACCAAGGAACTTCAGAATTGAAAGATTCACCGAAGCATGGAAACGAATACCGCCTTTATACGGTCCTATGGCATTGTTAAACTGAACCCTGTAGCCTATGTTTGTCTGAACGTCACCATTATCGTCCGTCCATGTTACACGAAACGTGAATATACGGTCAGGTTCAACCATTCTCTCTATTATACGGGCTTTCTCAAATTCAGGATGCTGATTATAAACATCCTCAACCGACAGAAGAACTTCCTTCACCGCCTGTAAATACTCTTTTTCGCCGGGGTGTTTCGCCTCGAGCGAATTCATAATCTGATTAATATCCATAGTTGAATTAAGTTTGTTTCTGAACGCAAATTTACACATTTAAAACTAACTTCAAAAAATAAAATGCCCCGTTGCGGATTCTTCCTGACGGGGCATTGTTTCATATTGTCATCATTTCAGGCCAAATCATCTCCTTTTCTTCTTCGATGTCGATTTTTTAGCCGATGTGCTTGATTTTTTGCCATTTCCCTTTCCCGCTGCACTTTGCGTTTTTTTGCTTCCGCCACTGCTTTTTGCCGGAATTTTAAGCTTCTGACCCTCACGGATCATCGTTTCATTCTGCTTCATGCCGTTAGCCTTACGCAGTTCATCAACCGTCACACCGTTCTTTCGGGCTATCTTTTCAAGATTCTCACCCTTCACCACAGTGTGGTTGGTAGTTTTAGGCGTCGCCTTTTTCGTTCCCGAATTTCTCGACGCTGCCTTTGAACGCGAACGGTCATCATCCTGCTGATAGCGCGACCCTTGGGCTACACCCGAACTGCCTGTGCCATATTTTTTTCTGCCCGACGAATCACCGTCATTACGCGGAGCCGGAACATCGCGCTGTGCGCTCTGCTTGCGCTCCTTTGGCATCGGAACCACACTCTCCTGCCGTTCATTGCGTTTAGGCTGGGGAACAGCCCCCTGCGTATTATTCGCGAAATCACGCTCAACAACCTCTATAATAAGCTCGTCGCCTTCCTTAACCTTACCACGGCGCAGATGATTCCAATGCTTTATATCCGTTGCACTTACATTATATTTCTTTGCTATGTCCCTTATGTTCTCCCCGCGGCTGACAACATGGGTCTTTCTCACAACCTTTCCGCCAACCACATTCTCCTGTGCCGCAGACACACTGTCGGCAACCGCAGTTTCCTCAACCTTGAAACGCGACTCACCCGGCTCTACATGTGTACGCTGGGCAAACTCTTCAACATTATACTCCTTTATCTTATCCTCGCTCATTATATAGCTCAGACACTGCTGTTTGGGGAGCACAAGAGAATACGGATGATAATTTCCCGGAATCACATCCTTAACATACTGCGGATTCAGCATTCGCAGCTCCTCAATCGGAATATTAAGCACCTCCGCTATCTGCTTGAAGTGAATGCGGTCATTAACCTCAACCTTATCCGTTACAAGCGGACGCTTGACAAGTGTAGGCTGAATGCCATACTTATCATGAAAATTCATAACATAATTGGCAGCTATGAATGCCGGAATATAATCACGTGTCTCTGCCGGAAGAAATTTATATATTTCCCAGAAATCCTTCTTCCCTCCGCCGGCTCTGCGCAATGCCTGATTCACACGACCCGGACCGCAATTATACGCAGCTATCGCAAGCGACCAGTCCTCATAAATATCATACAGCTGTTTCAGATATCGCACCGCCTGACGGGTCGACAGTTCTGGATCACGACGCTGGTCAACAAGCGAATTCACCTCAAGTCCTAATCCCGTAGCTGTAGAAGCCATAAACTGCCACAAACCGGTGGCACCTGCCCTCGAAACAGCATTCGGATTTATTGCCGACTCAATGACAGGCAGATACTCAAGCTCCTGTGGAACACCCTCACGGGCAAGGGCATCCTTGAACATCGGACCGTAATAGCTGTGCAGTGCAAGCATGTCGCTAACCAGACGGCGACGCTTGCCAAGATACATATTGATGAACTTACCTACAATCGAATTATATGGCATCTCAACCTGAACGGGCAGACGCTTGAGATTTTCCTCATACTCCTCGTCACTGCCGGTCTGGGCCGCACCCTCCTTATAATTATTATCTATGTAGTTTTTCAGATAGAAATTCTCCTCCAGCTCACGTGTCTTGGTTTCGAAACTTTCAGGAGCAACAACGTTGTCGTTGGTTATGGAATGTTTGATGTCGAGAATCGATGCCGCCTCCGACATCAATGCCGACAATCCTAAAACCAGTCCAACAATAATACTTTTTCTGTTCATCACTCAATCATTTTAAAAATTCAACGCCCAGTGCAGACCCAGTCCGGGAATGCGGCTTCGGGTGTCAGGAATTATGGCCGGCTGAACATTCATCGACAAATCAGGCGAAATATCGAAATGCGTCAACGATGCATCGACATAAGCGTCAACCATCGCAAGTATATACACACCCACCATAGATATTATACATAAATCGCGATTACGGCGATAATAATCCTTACGCGATTTCAGAATTCGTTGCAGCCAATTCCTGTCAAGATTACTCTCCTGCGTTGTGGGAGGGAAAAAGTCCATGTAACTCTTTGTCGACGGATCATTATCCATCAAATCCGTATAGGCTCGGGTATAATCCTTTAGCATGCCGTTATTCCACGACATTCCATAGGCCAATCCCATAAATCCGCCAACAACCAGCGGCAACTTCCAATAACGCCGGTTATATATCTGACCCAGACCGGGAAACAACGCCGACAGCCATACGGCACGGGTCGGATCCGGATTAAATATCCTCACCTTCTCCACACCATCGCTTACATTGCCCATATCCAGAACCGCAGCGGAATCTGTCTTGACAAACCTCACGGAATCTCCCCTTACAAGCATTTGCTCTCCCACCACTTCCGATCCGGTCGGAACAGGATTTGTCAGAAAAATACTGTCTGGAAGCACCGAAGGACTCTCCTGTACATTACCAACTGAGTCATAGGACATTGTAACACTTTTAGAAAAAATGTTAAATGGTGTCAACATCACTAAAACCAGTGCTATGACACCCGTATAAACCCTTCTGTGACTCCTCGGCCCGATTTTTGTCACCAAATTTACTTTTTCCAACAAAACGCTTCAAATCAACACATTAAGTATTTGAAGCTGTCTATACGATTGATTTATTAAATGTTTATTTTGTCAAAGATAGTAATTAATTTTTCAAGTTCATCCTCATTGGCAAAACTGAACGTAATCCGGCCCTTACCCGATTCATTGCAGCTGAACTGAACCGGCGCCTGAAATCTCGATGACAAATGTTTTCTCAATATTTCAAAATCCTCCGACATACGCTTGGGCTCCACTCCGGGCTTTTCAACTTTAGGTTCCGCACCTGCACGCATCTCCTTTGCAAGCGATTCAACCTTGCGCACCGACAACCCCTCCTTTACTATCTTGTTATACAGGCTCAGCTGCTTCTTCGGATCATCAATCGACAGCAACGCACGGGCATGTCCCATATCAACCCGCTTGTCACGCAGTCCCAGCTGAACCTCGGCCGGCAATCGGAGCAGACGTAAAAAATTGGCAATCGTAGCACGCTTCTTTCCTATCCGGTCGCTCAACCTTTCCTGAGTCAGCGAATACTGCTCTATCAGCTTCTTAAATGTCAGGGCTATTTCAATCGGATTCAGATCCTCGCGCTGAATATTCTCTATCAGCGCCATCTCCGTCAGCTCAGTCTCATTGGCCGTGCGGATATATGCCGGCACACTCGTAAGACCCGCCAGTTTGGCTGCCCTGTATCGCCGCTCTCCGGCTATTATCTGGTAGGTATCCGCACCCGTTTTCCTAAGCGACAAAGGTTGAATTATACCTAACTCTTTTATCGAGGTTGCAAGTTCCTGCAGCGCCTCCTCATCGAAGCTCGTGCGGGGCTGATCAGGATTCGGCTCAATCTGTTCTAAATTTATTTCATTTATTGCCGATGAACCGCGGGCCGGAACATCATCCATCGATATCAGCGAGCCCAGACCTCGACCAAGGGCATTTCTTTTAGGTGTCGACATATGCGTTTACTTTGTTTGTCTGCTCTGTTTCTTATGTTTGGCTATCATTTCTCTCGCAAGCGAAGTATGACTTGTCGCTCCACGGCTTGCCGGGTCGTAAAAAAGCACCGGAAGTCCATGCGACGGCGCCTCACTAAGCTTGATGTTACGGGGAATCACCGTGTTGAACACCATATCCCCGAAATGACTCTTCAACTCCTCATAAATCTGATTGGCAAGACGCAGACGGGCATCATACATCGTCAGCAAAAAGCCCTCTATCTCAAGCCCTGGATTCAGCTTCGGTTTTATTATCCTGATAGTGTTGATAAGCTTGGTTATACCTTCAAGCGCAAAATACTCAGCCTGAACAGGAATAATAACCGAATCAGCAGCCGTAAGCGCATTCACGGTTATCAATCCGAGCGACGGTGAGCAATCTATCAATATGTAATCATACTCATCAACAACCGGCGCTATGACATTTCGAAGAACCTTCTCTCTGTTCGGCCTCCCTATAAGCTCAAGTTCAGCCCCGGCAAGATCTATGCGCGATCCTATCAGGTCAAGACCCTTTACACAGGTCGGAACCTGAGAACCCGACAATGGATAATCATCAACAAGGCATTCATATATGCTCGAAGTCATCGACTCCGGATTTATTCCATAACCCGATGTCGCATTTGCCTGCGGATCAGCATCTATTATAAGCACACGCTTCCCTTCGGCAGCAAGTGCAGCTCCCAGATTTATAGTCGTGGTGGTTTTTCCCACCCCACCTTTCTGATTGGCTATTGCTATTATTTTTCCCATTTGAGAACAATATTTCTTAAATTATTCTCGGCAAAATAACAAATTTTACACCACTTCCTGAAAACACTTCTCCCCAATTGTTCATAATTGTTCATAACCCACCCTTTATGTTAATAATTTTCGTGGAACAATGTAAAAAAATGTTTCACAGCAGAAGTTCGGCGTCGCCGTAGCTCAAAAATCTATAGTCGTTCGCCAGCGCATGTTCATACATTCTCTTCCAGTCACCGCCCGTAAACGCTGAAACAAGCAGCAGAAGTGTACTTTGCGGCTGATGAAAATTTGTCACCATTCCGTCAACCACCCTGAACCGATATCCTGGAACTATCATTATTCCCGTACTCGCCACAAGAGTCTTCTGCCCGTCGGCGTCAAGTCTGTCGGCCAAAGCCGACAAGGCATCCTTACGGCTAACATATGCCCTGTCTGTTTCATACGCCTCCCACTGCTCCACATTGTCCGGATCTTTCCCCTCCATAACCCGGCACCCCATATGAAAAAGGCTCTCCAATGTGCGGACGGATGTAGTGCCCACAGCAATTATCTTTCTGTCAGTCCCGGCAAGTTCCTTTATCAGTTCCACACCAACCTCTATGAACTCCCGGTGCATCTGATGCTCACCGATTGTTTCACTGCTCACAGGCTTGAATGTTCCCGCGCCCACGTGCAAAGTAAGCTCGCGCCTCCCTATCCCTTTAGCATCAACTTCCGCAAGCAGTTCAGGTGTGAAATGCAATCCGGCCGTAGGCGCTGCCACCGAGCCCTCGATTCTGCTGTAAACTGTTTGATAATCATCTCTGTCAGCCTCCTCGCTGTCGCGGTTCAGATACGGAGGTATTGGAATTTCACCCACTGCATCCACAATTTCCGAAAAACTTACATCCTCACAATCCCAGCTGAAATTAACCACCCATGCATTGTCCCTCTGCTCGCCACGCTCAGCCTTAAGCATCAAATCCTTATCACCCACCTTTATACTTCTGCTCAGACTGCCGCTTTTCCAACGCTTCGAATTACCCACGAAACATATCCACGAACAGCCGCCGCAACTGGCAAAACTCTGCGCATAATCCGAAGGAACACAAGGCTCAAGACAGAATACCTCTATTCTCGCCCCACTCTCTTTTCTGAAATGCAACCGTGCGTTTATAACTTTTGTATTATTATAAACCAACAGCGAATCCGACGGCAGAATTTCAGGCAACTCCCTGAAACACCTGTCGCCAAGCTTCCCATCCGGTTCCCGCACAAGCAGTTTGCATTCAGCACGCTCCTGAAGCGGATGAAGTGCAATTCTGCCATTAGGCAATTCATAATCATACTCCGATATCCTGATTTCCTTCAAATTTTCCATCTCTTTAATTTTCCACAAAGTTACCGCTATTCCCGCAATTCTCCACATCCATCCCACCTAAACATTCCCATTTTACACTTTTTTCCACAAAAAACATCTCCAGTCGTTGCAAATCCAAAAAATAAACCCTAATTTTGCACCCGATTTCGTAATCGCTGGCAGGACAGGCAGCCTGTTATATTGCGAATAGTGTTAACATTTTTAATATATTAAGAAAATGGATTTGATCAAAGTTGTCGAAGAAGCTTACGCTACCGGCAAAACACATCCCGAATTCGGCCCCGGCGACACCATCACCGTCGCTTACCGCATCAAAGAGGGTAACAAGGAACGTATCCAGCAGTATCGCGGTGTTGTTATCCGCATCTCTGGCGAAGGAAACAAAAAACGCTTCACCGTCCGCAAAATGAGCGACAACATCGGCGTTGAGCGTATTTTCCCCATCGAATCTCCGTTCATCGATTCTATCACCGTTAACAAATACGGTAAAGTACGTCGCGCTAAACTTTACTACCTCCGTGCCCTCACCGGCAAAAAGGCTCGTATCAAAGAGCGTCGCGTAGTAAAAAAATAAGCTTAAACAGCTTCCAAAAACATTAACAGCGAAATGCAGTTGCAAGCCAACTCGCATTTCGCTGTTTTATTTTCTGATTCCGGTTCCTACAACATAGGCATGACTGCTGCCGCCACATCCGTATCACCGAGCAAGTCAGCCCATGTAAGCCAGAATATTAACAACAAAATTAAAATCACAGCGCCTATAGCAACCCAAATGTTGGTTTTGTTAATGTTACGTTTCATAATGCAAAATGTGTTTAATGTTCTATTCCTATAACACACGCACACTTTTTTTTGTTCTTTCATTGCCTATTTCTTACCTTTGCACATATATAACTGTTCTTTTAACTACTTTCCCATATGGAACTTTTTGAAAGGCTTAAAAGCAAAGCGCTTCAACAAAAACAGCGCATAGTCCTCCCTGAAGGTACTGAATCCAGAACCCTTACCGCTGCCGACCGCATCATTGCCGACAATCTTGCCGAAATAATTCTGCTCGGAAATCCTGGCGACATCAACGCCATGGCTGCCGACCTGAATCTGGCTAATATTTCGAAAGCCACCATTGTTGATCCGGCCGACAACCATGTCATCGACAAATATGCACCGCTTTTCTTCGAACTCCGCAAGAAAAAAGGAATCTCAATGGAGCAAGCCCGCCTGACAACGGCCAATAATCTCTATCTCGGATGCCTCATGGTTAAATCAGGCGACGCCGACGGAATGGTGGCCGGCGCGCAGAACACAACCGGAAATGTGCTGCGGGCTGCATTTCAGGTTATCAAGACACAACCCGGAATCTCAGTTGTTTCCGGAGCGTTCATCATGGTTCTCCCCGAAAATTCACCCTACGGCTCCGATGGCGTAATGATATTTGCCGACTGCGCCGTTGTTCCCGACCCCACAGCACCTGAACTCGCACAGATTGCTGTTTCATCGGCTCAGACCGCACGCAACATCGCCGGAATACAGCCCCGCGTGGCAATGCTCTCATTCTCAACAAAAGGAAGTGCCAAACACGAACGTGTCGACAAAGTAATCGAAGCCCTCGAAATTGCCAGGCACATGGCTCCCGAACTGATAATCGATGGAGAACTTCAGGCCGATGCGGCAATTGTGCCTCAGGTCTGCCACTCCAAAGCACCTGAAAGCACACTCAGCGGACGCGCCAATGTACTCGTGTTCCCGTCGCTCGAAGTTGGAAACATTGCCTACAAACTTGTTCAGCGGCTTGCCGGCATTCAGGCTGTCGGCCCGATCCTTCAAGGTCTCGCAGCCCCCGTCAGCGACCTGTCACGCGGCTGCTTCCCCGAAGACATATACAAAACCATAATCATGACCGCTTGCCAGGCAATCGGCCTCAAACAAAAATAAAAATATAAACAACCATGAATATTCTTGTACTGAACTGCGGAAGCAGCTCCGTTAAATATAAACTCATAAACACTGACAACGACAAGACTCTTGCCGAAGGTGGCGTTGAAAAAATCGGACTCAACGACGGTTTCCTTAAATTCAAACGCCCCGATGGCACAAAACAGATAAAGGAACTCGGCCTAACCGACCACAAAGGAGCAGTACAGGCCATCCTCGACATACTCACCGATCCGACCGAAGGCTGCATAAAGGATTACAGCCAGATCGATGCCGTGGGACATCGCGTGGTGCACGGAGGCGACAAATTCAACCAAAGCGTCCTCATAACCGACGAAGTAATAAATCAGGTTAAGGATTGCTACGACCTCGCCCCTCTTCACAATCCGGCTAACATCACAGGCATTGAAGCGATTTCAGCCCTTATGCCCGATGTTCCACAGGTCGGCGTGTTCGACACTGCCTTCCATCAGACAATGCCCGCAAAAAGCTTCATGTATCCGCTCCCCTACAAGTTCTACAAGGAAGATGGCGTCCGCCGCTACGGTTTCCACGGAACAAGCCACCGCTATGTGAGCGCACGCGCCGCCCAGTTCCTCGGAATAAGCCTCGAAAACTGCAAGATGGTAACCTGCCACATAGGAAACGGTGGTTCCATTACAGCTGTCCTGAACGGAAAGAGCGTAGACACATCAATGGGACTCACTCCCACCGAAGGACTCATGATGGGCACACGTGTGGGCGATGTCGACCCCGGAGCTCTTACCTTCCTTATGACCAAACACAATCTCTCCGTCGAACAGCTCCAGCAAATCATAAACAAAGAAAGCGGAATGGCCGGCGTTAGCGAAATTTCAAGCGACATGCGCGAAATTGAAAATGCCGTCAACAACGGAAACGAACGCGCGAAAATGGCTCTTGACATGTACGAGCAACGCATAATTAAATACATCGGTGCGTATGCCGCTGAAATGGGCGGACTCGACGTCATTGTTTTCACCGGCGGCGTAGGTGAGAACCAGACCGGTGTTCGTGAAAACGTATGCGCTCCCCTCGCATTCATGGGCGTTGAACTCGACAATGCTAAAAATGCAGGCATCCGTGGCGAAGAAGCGATCATCTCCACACCCGCATCAAAAGTAAAGGTGGTCGTTATCCCTACCGATGAGGAACTCATGATTGCACGCGACACCCGCGAGATAGTTTCAAAACTCTAACTCACAAACAACAATGACAAAAATAAAAGCAGCCGTCATAGGCTACGGAAACATCGGACGATTCGTGGTTGAAGCCCTTGAAGCCGCTCCCGACTTTGAAATAGCCGGCATTGTGCGTCGTAATCCCGGAGTTCGTCCCCACGAAATTGAAAAATATAAAGTATCGGCATCTATCGACGAACTCGGCAAAGTGGATGTGGCTATTCTCGCCACTCCCACACGCGAAGTGGAAAAATATGCCGCCGAATATCTGGCTAAAGGCATCAACACGGTCGATAGCTTCGACATTCACACTTCCATTGTCTCCTTGCGACGCAACCTCGATGCAATAGCCCGCAGCCATGGCACTGTTGCCGTTATCTCCGCAGGCTGGGATCCCGGTTCCGACTCTGTTGTCCGCACACTTCTGCAGGCCGCCGCTCCCGAAGGCATAACCTACACCAACTTCGGTCCGGGAATGAGTATGGGTCACACCGTATGCGTAAAATCGAAACCCGGCGTAAAGGACGCTCTTTCCATGACAATTCCCCTCGGCACAGGCATTCACCGGCGCATGGTTTATGTTGAACTTCTCCCGGGCGCAAGCATCGAGGAAGTAACCGAAGCCGTGAAAACCGATCCCTATTTCGCCTCCGACGAAACTCACGTAATTCAGGTTGAATCGGTCGATGCCGTAAAGGATATGGGACACGGCGTGAACATGACCCGTAAAGGCGTAAGCGGAAAGACACACGCACAGCGCTTCGAATTCAACATGGCAATCAACAACCCCGCGCTCACCGCACAGATTCTCGTCGGAGTTGCGCGTGCGGCAATGCGACAGAAACCGGGCGCATACACCATGATTGAAATTCCCGTTATCGATCTCCTGCCCGGCGATCGCGAAGACATCATAAAGCACCTTGTCTGATTTGGACACATTAGCTAAATACCTCAGTGTGGTAGCCGACTTCCTGTGCGGCTACCCTCTTTTTTTCACACTGATTGGCGGCGGCATATTCCTGTTCTTCTATTCAGGATTCATTTCCCTGCGTCGGCTGCCCCACTCCCTGCGCATACTCCGCGCCCGCCAGTCAACCGACAGAAACCAGATAAGCTCCTTTCAGGCACTGATGTCAGTTGCCGCGGCAACCGTAGGCATGGGTAACATAGCCGGCGTAACAATAGCCATAATAATGGGAGGTCCCGGAGTTGTGTTCTGGATGTGGATGAGCGCAATCGTGGGAATGTGCACCAAATATCACGAAGGCGTACTCGCCATTAAGTACCGCACGCTTAAACCCGACGGCTCCGCTCACGGCGGAACAATGCACATTATCCATAACTCGATGTCGCACCGCTGGCATCCGCTTGCAACATTTTTCGCCGTGGCCGGAATGTTCGGAACACTTTGCATAATGAACGCCAACCAGCTCACCGAGGCGCTTATGTCAACATCATCATCACTCGGCTATGAACTGCACCCCTTCTACGGACGCCTCCTCATCGGAATAGGAATTGCAGCCGTGGTCGGCGCAGTGGTTCTCGGCGGCATCTCACGCATTGCACGCGTAGCATCATTTCTCGTCCCCTTCATGGTTGCCATCTACTTCATGATGGTCCTCTACATAATCATAACCCGTCTGCCTCAGGTGCCCGGCGTGTTCGCCTCCATATTCCGTCAGGCATTCACGCTCGAAGCCGGATGGGGTGCCCTCTGCGGCATAGCACTGATAGGCGCACGGCGCGCAGCCCTTGTAAACGACGCCGGCATAGGCACCGCCTCAATAATGCACGGATCCTCCTCATGCCGCCAACCCGTGAAGGAAGGACTTGTGGCAATGCTATGTCCGGCCCTCGATTCAGGATTCGTATGCACACTTACAGCGCTTGCCATACTCCTGTGCATGCCTCCGGCCGTCGACGGACTTGTTGGGCTTGATGTCGCACTTCGTGCTTTCGGAAACGGAATCCCATGGGGAAACTACATGCTCATGATAGTTGTGCTCTGCTTCGCAGTGTCATCCATGTTCAGCTACTCCTTCTACGGCCGCCAGTGCGCCCACTACGTTTTCGGACAACGCGGCTCGCAACTATACACCTGGTTCTTCATCCTCTCCCTCATTCTGTTCGCCATCGTTCCGCTCGCTTCGGCCGTCTCGCTATGCGACCTTTTCTATGCACTCATGGCATTTCCCACCATGCTTACTCTGATTCTGCTCCGCAAGGAAGTGAAAAAGGAAACCAACAGCTACTTCACACAAAAATAACCGCTTACCACATATGATTTCACCTGAGAAAAAACTCGAAATTGAACAACGCGCAGTCGAACTGCTCAAAACAGTTTTCGACCCTGAAATACCGGTCGACATCTACAGCCTTGGTCTCATCTACCTGATCGACCTCGATAACGATGCCACTCTCCATGTCGACATGACCCTAACCGCCCCCAACTGCCCTGCCGCCGATTTCCTTGTCGAAGACGCCCGCCTGAAACTCGAAACAATCGATGGCGTCAAGGCCGTTGACATACGCATTGTCTTCGAACCGGAATGGAACAAAGACATGATGAGCGAAGAAGCCAAACTCGAACTCGGTTTCCTTTAACACACATAAGCATGCGCACTCACTCCTACTTCATCTCCGACCTTCATCTCGGCGCCCGCTACATTTCCGACCCTCAGGCGCATGAACGGAAAATCGTCAGATGGCTCGAATCCATCGCACCCACCGCACGCCAAATTTTCCTCCTCGGCGACATACTCGACTATTGGTATGAGTATCGCAACGTGGTGCCGCGAGGCTTCGTACGCTTCTTCGGAACACTCGCCCGTCTCGCCGACAGCGGAGTTGAAATAACCTGGTTCAAAGGCAATCACGATATCTGGCTCTTCGACTACCTGCGCAACGAAATAGGAATGCAGATTGTCGACGGAACCCTGATCCGCGAACTCGACGGACACACCTTCCTCATGGAACATGGCGACGGCGTCGGCAAAATCCCCCCCTCCTACCGCCTGATGCGCGCAACCTTCCGCAACCGCTTCGCACAATGGCTCTATGCTGCCATACATCCCCGATGGACCATTGCCTTCGCCCACGGATGGTCGCGTAAAAGCCGCAAATCACAACCCCGGCCAAATCCGGAACTGCTCAAAAAAGACATTGATCGCCTTCAGCAATTTGCCAGCACTACCCTTTCAACAGGTCAGCATATCGATTATTTCGTATTCGGACACCTTCACTCACCCCAATCCATTGTCCTGAACAACGGCAAATCACATATCGAAATTCTTGGAGAATGCTACTCGCAATTCGTTTTCGGCGACTGGGACGGACACACATTCAAACTCCGGAAAATCGAATGATTTATACCCTACCTCCGCACATCAACGCGTATTAACACATTTTAACAACCATCAGCATAGCTATACACCAAAAACTAAACCCCATAAAATCAACAATATAGACATCTTCATCACTATCACACCCTTAAAACACTGCTTTATAACATATAAAATAATTTTCCCACCACAACCCTTAAATATACATTTGCAACAGAAAAACCTGACACAATCTTTTTTACCTTAGAAATTGTACCTATTGGAAACTCATAGGAAGGGACTAAGTGATTAGTCCCTTTTTATTTTACCCTCCCCAATTTGAAACCTCCTCAAATTTCCCTATATTTGCTTTCAATAACCTCCCCGCACCATGAAACCAATCCGCTTCTTCTCTCCCGACCCCCTCGCCGAAAAATACTTCCCACACTCCCCCTTCGCCTACTGTGTCAACAACCCCCTTCTTTTAATCGACCCCACCGGCATGGATTTTTCAATAATAATAGCCCCAGAAGGAGCATCTGGCTTTGGTCATATGGGAGCAATAATACAAGATAGAAATGGTGCATTTTATTATATAGCAGCTGGAACAAATGAAAATCCAAATATATTTGGAATAGTAAGTTTTAGTAGGTATCAGGAAAATATGACATTCAAGGAGGCAGATGATGCAACAAATATGGATGAAGCTGTTAGTTATGCTAATTTTTATGATCATGAAAATAGTGATTATACGGATTTCGTAACATTTACTACTTCAGAAGATGTGGATGATAGTATTTATTCAGAAGCTTTAAAAAAATTAGAGAAAATCTCAAGGGGCAAGGAGTCATATAGAGTTCTAACCAATAACTGTGCAGATGTAATTGAAGATATCATTAAAAAGGGAACAGGTGTTGAAATTTATAATGGATTTAATCCGTCTCCTAATCAAGTTTTTAAAGCTATTGTAAATAATAAGGATGACATACAATTCAAGCTTGATGAAAAATGCAATTCCAAATAATAATATATCTCAAAAACAAACATGAAAAAGCATCATAGAAAACAGCTTATTATCCTAATAGCAGTGCTATATATCATAGCACTATTCTACACAGGCTTTATGATTATATCATACGCTAATAGAGTAGTCGAGGGATTTAAGAAAGAACGTGACTCGATTGCTAATTTGGTTGTTAAATGGTCATTTTCAGGAGTTGTAAGCGATGTTAATGATAATGGAATAGTCTTAAATGTCACTACGTTTGATACACCTAAATTCTTGCCGAGAAAAATTTTCCCACAATATTCAATTCCAATTTTAAAAAAATATAATAATGGGGACAAATTGACGATAGAACTTAGTTGTAATAGTGTTGTCAAAAATAAAATTAAGATTGGAGATAAGGTTATTAAAAGGAGCGGTGTGACATGGATTGTTATAGATAGTGTATTAATTGACATGGTTTATAAATAAGTAACGGTCGAAGGTCTGAAAAGTCGTGATTGCAAAAAAGTTAAAACAGTGGAAATTTAATACTATTAAAATGGATAAAAAGCTAACGAGTGAAAAGAGGATAGATCATATCGTTTTATCTTGTTTCATATTTTCGTTTACAAATATTATATTGTCAATATTTTTGACACTGTTCAGTATTAAAGAATATGATGATTCGGAATGGCTCGTGCCAATCGTATTTTCTTTCATGCTTCTTCTTATTATTTCTCCACTAAATACGGCTATGTTATATTGTTATTATAAAACCAATATCAATAAAAGCATATTTACTTCCTCAAAAAAAATTTTTATTGAAGCAGTTTGCTTTTTTACAATAACTTGCATCTTTTGTGTTTTAGTTCCAAATATGGCGTTATGGTTTCCACTTGTTTCACTGGTAATAGTGCAAGTTTATATATGTCTTTATTCGCTTTTTCGACGCAGGTTTGGTACGTTAAAAAATAATCAAGAAACTAAATCATAGATCGGAGCAGATGGAGTGGAACATACGATCAGCTTATGAACAACAATCCCTTTGGACATGTTGAAATCAGCGATGAAAAAGTTATTTTATAAGCTACACATCTAATCACTATCCCACTACTAATCCATCCGTTTACAAGCGGCTGCTCAAAAAGATAATGGATATGAAATTTTTACCAGTAATTCGCAAATAAATGAGAAATAAGATTTTACTATCAATTGTTATAGGGCTAATTCCACTTCTTTTAAAACAACTTTTTACCAGTTGATGAGGCTGATTAAGAACATATTGATTATATTGCTGCTGTTAGCTGCTTATCCAGCCGCGGCATCCGATTCGGCATTGATTCAGCAGTGGCAGCGCGACTACGACACGCAGGGTCGTGAACTGGAGGTGCGCCACCGCATTGGCAGCGCACAATGGCAGATACTCTCGCAGAAAAGCTACGATGCCGTGGGCAGACTTTCGGCTGAAACTTTTGGCAATGCAGAAACTGGGATAGAACGCACCTACACCTACGACATCCGCTCCAACCCCGTTTCGATAAGCTCATACGGCTACAGCCAAACCCTGACATACACCTTCGGCGGCCTTGTCAGTACAATGACATGGGAGGCTTACGGCCCGCACGAGCTGCAACGCAAATACACCTATCAGTATGACGCGCTTTCACGTCTCACCTCTGCCGCCTACGAGGATACGGATGGAAATGGAGGACACTATGACACCGCCTATACCTACGACCTGAACGGAAACATCACCACCCTCTCGCGCATGGGGCTATATGACTCGTCGCCGTACCGCACCACACACGGACTTATCGATAATCTGACCTACGAATACCGCGGCAATCAGGTTACGCGCATCAGCGACTCATGCACCGGCCCCTACTATCAGGGCGCATACCATTTCCGCGACGGAGCGGATGAGCCGGTGGAATATCTCTACGATGCCAACGGAAACATGATCACCGACCTGAACCGTGGAATTTTCCTGATGCGTTACGACCATAACAACCGTCCGAAAGAGATACGCTTCGCTTCGGGAGCGAGAACCGCCTATATCTATTCGGCCGACGGCGTAAAACTGCAGGCCCTGCATAACGTGCCGACGGTTGCCCCGTCGGTCAATCTGGGTGATCTGCCTGCTGATGATGCCGTAACCACGGTGACCGACTACTGCGGACCGTTTGTCTATGAGGATGGCAAACTCTCGCGTATAAATCTTGAGAACGGATATATAAACTACCTCGAGCCATCCGGACGACCAATGGCGGAGCCCGAGCATGTTTTCTATCTGCGCGACCATCTTGGCAACAATCGGGTGTCGGTGCGCGGTAAGGACAGAGGCATACTGCAGATTGACCACTACTACCCCTTCGGACTACCGATGGGATGCGGCTACAGCATGGCATTCCAGCGATGGCGCTTCGGCAACAAGGAGTTCGACCGCACCGCCGGCCTCGACCTCTACGACTTCGAGGCCCGCGCTTACGACCCTTCAACCGGTCGCTTCTTCTCTCCCGACCCCCTCGCCGAGAAATACTTACCACACTCCCCCTTCGCCTATTGTGCCAACAACCCTCTTCTTTTCATCGACCCCACCGGAATGAAGGTTGTATTGTACGCCACAGAACTACCAGGTCGAAGCGAGTATGCTAAATTGGTAAAAGCAACACATACATTTATAGCTATAAAGAAAGATGACGGCACAGTTAAAGCTCGTTTTTCTTATGGTCCGCAATATGATGGTCCATATCCTGTTTTTGGATTAGGAGGATCGCTTGTGAAATATCCAACAATGGATGACAAAAATGTGTCAGAAGGCAAAGATAAGGAAAATGTAAAAGCTGAAATTATTGTTAGCCCTCCGGAAGGAATGACTCAGGAGCAATTTGATCAGAAAGTTACAGATGTGGCAAACTCTTTTGGGAACAATCCCGAAATAGATTATTCATTTAGTCCAACCAAAGAATTTGAGGGCAACTGTAATTCAAGTTCATCCACAATCCTTTTGAAATCTGGTGTTTCCAAAGAGGATATAGAAAAAATAAAATCCCAACTTCCAGGACGTTCTTGGGGATTCAGCTCGATAGAAAAACCATGGACAGCGGAAGAACAGCAGAAAGCGGTAGACACTAAAATGTCAAAAAAAATATATAGGGAATTTAACAAAGCCATACAATGGACGAAAAGCTTATTAACGAAAAAAAAGTGAAGTATTTTATTCTATCTTTAATGATATTTCCTTACACAAATATTATATTGTCAATAATATTGACTTTGTTCTTCAGTTCGCAAAATGGTTGGGAATGGCTTGTGCCAGTTGTATTTTCTTACATGCTTCTTATTGTTTCTCCAATTAATACATTTATGCTGTATTGTTATTATAAAACCAATATTAATAAAAGCATATTTACTTCACCTAAAAGAGTTTTTATTGAAGCTTGTTGTTATTTTCTAATAACATGCATTGGATGTTGTTTTGTAGATTTAGATATGATATTTTATTCTCCATTTATTTCACTGGTAATAGTACAAGTTTATATATTTCTTTATTCGCTTTTTCGACGCAGATTTTGTAAGTCAAAAAATATGAAATCTGCAACGAAAAAGTTATATTGTACGCTACACATCTTCCGGGAATTTGATTCAACAGAAAAATCCTGGATCGTGGAAGAAAAGCATAAAAGCGTGATTGCAAAAAATACAGTAGAAATCAATCCTAGTAAAATTATGGACAAAAAGCTTACGCATAAGGAAAAGGTTGAGCATATTATTCTATCTTTTTTAGTATTTTCTTTTACCAATACTGTATTTTCTATTATATTTATTCTGCTGCTCTTCTTATCGCAATTTGGTTTTGGATGGCTTATGTCAATCGTCTTTTCTTTCATGCTTCTTCTTATTATTTCTCCAATAAATACGGCTATGTTATATTGTTATTATAAATCCAATATCAATAAAAGCATATTTACTTCCTCAAAAAAAGTTTTTATTGAAGCAGTTTGCTTTTTTACAATAACTTGCATCTTTTGTGTTTTAGCTCCAAAGATGGCGTTAGGGTTTCCATTTGTTTCACTGGTAATAGTGCAAGTTTATATATGTCTTTATTCGCTTTTTCGACGCAGGTTTGGTACGTTAAAAAATAATCAAGAAACTAAATCATAGATCGGAGCAGATGGAGTGGAACATACGATCAGCTTATGAACAACAATCCCTTTGGACATGTTGAAATCAGCGATGAAAAAGTTATTTTATAAGCTACACATCTAATCACTATCCCACTACTAATCCATCCGTTTACAAGCGGCTGCTCAAAAAGATAATGGATATGAAATTTTTACCAGTAATTCGCAAATAAATGAGAAATAAGATTTTACTATCAATTGTTATAGGGCTAATTCCACTTCTTTTAAAACAACTTTTTACCAGTTGATGAGGCTGATTAAGAACATATTGATTATATTGCTGCTGTTAGCTGCTTATCCAGCCGCGGCATCCGATTCGGCATTGATTCAGCAGTGGCAGCGCGACTACGACACGCAGGGTCGTGAACTGGAGGTGCGCCACCGCATTGGCAGCGCACAATGGCAGATACTCTCGCAGAAAAGCTACGATGCCGTGGGCAGACTTTCGGCTGAAACTTTTGGCAATGCAGAAACTGGGATAGAACGCACCTACACCTACGACATCCGCTCCAACCCCGTTTCGATAAGCTCATACGGCTACAGCCAGACCCTGACATACACCTTTGGCGGCCTTGTCAGCACAATGACATGGGAGGCTTACGGCCCGCATGAACTACAACGCAAATACACCTATCAGTATGACGCGCTTTCACGCCTCACCTCTGCCGCCTACGAGGATGCGGAAGGGAATGAAGGACACTATGACACCGCCTATACCTACGACCTGAACGGAAACATAACCACCCTCTCACGTATGGGGCTTTATGACTCGTCGCCGTACCGCACCACACACGGCCTTATCGATAATCTGACCTACGAATACCGTGGCAATCAGGTTACGCGCATAAGCGACTCATGCACCGGCCCCTACTATCAGGGTGCATATCATTTCCGCGACGGAGCGGATGAAACGGTGGAATATCTCTACGATGCCAACGGAAACATGATCACCGACCTGAACCGCGGAATTTTCCTGATGCGTTACGACCATAACAACCGTCCGAAAGAGATACGCTTTGCTTCGGGAGCGAGAACCGCCTATATCTATTCGGCCGACGGTGTAAAACTGCAGACCCTGCACAACGTGCCTACGGTTGCCCCGTCGGTCAATCTGGGTGATCTGCCCGCTGATGATGCCGTAACCACGGTGACCGACTATTGCGGGCCGTTTGTCTATGAGGATGGCAAGCTCGCGCGCATAAACCTTGAGAACGGATATATAAACTACCTCGAACCATCCGGGCGTGAATTAGCGCAGCCCGAGCATGTTTTCTATCTGCGCGACCATCTTGGCAACAACCGGGTGTCGGTGCGCGGTAAGGACAGAGGCATACTGCAGATTGACCACTACTATCCCTTCGGATTGCCGATGGGATGCGGCTACAGCATGGCCTTCCAGCGATGGCGCTTCGGCAACAAGGAATTCGACCGCACCGCCGGCCTCGACCTCTACGACTTCGACGCCCGTGCATACGACCCCTCAGCCGGCCGCTTCTTCTCACCCGACCCCCTTGCCGAAAAATACTTCCCACACTCTCCCTTCGCCTACTGTGCCAACAACCCTCTTCTTTTAATCGACCCAACTGGCAAAATAATTGAAACTCTATGGGATATAGGCAATGTTATATATGATGTAAGTCTAGCAATTTCAAATCATATAGAAGGGAATCATAAAGCAGCTTTAAATAATTGGGTAGATGCAGCAGTTGATGTTGCTTGTGCATTTATTCCATTTGTTCCTGGCGGAATGACAAAAGCTGCAAAGGTAACAGATAAAGTTATAGATGTAACTTCGAATGTTGCAAAAGGAGAAAAAACAGCATCAACAACTAAAAAAGCAAGTGAGGTAGCTAAAAAAATAGATACAGAAACTGCGACTTTTATTCAAGGAACTGGAGAAAAAGCAAAAAAGATAACGGTTGAATTACCTGAGGGTTATCATATTCTTGAATCTAAAGCAAGATCTCATGGCCAAAAAATATATACAAATGATAAAGATTTTATAACTCCTGACAAAGATGGACATAATGGAGGTATATGGAAAAAAGCAAATAAATTAGATGACTTATTAAAAAACAAAAGGACTGGAACCTATGATAAAAATCTTAAAAAAATTGGCAAATAAAACAAGAAGAAAGAGATACGTTTATCTGATTCATAGTAGATATAGTGACCTTGAGAATCAGAAAGAACTACTGGCGCTCTATGAATCCAAATTTGTAGATGATATAACAAATCTTTTTATTTTATCTGGATGTAAATATTTGACAATTGAATGGTACGGCATTCATTTGAAAGGCATTAAGAACGCAAAAAAGAATAGCATTCTACATATTACTGAAAATGAATTATTTCAATCACTGTTTTCACTTGAAATGGAAAGCAGATTAAACATGGAAAAAGCAAATAAACTAATGAAATTTTGTTATGCCGGTTACATAGAATTGGTGCTTTTTAATAAAAGTAAATTAGTTCGTTGGATACCATTAGCAGAAGGCATTTCTGCATTTTTCTCAACCACATTAAATCCGGAAGAACTAAATGAAATAATTAGCAATAATAATTTTTATATGACAGCTGAACTACAACAAAAATAAACGATGGCTACCGAAAAAAGAATAAGTAAATGGTATGAAATTGCCAAATATCAGCCCCAATATTATAAAAATCACGTCTATACTCAGAACGAGTGGGTGTGTTTCGATGACATAGGTCAATGCTTCAATGGGAAATTATTGGGTCGCGATGAATACATTCGCGTAGAGGAACATTACTGTCAGGCTGCAATAGAAATACTAAAAAAAAGTAACTGTAAATATGTTACGATTGAATATCTTGTTAAAACATCACCTTCTGACATGAAAAAATATATAAAAGAAAATTCTGAATTTGATTCAGAAATTATTCATGCATTGGACAACATGAGAAGTTTGCGAGAAGGTCAGAGGTTTTTAATAACTGAGATTCCATGGATTATGCGACTTGCATTAAGGAATTTTATTACTGTGATATTTGAAAATAAAGCTAAACTTTGCACCCTTTCCCTTGAAAGCACGTATTATTATATGGGCATTCGCACTCCGATAGAAAAATCGAAAGTGAGAACTATTGTGGAAAGATACGGGTTGTATCTCGACCCGCGATAATTAGTAAAATCACCGGACAGAATCCAAACCATAATTATGGAAAAATACATGAATTTCGAACAGGGAGTGAAATTCGTTATTTGCTCTGCTGTGATTTTCCTTGTCGTTAATGTGGCGCTGGTAATCTTTTTGAGTTTAATCGCTTCTATTTTCGTAAAATTCGGTACCGGAGACTACATATCCCTGGCAATGCTTTGCATAATTATTTCCTATTTGGCAACACCAATAAACACTTTATTGCTTTTCATTTTTTATCTTGTAAAAATCAACAGAAATTTAAAGGTTGTTTTTTATGAATCTATAAGCTATTTTATTTTGTTGATCCCATGTATCATTTTAAGTTATTATTCATTTAAGGATCAATCCCCTTATTTAGCGTACTTTTTGCCATATAGCATTATCATACCTGCGCTAATTATATACACCTTAGTTATCCGTCGTCAATCTCGAAAACAATGAAAAAGATAATCTGAATAACTTATGACCGAAGAAACAAAGACAAGAGGCGACCTCATTCTTTTATATATTTTAAGAGCCTATGTCGTATTTATTATATTAACTATATTTATTGGTTGGTGTGACTTAACTAAATTTGGCACACGCAATGAGGGTACAGGAGAAGAATACTATTATTTTAATCATAATGAATTGCTTTAAAATTTTCAGACCGGTACTTAAAAAGTTCCCTCTGTTGCTTCTGGAAATTATATTATTTGTAGCGAGTCTTTACATAATATCAATCATACCAATCAGAATTCCAAAATTCCTAAGTGATTCAAATGAATGGATTGCAACGGCTGTTTCAGTGTTTTCACCTTACCTAATCACTATCCCGCTACTTATTAAGCCATCCGTCTACAAGCGCCTGCTCAAAAAATCACCGGACGGAATCCAAACCATACTCCCCCCACCAGATAACCCTCAGCCAAGCGAATCGTAATTCCGCCACAGCAAAATTGGTGTTTTAAGCCAATTTTCTCTCCTTTATCTCGCATTTCTGCAATTATTTTACTAAATCCTCGCCTCGGAATTGGTCGGATTTTGTAACTTTGCACTTAAATGCGCGCATATTTCCTTCACATATTCATCATTATCACGCTTTCCATAGGCAACGTCGCATCGGCCGCCAAACTGGTGGTGGTGCTTGATGCCGGACATGGTGGACACGACCCCGGAGCCCTCGGCTCAATCACCAATGAAAAAACAGTTGTTCTCGGCGTGGCTCTTAAGCTCGGACAGCAGCTAAAACAGCAATTGGGAAACGATGTAAATGTAATCTATACTCGCGACGCCGATTTCTTTGTTCCACTCGGAAACCGCGCCCAGATTGCAAACAAAGCAAAAGCCGACATTTTTGTCTCCATCCATGCAAACTCAATCGGCGACATAAAACGTCGCTCCATTGTGCAGGGCGCCTCAGTCTATGTCCGTGGATTCTCCTCATCAAAACAAGCTTCGGAAGTAGCCGCTTTTGAAAACTCCTCCCTTAAATACGAAAAAAACAGTTCCGTATCGGCCGAACAATCAATTTTCGATGATCTGCTCTGGAACCGTCACCTCGAACACAGCATACACCTTGCCGACTTCATTCTCGAATCATTAGTATCTAATTCCGGACGTAAACGCGGAACAGTCGAGCAAAACGACTTCGCTGTGCTTCGCCTCACCAAAATGCCCGCTGTGCTTATTGAACTCGACTACATCTGCAACCCCGCTATGGAAAAATTTCTCATAAGCGAACAAGGACAGCAGAAAATGGCAAATTCAATTGCTTCTGCCATTGTCGCATTCCATTCCGGCAACACAAAAGCAAAAAACAGCACCACCTCTAAAAACAAACCGGCAAAACAAAATCCGACGCAATCACAACTTCAGGCAGAAACATCAAAAAACAACCACACCGAAACAGCGGAAACACAATACGATGCCGAAACCTTCAAAATTCAGTTCCTGATTTCAAAAACTCCGCTCTCCTCTGCATCTCCCAAACTCAAAGGGCTGACAAACTGCGAATATTACGTCGACGGTGCGGTGCTGAAATATACCGTTGGCTCATACGGTTCTCTCAACGAAGCCAACGCACAGTTGTCCAAAATCAAAAAACTTTTCCCCGACGCATTTGTAATTAAATTTAAAAACGGAAAACGAATCAAATAAATCATGAAAAAAGAATTCATAATCGGCTTATCCGTGCTGATAGCTGTCCTGATACTCGTCTTTGGCATTAACTTCCTCAAAGGAATTAACATTTTCAAAGCAGCGAACTACTACACCGCATCCTACACTAACGTCGCCGGACTGACCCAGTCAGCGCCCGTAACCATCAACGGTTTCAAAGTCGGCATTGTCCGCGAAATCAATTATGAATATGACAACCCTGGTCATGTACTTGTTGAATTTGCACTCGACGAACACCTCCGCATACCCCGTGGAACAAAAGCCGTAATATCGTCCGACATGCTCGGAACCGCATCCGTGCATCTTATCATGCCTCCCACCAACGACTTTCACAACGTAGGCGACAAACTCATAGGTGAAACCGCACCGGGGCTTATGGACAACGTCTCGCAACAGATTCTTCCGGCAGTTGTAAACCTTCTGCCTAAAATCGACTCAATCCTTACATCCGTTTCCGCCCTCGTTGCCAATCCCGCACTCAGCTCATCAATAAGCCGCCTCGACAACACAATGCAAAACATTGAAAAATCGTCAGTGCAGCTAAACCGATTCATGACATCCATGCCGGCCATTGCCGGCGATGCAAAGTCGATGATGAACAACCTCAACACCGTTTCGGCCGACCTCACTCAAATTTCAGCTACCATCAAAAACCTCCCTATCGACACAACAATGCAGAATGTCGAACAGGCAACCCTCGCCCTCAAAAACCTGATGACCCAGCTCAACAACCCCAACTCAACCCTCGGCGCGCTAACCACCGACCGCACCCTCTACAACAACCTCAACCAGTCGGCGGCAAGCCTCGATTCGCTCCTGAAGGATGTTAAGCAAAACCCCAAACGCTACATAAACATCAAAGTGTTCTGACCCCTCTTATTTGGAATCATTCCAAATAACAATATTTTTTCATTATTTATTAAAACCACGCGCAAACCTTTTTATTTAGCCGTTTTCTTAAACCGGCAAACTTTATTCCCGGCTCGATGCAAACCCTTGTCTACCCCCATAAACCGCTAACCACCAATATATTACTCCAGCAGCAGCATCCGGTTCGCAAACAAGCCCTCACCCACATTATAACCCACTATTACACAAAGCAATGCGCGCGTTTCCATTTTTCCAAATTTAAAAGCGTTTTTTTTTGAAAAAAAAATGTCGGAAATTTGTATTGGAAACAATAGTCCATTCCTTATCACTGTAATGAAGCAAAACCACATACAATTGTGGGAGGAGTGTCTGAACATTTTCAAAGATAATCTTCCCATTGAACAGTTCGCCGCCTGGTTCGAACCGGTTTCTTCGGTTTCTTTCACCGACAACCGGCTCACAGTCATGGTGCCGTCTCCCTTCTTTGTAGAACAGCTCGAGGAGCGCTACATGAAGCTGATTTCGCGTACCCTGCAAAAAATCTACGGCCCTAATGTCAAACTGTTCTATCGCTTCAATCAGGTTGATAACGAACCTTCAACCGGCGTAACCATCGGCAGCGCAAAACCCAGCGCCGATGTGGCTCCTAAAGCCGGCGCATCCTCAAACCCTCTGGCAAACTCCGGTCATGCCGAAATTGACGCACAGCTTAACCCGACCTACACCTTCGAGAACTATTGCGGCAGCGCCTCCAACCGGGTTGCGCGCGCAATCGGCGAAGCAATAGCGACAAATCCGGCTTGCAAAACATTCAATCCACTCTTCATTTTCGGAGCTCCCGGTGTAGGCAAAACACACCTTATTCAGGCAATTGGAATCCGCATCAAGGAAACTCAACCCCTCAACAAAGTGCTCTATGTAACGGCCCGTCTCTTTGAAAGCCAGTTCACATCAGCGCTCAGAAGCGGAAAAATAAACGACTTCATCCGTTTCTATCAGGACATTGACACCTTGATAATCGACGACATACAGGACCTTATCGGCAAAACAAAAACGCAGAACACATTCTTCCACATATTTGACCACCTCCAGCGCAACCAAAAACAGCTGATTTTTGCAAGCGACTGCCGCCCGTCTTCAATGGAAGGAATGGAACCCCGACTTCTGTCACGCTTCAAATGGGGAATGACCGCCGAACTCGACAAACCCGACTTTGAACTCCGGCGCGACGTCCTTATGCTCAAAGCCGAACAAAACGGACTCGAACTCCCTGCCGAAGTCACCGACTATATTGCCCGCAACGTAACCGAAAGCGTTCGCGAACTCGAAGGCATCGTTGTTTCACTCATTGCACACGCCACAGTCCTGAACGTTGACATATCTCTCGATCTCGCACGCAAGGTCATTGCCAACGCAGTCAAGATTTCACGCCGTCAGATTAACTTCGAAATGATTCTTCAGGCCGTGGCTGGACATTACAAAATCGAACCCGACGACATATTCACCAAATCGCGCAAACGCGAAATATCCGATGCCCGCCAAATGGTTATGTATATGGCTAAAAAACATGCGAACATGCCCTATACCGCAATCGGAACACGCCTCTCGCGCACACATGCAACCGTGCTCTACGCCTGCAAGACAATAGATGAACGGCTCGCAATTGAAAAACAACTGCAAGCCGACATTCAGGCAATTGAGAACAGCATACTCTCTTAATTGATTCCGGAACTTGCCGGAATCAATCAAATCTCCCCGAAATTCTTTTTCAGGAACCCGTGCAGAATGCCCGAAAACTCCTCGAGCATTGATTTCGGATAACGCACATCCGTAAACACCTGTGCTAAAGTCGCCTTATCGTTTTCAGCGACATATCCCCTGCTGTCGTCACGCCCCTCCTTCTCTGCAAAAAATTCACGCACCTCGTCGTCGCTCATAAGCGCATAACGCCCATAATGAACATACGCATCCACAGGCAAACGGCCCGGATCGTTCGGCAACGACAAAGGATAGCCCACGGCGACAGTCAGCAACGGAATCACCATCTTGGGCAGATGCAGCTCCTCCGCAATCTTGTCCACATTATATGTTGTAGTTCCTAAATAGCATGTTCCCAAACCGTTCATCTCGGCAAGTGTAACAAACTGCTGCGCAAAAATAACGGCATCGAACACACCCATTAACAATCCCTGCAGATTATCATAACCCGGTTTGGCGCCATTCAGCTCACACCAGCGGTAAAACAGATTGAAATCGGCACAGAACGTTACAAGAACCGGAGCATTCACAGCCGCCGGCTGATTGAAATGAGCCCCGTGAAGATTCTCCTTATCCTCATTCATAGAAACAACCGCACAATAAAGCTGCATATTTCCGGTGGTCGGCGCATTGGCAGCCGCCTCAAGCAACTTCCTTATAAGCCCGGCGGGCACATCCTTCCGCTCAAACTCCCTAACCGTCCTTCGGTTAAGAAAATAATCATCTACATTTTTCATAACTTATTTTGCTTATATCTGCAAATATAATCATTTTTTCAACTCCCTGATTAAACAGATTAACGGTTTTGTAAAACATGTGACAACTGTTAAAAAACACATTCCTCTAATTATCAGCACACTGATTAAAAAATTCGGAAAACTTATCTACAATTTCACTTCATTAAAAATTTCACCTTGGATATTAAAAATATAATTGCAAAATTTGCATCGCATTTGCACCTTAAACTTTTAAACCATCATTTCATTCCGCACCTTTTCAAAAAATGGAACAAAAAACCTACACCTACGACGAAGCTTTTGAATCGTCTCTCCAATATTTCGACGGCGACGAACTCGCCGCTCGCGTCTGGGCAAGCAAATACGCACTGAAGGATTCAAACGGAACCCTCTATGAAAAGAATCCCACCGACATGCACCACCGCATAGCCGCAGAAATTGAACGCATCGAAAACAAATATCCCAATCCCATGTCACACGATGAGGTTTTCGGACTTCTCGATCACTTCAAATATATTGTTCCGCAAGGCAGCCCCATGACAGGCATCGGCAACAACTTCCAGGTTGCATCATTGTCAAACTGCTTCGTTATCGGTCTCGACGGAAAACCCGACTCTTATGGCGGAGTGATACGCATTGATGAAGAACAGGTGCAGCTCATGAAACGTCGCGGTGGCGTCGGACACGACCTTTCGCACATCCGTCCTAAAGGAATGCCCGTGAAGAATTCCGCACTCACATCAACCGGACTTGTTCCCTTCATGGAACGATACTCCAACTCAACACGTGAAGTGGCTCAGGATGGCCGGCGCGGCGCACTCATGCTCACTGTCAGCATAAAGCACCCCGATTCCGAAAAATTCATCGATGCCAAAATGGTGGAAGGCAAAGTTACCGGTGCAAACGTTTCCGTTCGAATCGACGACGAATTCATGCAAGCAGCCATCGACGGAAAACCCTACACCCAGAAATTCCCGGTCGACGCCGCAAAACCGCTCACAACAAGCGAAACCGATGCAAAGGCACTATGGAATAAAATTGTCCACAACGCATGGAAATCGGCCGAACCGGGAGTACTGTTCTGGGACACAATCACCCGCGAATCAGTGCCCGACTGCTACGCCGATCTCGGTTTCCAGACTATTTCCACCAACCCCTGCGGTGAAATTCCCCTCTGTCCCTACGACTCATGCAGGCTTCTCGCAATCAACCTCTACTCTTATGTCGAGAACCCCTTCACCCCGCAAGCAAAATTCAACTTCGACCTATTCGCCGGCCATGTAGCAAAAGCTCAGCGCATAATGGACGATATAATCGACCTCGAACAGGAAAAAATCGAACTTATAATCGAAAAAATCAAAAGCGACCCGGAAACATCCGAAGTCAAGAACACCGAGCTGAATCTCTGGAACAAAATCCGCGAAAAAACACTTAAAGGACGTCGCACAGGTGTCGGCACCACCGGCGAAGGCGACATGATTGCCGCCCTCGGACTCCGTTACGGAACTCCCGAAGCAACTCAATTCTCCGTTTCCGTGCATCGCGCTCTCGCACTCGCAGCCTATGCCGCTTCTGTGGAAATGGCAAAAGAACGCGGCGCCTTCCAGATTTACGATGCCGAACGCGAAAAGAACAACCCCTACATTAACCGCCTGCGCGAAGCTTCTCCCGAACTTTACCAGGAAATGGTTAAGCACGGACGCAGAAACATAGCTTGTCTCACCATCGCCCCCACCGGCACCACCAGCATCATGACCCAGACAACTTCCGGAATCGAACCGGTGTTCCTCCCCGTCTACAAACGTCGCCGCAAAGTTAACCCTAACGACACTAACGTCCGCGTGGACTATGTCGACGATTCCGGCGACTCTTTCGAGGAATTCATTGTCTACCACCCCAAATTCATGGTGTGGATGAAAACACAGGGCATTGAAATAAAAAACAACTACACACAGGAGGAACTCGACGCCCTCGTTGCTAAATCGCCCTACTTCAAGGCAACCTCCAACGATGTCGACTGGCTCGAGAAAGTTCGCATGCAGGGAGCCGTGCAGAAATGGGTCGATCACTCTATTTCCGTTACCATAAACCTGCCGGCCGACGTAACCGAGGAACTCGTAAACAAACTTTATGTCGAGGCTTGGCGCTCCGGATGCAAAGGATGCACTGTCTACCGCGACGGCTCACGTTCAGGCGTGCTTGTTTCGGTTTCCGAAAAAAAGAAAGCAGTTCTCCCCTACGCCATTGCGGCGCACATCGCCAAACGTCCCATTGAACTTGAAGCCGATGTCGTACGCTTCCAGAACAACAAAGAAAAATGGATTGCTTTTGTAGGACTCATCGACGGAAAACCCTATGAAATTTTCACCGGCCTCGCCGATGATGAAGACGGAATCTTCTGTCCCAAATCGGTTACCCACGGCAAAATCATAAAAGCTGTCGATGAAAAAGGAAACAAACGCTATGACTTCCAGTTCATCAACAAACGTGGCTACAAAACCACAATCGAAGGACTTAGCGACAAATTCAACCCCGAATACTGGAACTACGCCAAACTAATTTCCGGTGTGCTACGCTATGGAATGCCTATTGACCAGGTTCTTAAATTGGTAGGCGGACTCGAACTCGACAGCCAGTCAATAAACACATGGAAAATGGGTGTGGAACGAGCTCTCAAAAAATACCTGCCAAATGGAATGAAAGCCAGCGGACAGAAATGCCCCAATTGCGGCCAGGAAACTCTAATCTATCAGGAAGGATGTCTGATTTGCACATCTTGTGGAACATCCAAGTGCGGATAACATGCTAATTACATTTTTCTTAGATTACTACACCAATTCCAACGAGAATATCTACATCTCTCTTCCCGGGAATCTGGACTTCTACATGCAGCCAGTGGGTAAGGAAACCAACATGGCTGTAATTAATACCGGCGAGCATCCCTCTTTGAAGGATGCTCCCCTTTCTTTCAACTATCATTTTGAAGTCCGCCGCAACGACGGCTCCGTGCGTAAAGAGTGGGGACAGCCCCATCATCTTTCCCTTGATCCGTCGCTCTGCTCCCTGCAGGTATATGACCACTGGTCCGACCTCCCGGCACACAACCAGCTTACATCTGTGTTTGTGACCCGCATTCTCAACCGCCGTCCCTTGGCTCCTGAATCTGCAATCAAACCATCCCGGCTCTATTTTGAAGTATCGGCACCAGGCCTGGCCCGGACAAAAAAACTCATGGTTGTAGGCGACATTCCGGCACTTGGCTCATGGAATCCGCAAAACGCCGTGCAGATGCAAACTGCCGACAACATCACTTTCCAAGCCTGCATTCCACTCCCTCCGGCGGCAACACAGCTTAACTACAAATTTATCGCCGTCGAAAGCAACAATGCGGATTTAGTCGAATGGGAAGATGGACAAAACCGCTCATTCCTCATCCCTGAACATAATGACAATGAATCGATTGCCATAAAAGGACTTACCTGCCGCATACAGCCTGCTGCCGTTCGTGCCGCCGGAACAGTTATTCCCGTTTTCTCCCTTCGTTCAAATCATAGCTTCGGAATCGGCGACTTTGCCGACCTTGCTCTTATGGCCGAATGGGTACACAAAACCGGACAGAATCTGCTCCAGATTCTACCCGTTAACGACACCACTATGTCCGGTAAATGGACCGATTCCTACCCTTACAATGCAATTTCAACTTTTGCACTTCATCCCGTTTATCTGCGACTGAACCGCCCGGACTACAATCCTGAGCTGGCAAAAAAATTCGATGCCACGCGCAAACGTCTCAACAAACTGCCTCAAATCGACTACGAAAAAACATTTCAGGCCAAAATGCAGTTCGCCCGCGCGGATTTTGAGCATGAAGGAGAAACCGTTTTAGCTTCCGACTCTTATCAGCGTTTCATTGAAAACAATGCCTGCTGGCTCGACAATTACGCTGCATTCTCGCTGCTTCGCGACACCTTTTCAACTGCCGACTTCTCCAAATGGAATGAATTTTCCACCTATAATCCCGCGGCAGTTGCCAATCTGCTCCAAAAACAATCGCGGCAAGCCGATTTCTACCGCTATCTGCAATTCCGCCTGCATAATCAGCTCAAGGACGCATCCAACAGAGCCGAAGCCCTCGGAGTTGCTTTAAAAGGTGACATCCCTATTGGAATTTCACGGAACAGTGTCGACGCATGGACTAATCCCGAACTCTTCTTTCTTGACAAAAGTGCCGGAGCCCCTCCCGACGACTTCGCCGTCAACGGTCAGAACTGGGGATTCCCAACCTACAATTGGGACAGAATGGAGCTTGATAATTTTAAATGGTGGAACAACCGCTTCACCAAAATGGCTGAATATTTCCATGCCTATCGCATTGACCACATTCTCGGATTCTTCCGCATATGGCAGATAGAAACCACGCAGCTCTACGGCACGCTTGGCACATTCTATCCTGCCCTTCCGCTTTCGCCCGACGAAATGCTGCATAAATTCGGTTTCCGCCTGCTCCCCTCGCAAGTCCTTCGGAAATCCCCCGCACAGCGTGAGATATTGGCAAAATACGTCGGACGACCCAAAACCAAAGCTAACGTCAACGCCCTGCACAACGAACTCGAGCAAGTCGCCGATATTCTTTTCATCGAAGACACACTTCGCCCCGGATATTACCATCCGCGCATCGACGGCGCGAAAACCGCACTGTTCGCTTCGCTCACACCCGACCAGCAGGAAGCATACAGGCAGCTTTCAAATGACTTTTTCTATAATCGTCACAACGGATTTTGGCACGACAGCGCCATGAAGAAACTCCCCTCCCTCACATCATCCACACCAATGCTTTGCTGTGGCGAGGATCTCGGAATGATTCCGGCTTGTGTGGCTCCGGTAATGAACCAACTCTCCATTCTTTCGCTCGAAGTGCAGAGAATGCCTAAACAGTTCGGCATTGAATTCGCCGATCCTGCTCTATATCCGCAACTTGCCGTCGCAACCACATCAACACACGACATGCCTGGCCTCCGTCAGTGGCTTGACGATGATCCGGAACGCGCCTCCCGTTTTTTCAACGCCATGCATATAACCGGCGGCCGAACTGACACCCCCGACTCTCCCGACGTTTGCCGACAAGTCATTTCTGCCCACCTCGAAAGTCCGGCTATGCTTGCCGTCTTCCCCTGGCAGGACTGGATGTCGATCGACGCTGATTTGCGCCATCCCTCTCCTGAGGATGAATTAATCAACAATCCGGCATGCAGTAACCACTATTGGCGCTATCGCATGCACATGACTGTTGAACAGCTGCTGCAGGCCGACCGGCTCAATGAATCAATCCTTGCTCTTGTCAAGTCGTCGGGCCGCTATTTCCCTGATAAGGGCTGATTCAAAATCATAAAAATCAATATCCGGCTTTTTGCCACTATCCCACAGCCTTATGCGCTCATCAAACCACTTTCGCCAGCGGGGCAGGTAAAATTCCTTTATCAGGCCGCCCCACTCGCGATGTGCGTAATCATGCAGTCTTCCGGTTTCCGACGCATCACGCAACCCCCAGGTGGTTATCTGTCTCAAAGCGTTCATAACTTCACGTTCTCTGTCAGCAGCTGTTTTCGCACTTCCTTCAGCGGCACCAAGCCACTCGTCAAGCCTGAATCCCTCCATCGCTGAAAGTAATGAATCCTGGCGCTCCATAAGTGCCATAAATCTTTCAGCCGCGCAGGCATAAGCCTCTTTGCTTTCAGCCTTGCCTAACTCAGCTGCTACTCTCCTCCCCTCCTCCGCCAATGCCTGACGTTTCACATCGGTCAGGTCATACAGGTAATTTCTGTTCCCTCCTAATTTTTCCCGTTCCTCCTCAAGCAGTTGCGCAGCCTTCAGCACATCTTCCGCATCATAATAACGCTTTGCATTTGCCCAGGCCGATACATTCCATGGATAATCACTCGGTCGGGCACAGAAAACCGATTCGTTACATCCCTGCTGAATTGAATCGGAAGGTGAATTATAAATGCTTCGCATCAGCAGCCGCCATGCTTCCAAAGCCTTTTCACTCTCCACTCCCCCATACCTTGCCTTCACATATCCCTTCAGCCATTCATCCTTATCAACATTCTGCATCCACGGCAAATCACAGAAAAGTTCAAACATAACCGGATTATTCTCTATCCCCTCCATAGTCATGCCTATGCCGGTCAAATCACCATTTTTCATGGCACGCTTAAATCCGTTTATCAAAGCATCACATTTCCCGTACATCCCAACGTTCCCGCCGAAATTCAGCAACATGCAGAACAGCCAGTCATGCCCACCGAATCCACCTGCTCTTTTCTCCCACATCGGTTCATTCTCCGCTTGCAGATCAAGCACCGCCACACTCCCTTTTGGCAAAGCATACAGAATTTCATTCCGGGGATTTTCCTGCCATCCCTGAACAACCCAAACCGATCCCGGCGACCATTTTTGCATTGCTCCGAAAATTTTTTTTGCAGCATAGCCAAGATTCACGCCATCTGTCCTGCCGCCTTCATGAAAAGGATCCATACTGTAAAACTTCGCGCTCCCGTAAAGTTTGTTCAGTTCCTCATAGTAAATCCCTGCCATCTCGTCAAAACGCTCATCCGTAGGCTGTAAAAATGCAGGCCGCGTAAATCCGAGCCATTTGCCCGCATCTGAAACCGTAAGCCCGCACACGCTGTCGGCATCATGAGGAACCATTCCGGAATAGCCGGCAAGCACCGGTTCCATATCAAGCTCGCGCATCCTCTTCAATATC
This sequence comes from uncultured Bacteroides sp., assembly GCA_964564465.1. GTDB lineage: Bacteria > Bacteroidota > Bacteroidia > Bacteroidales > Muribaculaceae > Paramuribaculum. The sequence goes on from CAZMAO010000009.1 coordinate 38,626, forward strand.
TTCTGCTGTAATTCTGTCTGCGAATCTATATATTCACGGCTTACCTTGCCGCCCCACCCCTCCAGATTATTCATCAGCCACCACGCTTTGAATGCACCTCCGGCTATAAATTCCTTTATCTGTTCATCATCATACCCCATCCGTTTCATCATCCTCTCCCAAACCGCTTCAAGCCCGGTTATTGCCAACGGCATGTTGACACCATGAAGCGCCATCCAGTCAATCTCCTTCTCCCATCGCGTCCAATCCCAGAACGCCATACTGTAGGAGTGAGTACAGTAATTTAAATAATATCGGTTTTTTAACGGAGTGATGAACCGTTCTCTTTTCCCCGGCAACGGCAACACTGCCGGAATCTCCGGACGCAAATCATTCCAGCACACCTGAACTCCGCAATACTCTTTCAGATAACGGTGCAATCCGCTGGCCACATTGACAATGCTGCTTCCTGTCACCGACGGCAATCCGTTGTCAGCTCCTATTTCAAAAAAATCAACCGTATCCTCCCTGACCTCCACCTTTATCTTCTGCGACAGCCCGGGACTCATACGCTCCAGAAAAGCCGTCAGGGCGTCATTCGCCCATAAAGGCAATCCAACGGCAAGCATAACAACGAAAAGAATTCTTCTCATAGCACATATTTTTTGCTAAATTAGCTATTGGAATCCTTTTTCGCAAGCGAACCGCCCTCTTCATGGCTCTATCGGCGCACGCCTTTCATCCAACTTTATTTCATTCAGTTCCGATGCGCTTAATTTTTCCACATTCTCAAGCTCCGGTTCCTTTATTTTCTTAGGTCTTTTCATTTCTCCTCCTTCTCTATGTAAGGCATCAGTGCGTTTACGCCCAGCATAACACCGGCATATGCGCTTATCATTATAACAAAATCAACAACATTGAAATCAATTCGCTGCCAGTATCCTCCTCCCAGATAGCAGACAAACAACAGCCAGAGAGTTGACTGAACACCTACGCACAACGTGCACCACGCCTTGGCTCTGAACTTCTGATACCAGATGCTCCAAACCGTAAATGGAAGGCATAACCCGTTTATAAGCGCCAGCATCCCTGCACGTTCCGGCAACATAAGCAGGCATATCAGACTCACGGAAAAATATGCGAATCCAACCTCACTCCAGCCGAACAGACCGAAAAACTTCGACGCCGATGTTTCCAGTACATGATTGCACCCCTCTTTCTGAAGCACACCGCAAACACTGTCGGCATGCGCATTATGTATATGCGCGCTCTTCTGCACCAACAGAAATGTCAGGTACAGACCAAAACAGTTGAAAACAACCAGCAACGCGGTGGCCCAGCTGTCAAAAGCTCCGCAATTTACTGCTCCTGCCGCAATCAGAACAAATGCGCACACCCACATTACCCATACCTTCACCCTTTCCAGAAATGCGAACATGGCATGTTTCTTATAATCCGGTTCCCTAGCTTCGGATGCCGGATTAGCCATAACAACCACTCCATCCCACCGCTGGCAGAATTCATCCTTATCCATTCTCCTGTCAAAGCCCATGGTTCTGTAACCAACCGTTCTGTCGTCAACTCCGGTCACAATAACTATCCCGTCATCCACATGCGCCAGAAAAGGCGTAACGAGCTTGCTTATATCCTTCTTATCCTCAAGCTTTTCGCTCTCGCATTCAACTCCATACTCCTTTAACAGACGTGTCAGTCCGAACAGGCTTTGAAATGGCATGGCGGCATATCGTTCAGCCGAATATTTTTCCGTATGCGGCACACCCAGACTATCCAGAAAATCATTCAGCAAATTATTTTGTTTCCCCGTTTCCATAAACATCTTTTTCTTTCAAAAACAGACTGCACGCGCAAAAGTTTAAACAGATCCCGATTTTCGGACATATATAAAAAACCACCTCAGGAGCGTTTCCTGAGGTGGGGTGGAGAAGGATTAAGATCATTAATCACAAATAGCTTTTTAATAACGCTAGCAAAATACCTTCTCTTGCTATTAAAACACCACCCGTAAAATTTAGTTCATAAATTTGTGTTAAAAACTCACGACGGAAGCACCCTGTGCCGGAACGAAAACCCTCAGGGGCTTGTTGGCGCCGACCTCCGCATCATACTCGGTTCCGCCAAGCAATTCCTTGCATTTCACCTTGCCGGGAGCTATTCCCAACGTATCGAATGCATGCTGCGGAATATTAACAGCCATATCAGCACTTTCACCACCGAAATTCACCGCAACAAGCACACTCTCTTTTCCGGTACTGCGGAGAAACACATAATGATTCCTGGTATTGATCGTACTGTTGTCGCCATTCACATACATAACATCGAAAAATGCACCCTCCGCTATCGCCTTACAGCTGTTGCACAGACCCAGTATCTTTCCATACATATTTTTCAGCCACACCTCGCGCGGTGTCAGTTCGCCATCGCCCGGAACCCCGTCGTTCGAAAGCCAGCGACGCAATGTCGGAACCGACCAGTAATCGAAAATCGTAGTCCGGCCGTCCATACCGCTGAACCCTTCGGCATCCGCTCCGCGTTCGCCGAGTTCCTGGCCTGCGTATACCATCATAGCGCCCTTCCCGAAATATGCGCTTACAGCCAGCGCCGGCACTGCCTTGACCGGATCCGAAGCGTAGAAACATGATGCATATCGCTGCTCGTCATGATTCTCCAAAAAGTTCAGCATATTTTTCTCGATCCCGTCCACGGCCATCCAGCATCCGGTCAGAATCGAAGCCGGAGCCCCGCATGTCTGGATAGCCCTCAGCGAATCATACAGGTTCACCTTGTCATAAAGATAATCGAAACCACCCTTGAAAATATAATCGCGATACAGACTCACGTCATAAATCTCCGCAATGAAAACAATATCCTTGTTAACCTTGCGCACCTCTTCGGTTGCACTTGCCCAGAACTCTATCGGAACCATATGCGCCATATCGCAACGGAAACCGTCTACACCCTTTCCGGCCCAATATTTAAGTATGTGAATCATTTTACCCCACGTCGACGGAACCGGATCAAAATGTTTCGACCCGTCTCTGTAATCCACACCATAATTCAGCTTCACTGTCTCATACCAGTCGTTAACTCCCGGATGCGCTGTAAAACAGTCATTTCCCGAAGCCTTGGCCGGAATCTCCACATATACCTTATCCCCCTCGCCAAGATTAACATAAGGTGCGAAACGTTCCCCGGGCAGATAATAGAAATTATTATCGCGTGCAAATGCCACACTGATGTCATCATCGGCACCGAGATCAGCCGGAGCATCAGCCGGTTTGACATCACTCCCATACCGTCTTGCAACATGATTCGGAACAAAATCTATTATAACCTTCATTCCCGCAGCATGTATCCTTTCCACACATGCCTCGAACTCCGACATCCTGTGCTCCACATCCTCGGCAATATCCGGATCTATATCGTAATAATCGCTTATAGCATAGGGCGATCCGGCATTTCCTTTAACAACGTAGGGATTATCCGCAACTATCCCGTATTCCGAATAATCCGTCCGGTGGGCATGTTCAATAACTCCGGTCAGCCATATATGCGTAAAACCGAGTTTTCTTATCTCCTCTATCACCGGTGCCGTTATCTGATTCAGTTTTCCCGAACCATTCCGCTCAATTGTACCGTGAGCCACAGGATTTTCCGTCCTGTTCCCGAACAATCGCGGAAAAAGCTGATAAATGACCGGTTTAACAATATTCTTATCTTCTTTTTTTATCTTCTTATTTACTCTTTTCACAGACATATTTTTTATCCTGAATATTTATTGCACAAAAATAATAATTTCTGTCCATCTCCCGCTCCATCCTCAAAAAAATTAGCTACCTTTGCAACATCATTATCTTATAGCAAACACTTACCCTCACGTAAAGTTATGCAATCTGCAATCCACCCTATCAAGATTTTCGCCGGCACAAAATCGCGCTACATGGGCGAAGAAATCTGTAAAGACCTCGGCATCGAGCTCGGTAAAATGAACGTTCAGCACTTCGCCGATGGCGAATTTGAAGTCTCCTTCGAAGAGACCGTCCGCGGTTGTGAAGTCTATCTCGTTCAGTCTACTTTCCCGAACACCGACAACCTGATGGAGCTCCTGCTCATGATCGATGCGGCAAAACGCGCATCCGCTCACTCCGTAATTGCCGTTATACCCTACTTCGGCTGGGCACGTCAGGACCGCAAGGACAAACCCCGCGTATCCATCGCCGCAAAACTTGTTGCCGACATTCTTTCAGCAGCTGGCGTTAACCGCGTCATAACCATGGATCTTCACGCCGACCAGATTCAGGGATTCTTCAACGTTCCCGTCGACCATCTTTATGCATCTTCGGTTTTCGTTCCCTACATCCAGAGCCTCAACCTCGAAAACATGGTTGTCGCCACTCCCGATGTCGGTGGTGCGAAACGCGCCAACTCTTACGCTAAATATCTTAACGTTCCCCTCGTACTCTGCCACAAGCAGCGCGCCAAAGCAAACGTTGTCGCTTCAATGACCGTTATCGGTGATGTAAAGGATAAAAACGTTATTCTAATCGACGACATGGTCGACACTGCCGGCACCATTGTTAAAGCAGCCGACCTAATGCTTAGCGAAGGTGCAAAATCAGTCCGCGCAATTGCCTCGCACGCCATCATGAGCGACCCCGCAACCGAACGCGTCGACAACTCCGGACTTACTGAAATGATTTTCACAAACTCTATCCCTTACAAAAAAGAATCGAAAAAAGTAACCGTTATCAGCGTTGCTCATCTGATTGCCGACACCATCCGTCGTGTTCACAACAATCAGTCAATCTCCTCGCAATACCTCTTCAAATAATTTCATAAACCATACACATACACATTCATGCGGAGAGCCTCCGGCTCTCCGCATGAACACATAAAACCAATCGCAAAAAACCGTTTTAATCTATGCGAATTTTTACCTCTGTCTTTTTATCTCTGCTTATTTCAGTTTCCGCAATGGCCCAAAGTAAAATTAGCGGCCTCGGAAGAATACAGCTTGAAAAATACAACACGGAAGCTAAAATCCGTCCCTTGTCAACGGACGAATCCACCCCGGTGGTCTCCGTTCTCGTTAGCCTGAACGATGACGCGCAAGTCGATGATCTCCGCCAGGCAGGCTACACTGTCAACGAAGAATTCAACCGCTTCGCCCTTGTTTCTCTCCCCATCTCGCAGGTTGAGAATCTTGCCGAACTCAAACAGGTTCGCAGAGTTTCTTTCGGCGGAAAACGACGCATGCTCATGCAACACGCACGTCCCGCTTCAGGCGTAACGCAGGCTCACGAAGGAATTGAACACAACTCCACCACCACCTCATTCACCGGCAACGGTGTCGTTCTCGGCCTTTATGACGGTGGCCTCGACCCCAACCACCCCAACTTCAAGAACACCGACGGCTCAAGCCGCGTGACTCGTCTTTGGCACTACACCAGCGACTATTCGACAACCAACAAGGAATACACCGACCAGACTATTTCATCTTTCACCACCGACGACTCCGATGAAACACATGCAACCCATGTTGCCGGAATAATGGGTGGCTCGTACAACCGCACGGGCAAATACGTTAATCACACCAATCCCTCAACCGGCGCCGGCTCAATTATCAATTCCGGCAACATCCCCTACTATGGAGTCGCCACCGGTGCGGAACTCGCTTTCAGTTGCGGCAGTTTCGCCGACGACTGCATACTTGCCGGCGTAAAGAAAATAATCGACTACGCCGACGAACAGGGCAAACCCGCTGTTGTCAACCTTTCGCTCGGTTCAAACTACGGTCCCCACGACGGAACCGACGATTTCTCTCAAGTGCTCGATGAACTCGGCGAACGCGGAATTATCTGTGTGGCTGCCGGCAACGAAGGTGCCGACAACATTACAATCCACCACAACTGCACATCCGCCAACCCCACCGTTAAAACACTCCTTTTTTATAACAGCAACTATGGCCTCTCAAATTCCGGCATCCTCGACATCTGGGCTTCTGACGGACAACCATTAACCATTACTATAGCCAACGTCGATAAAAACGGCGCACTCTCAAACTCCACCACTATCAAAACATCTGCCAACGGAACAAAATTAACCACAGGCGTTAGAAGCAGTGGAACAGTTTACTATTACTCAGGTGTTGACTCTAACAACGGGCGCTACAACGCTCTTTTTGAAATGGATGAGGCACTTCCCTCTTCCGGTCGTTTCTCAATAACCGTAACCGGAAAACCCGGTCAGGAAATCGACATCTACTTCAGCGGTTACTCCGAATTCTCCAATTCCTACAATAACTCAACTTCAAACATCCTCAGCGGATACACTGCCGGTACTCCCGACCAAAGCATCAACGGCATGGCTTGCGGCAAAAATATTATAGCCGTAGGCTCTTACAACACCCTCTCACGATTCCGCGACCTGTCTAATTCCGGCCCTTACGGCTATAGTGAATCCTATAATGAAATTTCATCATTCTCCTCCTACGGCGCCGACTTCTTCGGCAACAAACTCCCTCATGTCGTTGCTCCCGGATCTGCAATCATCTCCAGCTACAGCCGGCGTTACGTCGCAAAAGGTTATGAAGACGAATCCGCCTCCGACATGTGCGCTTCAACAACCTACAACGGCAACACCGAATATTGGGGTCCGATGCAGGGAACATCAATGGCCACACCCTACATGTCGGGCGTAGCGGCTCTATGGCTTGAAGCCGATCCAAGTCTCGACGTTCAGGATATTAAAGAAGTCATTGCAATGACCTCAACATCCTTCGCTTCATCTAAAGCTACGGTCGAACAACGTGAGGGGCACGGAAAACTCAACGCCGACAAAGGGCTTGTCTACATCCTCGGAAAGAAAACAACCGGTGCCATTGGCTCCGTTGAATCTGATGCACATGCTCTGGCAACAGTCGTTGAAAACGGATTGCTTTCAATAACACTGGCCGGTGCCGATGGCTTTACAGCTACCCTCACCGACATTCAGGGCCGCACTGTCTGCGCCGCCTCATCTCCTTCCAATCAACTTTCTCTCTCAACATCTTCTCTCGATCGAGGAATCTACATCCTCCGCGTTCAGTCCGGAACTAACAGCCTCACATGTAAACTTGTTCTATGAAACGCTACGTAAAAACTCTTTCACTACGTCCCGACGACAAACTGATTGCCGAATATTGCCGGCGCCACCAGCCCGACGCGATATGGCCTGAAATAATACAGGGCATCCGTCAGGTAGGAATCTCCGCTATGGACATCTACATCCTCGGAAACCGCCTCGTTATGATTATTGAAACCCCCGACAATATCGATCTGGACAACGCCATGCTACAGCTTTCCTCACTCCCGCGTCAGCAGGAGTGGGAAGACTATATGGCTGTGTTCCAGCAGGCCGAACCGGGAGCATCTTCCGCCGAAAAATGGCAACCGATGGAACAGATTTTTCACCTCTACGAATAATTGAATGGCACACACCTCCCCCCTCGAAAAAGATATCATTTCACAACCAGAACTCTGGAAACTGCGTCTGTTTCTCGATCTCGACACCCTCTGGATTGCAATTATCCCTCCGGTCGACACGGAACAGATGATTGTTCGCTCTTTCTCCATCGACCCCGCTGCTCCGGCGCTACATAAAGCCATTGAAAGCATAATCTACGCCAACCCGCTGCTCCTTGGCGATTTCAAGGAAGTGACTTGTAGGGTGAATTCAAAATACCACATGGCAGTGCCTCCCGCTGTTCCGGCATCTGCGTATCAGCCGCTGATGGAAACCGCATTTCCGGCCAACAATCTCGATATCATTGAAACACCGCTCGGCGAAAACCAACCGGTAGTGCTTACGGGAATCGATTCTGAAACAAAAGGATTCCTTTCACGAACTTTCTACAACATCACATTTGAAAGTCAGTTCATTCCTCTTGTCAGCCACTCCCTTTCCCCCTCGTCCGCCCATACACTCATCTCCGCATTCATCCTCCCGGGCACACTCAGCATTGTAGTTACCGATGGCGACAGAATACTGATGCTCAACTCATTCGACGCAAACCATCCTGAAACGGCCGCCTACTACCTCCTCGCAATACGCCGCATCCTTACACTTGATGAAAAACCGGTTACTTTCGTAACCGACGGACACGAACCTTTCATCTCTCAGCTCAATTCAATTCTCCGGAAAACCGGAGCTTCGGTCCGCTCTTTCCCCATCCCTTTCCTCCCATTCCTCCTTCCACAACAAACAATCCCGGTACAAGTGCTATGAGAATTATACGAGGCTTATACGGCAGGCGCCGCTTCAACGTGCCACCTAACATATCCGCACGTCCCACAACCGATTTCGCCCGCGAAAATCTTTTCAATGTAATCGAAAATCTTATCGACATCGAAGGCATACGCGCTCTCGATCTGTTTGCCGGAACCGGTGCCATAACATTCGAACTGCTCTCGCGTGGCGCACGGTCGGTCACAGCCGTTGAAAAAGCCCGTACGCAGCAAATATTCATTCAAAAGGTTGCCGACACGCTCGGCGTAACCACACTTCGCCTGGTCCGTGGCGATGTGTTCCGGTTCATCGATGCTGCCGCAGCCCCATTTCAGTTCGTTTTCGCCGACCCGCCCTACGATTTGCCTCGTTTCGGCGAAATACCCGGACTCATACTCAACTCCAAACTACTCGCTCCCGGCTCTCTCTTCATCATTGAACATTCTAAAAATCACGACTTCAGCCAACTGCCTCACTTCATCGACCACCGGGTTTACGGCAGTGTAAATTTCTCTATTTTTAAAATTAACAACTCTACCGATGAATAAACTTATCCTATCTGCTGCAGCTCTCATCTATGCAGCTTCCGCACTTGCATGCACCGGACTCATTGCCGCTCCGGGAGCAACTGCCGACGGTTCCACGCTTATCACCTATGCTGCCGACTCTCATACACTCTACGGTGAACTCTACCATAAAAAAGGTGGAAAACATGAAAAAGGAACCATGCGTAAAGTCGTGGAGTGGGACACCGGCAAACCGCTCGGTGAGATTCCGGAAGCGGAAACAACCTTCACCACTGTCGGAAACATGAACGAACATGGTCTCGCTATTGTTGAAAGCACCTGGGGCGGACGCGAAGAACTCGCCGGCTCCGGCATGATTGACTACGGCTCCCTCATCTACATAGCCCTCGAACGCGCCAAAACTGCCCGCGAAGCCATAAAGATTATGACCGACCTCGTCGATAAATACGGCTACGCCAGCGAAGGTGAATCATTCACCATCGCCGATCCCAATGAAGTGTGGATTATGGAACTCATAGGAAAAGGAAAGGACGACAAAGGCGCCGTCTGGGTAGCACGCCGCGTGCCCGACAACTGCATCTCCGGCCACGCCAACCATTCACGCATTCATCAGTTCCCGCTTAACGACAAATCCGGTAACACAATCTATTCTCCCGACGTAATCTCATTCGCACGCAAAAAAGGCTACTTCAACGGAAAGGATCAGGACTTCAGCTTTTCGCGTGCCTATGCCGTTTACGACAGCGGAGCACTTCGCGGATGCGACGGCCGCGTCTGGGCATTCTTCAACAAATATGCCGACGAAAACATGGACACCTACCTCCCGTGGATTCTTAAAGGTGAAGGCCCTGCAATGCCGCTTTGGTTCGAACCCAAGCAGAAACTCACTGCCAAGGATATGAAATGGATGATGCGCGACCACTTCGAAAACACTCCTCTCGACATGACAACCGACATCGGCGCCGGCCCTTACAAAGTGCCCTATCGTTGGCGTCCGCTAACATTCGAGGTCGATTCCGTGACATATACTCATGAACGCGCCATCGCCACCCAGCAAACCGGTTTCTCGCTTGTGGCTCAGCTCAATCGTAACGCCCCCGAAGCAATGCGCGGAATCCTGTGGTTCGGCGTCGACGACGCAAACACCTGCGTCTATCTCCCCATGTATTCATCACTCACGGAAGCTCCCCACGAATATGCCGTAGGCAACGGTGACCTATATAACCTCAAATGGGACGCCGCATTCTGGGTAAACAACTATGTCGCTAACCAGGCTTATAACCGCTACTCGCAGATGATTCCCGACATCCGTAAAGTTCAGTCGCAGATTGAAGATTCCGTGGCTCACGAAGTCGACATTCTCCTGAAGGAAATCCCCGGGCTCGATTCCGAAACCGCCGTAAAGTTCCTTAACGATCACGCAAAATCATGGGCAAAAAAAGCAACCGCACGCTATAAAGACCTTGGCGACTATCTTCTCATTAAATATCTCGACGGAAACATTAAACGCGAAAAGGACGGCAAATTCGCACGTAATCCTTACGGAATGCCGGAATATCCCGAATTCCCCGGCTACGACAAACGCTACTACCGCTCAATCGCAACCGACCCCGACGGAGGCGAACGTCTCCGCACTGTCGAAATCAAACAATAATACCATGAAAAAATTAGAAATTGTAACTCCGATTCTATCAGTCGACTATAACGAGCTCACGCCAATGCAGCAGAAGCTCGTCGACCTCGCTCGCCAGGCCACCGACCGCTCCTATGCCCCATACAGCAACTTCCGTGTCGGCGCCGCAATCGAACTCGACAACGGAGAGATAGTCACCGGCTCAAACCAGGAAAACGCCGCCTTCCCATCCGGAACATGCGCCGAACGCACCGCATGCTACTATGCGCACGCAACCTATCCACAAGCACACTTTAAAACAATAGCAATAGCCGCCATCGGAACCGACGGAAAAGAAATTCCTTCACCCGTTGCACCATGCGGAGCTTGCCGGCAGGCACTTCTCGAGTATGAAAAGCTCGCCGGCAACAATGTAACGGTTATCCTTTGCGGCAGCGAAACCATCTACATCCTCCCCTCTGTCGCAAGCCTCCTCCCGGTCTGCTTCTCCGAATTCTGACGTGAGTTCCGCATGGATAACCACCCTCACATGGTTATCCATAAAAAAGTAGGGACGTTGCCTCCGGCACGTCCACATCCGCATGGGCTCAGAGCCGCAGCAGCGGCTCAATTGCGGAAACCCCGGAGTGGCAGCGAAGCGACTCTCCGGGGAACATGCTCTCTCTCCTCCCTCAACCCCTGCAGGGGTTGCACCCAACAATACGCTGATTTACAGCTTATTCGTACGGACGTGTCTTTGGCACGTGCCATCCGCATGGCTTATTATTCCACAAGTCTTTCCCTGAACTTATCCACCAGGTCGAGCTTCTCCCATGTGAACAGCTCCACCTCAATCTCCTTCTCCGGCTCGTAACGGCTGTGGAATTTCTTCACAACCTTACGCGGCTCACGGCCAACATGCCCGTACGATGCCGTTTCCTTATAAATCGGATTGCGTAGCTTCAACCGGCGCTCAATGCTCTTCGGACGCATATCCACCAGTTCCTTCACGGCAGCTGAAATCTCAGCATCCGTCAAACCGTTCTTCGCCGTGCCGAAACTGTTCACATAAAGGCTCACAGGTTCCGCAACACCAATAGCATAGGCCACCTGCACAAGAACCTGATCCGCAACACCAGCTGCCACAAGATTCTTAGCGATATGGCGCGCAGCATATGCCGCCGAACGGTCAACCTTGCTCGGGTCTTTACCCGAAAAAGCGCCCCCGCCATGCGCACCACGGCCACCATACGTATCCACAATAATCTTTCGTCCGGTAAGACCGCTGTCACCATGCGGGCCACCGATAACAAACTTACCCGTCGGATTCACATGCAGCGTCACATAATCCATATCAATCATTTCAGCCACACCCGGCGACAGCTTCCCCTTTACACGCGGAAGCAGAATTTCCCTCACATCCTTCTCAATCCGCTCGCACATCATCCGGTCAGCCTCATCCTGAGTCACTCCCCCCTCAGCCTTGATAAACTCATCATGCTGCGTCGAAATCACAATCGTGTCGACACAAACCGGCTTCCCCTCCGGAGTATATTCCACCGTCACCTGGCTCTTCGAATCCGGGCGAAGATAAGTCATAACCTCACCCTCACGGCGTATATCCGCAAGCTCCCTCAGCAGCAGATGACTCAGATCAAGCGGCAGAGGCATATAATTTGCCGTCTCGTTGCAGGCATAGCCGAACATCATCCCCTGGTCGCCCGCACCCTGCTCATCCTCTTGCTCCCTCACAACACCGCGGGCAATATCACCGCTCTGCTCATGGATAGCCGACAGAATTCCGCAACCCGCGCCGTCAAACTTCAGTTCGCTCCGGTTGTAACCTATGCCGTTGATAACATCGCGCACAGTCTCGTTCAGATCAACATACGCACTGCTCGTAACCTCACCCGCAAGAACAACCTGACCAGTAGTCACCAATGTCTCGCAAGCAACGCGCGAATCCGCATCGTATGCTAAAAACTCATCCAGAATAGCATCTGAAATCTGATCCGCAACCTTGTCGGGATGACCCTCCGAAACCGACTCCGACGTAAACAAATAATTTCTCTTATCCTTCATAACTTTCGTATTATTACATCTATAAACTCGCCCGTATGAACCCGCGTAAAACAAATTCGGCGCAACAGCAAAACCGTAGCGCCCGACAATAATAAACGAAAATTAAGCGCGGTTTTAGCATTTTTTGAAGTGGTTGCAAGCAGCCAAATTTTTCCACTTGTAAGCCCTGCGGACTTTCCGACTGCAAAATTACAACATTTACAGACACCCCCATCCACCTTAACTATTTTTAACACCCCATCCCCTTTACCTTATGCGGACATACCTTCGCCACCTGCCATCCGCATGGCACACCATAAAACATTGGGTACCAGCAAATGTACGGACGCCGATTCA
>CAZMAO010000010.1:0-49685 GCA_964564465.1 uncultured Bacteroides sp.
CCCTTACCGGATCAGGAAAAATCAAGAGAAAACACGCTTTCAAAAGCCACATTCTTACTAAAAAAACCAAAAAGCAGAAACGTAACCTCACTCACTTCGGTCTCGTAAGCTCACGCGACGAAAACAACGTTAAGGTTCTGCTCGGTCTCAAGTAAGAAACCGAAAAGTTTTTTCTTCGATAATTAATTCGTGATTCTAATTTACATTAATTGTTAACCGAATGTGCAGCAATAAAGTGCTAATGCCGCTGACATTCTAAATCTTACAAAAAAATGCCAAGATCAGTAAATCATGTTGCCTCGCGCCAACGCAGAAAGAAAATCTTAAAATTAACCCGTGGTTACTTCGGTTGCCGTCGCAACGTATGGACTGTTGCTAAAAACACGTGGGAAAAAGGTTTAACCTACGCTTATCGCGACCGTAAAGATAAAAAACGCGCTTTCCGTGCTCTCTGGATTCAGCGCATCAATGCCGCTGCCCGTCTCGAGGACCTCAGCTACTCTAAGCTCATGGGCCTTATCCACAAGAGCGGCATCAAAATCAACCGCAAAGTTCTTGCCGACCTTGCTCTCAACAACCCCGCTGCTTTCAAAGCTGTTGTTGACAAAGTAAAGAACGCATAAAACGTAAAGATTAACATCCTCCCGAAGCGGCTCCATGTTAATTGGAGCCGCTTTTTAAATTCTACGAATGACATCTGTTCAACAAATAGAACTCCTCGCACCTGCCCGCGACCTGCCCACAGCCATTGAAGCAATTAAACATGGCGCCGACGCAGTGTATATGGGCGCATCGAGCCACGGAGCCCGACATGCCGCCGCCAACTCGGTGCAAAGCATTAAAGAAGCATGCAGTTTCGCCCACCGGTTCGGAGCAAAAATTTACGTAACCCTCAACACCATAATTTTCGACTCTGAAATCAGAATGGTCGAAAAACTGATCCATGAACTTTACGAAGCCGGCGTTGATGCCCTTATTGTCCAGGACATGAGCCTGCTCCGAATGAATATCCCTCCAATTGCGCTTCATGCAAGCACGCAGTGCGACATACGCACACCACAACGTGCAGCTTTTCTCCATGATGTCGGTTTCTCCCAACTGGTCCTGCCCCGCGAACTCACGTTAGACGAAACCCGCGCCATGCACCTTGCCGTGCCCGGCGCAGTGCTCGAAGCATTTGTGCATGGAGCTCTTTGCGTCAGCTATAGTGGCGACTGTCAGGCTGGCTGGGCGCTCACCCGGCGAAGCGCAAACCGCGGCGAATGCCCTCAGGTTTGCAGACTGCCATTCGACCTGATCGACGGCAACGGAAACAAATTACTGACAGGAAAACACCTCCTTTCCCTGCGCGATCTCAATCGCAGCAACAATCTTCTCGAAATGCTTGACGCCGGAATCCGTTCCTTTAAAATTGAAGGACGTCTGAAGGACATAGCCTATGTGAAAAACGTAACGGCTGCTTACAGCAAGCTTCTTGACCAAATCATAGAACTGAATCCCGGAAAATGGCGACGGGCTTCATTCGGCAAATCAGAAACAGACTTCACCCCTCAGCTCGATGAAAGTTTTAACCGCGGTTACACCTCCTACTTCACCACATCTGAACGCCCCGATCTTAAAATGGCATCGTTCGACACACCTAAATGGGTAGGAAAACAAATCGGCGTTGTGCGGCACATAAAGAATCATGACATCTGGATAAGCGGCAATCCATCGCTCACAAATGGCGACGGCCTCGGATATTTTGACAAATCAGGGCAATTTAACGGTTTTCGCATAAACCGAGCCGACGCCGGCAGAATCACAACCTTTGAACCAGTCGACATTGCCCCCGGCACTCCACTCTATCGCAATTACAACAAAGAATTTAACGACATTTTGTCATCCGACACCGCCCGACGCACCATCGGCATTGACTTATGCTTACGCAAATTACCTGACGGCATAGCCATTGACGCAAAGGCCGAAAACGGTTGCCGAGCCACCGTTGCGGAATTCGGCGAATTTGAATCCGCAAGATCTGAGCAAGAAAAGCGCCATGCTGAAATTCTGAACAAAACAGGAAACACCGTGTTCTCGGTGAAAAACATCGACAACAGGGCTTCCGATCTCTTCATCCCGGCCAGCATACTTACCGCTCTGCGCCGAAAAATTACCGACGCACTGGTTAGACAATGGAACATCCGACGCCCTGTCGAACTGCGTCTTGCTGAAAATCCGCATGCTGAATTTCCGGAAAAACAGCTCGACCGGCACAATAACGTAGCAAACACACTTGCCGAAGAATTCTACAGAAATCATGGCTCTGAAACAAAGAATCGTGCAACCGAATGCTCCGCTCCGCTCAAAAACAATCAGCGGGTAATGACAACACGCTACTGCCTGCGTCGCGAAATGGGCACATGCCTGCGTTCCGCAAACGCGGCAAAACTCACTCCGCCACTTTTCATAAAAAATGGAAATGCCATGTTTAAACTCGAATTTGACTGTAAACATTGCCGTATGCTTGTTTTAAATGCAAATTAAATTTGCTTTTAACACTATTATAACTAATTTTGCCATCGAATTGAAACATCATTACCCCATCAATTGTCATGAAACAGAGAATCCTGGTTACCGGCGGAACGGGCTATATCGGCTCCCATACCGTAGTTGAATTGCAACAGGCTGGTTACGACGTAGTTATTATCGACAATCTTTCAAACTCAAATCGCGATGTCCTTGAAGGAATAGAACGTATAACCGGAATAAAGCCCGCTTTTGTCGAAGCTGACTGCACCGACATGACAGCCCTGAAAAAACTGTTTGCCGACTATCCCGGAATCAAGGGAATCATCAACTTCGCTGCATCGAAAGCTGTTGGTGAATCTGTTCAGAAACCCATTCTCTACTATCGCAATAACCTGAACACACTCATGAACTTGCTTGAGCTTATGGGTGAAAACAACGTTAAAGGCATAGTATTCTCCTCATCATGCACAGTTTATGGCGAGCCCGACGAAAATCCCGTAACGGAACAAAGTCCCATTAAACCCGCCACATCGCCCTACGGCAACACAAAACAGATAAGCGAAGAAATAATTACCGACGTAATCCGTTCAGGAGCTCCGTTCAAAAGCGTTATACTCCGCTATTTCAATCCCATCGGAGCACATCCGTCGGCTGAAATCGGCGAATTACCGAACGGTGTGCCCCAGAATCTCATTCCTTATCTCACCCAAACCGCTATAGGAATCAGAAAAGAACTAAGTGTGTTCGGAAATGACTACGACACCCCCGACGGTTCATGCATCCGCGACTATATTAATGTCGTGGATTTGGCAAAAGCGCACGTAATCGCAGTTGAACGTATGCTTAATGATGCCTCTGAAAATCCCATCGAAATTTTCAATCTCGGAACAGGTGTCGGCCTTTCGGTTCTTGAACTTATCGACACGTTCCAGAAAGCGACCGGTGTTGATGTTCCGCATAAAATAGTCGGACGACGCGAAGGCGACATTGAAAAAGTGTGGGCTAATCCAAAACATGCGAACGAAGTGCTCGGCTGGAAAGCAGATACTCCTGTTGCCGACACTCTCCGCTCGGCATGGGCTTGGCAATGTAAACTGCGTGAACGCGGCATAATGTAACTTTTGCACAAATGACAAGCCTCAAACGAGCACTATTCCTCATTTCGGTAATTATCATTACCTCACTCCTCCCTGTTGCGGCAAACGGCGCAGCCGACCGTCCTACAGGCCGGATAACCGTGAGTCTGCTGACATGCGCTCCCGGAAACCGGATTTATGAACTTGAAGGGCACTCCGCCCTGCGCCTGCGCGACAACTATGGTTTCGACAAGACGGCCAACTGGGGAATTTTCAATTTTAAAGAACCAGGCTTTGTCTATCGGTTTGTCAAAGGGGAAACCGATTACATGGTCGAAATGTATCCCACTGAAATTTTCCTCGACCAGTACCGTAACGAAAAAAGACGCGTATCGGAACAGGTGCTTCAGCTCGATTCCGCACAAGCTGCCGAAGTCTATCGTCTGGTTGAACAAAATCTCTTACCGTACAACAAAGTATATCGCTATAACTACGTTCTCGATAATTGCGCTACACGTCCGCTGGCAATTATATCCAAAGCTGTCGGCACACTTTCGTTAGCCGATCCTTCAATCGAAATCGGCGTTCCAACAACCTTCCGAAAAGTCATGCGGTTCTACCACCGGAATTATCCGTGGTATCAGTTCGGAATTGATATAGCGCTCGGAAGTAACCTCGATGCACCGGTTTCAAAAAACTCCGTTGCATTCGCACCGCATGCACTCCACCGCATGTTCCGTCACACTACACAACTCAAAAATTATAAATCGCTTGTAACCGAAGAAAACGAACTTGTTCCGGGCAATGAAGATGGAACCGTACTCGGCCCAACTCCCGCAATTTTTTCGCCTATGGCCGTAGCCATACTCATTCTTATTATAGCGATTTGCGTATCGTTCCGCGATTTCTGCATCCGCACATGCACTTCGCTTTTCGACAGCATTTATTTCGGAATCCTTGGCTTAACAGGTTGTGTTGTCACCTACCTTATTTTCATATCCGTTCACGAAGCCACATCACCGAACTACAATCTCCTTTGGCTCAATCCGTTACTCTTGCTTATCCCGATTCTTGCCTACACACGCTGGAACAAAATCCTCGTTTACCTGCAGATGCTCACATTAGCCGGCGTTGTACTTTATGCCATAATCTGGTCACTTGACATACAAATCGGCAACCCGGCCTTTAAACCGCTGCTCTATGCCTCCGGCCTGCGTGCCCTGACAAGATTAATTTTCCCCACCCGAAAATGAGAAAAACACTGTTTTTCATCCTTTTTATCGCTTTTTCAGCTATTGCTACATATGCAAGGCAACCCGAACGGCCCACACTGGTCCTGGGGATTACAATTGAAGGACTGAACAGCAATTATATCAAACTACTGCAGAATCAGTTTCTCGATAATGGATTTAACTTGCTTTCAAAAAAAGGACTGTCCATTGACAACATAACCTACGGACCTGAAATAGATGCGACTGCAGCCCAAGCCATTGTCTTTACCGGGGCTTCGCCGCTTGTCAACGGAATTGATGGACTGAGAACCTACAACCGCCAGCAAAAAAACTCATTTCACGTTTTTCACGACCCCTCGAAAGTAGGAAACTTCACGAACGAAACTTATTCACCCGCAGCCCTGCTAACCTCGACAATAGCTGACGAACTGCAGATTGATGGCGGAGGATTAGGCATTATGCAATCCGTAGCAGCTTCCCCCGCACAAGCTATAATAGGCGCCGGACACGCCGGCAACGGAGCATTCTGGATAAGTGACGCTAACGGAAACTGGGCGTCCACTACCTATTACACCGATATGCCCTTGGCTGTTAGCAACATAAACTATAAAAACCCCATTAAACAACGGCTTGACACCCTTAAATGGGAACCTCTGTTCAATCCGTTTTTACTTCCCGGAGTTTCCGAAGCAAAAAAAACAAAACCCTTCAGACACATATTTGCAAAAAACAATCCCGACCGTTTCGTTGCATTCAAAGCATCGGCACTTGGCAACACGGAAGTAACGAACCTTGCCATAGAATTGATAAACTCCCTCTCAATGGGCAGACACACGGTTATGGACATGCTGTCCTTAAACTACACATTAGCCCCATTCACACATAGCATAAACTCCGACACACAGCTTGAAACAATTGACTCCTATCTGCGCCTCGACCGCGACATTGCGCGCCTCATAAAGGCAGCAATTGCAAAAGCCGGAGAAGGAAACCTAGCGGTTTTTGTGGTGGGACTCCCTGCTGAAACTAAATTCAAACGCGATGCAACCCGATTCGGAATTCCTTACGGCGAATTTTCAATCAAAAAAGCAACCTCGCTACTTAACATGTACCTGATGGCCCTGCATGGCAACGGGGCATGGGTATATGACTACCACAACCGTCATTTCTACCTTAACACGGAACTCGCCAAGGAACGTCAGGTCGACATAAGGGCATTACGTGCCGAAAGCGCTGAATTTCTTGCACGGATGAGCGGTGTGGCCGAAGTCTTTACAATTGATGATATAATTGCCGGACGTGCAGGAAGTCAAGGCGACGCATTGAAACGCAACATAAACGTGCGTACTGCAGGCGACCTGCTCATACAAGTAGCTCCCGGCTGGGAAATTGTCGACGATGGTTCTCGTCATCTACCCGCAGTTCATCGCGCTGCTCCGGCACCGATTCCGGCATTTATAATGATTCCCGGAGAAACACCCCGTCAAATCACCGAGCCCGTAGATGCGCGGCGCATCGCCCCAACAATCTCACGCTTACTCTGGCTGCGCGCCCCCAACGGAGCATCCCTCCCCTCGCTCTGAAATCACTCCCATTCGATTGTGGATGGCGGCTTCGACGAGATGTCGTAGGTGCACCGGTTGACACCTTTAACCTTATTTATAATCTTATTGGAAACCTCAGCAAGAAAATCGTATGGCAGACGCGCCCAGTCGGCTGTCATGGCATCAGTTGAAGTAACCGCTCTAAGCGCAACAGCACGCTCATAGGTACGCTCATCGCCCATTACACCGACACTTCTTACCGGCAACAATATCGCTCCGGCCTGCCAAACCTGGTCATAAAGACCCCAGTCGCGCAATCCCTGAACAAAAATATGATCCGCCTCCTGAAGAACTGAAACTTTTTCAGGTGTGATATCTCCAAGAATTCTTACAGCCAGACCCGGACCCGGGAACGGATGACGTGTTATCAGATGCTCCGGCATTCCCAATTCACGCCCCACGGCCCTAACCTCATCCTTAAACAGCAAACGCAAAGGCTCGCATAATTTCAGATTCATCTTCTCAGGCAAACCGCCCACATTATGATGACTCTTTATGGTGGTACCGGTAATTGATAGACTTTCTATACAGTCCGGATATATTGTTCCCTGCGCAAGCCATTTCACATCGCTTATTTTATGCGCTTCCTCATCGAAAACATCAATGAAGCCTTTTCCTATTATCTTTCTCTTTTTTTCCGGATCGGTAACACCTTCAAGTTCCTTAAAGAACTTTGCGGAGGCATCAACGCCCACAACATTCAATCCTAAGCAACGGTAATCATCGAGCACATTCTTAAACTCATCTTTACGCAACATGCCGTGGTCCACAAATATACATGTTAAATTCTTACCGATCGCCTTATTAAGCAAAACAGCGGCAACCGACGAATCAACGCCTCCACTGAGACCAAGCACAACCTTGTCATTTCCAAGCTGTTCCTTAAGTTTCTCAACCGTTTCGTCAATAAACGAAGCAGCACTCCATTGCTGCAGCCCGCCACATATATCAACCACAAAATTCTTAAGAAGCTGTTTTCCGCACTCCGAATGATAAACTTCAGGATGGAATTGAACACCCCACAGTTTTCCAACACCACCTCTATAAGCAGCCATCTCAACCCTGTCGGTCGAAGCTATCTTATGAAAGCCTTCAGGCAATGATGTGATGGTATCGCCATGACTCATCCACACCTGCGCCCCCTTTTCGATATCCTTCATAAGCGGGTCACTCTCATCTATCCACTGCAAATGCGCACGACCATACTCTCTTGAATCAGCCGGCTCCACACTACCTCCAAGCATATATGCCATAAACTGAGCCCCGTAACAAATACCCAGAACCGGATATTTACCGCGAATCTTGTCGAGGTCCATACGGAATGCCTTCGAATCATACACCGAAAAAGGCGAACCCGACAATATAACACCTATCACCGTTTCATCACCTTCAGGAAATTTGTTGTAAGGCAATATCTCGCAATACATATTCAGTTCGCGAACACGACGCGCAATCAGCTGAGTGGTTTGCGAGCCAAAATCAAGAATAATAATTTTCTGGTCCATATGCTGTATATCTTTTTTATCTTAACGTTTCTATTGTTTTCGGATCTCCGACTATCCATATATAGTCATCAACTTCAAACACCGTTGAAGCCTCCGGTGTAAAATGCACATCATTTCGCATTATGCTCACAAGCAACGAATGATAACGTGTTGACAACTGCGTTTCCGCAACATTATGTCCTACAAGCGGAGATGACTCGGTCAGTCTGATCGACATGAGTTTAAAATCATTGACATCGCCCTTGACATCATCCCCGCAATTAGCTTCAACATCCGGCAACATCTTGCTTATCTGATCATCTGTCCCTATCACGCCTATCACATCACCTGGAAACAGACGCGTATTCCCATCCGGAACATGAATAAACCGGGATCCACGCTGAATGAACGCTATGCTTGTTCCGTAATTTTCACGCAATCGCGAATCCTGAAGTCTGCTGCCTACAAACGGACAGTCATAACCAACCGTCATATATGCCAGATGCAAATCGGCAACCACATTGTTATTCTTACCCGAACGACGCAGTTCCCTTTCATTCAAATTATTTATGAAACGCACCTCAATCTCTCGCATCCGTCTGCGAAGATTCTTTGAAAGCACGAACATAATGAACATAAACATCACCACGCCCCCAATCAGACCTATCCACCAGCTGAATATACCAGATATTATATATACAATAAATCCAAGCGCAATCAGCAGACGGAATGTAGTCATGATTGTCATCGGCACATTGAACTTAGAATCCGCACCTCTCAGTTTCTTACGCTGCTGCTTGCTGCTCGACGGCAGGGTCAATGCCAGCAAAAACGGAGCCATGATTCCCAGACTGAGCGCGGCACATATAAGTTTACCCCAACCTGAACTGAATTTCATGCAGAACGGCAGAAGCCAATGAGTTGAAATAATACAGATTGTTATAAGAACAGCCGTATACAGCGCCACACGCCACAGATAACGTGTCCTCACGGTGCGCCACAATTCTCCCGTAGCCGAATCCTGTTGAACTTCGTGCGAGTAGCGGTTAATCAAAAAATTAAGTTTTTTTGGCAAATGCCTTTCCACAAAATTATAGCACGGGTCGGCAAGACGTATAAAATAAGGTGTGGTGAAAGTAGTCAGCACCGACACCGCCACAACAATCGGATAAATTGTCGGTTCCAGAACGCCAAGACTCATGCCGAGCGTTGCAATGATAAATGCGAACTCGCCTATCTGAGTAAGGGAAAAACCGCTTTCCATCGCAATTTTAAGAGTCTGACCGGTTATCAGCATTCCGAACGTTCCGAAAATAATCATTCCCAGAATAACAGCAGCCGACAACAATAGTATCGGACCCCAGTACTGCGCTATTATGGCCGGGTCAACCATCATTCCAACCGATATAAAGAAAACCGAGCCGAAAAGATCCTTCACCGGCATGGTTACATGTTCAATCCGTTCCGCAAAACTCGTTCCGGCAAGTATCGAACCCATCACGAACGCCCCAAGCGCCAATGAAAATCCACAAGCCACGGAAAAAACCGCCATGCCGAAACACAATCCTAACGAAACCACCAGCAGAGTCTCACTGTTCAGGAATCGGCGCACACGGTTCAGCAACGACGGCAAAACATAAACACCCACAGCAAACCATATTATCAGGAAGAATACAAGTTTGCTGACCGACCATAGCATTGCACCGCCGGCAAATTTATTGTTAACCGCTATCGACGACAGAATAACCATCATCACCACTGCGAACAGATCCTCCACTATCAGCACCGCAAACACCATTCCCGCAAATTTCTTTCGCGTGAGGTTCAAATCGGCAAACGCCTTTATGATGATTGTGGTCGACGACATCGACAGCATGCCCCCCAGAAACAGACAGTTTATAAATGAAAAGCCCAGCACATAACCCATGGTCAGGCCGACACACATCATTCCTGTTACTATTATCAATGCTGTTACCACGGCTGAACCACCTGCATTCAGCAGCTTCTTGAAGCTGAACTCCAGACCCAGGCAGAAAAGCAGAACCACAATTCCAAGTTCAGCCCAGAAGTCAATATTTGCCTCGGTCGTAACCGATGGCAGATATGTGAAATGTGGACTCGCGAGAAAACCCGCAACAATATAGCCGAGAACAACCGGTTGCTTTATCCACTTGAAAAAGACAGTGGTTATAGCACCCAGAATAAGTATAAAAGCCAGATCGCTTATAAGGCTCTCGATATTCACTTGTCGATTGTATTAAATGGCAACCTGATTGGCAAGCGTAATCGACTGCGTAGGATATATATGTCTCATATCCGAAAACAATCTTATATAATCTGCCGTCTGCTTCACAAGCACAACCAGATTTAAACTTGTTATTTTATTTTCAAAATTATAATCAACATATACATTAGTAAGATGCGCCCCGTGCCGCATCAGGCACTCGCGGTAAGCTTCTATATCGGTCACTATCTCGCTAACCTTCACTCTTATTGTCCTGCTTTCAAGACCAATGTGAACACGATGTTCAAACGTTTCAAGATAAACGAGCACAACCAGAATCAAACCGGTGGCAACAAACGAAACCACATACATGCCGACACCGACAGCCATTCCTATGGTAGCGACAATCCAGATTCCGGCAGCTGTGGTCAATCCCCTCACCGATCCCTTCATCTGAATTATGGCTCCGGCGCCCAAAAAACCTATTCCGGTTATAACCTGAGCGGCTATGCGGCCCGGATCTCCGTTCTTGAGTCCAAGATATTCCTGTGGAACATATATTGAAAGTATCATTGCAAGTGTCGCACCCATCGATATCAAAGCGAATGTGCGCACACCTGCAATCTGACCTTTACGCTTGCGCTCAATGCCGACACAGCTTCCGAGCAGCATACTCAGAACAAGCTTGAACACCGTGGATGCAGTGTTGACCTCCGTCGCGTTTATGCTTTCAAAAAACCAGTCGGCAAAATTCATATCCTTACTTCTTCAACGTAAAATGACGCGATGCCAAACGATAATTATCACAGAAAATCTCCACCGTATAATCACCCGGATTCAACGTCGTGTTTATGTCCCAGTACAGCCTTACACCTGAAATCTCCTCACCGGCATATTCAACCGTTTTGTGAGCGGTGGCACTTAAAGTTCTCCCTTCAAACGGAAACGATGAACTGCCGCCGAGCAACGAACCTTCCGGATTCAGTATTCTCACGAAAATCGACTTCGGCCCCACAGGCGTTGAATTATTCTGCGGAATGGTAAAAGTAACCATCAGCTGTTTGGCCTTAGTCACATTTTTCTCCTCCTTACCATTCTTTTTCAGCGCCATAAGCGAAACTCCGGTAACGTTCAGTTTCTCTGCAAGTGTCATGCGCGCATTCAGATTCTCATTTTTGGCCGACACCTCCTGCACCTGCGAGTGCAGCTGCTCGTTCTGAGTCTTTATCTCCTGATTCTCAGCTCGGAGTTCACCATTCACGCGGTTCAACGAATCGATCTGCTGAATGTAGTGTCTTAGCAACCCGCGCAAAGTATTCAGCTCTCCCTGCAGTTCATTTATCCGTGCCTGTCGCTGATCCGAACGTTTTTTCTCATTCTTGAGTTCGTTCATAAGCTGTTCAACGCGGTTCTTTGCAGCCGTATACTTCGCGAGAATCGAATCATTCTGCAACTTTACAGCCTGATCCTCATACTGCTGAAACTCGGTGTTGATCGACTGATACTCCTGGTCGAGCTGAAGTTGCTCCTTATCCATCTCAAGCTGCTCGTTCTGAGCCTTGACTTCATTCATCTCGCTCTTCAGCGATGCCACCTGCCCTACGCTTACAGCTATAGCTATCACAAGAAGGACTATCAGCCCGAAGGCAACCCACATTATAGGTGTTATCTTCTTCATCTTTTCCGAATTACAGTTCCACTAATTCATTTTACCAAAATCAGAGTCCGCGTCCGTGACAATTCTTAAACTTTTTGCCACTGCCACAAGGACAAGGATCGTTACGTCCAACCTTAAGCCCGTTGTTAACTATTGGCATAGGACGCTGAGGTTCTGTCCGTGATCCGGCTATTGCCTGGCGGTTTTCACTTTCCCCCGGAAGACTCTCCTTCGATGTGCGATATTTCGAATAGTCAGTCTTGCGTTCAGGCATTGCCCTCTGAACTTCAGGACCCTGCGGAGCATCATTCTCACGCGAAGGCTGCTGAACATAAATCTGTCCGCGCATAAGTGCGCTTGTAACCTTCACATTCAAATTATTCAGCATACGTTCAAACAAATGGAATGATTCCACTTTATATATCACCAGCGGATCCTTCTGCTCATAACTTGCATTCTGAACACTCTGGCGCAGCTGATCAAGCTCACGGAGATGTTCCTTCCACAATTCGTCGATGCTCACCAACATGATTGCCTTATGCCACTCCTTGACAATATTCTCGCAATGAGCGTCATAACTCTTCTGCAAGTCAACCCTGATGTGGAACACCCGCTTGCCGTCGGTTATAGGAACTATTATGGCGTTCTGCATGCCGCGGACCTCGACACAATCCTTTATAACAGGCTTCGCCACCTCGACAATTCGGCGGCTCTTACGCTCGAAGGCCTGCAAGGCACTCTGGTAAATGGCATCGATCTTATCCTCCTTGTTCATGGCACGGAACTCATCCTCACTGAACGGAGCCTCTATAGTCAAAACCTTGAACAGTTCAAGCGAAAGTTCGGCATAATCCGTTGCCTGATCGTATGTCATGACAAGATTCTCAATCACATCATAGAACATATTGGCTATGTCTATTCCAAGACGTTCTCCCAAAAGGGCATGATGGCGGCGCGCATAAATATACGTACGCTGCTTGTTCATAACATCGTCATATTCAAGCAAACGCTTACGTATGCCAAAGTTATTCTCCTCAACTCGCTTCTGAGCATTTTCAATAGCTTTGGTAACCATGCGGCTTTCAATCATTTCTCCCTCTTTAAGTCCGAGAGTGTCGAGCATCTTCATCACACGGTCTGTGGCGAACAGACGCATCAGCTGATCCTCGAACGAAACGTAGAACACCGACGAACCCGGATCGCCCTGACGTCCGGAACGTCCGCGGAGCTGACGGTCAACACGACGGCTTTCATGTCGTTCCGTACCGATAATGGCCAGACCTCCCGCATTTTTAACCTCATCCGGCAGCTTGATATCCGTACCACGGCCTGCCATATTTGTGGCAATTGTAACCGTTCCCGCCTTACCGGCATGAGCGACAACCTCTGCCTCACGCTGATGAAGTTTGGCATTCAACACATTGTGCGGAATGTGACGCATCTGAAGCATACGGCTCAGAAGTTCCGAAATCTCAACCGAAGTAGTACCTACAAGCACCGGACGTCCCTTATCGACCAAATCGACAATTTCATCGATAACGGCCGCATATTTCTCCTTCTTCGTCTTATACACCCTGTCCTCCATGTCGATACGGGCAACCGGACGGTTAGTCGGAATCGTAACCACATCAAGCTTGTAAATATCCCAGAGCTCACCGGCCTCGGTCTCTGCCGTACCGGTCATACCGGCAAGTTTATGATACATGCGGAAATAATTCTGCAATGTAATTGTTGCGAATGTCTGCGTCGCAGCCTCAACCTTCACACCCTCCTTGGCCTCGATAGCCTGGTGCAGACCGTCGCTGTAACGGCGGCCCTCCATTATACGTCCCGTCTGCTCGTCAACAATCTTAATCTTATTGTCATCAATCACATACTCAACATCCTTCTCAAAAAGAGTATATGCTTTCAGCAACTGAACAACCGTATGAACACGTTCAGCCTTGATGGCATAATCCTGCATCAGGGCATCTTTCTTGTTTGCCCTTTCTGTCGGATCCGCAATAGTCTCCGCCTCGGAAAGCTGCGATGCGATATCCGGAAGCACAAAGAATTGAGGATCGGCCTGTGTGCCGGTTAGCATATCTATGCCCTTGTCCGTCAGTTCAACCGAACGGTTCTTCTCATCTATCACGAAGTACAGCGGCTCGGTTGCCTTAGGCATTTCACGGGCATTGTCCTGAAGATAATATGCCTCGGTTTCAAGCAGGAGATTTTTCATACCCTCCTGACTCAGGAAACGTATCAATGCCGAATTCTTCGGAAGACCTTTGAATGCACGGAACAGCAACAGAGCGCCCTCTTTCCTCTCATCCTTGTCATCGCTTGCAATTTTTGTCTTTGCCTCGCTGAGCAATTGATTCACAAGCTTACGCTGTGCGGCAACAACCTTCTCGACATTCGGACGATACTCATCGAAAAGCTGATCATCTCCCTGAGGAACCGGACCAGATATGATAAGCGGAGTTCGCGCATCATCAATAAGCACGGAATCAACCTCGTCGACAATCGCATAGTAATGCTTGCGCTGAACCATATCGTCAGGACTCATAGCCATGTTATCACGCAGATAATCGAAGCCGAACTCGTTATTTGTACCGAAAGTAATGTCACAATTATAGGCGGCACGACGCTCCGGAGTATTTGGCTCATGCTTGTCAATGCAATCTACAGTCGAACCGTGGAACATATACAGCGGACCCATCCATTCAGAGTCACGTTTCGAAAGATAATCGTTCACGGTAACAACATGCACGCCTCGACCTGAAAGCGAACGGAGGAAAACCGGAAGTGTGGCTACAAGCGTCTTACCTTCACCGGTAGCCATCTCGGCAATCTTTCCCTGATGAAGAACAATACCGCCTATCAGCTGAACCGTGTAATGAATCATATCCCACTTGATTTCATTACCGCCGGCCATCCAGTGATTCCTGTATATTGCCTTGTCTCCGTCAATAGTTACAAAATCCTTGCCCTGAGCCGCCAGGTCACGGTCGAGCTGCGTTGCAGTCACTTCAACCGTTTCATTCTTTGCAAAACGGGCTGCGGTTTCCCGGATAGCGGCGAACACTGTCGGAAGATGCTCGTTAAGCTTATTCTCTATAATGTCGAGAATATTCTTTTCATGCTCGTCAATTTCGGTCCACAGCGGCTGACGCTTTTCAAACGGAAGAGTTTCAACCTCCTCACGCTTTCTCTCTTTCGCCTCTTCATCCGCTTTCACCGATTCTCGGATATCCTTACGGACATCCGAAATAACCTTACGCAACTCATCATTACTCTTCGACTCCATTTCCGGACCAAGAGCTATAATCGAATCCACTATCGGCTGAATCTCCTTCAAATCGCGCTGCGATTTATTACCGAAAAGTTTGCTCAAAAAACTTGTAAATGACATTTATCTTTTTATGTTTTAATTGTTTACACATATCGGCAGGATGCATCACGGCAATCCATCACCTAAATTAACGCAAAGATAACCAATTTTGTTAATATTCCCCATGCCAAACGCCCTAAAAATCCACGGAATTTATCGCGTTGCCACACAAAAAAAGCGCCTGCGGCTAACCGACATTCCGGAAAAACCACAGGCGCTGAATTTCTTTGAGTTTATCACATATACTTTGCAAGCTGACCGCTCAGATTTGCCGTGTCAGTCACCCTCTCCTTTATCTCTCCGTTCGAAATTATAAATCCGGCAGGAACTGCTCCCACATTATAGTTTAAAAGCGGCGACATGTCAGCCGGCGAATTGTACACCGAAATCCACGGCAGATTCTTTGCCGACTGTTTCCATTTGAACTCCTCAGGGTCTACACTAACCTGATATATTTCAAAGCCCTGACCACGATATTTTTCATATATCCTGTTCAGTTCCACATTCAATGCCGGCGAGAAATCAGTATCGTAGGCAGTGAAATTCAGAAGCACAACCTTGTTCTTCGATGCCACATCGGCCAACGATCTCTCCTTTCCATGCTGGTCATAAAGCTTCATATCTATAATCTGGAGTTCCTCGGCCTTAATGGTGTCCGACACTGTGCGCGGACGGTTACTGAGGAACAGAGATGCAAGATAACGGGTTCGAGGATCATTAGGACGGAACTGGGTGTAAGCATTTGCAACCGCGCCTATAATACGCAAATCATTTTTATTCGTAGGGCTGAACAACGGAACACCCTGAATCCGCTTGTTTATAATATAGTAACTCACAATTCCCGAAGGATTTCCAAGCAACAGACCGCCGAGCTGCCGTTTCAGCAAGGTGTCTGCAGCCAGTGATGCTGCACCCCCTTTTGTTATCGCGTCGGTCACAAGCTTATCCACCTCCATCAGCATAGCCGCCGATTCCGAACCGCTGATCGTATACTCATGATCAAAAGCATCAGCATTGGTAACAACAGTCACCGTTTCTATACTGTCTATCGGAAAATACAAAGTTTTATCACCGAGACGCAACCTGTAAATATCAGGATAACCCGCAGCAGGCTGATGGCTGATAAAATTACCCGACTTGTCTATTTTCATGGAATCAAGCACATACCAGCGTCCGTTATCATTAGCCTCCAGAAGCATTGTCTGCTCCTCCGCTCCGGTTATTTTTCCGTTAACAGTCCATTCGTTTTTCCCGCCACACGAGGCCAGAAGCAACGCTGCCGTAAACACGGCTATATATTTTGAAGCCTTCCTCATATCTGTTTTGTTATTTGAACTGCGAAGTTAACTAATTTTTATAGGATATTCAAACCGTATGGGATCATCATACTCCTCCTGAAGTTCTTTCAGCCGTTTAAGCAGACTCCTGGTTATTTCCTCCGTTCCTGGCTGCCCGTATATATTGTTCATCTCTTTCGGATCCTTTTCAAGATCGTAAAGTTCCCAGGTGTCTATATCATTATAAAAATGAATCAGTTTATATCGGTCGGTTCTCACTCCGTAATGACGTTTAACCATATGCTCGGCCGGAAACTCATGGAAATGATAATACAGTGCGTCACGCCACTCATCAACCTTTCCGTCTTTAAGAATTTTCAGATAAGACTTACCCTGTATATCGTTCGGAATCTCCACGCCTGCGATATCAAGGAAAGTCGGAGCATGATCTATGTTCTGTATCAGCTCATCGACATCTCCTTTAGCTTCATAACCTTTGGGCAGATGCATTACAAGAGGAGTATGCATCGACTCTTCATACATGAAACGTTTGTCAAACCATCCGTGTTCACCCATATAGAATCCCTGATCGGATGTATATATAACCAACGTATTGTCGAGCATATCATGGTCTCTGAGATAATCGAGAACACGACCCACATTGCGGTCAAGCGATGCTACAACCTTGGCATAATCTTTCATATAACGCTGATATTTCCACTCGGTGAGCGAATCCCCCTTAAGATCACGTGAAACGAAATCAGCTATAATCGGATCATAATGGTCATTCCAACGTTTAAGCTGCGCGGAGTCCATTCGGCTCAGCATATGCCTGTATGCTCCGCTCAGACGTGTTTCAACACCCGGAAGCAAAATCTTGCTGTCGTATGCTATATCCATATCATGAGCCGAAGCTATGCTCATTTCCTGCTCTTTGGCTGCGCGACGGTTATCATACTTGTCATAGAAGTTATCGGGCAACTCAAATGTCTTGTCCTCATATAGAGGCAGATCGCATGTATCGGCCAGCCAGTTACGGTGAATTGCCTTATGATGGATAAGCAAACAGAACGGCTTATCCTTATCAGCTCTGTTTTCAAGCCAGTTCAGTGATTTATCGGTTATAAGATTGGTAAGATAGCCATGATTCACAATCGTGTCGTTCTGCTGGGTGATAAATTGCGGATTATAATAGTCACCCTGTCCCGGAATTATCTCCCATGTATCAAAGCCTTCAGGCAACGTGTGAAGATGCAGTTTGCCAAACAGTGCGGTCTCATAGCCGGCCTTTTGAAGATACTTGGGGAATGTGGGCTGGGATGCATCGAACACATCGAACTCGTTTGAACGGAAGCCGTTGGCATGACTGTGCTTACCCGTAAGCAGACATGCACGCGATGGTCCGCTGAGCGAATTGGCGACAAATGAATTTGTGAATCGCACACCTCGTTCCCCCTCGCTCAGTCTGTCGAGATTCGGTGTCTGTATATGACGCTTATCGTATGCGCTCATCATCTGAGCCGTATGATCGTCTGTCATTATATAGACTATATTAGGTCTTCGAGGCTCTGTGTTTTCCTTTGCCGGAACATCCTTAGCGTGAACACACGGCGCCAGCATTGTGGTTGCAGCAGGCACTATTATCGCATTCTTTATCTTCATGGCTTATTATCTTATTTTAATTTTTATTTACGGTTAGCAAAACTAATGCTTTTTTGCCAAACACCAAAATCTATCTTCTAAATACACCGGTCAATCTGATAAACATATTCTTAAGACTGGCCTTAACGCCTCTCCGTCCCGGCATCATTCCGTACGCCTCTTTCCACATACCGTACAGTTCGCCGTCAAATCGTAAAAACGCTATATCGGCAAGGTGATTCAGCTTGCATCGCAATTTCTTTTTCACTCTGGGAGTAAAACAGTCATAAAATTTCGCCATACTTGAAATCGCATATAGCGTAGACAGATGAAATCGCATCTCGGCAGCCGGACTCAACGGTCGCGAAACGCTTTCACCATTGCAGTTATAAATGAATTTACCACTCTCTGACTTTACCACTTTCCCCGACGCAAGCAGGGTGCAGATAACACTCACATCCTCACATCCGTATTTCTCATTTATAACCGTTTCTCGCCTCTTGCTTATCGACTCCTTCACAACCGATGCCCTGAACATCATGGCCGACAGCACAATCTGTCCGTGTCCCGACGGTGAAAGATAGTTCTCAATTGTCGGCTCATCATTAAACTCAAAGCCTTCGGCATCTGTGAAAACGGCGACAACATCTTCATTTTCATTCAAAACCGATGCGAGATTCTGCAAACGGTCGGCCGGAGCGAACATGTCACCGGCCGAACAATCGGTTACGAAATCGCCCCTGCAGGCATCCAGACAATCAAAATAATTCCTCACCAACCCTTTATTCGGAGCTGCAGGCATCAATCTTATTAATTCAGGATAATTTTCCGCCCATTTCCCTGCAATTGTGCGCGTGCCATCCTGCGAGGCATCCTCTCCTACAACAATTTCAAAACTGAAATCACATCGCTGGTTCACAAGCGAGCGCATAGTAGCATCAAATGTCTTTTCAGCATTATATGCCAGCACTATTATTGAAACCAAGGGCTTACTCATCTTCCTATAAACTCTGATAAAAATCCTTTCTCAACCGTCCGGAATTAAATTTCCGCTCCCAACGTCTGCGTGCTGATTCACGCATTTTTTCATAACGGAAATCACTCTCTAAATATGGCAGAATACCTCTTACAAACTCCTCCTTCTCCGGATTCAGAGGCAATAGAATCGCGCAATCGTCATCCACAGCCTCAGACAGTCCGGTCGTATCGGTAGCTATCACGGGAACTCCATGCGACAATGCCTCGCACACGGCGATCGGATTACCCCCCTCATATCGGCTCAAAAGCATGAACCAGTCAATCTTCTCCCCGGCATATATCCTGTGCACATCATCATTGCTTAGTTTCCCACGCAGTTCGTATGTAAAATTGTCCGGAAGATTATCCGTTTCAAGTTTTCTTTTTATACTTTTCAGGAGCGCTCCGTCACCCACATGTATCCAATGCACATGTGTGCCTGTCCTCCCTTTTGCAAGTGCAATAAGAAGCTCGGCGTTAAGTTCCACACGTTTCAACCCTATCACATTGCTTACCGAGAGAAATGTCAGTTTACGCTCCTCTTTTTCATGTGCCGATGCCCTCACTCCGTCGGGCGAGCCTAAAGTGCGTGTCAATATCTTGCCGGCATATTCCTTATAGCGGCCACGCATAAATTCCGCCCCGCTTTCACTCGCACAGAAAACACGGTTCACCCGCTGAAGCATCAGTTCCCTTAACCGCCCCCCCCTGCGTGTATATATATCAAAACCATGCGCGCTGCTTACCCAGTTGATATTTCTTTTAATCGCTAACAATGCCATTGCCCCCGCCATAATATCGAACCAGAATGTGTGAAACAGCGTTGTCTCAACATTCACACCCCTCTTCTCTATCCATTTGTCTGTCGTTTTAGCAGCATGCCATGCCGCAGCCCCGAACGTAAGTCCGTTTCTGCTCATATCCCCCTTGCTCCTTATAATCACACCTGGAATCAATGCAGCCATTCCCCTGAAAATGCGGCTTCTGCCGGCTAACGAATTAGCCTGATATAAATCAATCTCCACATTCGCAGGCAATTTACAGTCCGCCCTTTCACCACCGGCTGAGGACGGCACAACTATTACACGCTTAAAAACACGCGCTGCCGCTTCAAGCTCCGGCATTAGGAAAGAACATTCACTCTCCTCCCCGAACGGAAACCGGTCGGTAAAAATCACTAATGTGTCAAACTTCGGTGTCATTCAAAGCAAACCATAACAACTCCGCGAATTTACACATTTTTCCACTCCACGCAAAATGTTAATTTTTTAATTTATTTCACAAATCATAGCGTATTTTCAACATCTATTGCTAACTTTGCACCTGAATCTTATCACATTTATTTCTCTTTAGTGAGTATGAACAAGTTATTTTCTTCGCTAACGGTTGACTATCACAATAGTTACCATCGTTGGCCAATGCACTGTTCATTATTTTCAAATCCAATTCATATTCACATTTAACCAATTTATTCATTATGAAGAGACTCATTCTCTTAACCAGTGCCATTTGGCTTGTGTGTATCGCCGCTTTCGGCGCTCCCACCATCAAGTGTACCGGTCAAGTGGTCGATGAGCAAGACGAACCGGTTATTGGTGCTACTGTCTCCATTGTCGGTACGAAAGTTGCTACGGCCACTGACATTGACGGTTACTTCACTCTCAACGCCCCTTCAGGAGCCAAAGAGTTGAAAATCACCTCTATCGGCTACAAACCTTATTCCGCAGCCGTAAAAGCTTCCATGGGAATCATCAAACTCGAGAGCGCATCCGTTATGCTCAGCGACGTTGTCGTTACCCAGTCAGTCGGCAAAACACGCGAAACACCGGTTGCCATGTCAACCATCAGCGCTGAACAGATTGAGTTCAAACTTGGCAATCAGGAACTGCTTGAAGTCCTCAAAACCACACCGGGCGTATATACCCGCAGTGAGGGTGGCGGCTTCGGCGACGCCAAAACACGTATGCGCGGTTTCGAAAGCCAGAATGTGGCCATGCTTATTAACGGTATTCCTGTAAACGACATGGAATGGGGCGGCGTTTATATGAGCAACTGGGCAAACCTTAGCGATGTCGCTTCAAACATCCAGACTCAGCGCGGACTCGGTGCGACTATGATTTCAACTCCATCTATCGGTGGCACAATCAATATAACCACCCGCACAATCGATGTTGAAAAAGGCGGCTCGGTTTGGTATGGAATGGGTAATGACGGCCTCAACAACATCGGAATGAAATTTTCAACCGGACTCATGAAAAACGGTTGGGCCATCACGGTGCTCGGTTCTCGCAAATGGGCCGATGGTTACATTCAGGGAACCAACTAAGAATCTTACTCCTACTTCCTTAACATCACCAAACGATTCAACGCCCGCCATCAGCTCGGCCTCACTGCATTCGGTGCTCCGCAGTGGCATGACCAGCGAAACTATCGCAACGGTCTGACTGTTGAAGGTTGGCAGAATGTAAAGGACTATATGAAAGGCGAATCGCCCTACCGTTTCAACCCCACTTACGGTTTCCGTTCCAACGGCAAGATGTATAACATCAACCACAATGTCTATCACAAGCCTCAGATTGCCTTGAACCACATATGGCAGATAGACAACACCTCATCTCTTTCATCTTCATTCTATCTGTCTGTCACTTCTGGTGGAGGCCGTTCAGGCTACGGTCGAACCGTAACCAACCCCGACGGCTCCACAACCAGCTATTCCAGCGCATGGTACGGCGCATCAGATGGCGTTCTAAACAACACGTTCCGCACCGCTGAAGGATGGGTCGACTACGGTCAGATCGAAGCTATGAACCAGGCATCCACAACAGGTTCAAACATGGTAGTGACAATGAGCAACAACTCTCATCAGACCTACGGACTTATATCTTCCTACAAAAAGGAACTTAACTTCAAGAACGGCCACCGGCTGAACATCATTGCCGGTCTCGACCTCCGCTACTACTCGGCTCAGCATAACAATGAGATAACCGACCTGTTCGGTGGCGAATACTATATCGACGACTATAACCGCAAACAGGTTACCCCGGCAATGCGTGCAGTTTACAACAACGCTAATCCCGAATGGCTTTATGAACACCTCCATGTAGGAGACAAGGTTGGCCGTAACTACGATGGCTTCACCGCTCAGGAAGGCGTTTACGCTCAGGGCGAATACTCAATGCTCGACAACAAACTCAACCTGGTTCTCGCAGGCGCCCTGAACAACAACACCTATTGGCGCGTCGAAAAATTCTATGCCGACAACGAACGTTCCGAAACCAAAAACTTCATTGGCGGAAGCATCAAGGGAGGTGCCAACTACAACATCGATAAACGCAACAACGTATTCTTCAATGCCGGTTACATCAGCCGTGCCCCTTACTTCTCGGGCGGTGTATTCCTGAGCTCCCAGCGCTCTAACCTCACCAACCCCAACTCCAGAAATGAAAAGGTTGGTTCTATTGAAATTGGCTATGGTTTCCACTCTCCCAAACTTGCCATCAACTTCAACGCCTACTATACCAAATGGATGGATCGCACAATGAGTAAAGGTGCCACTCTCGACACCAACAACGGAACAAACTCCTACTATTTCAATATGGCAGGTGTCGACGCTTGCCACATGGGCATTGAAATCGCAGCGAAATACAAACCCGTTAAATGGTTCGAACTCGATGCAATGTTCAGCCTCGGCGACTGGAAATGGGATTCAAACGCAACAGGCTACTTCTACAACCAGAACGGCGACCCGTTGAAATCTATCTCCGGAAGCACTGCCGGCGAACTCGCATCAGGCATCATGGCTGAGGATCACCTCTTCGCCACTCTCGACCAGAAAGGCGTACCCGTAAGCGGATCTGCTCAGACCACCACCGCCCTCGGCGTGACTTTCCGTCCGTTCAAAGGCTTCCGCATCGGAGCCGACTGGACAGGCTATTTCCGTAACTATTCCGATATCTATTTAACTGTCGACAACCTCAAGAACAACGCCACACTGTTCGCCGGACATCCCTGGCTAATTCCTTGGGGCAACCAGCTCGACCTTAACGCAAGCTATCGCTTCAACATCGGTGGCGTAAGCGCTACACTCTACGGAAACGTCAACAACCTCTGCAACTATAACTATGTAACCCAGGCTGAAACTCCCCTCGGCGGAAACGGCACATGGCGCAACGCTTACAGCGTGTTCTACAGCTTCGGTCGCACTTATAGCATTAAACTCAAAATCAACTTCTAACCTCAAAACCACTATTTATAATGAAAAAATATATAAACCGATTCATCCTTCTTTCAGCAACCGCGCTTTTAGCTGCCGCTTGCTCGGAAAATGAATGGAACGACAAGCTCGACGGCTTCGAAAGCTCGAAGCAGCCGGCATCGGAAGTTGTTGAGTATACCCTCACTCCAACCGATTATTCTTACATCGCAGGCAAACTTTCATCAGCAAAAAATCTTGCAGCTGAAAACAATGCGTCGGCAGCTCTTGCCCTCGTCGGTTCACAGGGATGCTTCAACGCACAGATCGACCCTGAGGATTATCTCCCGCTATTCCTCGAAAACCCCTCGTTCCCCTATTTCACACTCTCAAACGGCTCGGCTGTGAAAGTCACATATCTCACCAACGCCGAAACCGATCCTGTTTGTGCCGGTGTGGCAGCTGCTAAAACATACACCGTCAGCAACGAAGACTACCAGTTCATTTGGGAAAGCGACAATGACTATACCGAAGCATTCACTCCCTCCAGGCCTGCTTCCAAAAACATCCCGGCCCTGCTTAAAGCAAACTCACAGTTTGCCGATGCAGCCGCAGGCGACTATGTTATTGTTAACTACAAACAGGCATCTACCGACCCCGTTTTCACAGCTGAACCAACTCCCGACGTGCCCACATTCACACCCTCGAGCGTTCTCGGTTCTTATGCCGTCGGCGATGAAATAACCGTGAATGGCGTGGTAATGGCTGTGAGTACACAAGGTTGTGTGGTTAGCGATGCCGCCGGCTCTATTTTCGCTTATCAGCCCACCGGTTACAGCAATCTTAAAGTTGGCGATCAGGTCGTTTTCACCACAACCGTCGCTTCCTATAACTATGGCTTCCAGACTCCCCGAAACATGGAGCTTGAAGTAGTTGGCAATCAGACAGTGACCTATCCCACCGCAAAAACGTTCACCGGTGCGGAAGTACAGTCCACAATCGACAATGCCGTGGCTGCCAACTCACTCACTGCTCCCGTCTACGGCTCCTTCTCAGGCACAGTTGTTGTTTCAGGCAGCTACATCAACATCAATGTCGACGGAACCTCATTCCAGCTTAGCCCCTATGGTCTTTCTAACACATTGAAAGCCCAGTTCACAGACGGTGCCACAGTTAACTTCGAAGGCTACTTCGTTTCGATTTCAAGCAAGAAATTCCTCAATGTAATCATTACCAAGCTGAACTCAACACCCGTAACTTCACTTTCGGCAACCGCACGCGCCGCCTCAGCCGGTTCACGTGCCGTTACCCTCGCATCCACCAACGAAGTTGGCATCTACACCTACGACGGCTCGAAGTGGACTGAAGCTACCGATGTTACAGCTCTCAATCATGCCGACTATCAGGCCATGGGTCAGAATTACGACAACCTCTCAGGGACATCGCCCGAAACACTTCTCCCCATCTACCTGAAAACCAACTTCCCCTATGCTCAGGATGGCAAAGTGGTTTACATAGCCTATAACTATTATAACGGCTCGGCAACTTCCGTTCGCTGCGACAAGTGCGTGTACACCGCAAACGAGTGGAACATCGAATTCAATGGTGCGACTGCCGTCACCGCTCAATACGTTAAGAAAAACGGCAAGTGGCTCTACAGCCCTGACGTAGTCATTACAATAGCATACGGCC
Organism: uncultured Bacteroides sp.; assembly: GCA_964564465.1. Lineage (GTDB taxonomy): Bacteria > Bacteroidota > Bacteroidia > Bacteroidales > Muribaculaceae > Paramuribaculum. The sequence continues at coordinate 24,984 of CAZMAO010000010.1, forward strand.
GAAACATCCCTGAATCAGCAGCATTCTATCAGCCTTGCGTAGACTGGGTGCTTAACAATGTCACCAATGGCGCTGACTACGTTACATCTTACGGTAACAACGACTACTACACAGGCGCTTCAGCTTACCAGAACAACGTCGACCTCCGTCCCGACAAAGCCCGTGAACAGTATCCCGCTGGCTACGAAGGAATGACCGACGATGAAATTGTTCAGGTAATGAAAAAACGCTTCACCGAAGAAGTTCTCCCCGCCGTACTCCCCTCGCTCTATCCCGATGTTGCCCCCACTGCTAAAGGCGTACAACCCTACTTCACCGTCAACTATTACTACTACACCGGCAGCGCCACTCTCCCCGCACAGATTGTCTACCAGATAGTCGACAAAGCCACGTTTAAATTCATAAGCGCTACATGGAGTGAATAAACCGTATTAGCAAAAACAAATCCTTTGCATTAGGGCGTCCGGATTACCGGACGCCCTTTTTATTAACAAAATTTAACACATAGGGGGGGGTAATTGGCACTATTTACTTAATTTTGTAAATACAATTTACAAACCAATTAATCATTTTTAATCATGAAAAAATTTATTCTTACACTTGCAGCCATCCTTATGGCATTTACCGTATCTTATGCAGGCACACCTTCTGCCGAATCACTTGAACAATCTGCAAAACGCATTGAACAGCTACAGAAACTTCTTGAAAAAGAGCCGAAAGCATGCGGCAATGCCGATGTAGATGCCCTGCAACAAAAAACAAAATCAGCAGCCGTACTCGCTGTTTCTAACTCACAATTAATAATCAAACTTTCAACCGAAGGTGTGAATGCAGCTGATCTCGCCACACTCGCAGCCTCTGTTGCAAAAGAAGGCGTGGACGTGAAAGAAGCCGGCGAATTGGTAGCTCCTGCAACAAAGGCACTCAAAAGCATCAACCCCATGAAAGCAGGCGGTGTAAAAAAATGCCTTGACTTCAGCAGCAACTGTCTTAAACTCCTCACCGAAGAAAGCATGGCACAGGCACAAATGCTTGCCGAACTCAGCAAATAAAAACACATCAAAAATATTTAACTAAAAAAATCTGAAAAAAATTTAGATTTTTCATTGTTAAAGCAAAAATTATGCATATATTTGCACGTGTGTTTTTCATAGTATTAGATTAAGATAAAGGTTTAAAGAGAACGAGATGTTGTGAAACATCTCGTTCTTGCATTTTTATTCATCCCCAAAAATCCATCCACATCGCAACATATTCCGCATTAAAAATCACAATCAACAAAAAAATACAAAAAAATCAACATTCTACTTGCAAAGTTCCTAAACAATGCTTACCTTTGCAACGCTTTTCAAAAGAGCGATGATTCGCTAGCTCAGCTGGTAGAGCACAACACTTTTAATGTTGGGGTCCTGGGTTCGAGCCCCAGGCGGATCACAAAGCAGTCAGGTTGACGCCCGGCTGCTTTTTTTGTTTCCCCACCTCACATAATTTTTTCACATTCCCAACATCCTATTGGATAAAAAACATACTATTTATCCAGTACAGTGTATTTAGTGAATAAAAAGGATTATATTTGCGCTAAGTCTCGATGCCAATTGGCACCGCATACCGGTTTCAACGAAGAAACACCTTCTTTAATTACCTTAACCGATCTACCCAGTGATAACTCAATTGCCATGACTTCATTAAATGATAATATCAGATTCAAATGTGCCTTCTCCCAGTCGGCGATAAGGAATAACACAATAGTAGTAGTGGCAATGTCTCTCCCGTTTATCATATTCCTTGCCTATTTTGGTATTAAATTAGGAGGATGGATCGGAATCCTGATAGTAACGCTGGTCATGAGCCTGTTAATTTACGGCCTTGTTTATATGAACCGATTACCCCACGAAAGCCATATAGAAATCACCGGAGACGGTCTATTAAAATGTATATATAGAGGACGCGCTACTGTTAGCTTTCCCATCAAGGAAATAACCTCAATTGAATCAGTATCAATTGAACAGGCGAATGAAAGATACGCCACATTTCCCGTACTGCTGAATAATAGAGGGTGGGAGCTATATCCGTCGGAGGGTGTCTTGATCACATTTAGCAGGAAGTGGATCAAAAGCGTCTTCCCTGTTTATTTTAATCCTGAAGACATTCAGGGTTTCATATCAACTGTCAAGCGAGCAAAAGACTCCTTAAACACATGAATCACATGTATATTTTATTCCCATCATATGTATAATGCCCTATACATATATCGGAACAAGAATTAGATAGGTTTGGGATAATACATGCCAATATATAAGCGGTAAGTTTATAATAGTAAAGGGCTATATTAACACCTCAAAACGCCCTTGCTAACCTCATTTTTATTGTAAAAATAGCAGTTATAATCGCAAAAATTTGTACCCTTGTGTTATCTTAATCGTGATTTCTTGTATGGCAGTTAAAGTTAAAAATTTGGAAATAGATCGAAGTGCGATTTGAGCCATTTTGACCAATTCACAAATCCTATTGGATAAAAATAGACTGTTTTTTATCCAATACAGTAAATTTATTGATAAAATTAAAAGTAGGAGAAAAATTAAGCCCCGATGTCAACGTCACTGAAATAATGGCTTCATGACTCAAGCACCTGATATTCCGGATGACGCCGAAACCAGATAACCGCATAAGGACACGTAGCCATAATCTTATTGCCGTCTGCAATGATTTTATCGGCGGCACGCTTCACCAACTCTCCGGCAATCCCCTGTCCTCTTAATGAATCATCCACAAACGTATGATTAATCACCGACACACCGTTTCGGCTTGGGAAAGTCACCTCGGCTATTATTTTCCCCGAGGAGTCAGTAGCATAAATCCTGCTGCTTTCTGTTATAAATTTCATTTACGAGTATGTTTAATGGTTATACCCTTATAACATCGTCAGCCTCACAGAAGTTGCACCATCAGTTCCTGACTGCGCCGGCTTGTTTGTTTTTTCTTCCGAACTTCGGCGTAATCCCTATGAAAAACTCAAAATTTATGCCAGGCATCGGACGCGAAAGCACCGAAAGATAATCCTCGTTGAAAAGATTGTTTACAGCCAATTTCAGCTGCAAGTCAACGGACTTTGACGAAAATCCTTTTTCAAACGAAACATTGCTCATAAAATACTCAGGCAAGTGACCGGTTATACTGTAATCATTGCTCGACATGGTGTAACGCTCCGAATAGTAAGCCCACTTATACAGAAAACTCCACGAACGCCACGTTACACGTCCGGTAAACGAAGCCGAATGTTCCGGAACATACGGAAGCTGCTTGCCTACCGACTGATCGGCGGCCGACATCTTCTTCCCTTCGTTTATCGACGGAGTCCATGAATAGGAACCGTTTAAATCAATAAAAACATCTTTCACAGGTTCAAAAGCAATATTAAGCTTTCCCTCCATTCCATAAGCGTGTACCTTCTTGACATTACGCGGCGAAAAGAAACCTTTTGTTGTAGGCAGCCATATTATCCAGTCATCTATACGGCTGTCAAACCATGTAGCGCTTCCGCCAATCGAAACAGGGAACGGTTCCGACCAGCCGGAATCAAACGAAAACCCGGCATCGTAGGTCCAGCCTGTCTCGCTTCTCAAATCCGGATTGCCGCCGGGAAGAAAATATAAGTCATTAAGAGTAGGAAACTTATGATTACGCGACACTGATGCCTTTAACATCACATTCCCCCTCCTCGACAAAAGGCCGTCGACAAAAAAGGCCGGAATAACCGGAGCCCAACTGTGGCCGAACATTTCCTCGCGCACCACCGCCGACACCCCGAGCCTGTCCGCCGGCTGCCATTTTGCCGATAATGACCCGGAAATTTCTATCCGGCCCTTGTCATAGCCCACAATTGCCCTGTCACCATCCTGAAGTATTATATTTTTATCTTCCGACCTCACGAAATGCTGATGCGCTGATAAACCGGCTGTAAAATACCATTTCTTTGCCGGTGTGTACTCACCCTCGGCCTGCCCGTAGAAAGTATTGACACGGCTTCGCGAACGAGTCATGGACGACCAGTTGTTTTCCGCCACCTCGCGTTTGTAATCATAAGCCATCCACGTGTGTATATACCCCCCTTTGGCCGCAAACTTCCAGTTGCTCCGGAAATGATCCCACGACAATACACCGCGCAAGGTCTGTTCCCGCTGCCTGTTCTCGAAATTACGTTCATTCCCGTAGTCAGTAGTCAGCATAGGCAGTTCACGGTTCGAATTCACATACCACAAATTCAGACCCATACGGTCGCCACGGTTGCTGTCATAATAAATTTCCTGAAGCGCGTGAAAATCTTTGAACGCACCGCTTTTATTTCGCTCTGTCGGATGATATGAATAAACTATATTCTTGTCATCATCATAAACAAGCATCTTCTTGTCATGATTCACATACTTGTAGTCATTGGGCGATGATGAATAAACCACCCTGCCCGACACTTTCCAATGTTCGCTGCCGTAAGTAAACCGTGCGAACTCATCGAAGGTTCTGAACGAGCCAACACCCTGAACGTATTGCACATTCACTCCTTCCGCCACATCCGCCGAAGTGGCAAGTTTTACCAATCCGCCCATACCTCCGCCCGTTTCATTAACCGACGACGTTCCGTGAAGCAACGAAGCCTTATCGATAAAATAGGAGGGAATTGTTGAAAAATCGGTCATTCCGAGCATCGGATTGTTTATCCGCATCCCATTCCAGGTAACCTGCGTATGGCTTGGTGATGTGCCGCGAAAAGAAACTGTCGACAGCGTGGCACGTCCGTAACTCTTCACAAAAACCGACGAATTGAAAGTAAGGATATCAGCCATAGACAACGCCACGTTCTCCTTAAGCGCAACTGAATCGAACATCGTTTTCTGCACACCTATTTCCTTCATCGGTCTGTTTCCCCACACAACAACTTCCCGCAGATTCCTCACTCTTTTGATTGTCTGCGCGTCGACCGCACCACATGTTACAAGCAACACCAAACCTAAAACGCACAGACCTTTACTGCTATTTATTTTTTTCATCACCTCCAGCAGAAAGCGCCCGGAATAACCCCGGCGTAAAATTCGTCAATCAAAATTCCATCGGGCGAATACCTGTAAATTTTCCCTTGCTGCTGATAATCTATAGCGTCAGCAACATAAACCTCTCCGTTCACAGGGTTTACTGTCAGCCCATAATATAATGTTCCGTTATACGGAAGAAACGGGCGCACCGGCACTCTGCCTGCCGTAACATCCATGCACCATATATCGTTATTTATCCAGTAAATCTTATCGCCCGCGCCATTAAGCTGCACCTCGCTCGGAGCATCACCAAGTTTAAACTTCCACTGTTTCTCGATGGTAAATGTCGCCGCGTCTATTCTGTATAACGACGGCGCCTCATATCCGTATGGCGAACCCTCGTAACCACCGTCGGTAACGGTCCACATCTTGTTGAACTTATCCATAACAAGCGAAGTGGGCTGTATCCCAACCGTAAGTTCATCCACGACCTCGTCCGTTTCCGTATCTATTTTAATAATTCTGTTCTGATAGCTCCAGCAATTACAGTAAACATACTTCCCATAGCTTACCATCTGCTCTGTCGATCCGCTCTCCATAGTCATATCCGGCACCTTGATGTAACCCGTTATCTCATATTTCTTCGGATTGACTATAAATATCCGGTTATCCCACAATTGTGTGACATATGCCTTCTCATCATTTATGAAATGTATGTATCTGGGAGAGGTCAGATCTCCTATATGCCCCACCACCTTGAATGTGTTCAAATCTATTGCAAATATGACATGTGAATTGTTGACCACAATCCAACCCTTGTTGTCATACACGCTCATCGACTGTGCCACATCGCCGAGTTTCATGCCGTTCGCACGGAAAAACACCTCATTCTCAATATGATTGGTCGCCGGATCATAGTATGACAACGACGCATTTCCATATTGAAAATTGCCCTCGTTGCAAATGAACAGACCATTCTCCGCCGATTCGAAATCCTCGGCACTATCTGAATAGTCCCATTCCATGCAGCCTGTCAGCGACAGAACCGCATGGAACAAGACAACAGAAAAAAAAGAAAATTTCCTTTTCATTTCGCTGAATTATTTAAATCCTCAAAGCCCGACACCTCTGTCGACACTTCTCCAAGCCAGCCGGCCTTGCTGTTTACGCCGGTCTGAACCCGTATGAAATCTATATACTTAAGATTCACCGGGGTGCCGTCGGCATACATGGCATTTTTTATAAAAAATCCATTTCGCTGACCTTCGCCGCCACCGCCATCGTTGCTCGACATCACATCGCTTCCCATATTGTCGGCATAGCCCCAAGCGAAACAACTGTTATCCCACATGCCGGTTGCACTGTCCTGCGTGGTTCTGTCCTTGAGCCGTGTGCCGTAAAGCGTATAACTATCCTTCTCAATCCATGCCGGATAGTAATAATCCTGCTTATGAAATGCCGCCAGATAATCTATCGTGCCGCTCATCCCATGATTATCCGTCCATTGAACATTCATCCGGGGAGCCGACGGACGATAATACGTCACAGCATAATTTGATATGGTTTCCGGTTTCCCTGTTTCCGAACCGCGAAGCTCATACCATTCATCATCAGGCAAACCGTTTCCGTTCACATCCTGACTGACATACACAATTCCCGGCTCATTCGAACCACCTTCGCCGGTCGACACATTGAAGAATGCATTTGCATTTATAGCAAAATTATAAGTCGTTTCCACATTTTCAACACTATGGTCAAACCCCACCGTTATATATCCCCCGAAACCGCCCAGCGACACAAACTGTCTGTTCATCAGACGCTGTTCAGCCCAAGCCGCAGCAGCCTGATGGGTTGTTTCGTTTCCGGTCATTCCCCCGCTTTGTGTTTCTCCTATAAACTGACCCGGAGCGGGAATCCACTCAAAAACCCTGTTGCTCCATGCCGACGAAGCAGCGGTTTTTCTGCGCATACGGCCCTCCTCTGTCACATCCACACATATCACCACAACCGAAGCACTTGCATCGCCGTTCAAAGTTAAGTTCACCACATATTCCCCTGCAACCTCAGGAGTAAATGACAGCATCAGCGTTTCACAGTCGCTACTCACTCCGTTTATTGTCCATTCAACATCATTCACATCCAAACCCGAAACCACAGGACACAAAACAACAGCCCTTCCCGGAAATGTGTAGCGTGTTGTCGATTTGTTTAAATATGAAACCGAAGGAAATTCTATTACATACGGCAACTGTTCCACCACACTTATAATGAAACTTCGCTCGTCGGAACCGAATTCATTCTCGCTCCTTACCACAACTTCAAAATCACCTGATTCACTGGCGGCATATTTTAAAATCCGCTCCGTTGAGTAAAGTCTTCCGTCAACAAACCATTTAACTGAAAGAGCCACGCCGTCGTTCCCCGAATGTGCTATTTCGGGAGCAAGCATATATTCCGTGCCTAATTTCATCATCAGTTTATCACCGGCAAAAGGCAAAGATATATAAGGAATTCCCGGCTCGACAACATCCACACGCAACTCCTCCCGCGCACTTCCCCCCGCCGCGTTTACAGTTAACGTAACATAATATTGCCCCACTTCATTCCACACAGCCGGAAACACCGCACCGGTGCAGACAACTTCGCCATCTATCGTCCATTCATATCGTGCGCCGGCCACGTTCCTGTATTCCGGCGCTATGACTAGTTCCGAGCCTGCATAAACCTCATATACCCCGCTCTCGCTGTCCAGTATTATAACGGGTGCCGCATCGGCCGTAATCTCCCCGTTCTTATTGCATGATGACAGGATTCCCCCGACAACCAATGCCGGGAGAATCCAAAAGTATGAAAAGAGTGTTTTTCTCATCGATACATCACATAACCACCGTCACATCATCGTAAGCGAAATAAGCAGGCTGGCTGAATCCTGCGCCATTATCGCTTGAACCTGTCACATTGAATTCGATTTTGGCCACCTTACCTAAACCTGACAAATCCCATTTGGTCCAGTCGCGCACAATGTTGTCCGGTCCGTTGCAAGTGTAAAAATATGACTCCCCTACTTTATTTCCCGAAGCATCATATCCGGTGGCAACAAGCTTAACCCAGTCATCAGGGCCTATCTTTGCCGTGAGTCCGTTTCCACTTACATAGCAGTTCATCGCATAGAGCGTGTTCATTATCCACATCGACTGAACCACATGCTCCGAACCGTCACCGAACGTAAGCGACGCAAGTTCTGCATCGTTTGTATAGCCCGAGTTATCACGATACCCGTAATGAATTGCGAAATTAGACGAACCGTCGTGACCCGAATTTCCGTAAACCGTAAGCTGATGAGAAAAATCACCAGCTGACAAATCTGTACTTGTATAATTGGAAACAGCATGTCCCCCACCCCAATAACAATACATCCCGTAGCGCTGTGAAACCACATGCTTCAGCTCCGTGTTCCCCTTGTCATACCATTCATACGGATCGTCCATTCCCCAGCCGGAGTCACCATAAAGCATCGGGCCGCCATACTGTTTCGAATCGATCAGATCCGACCACTTGCCAATTGTCTGCGAACAATAACTCAAGGTGTAAACCGGGAATTTACAATCGGCATCCTCAAAAGTCAACACACGGACTTCAAATGTAGAAACCTGAATCCTGACAATCATGCTTGTTCCGGATGTAGAAATCACTGTCACGTCAACCGTGCCATCCTGTTCGGCATACTTATTATCCTCTGCCGGAGCTGTAATGGTGAGTTCACCACCTGAGTATGACACCCGCCATCCGTCGGGCTTATTTATGGTATAAGTCGATATATTCGCCGATTCCACCTTATACGTTCTGCTCTCTCCACAACGGATAACCTGCACTCCGTCCGCACCCTCGACCGCGAACAGCGGAGCATTGCCGTTTAACCTCGGAACCCTGAACCGGGTGCCGTCGGCAAGCGTAAATTCAACATAATCGGCATTGGTGGTGTCAACACTTCTGAAAATCGAATCCCCCGCTTCACCCTTTGCCGAAATTCCTGTTGAAATCCATGTAACTCCTCCGTCGGTCGAAATTTCCCATACTCCGGTGGTGGAATTTATTCTAAGCTGCGGAGCAACGGCATCCTTGCCGTCGAGGGCGGTTGCCCTCACTTTTTCTCCGTCAACTATAAGCCACTCCCCTCCAATTGTCCAGTAATAATATCCGTCAGCTGCCTTTGCCACGGAAACTTCAGGAGCCGAAGCTCCGTCTGTGCCGTTTGTTATTGTCGCCTCTGTGCCGTCGGAAAAAGAAATCACATATCCGTTTGACATCGGTGTTATCGACCGGATGGTAACATTGTTCTGCATGGCATCGACAATCGATTGCAACGCACTGATGTTGGAATTAATCTGCGACACTGTTTGTTCAAGATTCTCAACTCTGTCTTCAATTCCATTAACCGAGTTCCACAGATCGGAATCGTCATATTTGCACGATGTCGGCAACAGCATGACACATGCAAACGCAAGAAATAATAATGATTTTCGCATAATAATACTATTTATTTAAAGTGAAACGCAAATAAAAACCCGTTCGCGGATCCTACGGGAAACGTGGATTGCGGACGGATAAATGCTGTTGTTCAGGATTTGCGTAACTTCCGGACGGAATTGAACCGCCCTTTGTCATTTTTATGTCGAAAACCTTAAAACTGCTGCCCATAAACCCGCAGGCACGTTCAATTCTCTGATTAATGGCAGGTCTTCTGACTTATCCCGGTTATTTCGCGCCTTCCCGGTCATTTTTCTGACCAGTGGCAGGTTGCGAAAACCTTCTGCTCCACGATAGCAGACTTCTGCATCGTAAAAGCGGGAATTACAGCAGCGGGTACTGTCGGGGATTCACACCCCGTTCCCTTTTCATGCTCCTTAATGCCTCCTCTCTCGGACGACGGAACAACCATTTTCTACGGCAAAAATACACAGAATTTTTAAATAACAAAAATTTTTTCAAAAGCACTGAACAATTTAACTCAACAACTTCGTAACAATATTAACATTCATTCACACTATTGAATTGAAAGACATAAAAAATTTTCAATCATTTTATTATTAATAATCAACGAATTACATGCGACACAATAATTTTTTTCTAAAAAAATTGATTTTTTTGAACCAATTCGAAAACAATATTTTCGTAACGCGTGTTACATAGATGTTACAACACTAAACAAATAAACATTCATCAAAAAACATTCATCAAAAAACAAAAACAAAACCCATTCATTCAACACTACTTTTTTTCAAAAACAAATCAAACATTCAAAAAACTATTTATTTATCAAATCACATTATACTAACAATTTAACTACTGTACATTATGAAAAAACTATTTCTTTCAGTTCTTTCAACTCTGGCAATAATCATGTCAGCTAACGCACAGGAAAAACAAATGGTTGTTAACGTAGGCAACAGCTCAAATGCCGGAACCGCAACTGCTGATGGTAAATTCTCATTCACCGACGCCACGTCAGGAATAACACTCGAAGGATGGACCTTCAAGCCTGATGAACAAGCATTCGGCTTGTCAGCTGCCGGAGGATACATCGCAGTAACAGCCAACACAAAAGGTTTACAGATCACTCAGGTCGATGTGACAGCTTTCACAACAGCAACCGGCCGCACAATAACACTTCAGGGTAAAACATCAGAATCGCCCTACACTTACACAGCCGCTTTAAACCAGGCCTGGACAGGCACAAACCCCGGAACACCGGGAAACACCACGGCGAACGGCTCATATGTAATGACCAACAACACCGCTTCAAAATTCGTATACAACATCAACAGTCCCGCATTTGTTCTCTACAACAATAACGCAACCGGACAGATTCGTATCGAACAGATAATGATTCACTACAAGGAACTTACAACTCCCGAAATGTCATTCTCACCCGGTGTGGTTCATGCAACGCTCGGTCAGGCTGAAGCTCTTACAACCCCTACCCTCACCGTCACCGATCCTGCCGACCAGAGTGAATGGGGCGAAATAACCTACACTTCTTCAAATCCCGCAATAGTTAGCGTAGACGCCACCACCGGTGCAATCACCGCAGCCGACATAAAAGGCGTAGGTTCAGTAGAAATCACCGCAACTATGGCCGCTACTTCAAACTACCGTCAGGGAACAGCTTCCTACACCGTAGTTGTATTCGAACCCGCAAACGACCTCGCTCCCGCTACCCAGATATTCGACTTCACCACGCTCAACGCTTATGGCATGACCACCCAGACTTCAGGTAGTACCTTCGAAACCAAGGTTACACAGATCATCAGCAGCGACGACATGGTTAAACTTCAGTTCGCAGGTCAATATCGCTCTTACCGCGCAGCCGGTGGCGCTTACGAACTCCGCCTGCAGCCCAACGCATCATTCACTGTTGAAGTTCCCGATGGTTGCAAAATCACAAAAATTGGTCTTGTTGCCACAGGAGGTGTTAACGCCGATGTCGCAGGAACCTACACTCCAGTTGGAAACAGCACAGTTGCCGGAATCTGGGTGCCCGCTGCCGACGCTGAAGCAGTAACCTCCGTAACCTTCACCGCCTCTTCTCAGGCAAACATCTCTGAAATCTATGTTCTCTATGAAGGCAAGGATCTCACCCTCAAAACTCCGGAGCTCTCTTTCGCAAAAGTTGTTTATAGCATCAATGTCGATGAACCCACCTCTGTGAACGCAGTTACCAACCCCGCCAACCTCGACGTTACCTACGAAATTGAAGGCCTCAGCACTTCTGAGTACACCATCACTGAAAACGGCAACGAACTTGAAATAACCATCAATACTCCCGGCGCTTACACCCTTAAAGCCACTTCCGCTGCCACCGACGAGTATCGCGAGGGATTCGCAATCATGAAACTCAACGTATTCGCAAAAGTAACCCTCTACAACGACGGAGTTGAAGTGAAGGAAAACAGCGAAATCAACACCAGAACCGAAGTGACACTCACCGTCGACCTCCCGGCGCTCGCAGTACTCTACTACCGCATTGTCGACGAAGCCGCCCAGCCCTCTGCAACCACAATGGCTGCTGAAAACGACGAAAACAAACTCGACGGCTACACCGAATCAAACGGAACCATCGTAATCCCGGCAAACACAATGGGCACTCTGAGCTACTACATTGCAAACTACGGAACTGTTTCTCCGGTTACCTCAGTAAAACTCGCTCCCACCGCAGCTATCAACAGCATCACGGTTGAAAATGAAAACGCTGAAGCAGTTTACTACAACCTCAACGGTATCCGCATCACAAATCCCGCCACTGGTCAGGTTTACATCTGCAAGAAAGGCAAAGAAGTTAGCAAAATCATCTTCTAATACCAAATAAAAACACAAACAAATCAACTGAGTAATTAACCAAAAAAAGAACGGTGTGTCGGAACAGTCGACACACCGTTCAATTTTTTAAACTATCTTTGCAACGGATTCCAACCCGTTTAAATTATTTCTCTGCAATGGCTGTAAATCACTCTTTCTGGAACACGGACCGCATAATGAAACTTATAATCGGTCTGGCTATCGCGATAACGCTGTTATTTCTGATCAACTACCTCCGTGATGCCCTCCTTCCTTTTTTCGTTGCATGCTTCCTCGCCTACATGCTCCAGCCGTTGGTTGAGCTAAACCGCAAACTGATTCATGAAAAAGGCCGGGTGATATCGTCGTTGCTTACACTCATCGAAGTCCTTTCGCTTATCACCCTCGTCATTATAATCTTCCTTCCATCCGTAAATTCCGAACTTAATCAGCTTGGCAACATTCTTCACGACGTGGAAACCGGAAAACAACCGCTTCCTCAGGAATTCAGAGGCATAGTTTCATTTGTGCACACACACTTCAATCCCGTAGAAATAAAAAATTTCATTTCAAACTTCCATCTCGACACCATCATCGACAAAGGAACATCGCTCATCAACGAATCATTCTCCACCCTGCTGCAGATTCTCGAATGGGCGCTTACCATAATTTACCTGCTCTTCATTCTTATCGACTATCCGCAGATATGCCGCGGTTTTAAACTCATTGTCCCATTCAAATATCGCGAACAGGCCGTAAACATCATGCACGACGTGCAGCTGAGCATGAACCACTACTTCCGCGGACAAGGATTCCTTTCGCTTTGTGCAATGGTTCTGTATTGCATCGGCTTCTCAATTATCGGCCTCCCACTGGCTATTCCAATGGGCATAACCGTAGGCCTGCTCTACATGATTCCCTATTTCCAATACATAACCGTTATTCCCGTTGCAATTATCTGTCTCATCTATTCATTGGGCGGAGATGTGTCATTCGCATCAATGTTCGGAAAATCACTGTGCGTGTATCTGATTGTGCAGCCAGTCTGCGACTACGTCATAACACCGCACGTAATGGGAAAGGAAATGGGACTCAACCCGGCAATCATTCTTCTGGCCCTTTCCGTGTGGGGAAGTCTGCTCGGAATCATCGGAATGCTTATTGCTCTGCCGGCCACTTCAATCATAATGACCTACTATCAGCAATACATTTCTTCGCCAAAAACTGAAACACCGACGAAAAACACCATTTCCGACGATAATTCTCTTGGTTAAAAATTGTAAAAAACCTTAAATCATTTTACACACCTGTTCCGCAGCCTAACTATTTACTCTCAAATTCGTTATTCGTGAAATAACCCTAATTTCGCCCCGAATTTACATTAACATTCAACTTTGCACAAATTTTTGCACCATGTGCACACATAATTTACAGCCGTAAAGAGAAATGTGAAAATATCTTAATTTTTGTATTCAAACAACCCAATTTTGCACTACTTTTTAACAATTCAACACTAATGCTAAAAAGTGTTGAACGCCGGGCTCTTTTGTTCAAATTTGTCAAAATGCCAATTATCAGCATCTTGCAATTTGCTTTTCCCGTTTTTTCGCCGTATCTTTGCATTGTCATTAAAACCATAACCGACAACACCAATCTACCTTTTTAAGATTTTCTTGCAAAATGAATTTCAAAAAAATCATATCGCTTTGTGCTCTAGCACTGACTGTTTCAGGGCTTTCAGCTCAAAGTCTCCCGGCAAAACATAACGAGGTTGCAAACGAACAGAGCGAAATGGCAAAACTCGTTGCGAACACTTTCCTCGACCAGAGCCTTGACGATGCTGCCAAACACTCCCCCTTCTTCGGCATCGCCGAGCAGTTTGTAGCTTCCGAAGTTGAGCCTCAGCTTGCAAGCAGCCTGGTTTCCTACAGCAAACGTTTCCTCGGCACACGCTATCGCCTCGGCGGAACCACCCCCCGCGCTTTCGACTGCTCAGGATTTGTTGGTTACATTTACCGCAACTTCGGCATTAACCTCGACCGCACCTCACGTCAGCAATACCTTCAGGGCAACCGCGTAGGCATAGGCGAACTTCAACCCGGCGACCTCCTGTTCTTCAGCAGCCGTAGTGCCGGACGCGGAAATGTAGGCCATGTAGCTATGGTTGTAAGCGTTGACCGCGACAACAATTCCTGCCGTTTCATTCACGCGTCAACTAAAAAAGGCGTAACCTATCAGAATTTCCCCGACAACGGCTACTATTCACGCAATTTCATCGGCGCACGTCGCATTCTGGGAAGCAAAATCGACGTCACTCAAAGTGAAAAGAACGGAAAAAGCATTGCTCAGCTTTAACTTGCAATTTATAAATAAACAATATAATTTTGAGGCTTTGTCAGAATAATCATTTCTGGCTAAGCCTCAAAAAATTTTAATATGAATATCACTTCTAAAATCGCAATCTCCCTCCTCCTTTTCTGCTGTTCCCTCCCCGGCAGTTCCGTTACACTCTCAAACGAACTGACATCTTTCGCCTTCATGGGCGATATTTTAATGGGATCATCCTATCCCGACTCAATTTCAAACGCCTATCTCCCTGCAAAAAACGGTGCCGACCTTTTTAAAAACTGCGAAAATCTGATTAAAAATGTCGATGTGGCATGCGGCAATCATGAAGGCACTTTAATTGACATTGGCGGCAAACCCAAACTTTGCTCAAATCCGAAAACATGCTTCACCTTCCGCACTCCCACATCCTATGTAAAGAATCTTGTCAATGCCGGATTCGACTTCATGAACATTGCCAACAACCATATAAACGACTTTGGCAATATGGGCCGCATATCAACACAGCTCACACTTAAAAATGCCGGCATTGCTTATGCCGGACTTGTCAACGACTGCCCCACGGCAATCATTGTTAGGAACGGAAAGAAAATAGGATTCGCTTCATTCGGACACAGCAGAGGAACATGCAACCTCAACGACCTGAATCTGGTACGTTCAACCGTTTCCGAACTCAAAAAAAACACCGATCTGGTAGTGGTTACATTTCATGGCGGGGAAGAAGGTTCCGCTCACAACCGAATACCCTTTGCAACCGAATTCGCTTTCAATGAACAGCGGGGAAATGTCTATGAATTCGCACACGCCGCTATCGATGCCGGAGCCGACATTGTTTACGGTCACGGCCCACACGTAACAAGAGCCATGGAACTTTATAACAACCGCCTGATAATGTACAGTCTCGGGAACTTCTGTACACCTTTCCGCATGAACATTTCAGGAATTTCCGGACACGCACCGCTCGTAACAGTAAATCTGCTCCCCGACGGCACATTCCATTCCGGACAGATTCATCCATTCCTTCAGGTAAAAGGACATGGCCCAAAACCTGACCCTTCAGGCAGTGTAATCAACAACATCCGCCGACTATCAAAACTCGATTTTCCCGATTCTCCCCTTGTAATTTCCCCCACAGGCGCCCTTTCCCGCTGACGCCACGCGCTCACTTTCCGGCTAAGTCGATCAGAAAGCCCTGCCCCACCTTTACAAACTCAAGCAAACCGTTTGATGCAAGCCAGACAATGCTTCGCTCAACCCGTTCACGGCTCAGATGCGCTACACGCGCCACATCCGATGCCGAAACCGGCCCGTTGTTCCTCACCGCATCGACAACCGCATCGGCGTCGCCACCCATTTCCATCACCATTCCGGCTCCGCTCCGGCGCGAACGCCACATCCTCACCATCAATGACGATGCCAATATATTCTCATCCTTCACCCGCATGAACGCACGCCAACGCCCGTCGGCCAACCGCGCCTGAACCGGCCGCGACTCCGCCTCCGGAACTTCAGCCTTTATCACTACATGCCCCTCGTCAGTAGCCCTATATGCCGTAAACTCCACATTAACCGCCGGCCGGCAATACATCTGCGCAGCCTGTTCCACAACATACACATCCTCCTCGCTCCTCACCCCGGCAATCGTTCCGTTATCACGCACCCCCATCAGCAATCGTCCGCCTTTGTGATTTGAAAAAGCCGAAATTGATCGGGCTATCTTAACGGCATCAGAAATCTGAAACTTAAAATCCTGCCTGTCATGCTCACCTTCGCTCACAAGACCCGCAATATAAAACTTTCCTCTTATAGCCCGCAAGTCCTTCATTCAGGATAAACAAGATTTGCTTCGGTTACATTTGCAAGCACCTCATCGACAAACCTACGTGCCTGCCGCTTTGCCTCACCAAGATCCATAAACAAATAATTGCCGCAGTCGCGCGCCGTGGCTCCCGGAACCTCACCCTCAAAATCCGCCACAAACTCAAACGTGCGTCTGAGCAGCTTCAGAACATCCTTCGATTCCAGTTCACCGCTTACAATCAGATAATTTCCCGTGCAGCATCCCATCGGCCCCCAATAAACAATTCTATCGCGCCACTCCTCATCGTTCCGCAAAAAAGTTGCTGCAAGATGCTCCATTGCATGCAACGCCTCCGGACTTACAGCAGCCATACGGTTCGGTTCTGTCAACCGCACATCAAATGTGGTTATCACATCTCCGTGCGGAGTCACATCACGTCTTGAAACATAAACGCCTCTCAACAATTTCAGATGATCAACCTTAAAACTTGCAATCTTCTCCATTACGCTGAAAGCTCATTTATTATATGACGCAACATATCAAACGTATGCTTCGGTGCTTCCTCCCAGAAATTATTATATTGCGAGATATTGTCATCCGCTCCCGGCGTATCGCTTATAACCCTTATGCATCCGAAAGGAATCTGGCGCATGAAACAAACCTGGGCTATCGCACCGCTCTCCATATCAACCGCATCCACATCCGGATACAGACCCTTTATATGCGACACAACATCCGGCGAGCTAACGAACACATCGCCCGACGCCACAAGACCATGCTTTACATTATCCCCTTCCGCCAGACATCTGAGCGAATTCACCATATCGGTTGTATGGAAAAAACGTGGACAACCCGAAGCCTCACCCCACTCCGTACCCGGACCGCACCATACATCGTGATAGGCCACTCGCGTCCCGACAACAATATCCAGAACACCGGCCGTGCCTCCCGTACCCCCGGCAACACCTGTATTGATTATCAGATCAGGATGAAACAGATCTATCATTGTCATCGCGCCTATAGCCGCATTGACCTTCCCTATTCCACACTGCATTGCTACAATAGGAGTCGCCCCTATTTCTCCCGAATGGAATGTGAAGCCGTTTATTGCCGTTTCCTTCCCGCCGTTCATCAGCGGCAACAGAAGTTCAAGTTCCTTCTGCATCGCTACTATTATTCCTATTTTCATCACTATATCTCTTTGCTAAGATTCTTTTCTTGCACAAAATTACAGAAAAAAGTTGTAAATTTGTGCCAAACACCAATCCAATGATAAAACGTTTTCTTACAATAGTTTTTCTGCCGCTGCTTATCATGCTCTTCTCTCCGTTGAGAGCTGAGCACACCACTGAAAAAGAGCATCTTGATACACAACGGTCAATCGAAACGCCGGCTCACACGGAAATACTCGATATCACATCAACCTTCATTGTTTCACCCGCAAAAGTTTCCGTAACACTCCCCGAAGGCTATTCAACTCAATCCGAGCCTTATCCTGTTGTTTACCTTCTCAACGGCCATGGCGGCAACCACTTATCGTGGGGAAGTTTCACTAACCTCGATTCCCTCGCCACCGAATATGACATTATTATTGTCTGCCCCGACGGACGTAACTCCTGGTATTGGGATTCTCCTGTCGACTCAAGCATGCAGATGGAAAGTTACATCACCAAGGAACTCATCCCCTTCATCGACTCCACATTCAACACCCGCAAGGATCCGGACGGCCGCGCCATTACCGGACTCAGCATGGGCGGACATGGCGGTCTGTGGCTCGGCATACGCCACCCCGAACTGTTCAAAAACGCAGGAAGCACAAGCGGTGGCGTTGAAATAATTCCATTCCCTACACGCTGGAACATAGCCGACCGCCTCGGCCCATATAAAACAAACAAATCCGAATGGCAGACACACTCCGTAAAATCGCTCGTGGAAAGCGGTAACCTCAAACCCGGTCAACTGAACATCATTTTCGATTGCGGAACCGAAGATTTTTTTTTCAATGTGAACAATTCCCTACACACTCTCCTGAATCAAAAAGAAATAACCCACACTTACCTTACAAGTCCGGGAGCGCATACACCATCCTACTGGCGCAAATCAATCATTCCCCAACTTGAATTTTTCCATTCCCAATTCAACAGACAATGAAAAAAATAATACGATTCGCCCTTACATGCTGCTTAATTATTGCAGCGAACGGGTGTAGCGACGACAAATCTGACGAGCCTGAAAAAAACAACGATCCCGACGCTCCGGCATGGCATCTGCTGTGGACTGACGATTTCGCCGGAAGCAGCCTCGATTCCGAACACTGGAAGCGCATTGAACCCTACAATCCACCATCTTCCGGACCCGACTGGCGCAAATTCATATCAACCGACGATGCCTGCTTCGATTTCTCGGGCACATCTCTTTCTCTGCTTGGCATCAACACCCCTGCCGATGTCGACGACACACGTCCGTACATCTGCGGAGGCATAACAACCGAAGGGCACTTCAATCTGAAGCCCCCCTTCCGTGTTGAAATCCGTGTGAAACTCACCGATGCTCAAGGTGCGTGGCCCGCAATCTGGATGATGCCGGTCGACGGTTCAGCCGGATGGCCGGCCTGTGGCGAAATTGACATCATGGAACATCTTAACCATGATACGTTTGTCTATCAGACAGTCCACAGCGCATACACACAGAACGGAGGCGAACCGGCAAATTCAGCTACAGCCTACATAAATTCCGGCAAATACAACACCTACGGAATTGCAGTTACGGAAAATGCTATAGCATGGTTTGTAAACGGAAATGAAACATTCCGCTACCGTCGCGTTCCTGCTGCCGGTGCTGAACAATATCCATTCTATAAGGAATGGTATCTGAAAATCGACATGCAGCTCGGCGGTTCATGGGTTGGAAGCGTAAACCAAAACCAATTGCCCGCCGCAATGGAAATAGATTGGGTTAAGTACTACCGCTACTATTGATTTATCCACTTCATCACGATAAACATAAACATATAACATACATAAAAAAATGACTGTTACCGACCGTTTTCTTCAATATGTGAAGTTCGACACTCAAAGCGACGAACTCACTAACCTCACTCCTTCCACACCCGGACAAATGATTTTTGCTCAAGCCCTCGAAAAAGAGCTAAAATCCATGGGACTGAGCAATATTTCACTCGACGATAACGGCTACCTGATGGCAACTCTGCCGGCCAACACAACCAAAAACAATGTTCCGACAGTTGGTTTCATCGCCCACCTCGATACCTCCCCCGACATGAGCGGCCGGCATGTGTCCCCGCGTATAGTCGAAAACTACGACGGCTCGCAAATAATGCTTAACCGGGAAAAAAACATCGTTCTTTCTCCCGATGAATTTCCCGAACTTCTTCAATATAAAGGTCAGGATCTGATAGTCACTGACGGAAACACACTGCTCGGTGCCGATGACAAAGCTGGTGTTGCCGAAATCATAACAGCTATAGCTCATCTGCAGGCTCATCCTGAAATCAAACATGGCGACATACGCATTGCATTCAACCCCGATGAGGAAATTGGCCAGGGAGCGCACAAATTCGATGTCGAAAAATTCGGCGCCGACTGGGCATACACCATGGACGGCGGCGAAATCGGCGAACTTGAATACGAAAACTTCAACGCTGCCGTGGCCCGCGTAACATTCACCGGCCGCAACGTACACCCCGGTTATGCTAAACATAAAATGATCAACTCGCTGCGCATCGCAAACCAGTTCGCCATCATGCTTCCACGTTGGGAAACTCCTGAACACACAGAAGGTTACGAAGGCTTCTATCACCTCATATCCATTGAAGGCACTGTTGAAAAAACCACCCTTACCTACATTATCCGCGACCACGACCGCGACCGTTTCGAACGCCGTAAAAAGGAATTCGAGCACCTCACACGCAAAATAAACAAGGAATTCCCAGGTGTTGCAACCCTTGAAATTAAAGACCAGTATTATAACATGCGCGAAAAAATAGAACCCGTAATGTATATTATCGACATCGCGCAGCAAGCAATGGTTCAGGCTGGAGTCAAGCCCATAGTGCAGCCAATCCGCGGAGGAACTGACGGAGCTCAGCTCTCATTCAAAGGTTTGCCATGCCCCAACATTTTCGCAGGCGGTCTTAACTTCCACGGTCGCTACGAATTCGTTCCCATTCCATCAATGGAAAAAGCTGTCGATGTAATTGTGAACATTGCCGCCCTGGTTAACGAAAAAGCATGAACAACCCGTTAGGGAACTTCACAGTAATCATAATAACCGGCCCCACCGGTTCCGGGAAGAGTGACTTGGCCGTGCAATTGGCAAAGCACTTCAACTGCCACATCCTTTCGGCTGACTCCCGACAGATTTATCGCGACATTCCTATCGGCACTGCCGCTCCGACTGCAACACAGTTGGCGGCAGTGCCTCACCATCTTGTAGGCACCCTTCCTATCGATGCATACTACAGTGCCGCCTCCTTCGAAAATGATGCGCTCAATCTGATCTCACGCCTATCAGCCCAAGGGGAAAAACACCTGATTGTGTGTGGAGGTTCAATGATGTATATCGACGCACTTGTCCGTGGAATCGACGAACTTCCCACAATAACCCCCGAAATACGCCAACGCGCATACCGCCTGCTCGAACAGGGCGGACGCGACGCCGTAATTGCACAACTTCAGCTACTCGACCCCGATTATCTTAAAATCGTCGACATAAACAACAGTAAACGACTGGTCCACGCACTTGAAATATGTTGGCAGGCAGGCGTGCCTTACTCCTCTTTGCGAACCGGAACTGTCAGGGAACGTCCGTTCCGGATTTTCCAATACGCAATCAATATGCCGCGGACAGAACTGTTCGACAGAATCAACAGACGTGTTCTGCACATGATTGAAGCTGGATTGGAAAACGAAGCGCGCAGCGTGTACCACCTTCGCCATCTCAACTCACTTAACACAGTAGGGTTCAAAGAAATGTTCGCATGGTTCAATGGTGAATTCAACCGCAGCACGGCTATTGCGCGACTTCAGAAAAACACACGCGTCTATGCAAAAAAACAGCTTACATGGCTAAAAAAACGTCCGGATATAATTCAACTCTCTCCCGATGAAGCCTTCTCGGAAATCATCTCGCGAATCAGCCGGCAACAGAATTTTTGTCAAGCTTCCGGTTCGGAACCAGACCCTCCCTGCGCGAATGCATGATATAAAAAGCACTGAACACACCCGACGCAATCTGAATCATCGTCTGGAAACTCCAGAAAACCAACGAATATGCCGCACCGTCAGCTGCTGAAATCCCATAAAGGCTAAGTGCAAACATCACGGCAATGTTCCATGCGCCCAAACCGCCGTTACTCGGAACCGCCATACTGCACGAACCGAACACAAACACCACAAGACCCGGAATCAATCCGTAGCATGAACCCGGCAAATCTATCAGTTCCCTTGTAAAAGGAAATGCGAAAAAGCATAGATATGTCTCAAGAAAATAACATATCCATATTCCGAATGTAAGCAACACATACATTCCTCTCCCCTTCATGTGGAACAGCACGCTGAATCCATCCCACATACGCATGGCGCTTGCCTTGACTCCCTGCATGAATTTTGTATGACGAAACAGATAGCCCGCCACTCCAAGCACCAGAACCACGCCCGCCACCCACAGCCACATTTCTCCGCTATGTGCCACCCGGTCTATGTAACGTCCCATCTGATAATGAGTCATAAACCTTTCCATTGGTTTCTGCGCCACAAAGGCCGCAAGAACTATCAGCATTGAAATCATCACACCGTCGCTCGCCCTGTCGCCCAGGTCCGTGCCTACAACAGTTGAAAGTTTACACCCCTCCCTGCGCTCCACATACACACACCGCCATGCCTCACCGATATATGGAAACAACAGATTAAGAGCATACGCGCCGAAAATCGAAACACTTTCCGCAAGCCACGGAATCCGCGGAATTCCGGCAGCTCTGAGCTGATAGCCCCATCTCACACCCCTGATAATGTGACTCAAAACCGTCAGAAGCATCATGGCGGCTATAAACCAATAGTTCACACCCTGTTTTATGACCGCCACAACCTGATGCACATTCACCTTATGGAACAGCCATATAACCAACCCCGCCGATACGCATAACGGAACAATTATCTTAAGAGCCTTGCTAACAAGCCCCTTCATGTCTACCTTACTGTCTGTTTTTCCCTGTGTCATATTTCTTTAACAATCACTGCGGCAAATTGGATTTTAACCCCTCAAAAATTTGCCGTTTTAACGGAAAATAAGTACCTTTGTTTGATTTTATAAGCACACGTACATCATTTGAAGCATCCATAAAATGGCAGAAAACAATCAAGAATATAGCGCCAGCAACATTCAGGTGCTGGAAGGACTTGAAGCAGTGCGTAAACGCCCTGCAATGTATATCGGCGACATCTCGAATAAAGGTCTCCACCATCTTGTCTATGAAGTTGTCGACAACTCCATCGACGAAGCGCTCGCCGGTTTCGCCACCCACATCGACGTATCCATAAACCCCGACAACTCAATCACCGTTGTCGATAACGGTCGAGGAATCCCGGTCGACATGCACGAAAAAGAAGGCAAAAGCGCGCTCGAGGTGGTTCTGACCGTTCTTCACGCCGGCGGTAAATTCGACAAAGGAACCTACAAGGTTTCAGGTGGTCTGCATGGCGTAGGTGTTTCATGCGTAAACGCCCTTTCCTCCTACCTGCGCGCCGAAGTGCGTCGTAATGGCAAAACATACGTTCAGGAATACAGCTGTGGCCATCCCACAACAGAACTTCGCATCGAAGGCGAAAGCAACAGCACCGGAACCACAATCACTTTCCTCCCCGACAGTTCCATTTTCACCGTTACAATCTACGATTACAACACTCTCGCCAACCGTCTGCGCGACCTCGCATTCCTCAACTCAGGAATAACGCTGACACTCACCGACTATCGCGAAGTAAACGCCGAAGGCGAACCCCGTAGCGAAACTTTCTACTCCGAAACCGGACTTGAAGAATTCGTTAAATATATCGATTCCAACAAAGAGCCCCTAATCGACGATGTGATTCATCTGAACACCGAAAGCCAGGGCATTCCCGTGGAAGTGGCGCTCACTTACAACACCACCTATAACGAAAACATATACTCATTCGTTAACAACATCAACACCATTGAAGGTGGCACACACCTAACCGGCTTCCGGCGCGGACTCACCTCGACTCTTAAAAAATATGCCGATAAGGAGAAAATGCTTGAAAAAGCAAAAGTTGAAGTGGCAAGCGATGACTTCCGCGAAGGCCTTACGGCTGTCGTTTCCGTTAAAGTAATGGAACCCCAGTTCGAAGGACAGACAAAAACAAAACTCGGAAACAACGAAGTTATCGGCGCCGTTCAGACAGCCGTAAGCGAAGCCCTCGGCAACTATCTTGAAGAACACCCCCGTCAGGCTAAAAGAATTGTTGAAAAAGTAATCCTTGCCGCACAGGCTCGCCATGCAGCCTATAATGCACGCGCCAAAGTACAGCGCAAATCACCCCTCTCCGGAGCAGGCCTCCCCGGTAAACTTGCCGACTGCTCATCGACAACAGCTGAAAACTGCGAACTGTTCCTTGTCGAGGGTGATTCTGCAGGCGGAACCTCAAAACAGGGACGCGACCGTGAATTCCAGGCCATCCTTCCACTCCGAGGCAAAATCCTGAATGTTGAAAAAGCCATGGATCATAAAATTTTCGACAACCAGGAAATCACATCTCTTTTCCGCGCAATGCGTGTAACCATCGGAACCGAAGACGACCCCAAAGCCGTAAACATCTCAAAACTGGCCTATCACAAAATCATTATCATGACCGATGCCGATGTCGACGGTTCACACATCGCAACCCTGCTCATGACATTCTTCTTCCGCAGAATGCGCCCCATCATTGAAAACGGATACCTCTATCTCGCAACGCCACCGCTCTATAAATGCACCCGTGGCAAAGTTGAGGAATATTGCTGGACCGATGCACAGGTGCAGCAATTCATAGCCAAATATGGCGACCGCACAAAAGTGCAGCGCTACAAAGGTCTCGGTGAGATGAGCGCCGAAGAGCTGCGCTTCACGACAATGTCGCCCGAGCACAGGCTTCTTAAACAGGTCAACATTAGCGATGCCGCCGA
>CAZMAO010000011.1:0-48298 GCA_964564465.1 uncultured Bacteroides sp.
ATTAATACTTAGCGACGATTGTTAATTATTTTACCGGACAGCTGTGCGATGAATCACGTGCCCTACATTGGGGTGGGTAATTCGTTATGTAATATGCTGACGATTAATGTATTGTAGGGACGCTGACTTGTCGCGTCCGGAGAGATTGCTGGGGAAGCAGGCCGGTGCGGTGTGAAGGCCATGCTGCGGTGGACGTGCCGGAGGCAACGTCCGTACAAGGTGGTGGAAATCAGGGAGTGTTGTGCCATGCGGGTGTGGCACGTGCCGGAGGCAACGTCCGTACAAAGCAGTGGAAATCATTATGTTATGCGTTGTGGTTCGTAGGGACATGCCTTCGGTATGTGTTGAGAAAGGGAGAAAGGGGTTTGGCGGTATTCGAGGTGGCGGGGTGCAACCCCTGCAGGGGTTGATTGAGGAGAGGGGAGTGAGCTTCCCCGGAGAGTCGCTTCGCATCCACTCCGGGGTTTCCTTGATTGAGCCGCTTGCTGCGGCTCTGCTGTGAGGTGTGAAGGCCATGCGGGTGTGTCATGTGCCGGAGGCAACGTCCCTACAAGGTGATGGAAATCAGGGGGATGCTGAAGTGATGTCTGTGCAAAATATGGGAGATCTGTTTCGGGGAGGGGGAAATGGAAAAAGAGTTCGGCGGTGCCGAACTCTTTGGGGGTATCAGGTATATATCTGATGTGCAGTTTTGTCGTGGAATTGATTAGAATGGGAGGTCTTCGTTGCTTCCAACCGGGGGGAAATCTACTTGCGGGGGCGCGTCGAAGGCGGTAGGCATGGAAGGAGCGGCCTGTCCGGGGGTGTCTTTTTCTACTTTCCATCCGCGGATACTTGTGTACCAGCGGTTGTTATATTCACGGCTTTCAATGTCGAAGCTGAGTGTTATTTCGTCGCCTACGTTCAGAGGATATTTGTCGGCACGTTCGCCAAAAAGATCGAAGTGAACTTTTCTGGGATATGTGTCATGCGTTTCAAGAACGTATTCGCGTTTTTTCCAGGGATTTCCGGAAGTTTTTGATTCTCCCGACATTTCCGGGAGGGCTACTATGATTTTGCCTTTGATTTCCATTATTGATAATATGTTCGTTTTATGTTTGTTTGTACAAATATAGTGAGAGCGGAAGTAATAGCCAAATTTTGATTGACAAAGTTATAAAAAAACATTACCTTCGTGGAAAATATGATTTTATAACGATGGCTATTGTTGAATATGGGGAATGGTGGACTGCGCCGGCAGAGGGTGACGGTGGTGAGCTTATAATGGTTACCGGCAGGAATGATGTGGGTAAGTTCCGCAGTAATCCTCGGTTTAAGATAAGAGTTGAAATAACATGGAATTATGTTCCTGAGTCGGACGGAATGCCTGGCAAGAGTGAGTCGGAACTGATGGATGGTGTCCAGGAAACGATGCTTGCCGAGTTTAGGAAAGATCCTGTTGCCGTGCTGACGGGTGTGTTTACCGGAGGCGGGGAACGGAACTGGATTTTTTACACTCTTTCCACGAATATTTTCGGAAGAAAGTTGAATGAGATGCTGGAGAAATATCCTTTGCTTCCTATTACGATATATTGTGAGAATGATCCGGACTGGGAGGAATATGATGAAATGAAACAGGCTGAAATCAAGATGGATTGAGTTCAGCCTGCCGGTTTTATTGTTCAGTGTCTATTATTGTTTGAAGGGTGGCGGTGTTTCGATGTCGTCAGGAGTGTCACCGTTGGGCGAGTCGTGCTTCGCGGATGATTCATTGTTTTCAGTGATGTCTTCACTTTCAACGTCGATTATTCTGCCATCGTCATGATTATCTTCTTCTGATTTTGATTCGTTGGGGGGGAGACTGTTTTTTTCGTTTGATGTTGTGGCGTTATTGGCGGCAAGAATTTCATCGGTGCGCGAGGCCCACTGCCGTTTGCCAAATATTTTTTCAACATCGTCGGTGAAAATGACTTCGCGTGTAACAAGGGTTTCAGCTAGTTGTCCGTGACCTTCGGCATGGTCGCGCAGAATCTGTTTAGCGCGTTCATATTGCTCGTTGATTATGCGTGACACTTCTTCATCAATCATACGGGCACGGTCGTCGGAATACGGTTTAGAGAAACCATAGTTTCCGGTTGAATCATAGTAGCTGAGGTTGGGGAGTTTATCGCTCATGCCATAGTACATAACCATTGCATATGCTTGTTTGGTTACCCGTTCGAGGTCGTTTGCGGCGCCGGTGGAGATATGGCCGAGGAATAGTTCTTCGGCAGCTCGTCCGCCAAGAGTAGCGCACATGTCGTCGAGAAGCGCCTGTGCGGGTGTAATCTGACGTTCCTCGGGCAGATACCAGGCTGCGCCGAGTGCCTTTCCACGGGGGACAATGGTAACCTTTATGAGCGGATTTGCGTAGCGCAGGAACCACGACACCGTTGCATGCCCGGCTTCGTGAATGGCAATTGCGCGTTTTTCCTCGTCGGTGGTTATTTTAGAACGTTTTTCAAGGCCACCGATTATTCTGTCGACAGCATCGATGAAGTCTTGTTTGCCGACGCTCGGATGGTTGTGGCGTGCGGCAATCAGGGCTGCTTCGTTGCACACGTTAGCTATATCTGCTCCGGAGAATCCGGGGGTCTGGCGTGCAAGCAGGTCAACATCAACTGAATCGTCGGTTTTAATGTTACGGAGATGAACGTTGAATATAGCCACACGGTCGTTAAGGTCGGGAAGATCCACGTAGATCTGGCGGTCGAAACGGCCTGCACGCATAAGAGCCTTATCGAGAATGTCGGCACGGTTTGTGGCAGCAAGAATTATGACACCGCTGTTTGTTCCGAAACCGTCCATTTCGGTGAGAAGCTGGTTAAGAGTGTTTTCACGCTCGTCGTTAGCACCCATATTAGGATTTTTTCCACGAGCACGTCCTACGGCATCAATTTCGTCGATGAACACGATGCAAGGTGCTTTTTCTTTTGCCTGCCGGAAAAGATCGCGTACGCGGGATGCACCGACGCCCACAAACATTTCAACGAAGTCGGAGCCTGACATGGAGAAGAAGGGAACATTTGCTTCGCCGGCAACGGCTTTAGCGAGCAAAGTCTTACCGGTTCCGGGAGGGCCGACAAGCAGCGCTCCCTTTGGAATTTTTCCACCGAGGTTTGTGTAGCGTTGGGGATTTTTAAGGAATTCAACTATCTCTTCAATTTCAGTTTTTGCTTCGGAAAGGCCGGCTACATCCTTGAATGTAACCTGAATAGGACCGTCCTTATCAAATATTTTTGCTTTTGATTTTCCGACATTGAACACGCCGGCTCCGGAGGAATCTTTTCCTGACATGCGGCGCATCATCCAAATCCAGAACACAATAAGCAGCGCAATGGGACCGAATGACCAGAGATAGTTTGAGAAATCGCTTGACTTTTCATATTTAACCACGCCATTGAACACACCGGTCTGATTCCATGCATCGATGTTTTTCTGAAGTTCATCGGCCGAAGGAATTATGGTTATTATTCGCGGTTCGTAACGTTTGTCAGGTTTATATTGCGCGCCGAAAATTTTGGTTGCGGCTGAGTCGGTAAGAACTGCTTCGGCTTCATTCTTTTTGGCAAAGACAATGATTTTGGTAACACCTTTCTCCTCAACGGCTTTCTTAAATTCGCTATAGTCAACTTCCTTACTTAACGTGTCGTTGTCAAAGTAGAGAAGGGCACCGAGGGCGAGTATTATTATTCCATACATCCAGAGGATGTTGAATGCAAATCTGAATTTTTTTGGTTTTTGGGGTTTCTGCATAAAAATGGTTGTGTCGAATTAATCTAAATCAGGAATTTGAGTTGAAGGGGCATCGCTCCACAGTTCTTCCAGGTTATACAGTTCGCGTGTTTCAGGTAAAAATATATGGACAAGAGTGTGCCCGTAGTCAAGCACTATCCATTGCGAGTTACGATAACCATCGTAGTTGTAGGGTTTTGTAGCAGCGTGTTCAAGTAGATATTCGCGCACGCTGTCGGCAATTGCCGAAACCTGCATCGTGCTGTTGCCTTGGCATATTATGAAGTTTGACGTTGGAGCGGATTCAATGCCAGACAGGTCGATGACAGTTATTTTACGGCCTTTACGCTCCTGAATTCCCTCGATTGCCAGACGAACTATGTCGGTGGTTTTTTCAGTCATATATATAAATTATAAAATACAAAGGTAGTGAAAAAATCACGTTAAGTTAAACGGTATGTATACTTACAACAAATTTTGTGATAAAAAGGTCGATTATTCAAATCGCATTGTTTCGGACGGTTTGAGTCTTGCTATGGCGCCGCTCGGCAGAATCAGCATTAAGGCAGAAACAATGACAGCGCATAGATTTATCAGGACAACAGGAATTAGGTTTATTGTAACTGGCACATAGTTAATATAGTAGGTGTCGGCGTTGAGCGGAATCAAATGGAAATGATGTTGTATCAGCAGTAACGCCAAACTAATTATGTTTCCAAAAAGCAGCCCTTTCACCACAAGACGTTCGGAAATGAAAATGAAAATTGTTCTGATTGATTTGTTTGTGGCGCCGAGAGCTTTCAGAAGCCCGATCATGCTGACCCGCTGAAGAATTATGATGAAGAGACTTGAGATAAGCGTGAAGAGGGCAACACAAGCCATCAGGGTAATGATAACGGTGACATTTGTATCGAGCAGCTCAAGCCAGTTAAAATATATCGCTCCGGTGGACAGAACGTTGTCGACAATATAATTTTTGTCGTTTTGATTCGAATAACTTAAGAAGTTAAGTTTGTCGGAAAGATTTCTTGAGACCGTGGAAATGTTTTCAACCGGAACACCCCATATTTCAATTGCGCCACCGGTAATTGAATCAATATGATTGAAATTCTGAAGGAATTCAAGCGGTGTGTATGCAAAGAATGCGTCGTATTCAGTGAAATGTGTGTCGTAAATTCCGCAAACTGTCAGGCGGCGTGTGCGCAGGCTGTTATTGATAATGAAATGAGAATTGATTTTCTCGCCTGTATGCAGGTTCAGAGCATTTGCCATCGAACGGCTTATTACAACAGTGTTAATAAGGGAGTCAACGCCATTGACATTGAATGGAATCATTCTGCCTTCAACAAGGTGGCGCTCAATGAAATCGGTTCCCGGGCCGGGTGTATAGCCACGTAGCACTATGCCCTGAAACGCGCTGTCTGTTTTAAGAATGGCAGGCTGACGTATGGTAAGCGCTGGTTTTGCTTCAGGATATATTTCCGTAATTGCCCGGCGAATCGAATCGGAAAATCTGATTCCCTGAGATGCCGGGTTGTTTGAGAAAGCATCGTCGGGATAGATGGTTATGTCAGAATTAAAGCCAATTACCTTGTTTTTTATTTCATTTTTGAATCCGGTAACTACGGCTTGCGACACAATCATTATGGCCACCGACAGAGCAATACCTATAACAGCGATAACCGTGGCTGCACCGGCGCGGTTCCGGGTGTCATACGTATCGGCACGCAAACTGAGGCGCCGTGCCATCCACATTTCAAAAAGCATCTTCAGGCGGAGGTGTAAAGGGTTTATCGAACAGTTCCGGGATAGGCTTTCAATGCTTCTTCTAAAACTTTCAACGCTTTGGCAAGATCCTCTTTTTTCAGGACATAAGCCATACGCACTTCGTTTTTACCCATTCCCGGTGTGGTGTAGAAACCTGATGCCGGAGCCATGAAAATTGTAGCTCCTTCATATTGGAAATCGCTCAGACACCATGAGCAGAATTTTTCCGCGTCGTCAACAGGTAGGCTTACCACGGTGTAAAATGCACCCATCGGGATAGGTGAGTAACATCCCGGAATCTTATTGATGCCGTCGATTAAAAATTTACGGCGTTCAACATATTCATTGTAGGTCATTAACATGTATTCCTTACTTGCACCGATTGAGGCTTCAGCAACAATCTGTCCGAGAAGTGGCGGACTGAGGCGGGCCTGGCAGAATTTCATTACGTTTTTCTTGAGCTCGTGGTGCTTGGTAATAATAGCGCCTATGCGGATGCCACATTCGCTGTAGCGTTTTGAAACGGAATCAATAAGAACTACCTGTTCTTCGATTCCGGGCAAATGGAATGCTGAAATGTAAGGAGCTCCGGTGTAGCAGTATTCACGATAAACCTCATCGCTGAAAAGGAACAGGTCGTATTTTTTTACCAGATCGCGAATCTGGTTCATTTCCTTTTGAGTGTAAAGATAGCCGGTGGGATTATTGGGATTACAGATAAGTATGCCTTTAGTGCGGGGCGTAATCAGTTTCTCGAATTCTTCCACAGGCGGAAGTGCGAAACCTTCATGTATGGACGACGGCACAGTTATTATTTTAGCGCCGGCAGAAATGGCGAAGGCCATATAGTTAGCGTAGGCCGGTTCAGGCATTATGATTTCATCTCCGGGGTCGAGGCATGCCATGAAAGCAAAGAGCACGGCTTCAGATCCACCGGTAGTTACAATTATATCGTCGACATCAACGTTTATGTCGAAGCGGTTATAATATTCCACAAGGCGTTTGCGCAGGCTTAAAAGGCCTTCGGAGGGGCTATATTCAAGCACTTTACGGTCAATGTTCTTGAGAGCTTCCAGGCCTTCGGGCGGAGTGGGCACATCAGGTTGACCTATGTTCAGATGATAGACTTTTACACCACGACGCTTCGCTTCGTTTGCAAGAGGAACAAGTTTCCGGATAGGTGAGGCGGGCATCATTTCGCCGCGCTTAGATATTGTTGGCATCTGCTAATTTTTCAATAATAATGTAACGTGCAAATTTACATTATTTATGGCAATAAACAAAAAATACGGATGGCAAGACAGCCACCCGTATAGGTTATATGATATTAAAGAGTGCCTCAGAATTTATATCCGAATGAAAGCACGATGTTGTTGGAGTTGAACGATGTTTTAGCCGCATGTGGAGTTGGAGTGAACTGATTTGGAGTAAAGGCGTGGAAGGTGCTTTCGTTGTGTTTGTTAACATAAGCGGCATCGAGATAGAAGCCCCCGGTGTGATAGCCTATGCCTGCCGTTATGTAGCGTGTTGTGTTGGAAAGCGTGTAACTCGGTGTTACTCCGGTGTCGTCGGGATTTGATGTGTATACAGCCTCAAGTCCGTTTTTAACATCGGTTTTTGTAGGGGTGCTTTCAAAGCCACCGCCAAGACGCAGGCTTATGTGATTGTTGGCACGGTATTCAGCGCCGACACGGACAATGTTAGCCGCCTGATAATAGGTCTTTATGTCGCTTTTGAGATCCTTATATTCCGTGCCGAAACGATCGGAAAGAGACATGCTCTGATAAGGACGGTATTCATAGTCCACGCTGATAATGGCTTTTGTTCCGAGAACTGCGGCGACACCGGTTTGCAGACGCCAGGGGGTGCGGAATTTATAATCGACATAGTCAACAGGAGTGCCGGTATAGTCAGCTTTAGCGGGGCCATCAGTGTATCCAAAACCATAGTCAGCTGTTCCGTAAGCTGCCTGACTCAGGTTATAATATGTCGGAGTGTGAATGGCAAGACCAAAACGGAGTTCGTTTATCGGTTTGACGATTACACCGGCCTTGAAATTAAATCCTGTTCCTGTGATGCGCTTATAGCTGTCAAGACCGAATCCGCCATTGCCGACGGTGGAGCCGTCAACTACTTTTCCGTCAACCACATCGCCAGGATTATCGTAGCTTGTTGCCGGACGTTGGTTAGGAATCAAAGCGCCTGTCATGTCTTCGGTATAGTATGTGCTTTGTGAATATTCAATATCGGTAATTCCAAAACCGATGCCGAAATAAACAGTGTTCAGCACATTAGCGCCGAAGTTTATGGCATATTCGTCGACATATCCTTTTTCTACGACATCGAATGATGAGGTGCCTTTGGTGCCGTTCGTCCACATTCCGTCATAAGCAGTTGAATTCCAGGGAGCGTTAATCAGAAATGAATTGTAGGCAAGCATGGAAAGCCAAGGAGCGTTGTAGCTGAAATAGTTTTCGTCAGTGCCAGAAAGCTCGTTGCCGGTCCATCCCTCCTCTGCGGTATAACCGGCAATGTAGTTGCTGAGCGAAGTGTTCATTGCTCCGTTTACGCCGCTGTAAGCGCGGTTGAACGAGGCAGTACGGCCGTAGGATGCACCCCACTGAATGTAAGGAACCGTTTCACTGCTCAGTCGCATAGCTCCGATATAGCCTATGTTGTTCAGATAGACTTTGGTTTGGGAAGAGGATGTGGACTGAGTCGGAGTTGTGGAATTGGAGCCTTGTATGTCGATGTCCATTGTTAATCCGACTTCGCTTTTGCGATACAAGCCTATTCCGGCGGGGTTGTTGTTAAGTGAGGACATGTCGCCGCCTATAGCAGTGAACGCACCGCCCATCGACATGTATCGTGCCGTTCCGCGAAGATCGTAACGTGACAGCTGAAAAGCATCGGGAGCTGTCTGAGCCAATGCTCCGAACGGGAGCGCACAGGTCAATATCTGTATTAATCTCTTTTTCATAGATAGTTGAATTTTTCAGATGGTGTTCAGTTTAGATTTAGTGACGGCCACGGCCTCCGCCGCCTCCGCGCACACCTCCGCCGGTTGAAGATCCGCCGCGGAAACCTCCTCCGGAGTTGCCCCACGAAGAGTTTCCGGTTGAGTTAGGACGATAGCCGGAGTTGTTGTTGTTTGAGTTATTGGGACGGTATGTTCCGTTCTGTGAATTGGAATTGGAAGCGTTTCCTCGGGTGTTTCCACGACCGGGGCGGTAGCCATCACCATTAGTCGTTACGTTTCCGGGGCGGTAGCCTCCGGTGGCTGAAGTTCCGGGACGCCAGGTTCCGGCCGATGAGCCGGGACGTACATTTCCAGTGCCGGCATGAGCATTTCCGGGACGATATCCGGCATTTCCGGGACGAATGTTTCCTATGCTTCCGGGGCGGGGATTAGACCAACCCCATGATGGTGCCCATCCCCATGCCGGGCCCCATCCCCACGAAGGGCCCCACGCCCATGATGAACCCCAGCCCCAGTTCCAACCCCAGGAGGGACTCCATGCCCAGTTCCATGATGGCCCCCAGCCCCAGTTCCAGGAATAATTCCAGCTCCATGGACGGTAAGGATTGCCCCAGTAGCCTGCATAATAAGGGTAGTCCCAATAGTATGAGTAGGGAGTGTTTACAATAATGTTGACGGTAGAAACAGGTTCCGAATAATAGTATTCCGTAAGACGGTCATCGTTAGCTGCGATAACAACATCGGGATTATAGAACTTTTCAATGCGGCGGGTCGCCTGAAATGCATCGGTCTGCAAAGTGTCGGCAGATGAGTGTGCCGGCTGTTGAGTGGCAAAGAAACCGCGACGGTTGTACTCGTCGACCGAACGGTTAACCCCGGCTGTCTGAGCAGGAGTGTAAGTGTCGGCTGAAGGATAGTCAGCTGATCGGGGCAAAGTGTATTGGTATACATTCTGCGTGTTGGCGGCCGGAGTGGTCTTCTTTGTGTTTTTTGTTTCCTTTTTTACTTTGGCAGGGTTATAGTAGATGTCGTCGTCATCATACGATTGAGCGTAGGCCGACGTGCTTACAAGCATTACTGCGGAAGCGAAGAGGATTGCAAAAAGTTTTTTAAACATAAATCGTCGGTTATGGTTAATTATCATTTTATAATTATGACTTTCAGCGTGGGTGAAAGTTTAACCACAAATGTAATAATTATATTGTAAAGATGTTCATTGTAAACGGATTTTAACAACAGCCGTCACCCGAAAACACAGGTGACGGCCGGAATATTATGAAGTTATGTTAAAGATTTATTTTTCAATTTCCTCTGTGTCGGGGCGCATGTCGTAGCTGAGCATCGAGATTGAGAAACCCCAATAGATGAATGCCAACGAGGTGAGGAAGCTTGTCATAAGCATGTTCTGATACCATCCGGCTTCAACAAAGAAGAATCCGATGATCATGAGAAGGATGCCGTTGATAAGATAAAGCCACCAGTATTTACGTGCGCGCTGGCTGACTGACGAAACAATTGCACTGATTCCCCAGAAAAGGAATATGATGGCGAGGAAGTAAGGAAATACCATTTCCGACAGAATTACCGAGCGGACAAGCATGAAACCTACAAAAAGGTTAATTATGCCACCGGCAAGCCACCAACCCCATCCGCGTGCATGATCGGGACCTGATGCGACACAAAGCTGAACAATACCGGCCAAAACCAGCATCCAGCCGAAAATCTGAGAGGCAACAGCAAATCCGGCTACAGGCCAGAACCAGTAGGCAAAGCCGCTTATTACCATAAGTACTCCTACGATGAGAATAATCCACCAATACTTTGATTTCCCCCAATAGTTGTTAATTTTTTTCATAGTGTATTAAGTTTTAATAGTTGAATAATTCGTGTGTTTTAACTTATAACATAACTTGACTGGAATTTGTTTAAGATCAGTTCCATGTAATCAACAAATTATTGTGCGGAGATGGTGATGAATTGCGCATGAAGTGGAAATTTTTTAATTTTGTGGTGGATAATCTGAAAGGATAAGATGATATTTCCGGAAAGTTTTGAACGAAAAATAGGATTTGATTTTGTGAGGCAAGCGCTGCAAGAATTGTGTTCACAGGAAGTGAGCCGTGAAATGGCGCGTGAAATGTCGTTTTCTTCTGATTTCGGTGCTGTAAGGTTTCAGCTTGCATGCGTATGGGAGATGTATGGGTTGAATTCGGCAGGAAATTCTGTTCCGCTTGGAGGAATACACGATGTGGGGCGTGAGGTTTCATCGCTGCGTGTGCCGGGTTCGTTTCTTACGTCAAATGAATTGTTTTCATTAGGAAAGACATTGAAGGGATTTGTGGAGGTGAAGCGCTTTTTCGCTTCCATGAGGGGAGATGAGGGACAATCGCCTGTTCCATGCCTCGATAAGATAATAAATCCGTTAGGTGATTTTCCGGAATGTGCTGCAATAATAGATGGCGTTGTTGACCGTTTCGGAAATGTCAGGGACAATGCTTCGCCGGAACTTGCGGAAATAAGGCGTGATCTTGCCGGTGCCACAGGGTCGGTTAATGCTGCTATGCGGCGAGTTGTTTCAAGGGCTGTTCAGGAGGGTCTGATTGACTCGGATACAGCACCGACAATGCGCGACGGGCGTCTGGTAATTCCGGTTGCTCCTATGAACAAACGTAAAATAAGCGGCATTGTGCACGATGAATCGGCTTCCGGAAAGACGGTGTTCATAGAACCGGCTGAAGTTGTCAGCGCAAATAACCGAATCCGTGAGCTTCAGTTGCAGGAACGTAGGGAAATTACGCGCATACTTATGAATGCGGCCGAGAGCCTGCGCCAATATGCTCCGGAATTGCTTGAAGGCTTAAATATTACCGGTCATCTCGATTTTATAAATGCCAAGGCATTGTTTGCTGCCGATTATGGCGGGGCTATGCCACATCTTCATAACGGACCTGAGCTGGAATGGTATCATGCCTGTCACCCCGGATTGCTGTCTATGCTCCGAAAGCATGATAAGGAAATTGTTCCGCTCAACATTATGCTTAACCGCGAACGAAGGATTCTGATAATATCAGGACCGAATGCCGGTGGTAAATCAGTGTGTCTGAAAACGGTGGGCATTGTACAGTATATGACTCAATGCGGGGTGTTGCCGCCGGTTTATGAAAATTCGCATGTTGGAATTTTTGACAATCTGTTCATAGATATCGGTGACGACCAATCGCTTGAAGATGATTTATCGACTTATTCGTCGCATCTGCGCAACATGCGCTATATGCTGAGGGTCGGGAATGACAGAACCCTGTTGCTGATTGATGAATTCGGGGGCGGCACGGAGCCGCAGATAGGTGGCGCTTTGGCACAGGCTATTCTGAAAAGATTCAATGAAATGAAAATGTGGGGGGTGATAACCACTCATTATCAGAATCTGAAACTTTTTGCCGAACACACTGATGGGCTTGTAAACGGTTCTATGCTTTATGACAGGCAGCAGATGCGTCCGTTGTTCACGTTATCTATAGGAAACGCCGGCAGTTCATTTGCGTTGGAAATTGCCCGGAAAACAGGCTTGCCACACGAAATTATAGCGGAGGCGGAGGCGATTGTCGGAAGTGAATATGTCAATGCCGACAAGTATCTTTTGGATATTGCCCGCGACAAGCGTTATTGGGAGAATAAACGTCAGCAGATCAGAGTCAAGGAAAAGAAGATTGATGATGTTCTGCAGCGTTACGAGTCGGAGGCGGAGACGCTTCGTGAGAAACGCCGCGACATTCTTGCCGAAGCAAAGGCCGAGGCAAAAAAGATTCTGGAAGGGAGTAATGCTGCGGTGGAACGTGCCATTCTTGAAATCCGTGAGTCGCAGGCAGAAAAAGAGCGAACGCTTACTGCCCGAAACAGGCTGAAATCAGAGAGGGATAAGATTCTTGAATCAGCATCTGACGAGCGTATGGCGCCTAAGATTCTTAGAAAGGCTCCGAAAGCTAAAAAGAAACCGTTACGAACCACAGAACAGATGAATGCTCCTCTGGTTGAGGGGGATATGGTGAGGCTTGATGGAGACGGAACAGCCGGACAGATTCTGCGGCTCGACGGGAATAAGGCTCTGGTTGCTTTCGGAATGCTGAAAACAGCCGTTGAGGTGTCGCGTCTGCGTAAGGTTCAGGGTAAGGCTGCTGAAGCTAAAAAACAGACTGTAAGCATACTGTCGAGCGATTCATCGCGCTCGCGCCGGTTGAATTTCAGCCGTGAACTGGATGTGAGGGGAATGCGGGTTGATGAGGCAGTGCAGGCGGTTACATATTTCATTGACGATGCCATTCAGTTCGCTGCCGACCGAGTACGTATACTCCATGGCACGGGCACGGGAGCCTTAAGGCAGTATATACGTAATTATCTTGCTTCAGTGCCGGGTGTGAAGAAGTTTCACGATGAGCATGTGCAGCTTGGTGGTGCCGGAATAACCGTGGTGGAATTATCAGAATAGGCTTGCTACCTGATAAGTGATAAAAGCGGCTATCCAAGCCACAGCAGTGTTGTAAATAACAGAGAAGGCACCGTAGCGCCATGAGCCTGTTTCACGCACAATAGCAACAATTGTGGCGAAGCAAGGGCAATAGAGCAGAATAAACACCATGAATGCAAGTGCGCTTGCCGGAGTGAAGTCTGGACGATCCGTTGCCTGATTCAATGCTGTTAGACGTGATGAAAGTGTCTGGTTGTCAATTTCTTCATCGCCGGTGTATAAAACTCCTAAAGTGGAGACTACAATTTCTTTTGCAGGGACGCCCGCCAGGGCGGCAACAGTGGCTCGCCAATGGCAACCGATTGGTTTCATTATCGGATTTATGGCTTTTCCTGCCATTTCAAGGAAAGAGTCACTATCCGGGTCGATTTTTGAATCGTCGATTTTCGCAACTGTTAAGGTGTCCGATAAATTCGGTTGTTCATGACGGGGGAAATAGTTCAAAGCCCAGACCACAATGGATGCCACTAAAATTATGCCGCCCATTTTTTTTAGATATTGTTCGCCTTTTCCCCACATGTGACGGAGTGATGATTTCAGTGTGGGAACGCGGTAGGGCGGAAGTTCCATGACAAAGGGGGTTTCGTCGGCTTTGAAATAGAATTTTCTGAGTAATTTAGCAGTGGCCATGGCAATTAGGATTCCAAGCAGATAGAGACAGAGGAAAACCGTTGCAGCATGGTTAGGGAAGAATGTGCCTACAAGCAACACATAGATAGGCAGGCGTGCCGAACATGACATGAACGGATTGATTAGGATGGTTATCAGACGGCTGCTGTGACTTTCTATGCTGCGGCTCGCCATGATTGCCGGCACATTGCAGCCGAATCCCATTATAAGAGGAATGAACGATTTTCCATGCAGTCCTATGCGGTGCATGAGTCGGTCCATAATGAAAGCCGCACGGGCCATGTAGCCGGAATCCTCCATGAAGGAAATGCAGAAGTAAAGAATAAGGATGTTAGGCAAAAAGACTATCACGCCACCTACTCCTCCAATTATTCCATTTGTTATCAGGTTTTTGAGAATGCCTTCAGGCATGTATTGGCTAATGATGTCGTTCAACCATTGCACACCGTTCTCAATCCATTCCATAGGATAAGATCCGATTTCGAACGTGCACCAGAATATGAAAAACATGGCGGCTAAAAAAATCGGGAAGCCGAAGAGTTTATTGGTGACAAGGGCGTCGATTAATGTGGTGGAGTTGCCGGGGTCGCGGTCGCCTTTGTGCATTGTTTCGGCAAGCGCACCACTGATAAAACCATATCGTTCATTTGCAATGGTCGATGAAATGTCGTCGCCTGAAAGCTGTTCCAGGCTTTTAACAAGTTTGGAGCGGGATGCAAGAATAGCATCGCCGGTTTCGCTTTTTCTGATTGTGGTTTCTACTTCAGGATCGTGTTCAAGCAGTTTTATGGCCAGATAGCGCGGCGAGAAGTGGCGGTCGACAGTAGGGTCGGCTTTGATTTCCCGGGTGAGCTGCTTAACGGCATTCTCGAGGTCGTGACCGAAGTTTATATGCACGTGGCGAACGGCTTTGTCGCAGCCTTCGAATACGGCTATTACAGTGTCGAAAAGTTCACTGATTCCATTCCCGTTTCTGGCTGCGGTGGGAATCATGGGGACACCGATCATTTCACCGAGCAATTTATAATCGAGTGTGTCGCCGTTTTTTTCCAGTTCATCGAACATGTTAAGAGCAATCACCATTGAACGGTCCATGGTGATGAGGTCGGTGGTGAGGTAGAGATTCCGTTCGAGGTTGGAGGCCGCCACTACGTTAATTATAATGTCGGGAGTTTCATCGCGCAGATAGTTGCGCACATAAAGTTCCTCGGGCGAGTAGGCCGACAGGGAGTATGTTCCGGGCAGATCGACAATGTTAAAGGTATACCCGGCATAACTGAATTTTCCGCTTTTCGCGTCTACGGTGACGCCACTGTAGTTCCCTACATGTTCCTTTGCTCCGGATGCGATGTTGAAAAGGGATGTCTTGCCGCAGTTTGGATTGCCGACAAGAGCCACATTTATGGTTTTACGGTGTTCGTTGAATTTGGCGTCGTGACTTACGTTGCATGCAACAGAATGCATGTGGTCGGTTTCCTCGGGTGCTTTGTCTTCATTGTTTTCAGTGTCAATAGGAATAACTTCCACCAAATGAGCTTCGGCTGCACGCAATGACACTTCATAGCCCATTATGGAGTATTTGATAGGGTCACGCAGTGGAGCGTGAAGAAGAACATTGACGTGGTGGCCTTTTACAAATCCCATTTCAATGAGGCGTTTACGGAACGCACCATGTCCGAGTATCTTTACAATTATGCCGGTTTGACCGGATTTCAGTTCGTCGAGACGCATATTTCAGTTTGATGATGCAAAGTTGGCAATTTGCTTTGATTCCACCAAACATTTTGCTGTTTTATTTGGAATGATTATGAATAAGGATTTTGCAGGCGAATGAAAACGGCGTCGCGGAGGAGTTTCAGCGACGCCGTTTCAGCATGTAAGTTTATGGGTTTTATTTATTTTTCCGGTTAAGCCAGAATGAGGTCATGTCTTCAAGTGTTTTTCCTTTTGTTTCAGGCACGAGTCTGTAAACGAACCATGCTGCCACAACACACATCAGGGCGTAGAGTCCATAGGCGAACATGTGTCCGAATTTCTGACCCATGGAGCCAAGTTCCATATTGTACATCGGAACAAAAGTGCTCGATACAATGAAGTTGAAAATCCATTGGAAGGCTACGGCAATCGCTACGGCTGCTCCACGGATTGTGTTCGGGAAAATCTCGGAGATGAGCACCCAGCAGATGGGACCCCATGAGAACATGAACGATGCGGAATAAATCATAATGCTTATTACGGGTACGAGCGGCGGCAGTTCGATAATGTTGGCGAGGCAAACACCGAGGGCACCCAGCGCCATTCCGATAGAACCGGTAATCAGCAAAGGTTTCCGGCCGATTTTTTCGACGGTGAAAATGGCGACAAGTGTGAAGGTGATGTTGACAATGCCCATTATAACGGTTTGAACCATAGGATTACCCATGTGCATTGATTCAAAAATGCGCGGAGCGTAATAGAGCACGGCGTTGATGCCGACCATCTGCTGGAATACGCTGAGCATGATGCCGACGAAAATCACCATTATGCCGAACGAAAAAAGTCGTTCGGTCCGCTGTTCAACGGTGTTTCTGATTTGATGGAGTATTTCGCGGGCTTTGTCAATGCCATTGATGCGTGCAAGAACGGAAAGAGCTTTATTGTCGCGTCCGGTCATTGCAAGATAGCGGGGTGACTCCGGAACAAGAAGAACCAGAAGCGTGAAAGCGCCGGCAACCCAAGCTTCGCTGCCAAACATGTAGCGCCACCCGGTCATGATTGTCCATGCATCCGATCCGCTGACCACAATGTAGATGTTTTCAGCTGTTTTTTCGATTATCGGATTCGTATGATTGCCAAGAATCAGGAAGTTGACAAAGTAAACCACGAGCTGACCGAAAATGATGGCAAACTGGTTCCATGACACGAGTGTTCCACGGATGTTGGAGGGTGCAACTTCAGCTATGTACATGGGGCAGATAGCTGATGCCAGGCCTACGCCAATGCCACCTATAATGCGGTAGAAGTTAAACATCCACAGCAGGCTGTAATTGGGAAGTCCATATTTGAAGAACAGGAATTCAGGATAGTAGCTGCCAAGCGCGGAGACGAAGAAGAATATTCCGGCTGTGAAAAGGCTGAGCTTGCGGCCGAAACGTTGGGCGAAGAAGCCTGAAAGAGCAGAACCGATTATGCATCCAAGCAGGGCACTCGATGAAGTGATGCCGTGGATAACATCGGTATAAACAAAGTCCTTGGCGCCAAGGAAAAAGGCCTGCAAGCCTTTTTCCGCACCTGAAATCACGGCGGTGTCGTAACCGAAGAGCAAGCCGCCCATAACCGCCACCATTACTATGGAGAACAGATAGGCACGGCTTCCTTTTTCGGGATAATTATTTTCCATGTTGTAAATTGGGTGGATTATCAGCAATACATAGCTACGATTGCTTCATAAAGTTCCTGTTTTCCGGAAGTTGTTTTTGGCTCGCCGACTTCACGTCCTATTTCAGCAAGTTGTTCGAGGGTAAGTTTACCATCCTCAAATTCCTTGCCCTTTCCGTTGTTGAAGGATGCGTAGCGTTTTTCAAACATTTCCTTGTAAGGTGATTCTTCAAGGATTGCAGCTGCACTTTCCAGAGCGCGGGCCATTGCATCCATGCCGGCGATGTGAGCAATGAATATATCCTCAAGGTCAGTTGAGTTGCGACGTGTTTTTGCATCGAAGTTTGTGCCGCCGTTACCGAGGCCGCCGTTGCGGATTATTTGCATCATTGCCTGAGTGAGTTCAAAACCGTCGATGGGGAATTGGTCGGTGTCCCACCCGTTCTGATAGTCGCCGCGATTGGCGTCGATTGAGCCGAGCATGTTGTTGTCGACGGCAACAGCAAGTTCATGTTCGAAAGTGTGTCCGGCCAAAGTGGCGTGGTTCACTTCAATGTTTACTTTAAAGTCTTTGTCGAGTCCGTGGGCTTTAAGGAAGCCAATCACTGTTTCAGTGTCAACGTCATACTGATGTTTTGAAGGCTCCATGGGCTTGGGCTCGATGAGGAACGTGCCGGTGAAGCCTTTAGCGCGTGCATAGTCGCGTGCCATGCGCAACATGGTTGCCAGATGCTCTTTCTCGCGTTTCTGGTCGGTGTTGAGCAGGCTCATGTAGCCTTCGCGGCCACCCCAGAACACGTAGTTCGTTCCTCCGAGAGCAATAGTGGCATCGATTGCGTTTTTAATCTGTACGGCAGCACGTGCAACTACATCGAAATCGGGATTTGTCGCAGCGCCGTTCATGTATCGGGCATGAGAGAACACGTTGGCTGTTCCCCAAAGGTTCTTGATGCCTGTTT
Organism: uncultured Bacteroides sp.; assembly: GCA_964564465.1. Classification (GTDB taxonomy): domain Bacteria; phylum Bacteroidota; class Bacteroidia; order Bacteroidales; family Muribaculaceae; genus Paramuribaculum. The sequence goes on from CAZMAO010000011.1 coordinate 17,969, forward strand.
CAGCCATTTTGCCTTTTATGTACTCAACTATTGCTTTCAGGTTCTTTTCATATTCCTCGACGGTGGGAGCCTCGGCTATGAGGTCGACGTCGTGGAAACAGAAGTATTCAATGCCCATTTTCTGCATGAATTCAAAGCCGGCATCAGCTTTGTTTTTAGCAATTTCAAGTGCGTTTTCACCGGCGTTCCATGGGAAAACTTTAGTTCCTCCGCCAAACTGATCGCTGCCTTCCGCACATAGGGTGTGCCACCATGCCATAGCGAATTTAAGCCAATCCTTCATGGGACGTCCTAGAACAAGTTTGTTGGCGTCATAGTAACGGTAAGCAAGAGGATTTTTACTGTCTTTGCCTTCGAATTTGATTTTTTCTATTCCGGGAAAGTACTCTTTGTTTGCCATATTTCAATTGCTTTTAATATAATAATGGTTTATGTTTTTATTTTGATAAAGTCAGGTTATTTTCAAGACGTTGCTTCCATAGCAGGTAAGCTTGATTATAGTTTTCTTTTTTCGAGAGGTCAGGTTCTATAACGGCCAGACGCTCAAGAGTTGCGAATGCATCATTGTTATCGGTGTAAATGCCTGCGCCAATGCCCGCACCTTTTGCGGCGCCTACGGAGCCGTCGGTGTTGTAGAGTTCAATGGTGGCTCCGCTGACTGTTGCGAGGGCTTCGCGGAACAGCGGTGAAAGGAACATGTTGGCATTTCCGGCATGGATTTTATGGACGTTCATGCCCATCTGTTCCATTATTTCGATTCCGTAGTTAAATGAGAATACGATTCCTTCCTGGGCTGCCCGTGCAATGTGTGAGCGTCCGTGTTTCAGAAAATTAAGACCATACACGGATGCTCCTGTCTCTTTGTTTTCGAGAACGCGTTCAGCACCGTTTCCAAAAGGAAGAATGCTTAATCCGTCAGCTCCGGGAGGAGCTTCAAGCGCAAGCCGGTTGAGGTCATCATAACTTATGCCTTCGGGTGCGACGTTGCGTTTTACCCATGAATTAAGTATTCCGGTTCCGTTTATGCAGAGCAGAATTCCGAGACGGGGCTGTTTCCCGTTGTGGTTGATGTGAGCGAAAGTGTTTACACGCGATAGGCTGTCGGTGTTCAGACAACCGTTAACGCCATATACAACTCCTGAAGTGCCGGCTGTAGAGGCTATTTCTCCGGGATTGAATACGTTAAGCGATAAAGCGTTATTGGGCTGGTCGCCCGCTCTGTAGCAAACCGGGGTTCCCTCTTTAAGACCAAGGAGGAAAGCGGCCTGTGCGGTAAGTTCGCCCTGATTTGAGAATGTTTGAACAATTTCAGGAATAATTGAATGTGGGAAGCCGAAATAGTCGAGCATGAACCATGCCGGTGCATTTGTTGCAAAATCCCAAAGCATGGCTTCGGAGAGTCCGGATACGGTTGTTCGTGCAAGACCTGTGAGACGCATGGCAATGTAGTCGCCCGGCAGCAGGATTTTGTCGATTTTTTCAAAAAGCTCGGGTTCGTTTTCCTTTACCCATGCCAGTTTTGTAGCAGTGAAGTTGCCCGGTGAATTTAGAATGTGGTTCAGACAGATTGAGCTGCCGAGGTCATGGAATGCTTTCTCTCCATAGGGCACACCGCGTGAATCGCACCAAATTATAGCCGGGCGCAGGATGTTTTGATTTTTGTCGATGCAGACAAGTCCGTGCATCTGGTAGGAAATTCCGATTGCTTTTATGTCGGCGACATTAATTTTAGCTTGGTTTATGATGCTATGCGTAGCCGATGTTAGCGCCGCCCACCATTGCTCCGGTTCCTGTTCGGCCCACCCTTGTTTATGACTGATGATTTCAGCTTCGGTCCGCGGATAGAAATCGGTTGCTATGCATTTGCCGGTCTGCGCGTTGACAAGGCTGGCTTTTACGGATGAACTTCCAATGTCGTAGCCTAAAAGGTACATGGTTACTTTCTGGTTTTGTTGTAAATTTTGCGATCGAAGCGATAGAAGCGTGCGGCACGGTGAGCCACTCCGGTTTCAAATTCTTCGAGAGGAACAACATAAGGCATCTGTGCAATTTTTTTATGGAAATTGCGTGCGTCAAATTCTTTTCCGCTGATAACTTCAAGAAGTGTGCGGAGCTGGGAAGCCGTGAATTTGCGGGGGAGGAGATTGTAAATTTTATCGGGCTTCATTTCGCTGAGCGTACGCACATGACGCATTGCCTCCTTAATGATGATGTTGTGATCAAAGGCGAGCGAAGGAAGTTCATTGACCGGAACCCATTCGGCATTATTGTTTTTGAACTGGCGTGAAATGGCCCGGTCAATTTTAATAAGGGCAAGATATCCGACGGTGACAATTCTGTGTACGAGAGCTTCCTGTGCCCGTTCAAGCCAGATTACGTCGCGGAGATCGCTGGTGCGGTCTTTTGATCCGAATGATTTGAACTGCATCAGATGCATGTTTTTCAGGCCGGTGAGTTCGTGAAGCACACGTTTGGCTGCTTCGTCGAGATTTTCATCTTCATAAATGAGACTTCCGGGTAATTTCATGTCGTGAAATTCCTGTCCGTTATGTTCGCCATGGCGGTGTAGCAGAAGCACTTTAATCAGTTCCCCGTCAAATCCCAACACCACACAATCGACGGAAATGTGGTTATTGGCTAATTTCGGTAAGATTGGATTCATAAATAAATAGTGTTAACAAAGGTGCAAAAGTAAAGCGGAAAAAACAAAAAACAAAATTAATTTTTATGTTGTAAAGCATTGTTTCCGTTTGTTATAGATTGCGTAAATGTTACATGAACCATTCAAGTGCTTATATTTCGTATATCTTACGATAAAAGGGAGATTGGTTCATCGCTTTTTCAGGATATATTCCTTAAGTTTTTTTAGCCCGTTAGCGCCAAGAATCGTAAGGCCGCCGTATTGAGCCGTTTTAGCGAGTCCGAAAAAAATAATCCAAAGTATTCCTTTTGCTGAAACCGGAATGGGGAGGGTTATCTGAACGAATGAAATGATGTAGAAAGGCACGCACATGGCAAGGACAATCACTCCGGTTTTGAATGAGAGTCTTGACAGCCATGTTTTTGTGTTTCGGAGTGCTGATGACAACCGCTTGCCAAGCATATGTTTAATTGAGTAGGGTTTAAAGAACCAGAGGCTGTGTTGTAAGCACAGCCTCTGTAATAGTTAGAAGAAAATGTAAATAATCTAATCAGGCAGTTTGTTCGGAGTCGAGTTTTTCAGCTTCCTCGGCAGCTTCATCCTCGGCTATTTCATTGTTCTTGAATTCAGTGACTCCGGCTGCAATGAGCTGATTGTACCAGCTGAAAACTTTTCGCATGTCGTTTGTATATACACGTTCGTCGTCGTAGTCGGGAAGAACTTCGCCAAAAAGTTTACGGACATCGGCATCCTGCATGGCTTTGACATCGACAGGCTGGCCATTGAATTTGTTCTTGATGTTCTGGAACACGTCGTATAAGGGCACATCGCCTTCAGCAGTGTAAATAGCCACGTCGCTAAGCGAAACCACTTTGTCGTGGCTATAGGCGGGTTGGCGTTTGCCGGTTGATAATGATTCAACAATCAGCATATTGCGACCCTGGCTAACGAGTTTGAACAATCCCGGTTTGCCTGATATTGAAAGAATTCTCTGTTCCATGATTAAATTCGGTTTGGTTATGTAAGTCTGCAAAAGTAATTAATTTCTTTAAATGGAACAAAAGCGCGGGGATATAGTTTTTTGAGTTAAGTATAAAAGTTGCTATCTTTGCAATGTTAACCAAGCCGTAAAAACATGTTTTTTTATTATCTGCGCCTGATGCTTCAGCTCCTGCTGTCTCCCAAAAATGGCTGGGAGGATATTGCTTACGACGATCCGCCTCTTAGGAAGCTGATGGTGTCGGGATTTGTTCCGTGGTTACTTTTCGCAGCAGTGTCGGCGCTTGTGCCTTTTTTCTATTCCGGAAGTTATGACGGACTGATGATGGTCATAGCGGTTCTTGTTATGTTTATGAAATTTTTTGTGACCTATTTTATTGCCGGGTTCCTGTTTCAGATGTTTATTCCGTTTTTGTCGAAGGGTGCTTACGTGGAAAATAATTGCAACATTTTTCTAATGATGAGTATAAGTTTGCTGGCGTTGATAGGAGTTGTTAAGAATTGTGTTCCTGTCGACATGCCTGTGGTGAACTTTTTCCCGTTATACGTGCTTTTGATTATGTGGCGTGGCAATCGCTACGTTAAGGTGCCGAAGATAAACGGCTGGCGCTATGTCGCCCTGTGTTTTTTGTCGACGCTGATGCCTCCGTTCCTTCTGCAAACTCTGTTTAACATGATTTTGCTTTGAAATGAAATTTTCTGAAGTCAATATAAAGAACCGTCGGGCAAATTTTGATTATGCCATTTCCGATACGTTTACGGCCGGCATAGTGCTTACGGGTACGGAAATAAAGTCGTTGCGTTTAGGCAAGGGAAGTCTTGTCGATTCATTCTGCTATGTGGTTAACGGAGAGGTGTGGCTGAAGAATATGTATATAGCCGAATATTTTTACGGCACATATAACAATCATCAGACACGGCGTGACCGCAAGTTGCTTCTTAATAAAAAGGAGATTGCCAAACTTGCAAAGTGCGGAAAGGAGTCGGGTTATACAATTGTGCCTATGCGCGTGTTCATAAATCAGCGTGGTCTGGCAAAAGTTGTGATTGGAATAGGACGGGGCAAAAAGGAATATGACAAACGCCAGTCAATCAAGGAACGTGATGATAAGCGTCAGATGGCACGGTTGTTTCAGAAAAAATAATGTGATATGCTTTTTGTTTTAGTCTCATTTTTAGGTTCGCTTGCAGCATCGCTGAGTTCTACAGCTCTTGAAGGTACGGCAGTTTATAAGGTAAGCATGCCACAAATGAATGATGAGGTGTCATATAATCTTGAATTCATACAGCTTGCACCTACAGCGCCTCACTGGATGGATTGTGATTACCTTGTTGAATGGCAGGCTGAAAAAAACGGAGGCCGTAAGGGTTTTGCTTCGTTTTCGGGCGGCAATCATTTCCGATATGCCGGTGGCGACAAACTTCAGGAATATCACGCTGAAGCCGACTCAGTGCCTTTTCTTGCCGGAAAGGGAGTGCAGCGCACGGCTCAGTTTGTGGATGTACTGCCCTCGGTAATAGCCGCACAGCTGAAATCGATGGCCGAGGATGACGCTTATGCCGTTACACTGCATTCAGATACGGTTGTGGGCGGAAGAAAATGTGTGGTTGTCGATGCGGTTTCGCGCATTGGTGGGACGGTGGGGCGTGAAAGCGAATATGTGTTTACGCACGATACTCATATGCCTGTGAGGATTGTTCATGAGAATAATCCGGGGCAGGTGAGTGAGCAGACTGTGACGGTGGAATATGCTGATGTGGCACCGGCATCTGTACGTGAAATCAGTGAGGATTATCTGATGGGACGATACGAGGATGTGTTTACTAATTTCAGGCAGGCTAATTTCAGAATCGATAAGTTGAAAGGGCGGCAGCTCCCGGCAATGACTTTGCCAACGACGACAGGAGAACGTTACAGTCGTAACCGTGACGATGCATTCCGTGCTCCAACTATTGTTGTCATGATGGAGAGCGGAGCCGGATTTAATGAAAGTCTGGTGAAAAAAATAAGAAGCGCTGTTGATTCACTGCCATTACATGCTGATGTGTTGTGGGTTTTTTCCGACAGTCATGTCGATTCGATCGAGGATGTTCTGGGTGCCCTTAGGGAAGGTGAGCATGCCTTGATGAGTGCCCGTGGTTTTTTGCGTGATTGCGGAGCTGTCAATCTGCCAACGGTTTTAGTGTGCGATTCCAGGGGCCGTGTCGCCGATGTGCGAATAGGATACAACAATGATGTTGATTTATTTGTTATTCAGAATATAGCGATTTTGAAATAATAATATAAATCAAAAAAAATACTTTTATCTATGGAAACCGTTTATTTTGCAGGCAACGAATGCCACATTTATGGTATGCTTCCGTCAGTCGGAAGCAAAGCTCCGGACTTTGACCTTACCAGTGCGGATCTTACACCGGTAACTAACGAAACTTATGCCGGGAAGCGCATTGTGTTGAATATTTTTCCAAGTCTCGATACTGAAGTGTGTGCCCGTTCGGTAAGGAAATTTAACGAGGAGGCTTCAGGGTTGGCTGACACGGCCGTTGTCTGCGTGTCGATGGATCTTCCGTTTGCCATGAAACGTTTCTGCACCATTGAAGGTATTAAGGATGTTGAAGCGGCATCCGCGTTCCGTTCGCCGGAGTTCGGTCAGAAATATGGTGTGGAATTTGTTGACGGACCGTTGAAAGGTTTGCTTACACGTGCGGTGGTTATTATCGACCGCGACGGAACGGTGGCTTATCGTGAATTAGTTGATGAGGTTACTCATGAACCTGATTATGCAGCCGCAATAAGAGTCCTAAAGGGAAAATATTGATTGACGGAAAATATCAGTATATGCAATGGCGGAGTGACTGTGTGTCATTCCGCCATTGACTGCATTTCCACCAACCGAGTGTAGTAACCGTTAAGTGCTAAAAGACTTTCGTGGGTGCCTTGCTCAACAATGTGGCCTTCATGGAGTACGCAGATTTGCGTTGCGTTGCGAATGGTTGAAAGACGGTGCGCTATTACCAGGGTCGTGCGGTTTTTCATGAGTCGGTCAAGAGCCTGCTGCACCAGCTGTTCGCTTTCGCTGTCGAGAGCGGAAGTCGCCTCGTCGAGAATAAGGATGGGTGGATTCTTGAGTATGGCACGGGCAATTGAAATGCGCTGGCGCTGTCCGCCGGAAAGACGGCAGCCCCTGTCGCCGATATTGGTGTCGTAGCCGTTTTCCGAGGCCATGATGAATTCATGTGCATTAGCAATTTTAGCGGCTTCTACAACCTGTTCCATGGTTGCGTTTTCAACACCGAAGGTTATGTTGTTGAAGAATGTGTCGTTGAAAAGAATTGCTTCCTGATTCACATTGCCCATAAGCGAGCGTAGGTCGTGGACACGCAGATTGCGTATGTCAGTGCCGTCGACTGAGATGTTTCCCTGATCTACGTCGTAGAAACGAGGAAGCAGATCGGCAAGGGTTGATTTTCCGCTGCCGCTTTGTCCGACAAGCGCCACTGTTTCGCCGGGTTTGATTTTAAGGTTTATGTTTTTAACAACAGGGTGTGCCGGGTCATAGCCGAAGGTAACGTTTTTATATTCAACCTCGCCGCTGTGACGGGTTAGCGATGCCGGTTGCGCAGGGTCGGCAATAGGGTTGACGGCAAGCAGAATTTTGTCGACGCGTTCCATCGACGCAAGTCCTTTCTGAACGGCATAAGACGCTTTTGAAAGTTCCTTGGCCGGATTAATCATGCTGTAGAAAATGGTGAGATAGTATATGAACATCGGAGCGGTTATGGCACTCGATCCGCTTAGAATCAATGTGCCTCCGAACCAAAGCACAATAGCTATGGTAAGTGTGCCGAGAAATTCACTCATTGGATGCGCAAGGCTTTGACGCCTGGCAATTTTATTGCTGAGTCTGTAAAAAAGCTGTGTCTGTTGCCGGAAGCGTTCTTTAACTTTATCTTCGGCATTGAAAGCTTTTATAATGCGGAGTCCTCCAAGTGTTTCTTCGATATTGCTCATAATAAGCCCCCACTGCTGCTGTCCCTCAAGTGATGTCCGTTTCAGTTTTTTGCCGACACGACCCATAACCATTCCGGCTATAGGCAGAAGAACGAGTACGAAAAGTGTCAGTTGCCACGATATGAGAATCATCATGCCGAGGCAAACAATAATCATAACGGGGTTTTTGAACAGCATGTCGAGCGATGCCATGATGGAGTTCTCAATTTCAGCGACATCGCCGCTCATGCGCGCCATAACGTCGCCTTTGCGTTCAGCAGTGAAAAAACCGATGGGCAGGTTTACGATTTTGTTATAAACCATGTTCCTTATGTCGCGCACCACTCCGTTGCGAAGCGGCACAATGAAGTAGGAACCGAGATAGGTCGCTCCGGTTTTCAAGGCGGTGGATATGACAAGCAGGGCGCCGAGAGCACCGAGAGTGAACGATGGTCCCCATGCTACGATAGCTTCCTGTGTCCAGTAATAGAAATTGTTGATTACAACATCTTTAATCGATGCGTCGCCAATGTGCATAAGGTGATAGCCGGTTTCCTTTATCTGGAAAAGCATTTCAAGAATAGGAATGATTACGGCGAACGAAAAGATGGTGAGCACAGCGGAGAGCAAGTTGAAAAACATGCTCAGTGCAAGGTACTTTTTATAAGGGGGCACAAAGCGCTTCAGCAGCTGCCAGAATTGATTCATTTTGATTGGAGTGGTTTAAACAATGCAAAGTTAGTAAATTTTCTTAACTTTGTGGTCGAACCGTTACTAACCAATTCTATATGCGTTATTTTTTTTCGGCGGGAGAGGCATCTGGCGATGTACACGCTTCGGAACTTATGTCGGCTTTAAAAGAGGTTGATAATGAGGCGGAATTCGTGTTTCTGGGGGGTGATCTTATGAAAAAGGTTGCAGGGAAAGAACCGTTGATTGACTACAGGAAGATGGCATTCATGGGTTTCAGCGAGGTGCTTCGCAATCTTGGTCAGATTTTCAGAAATTTTTCCATTGCAAAGAAAGGGTTGAAAAGTTCAAAACCTGATGCATTGATTCTGGTTGATTATCCGAGTTTTAATCTGAAACTGGCAAAGGAGGCAAAAAAACTGGATATTCCCGTGTTCTATTATATAGCTCCCAAGGTTTGGGCATGGAAGGAGTGGCGTGTAAAACAGTTAAGGAAGTATGTTACACGTGTTTTGAGTATTTTGCCGTTCGAACCGGAGTGGTTTGCCGAAAGAGGTGTTGAAGTTACCTATGTGGGTAATCCGTCGGTCGAGGAAATCGAGCGCAGACACGAGGGAGGGATGTCGCGCGAAGAGCTGTTCGCCAAATCGTGCCTTGATCCGGCAAAACCGCTGCTTGCCCTTGTGCCGGGCAGCCGCAGAGGTGAGGTGCGCAACAATCTGCCTGTTATGGTTAATGTGGCCGCGCGTCATCCTGAAATGCAGTTTGTGGTTGCCGGAGCGCCGGGACTTGACCGGAGTTTTTATCCGGATGATGTGAATGTGGTGTTCGGCGTCACCGGGGCATTGATGAAGCATGCCGATGCTGCGCTTGTAACGTCAGGAACAGCAACCCTTGAGTGTGCGCTCTGTCATACGCCTCAGGTTGCATGTTACAGGGCGAATGCTTCGAAGCTGAGCTATAATATAATGAAGCTTTTGATTAAAAGTCCGTTTGTTACTCTTCCCAATCTGATTGCCGGAAAGGAGATTATCCCTGAAATGCTGGTGCATCAATGTACACCGGATGCTGTTGATGAGGAATTGTCGAAAATTCTTGGTGGAGAGGGACGGGAACGTCAGCTGAAGGGATATGATGAAATGCGCAGCCGGCTCGGAGACAAGGCGGCGGCGGAAACGGCTGCAGAGGTAATTGTAACTGAATTAACAAAGCAGAAACAGAAAGTTTGAATTATGATAATAGAAAATAAAAGCCGCCGGCTTGAGGAGCTCATCAACTCTTTAAAAGGTAAGGAAAAAGTGAAGGTGCTATTTGTGTGCCTCGGCAATATATGCCGTTCTCCGGCTGCCGAGGGCCTGATGAAGGAGGTGATTGCGGAAAAAGGGGATGATAAACGATGGGAGGTGGATTCATGTGGCATCGGCTACTGGCATGTAGGTGAACTTGCTGATCCGCGAATGCGTGTACATGCACGCAGAAGGGGAGTGGAACTGACACATGTATGCCGGAGAATATGCGACAGCGATTATTACGATTTTGATGTAATCGTGGGAATGGATGACAGGAATCTGAGAGATTTACATGAACTTGCTCCTGATTGCGAGGTGGAGAAGAAGATTATAGGAGCGGCTGAATTGCTGGTGGATTTCGACAGTTTTGATCATATTCCCGATCCGTATTATGACGGTGACCAGGGTTTTGAAACGGTGCTTGATTTGTTGACTGAAGCCACCCATAATCTTTATGACACGGTTAGCGACAATATGGCATAACATTTTGGCATGATATTTGTTAATCAATAAGGAAGAAAATAATTTAAAACTTAAATATTATGGAAAAAATTGAACCCGGAAAATATGTAGAACTTGGTTATGACCTTTATGAAGTGAAACCTGACGGTACGGAAAAGCTTGTTCATCAAACGGTTGCTGATGATCCTGAAAAGCTTGTTTTCGGTGTTACACCTGGCGTTATCGTTCCTCTTGAAAAGGCGATAGAGGGTCTGGAACCCGGTGGCGAATTTGACATTGTGGTTAAGGCCGATGATGCATTCGGTCCTCATGACCCGGATCAAATTGTGTCACTTCCCCGCGATATTTTTGAAGTAGACGGAAAATTCGATGATAAGATGATTGTTAAGGGAGCCGTTCTTCCGATGATGACTGCTGACGGTTATAAAATAAACGGTATTGTGGAGGAGGTTACACCCGAAGAAGTTAAGATGGACTTCAATCATCCGCTTGCAGGCAAGGATGTCCGTTTTAAGGGTAAAGTTACGGTTGTGCGCGATGCTACGGCCGAGGAACTTCATCCGAGCGGTTGCGGTGGATACGGTTGTCAGTCGGGCGACTGTGGCGATTCATGTGGTTGCGACGGCGATAAATCGTGCGGTGATTCGGGCTGCGGTTGCTGATTTTACAGTAGAAGATGTGATGCGGGGATGCTGCTTTTGTGTGGCATCCCCGCTGTTTTTAGCAGCGCCGGTTAAATTTTTAACATTTCATATCATTCTGTAGCTTTATGACGCGGTTGTTTTTACGACTCCCGCTTGAACAGTAGCTTTTCGAAAATATATATCTTATGAAATACTGTTTTATTGAAGGATAAAAAATTAGTGATTTTCTAAAAAGTTACCGATTCTTTTGAATAATAAAAATGTTTTCGTATATTTGTTGCGAATATAATAATCCGATCGTTAAATAAGCCGACAGCGGGCATGTTGAGGTGGGAGTTGAAGCCGGTTTGCCCGCGGCTGTTCCGTATGTTGTTTAAAGAGAAATTTTCGTATGGCAAATTGTTGAAGGCAGCTGTGCTGACAGTTCTTGCTTTTGGCATGTCGTTTGTGTTGATGCAGCCTTTTTCGCTTTCTCTTGCCATGCTTGTTTCGTCGAACGACCGTCACGATTTCAATATTACGGATTTTTACAATATAGTTGCTGACAGCCGTGAGGTGCGTGAGCTTGATCGTGATATAGTGCTTGTGGATATTACTGACGCCACAAGGGAAGATCTGGCATATTTACTTGATGCCATGCCTGATTTCGAACCGCGTGCCGTGGGGCTTGACGTTATGTTCGATGTTCCTCATGAAGATGACAGTCTGTTGCTGTCGGCGATTGAACGATTGCCCGATATGGTTATGATTGTCGACATGGAGGCAGATAAGGAGTTTGGAGCAAAAACGTTTCATTTGAGCCAGACACCGTTTTTTTTCGACAGTATAGCTCATACAAGCTATGGCGCATCAAATCTTCCCACCAAATATGCAGGTGGAGTGGTGCGGGAGTTCGCCGTTGAATTTCCGATAGCAAAAATTACCCCCCCCTATGCTGATGTAATCCCCTCATTTTCAGTTGTTTTGGCGGAAAAGGTGGATTCTGCTTCCGTTGCTGCGCTGAAAGATAGAGGCAATAAGCATGAATTAATTAATTATCCGTCGAGGAATTTTATTAAAATTCCCTGGACGGACATCGCGTCATATGCCGACGACATTCGTGGCAAGATTGTGCTGATCGGTGCGTTGAATTCCTCCGAGGACAAACATGCGACACCGGTAAACACCTCAATGTCGGGGATGGAAATACATGCTCATGCATTGAGCACAATAATCAATCATAATTATCTTGACAGTCTCGGGAAATGGGGCGATATTATAATAGCGTTTCTGTTGTGCTATGTGCTTGCATTGATTCATGTTTATTTGCCGGTTGAGTTCAAGGCGCTTGCACTGAGAGTTCTGCAGCTGTTGCTCGTGTGCGGGGTGATTTATATAGGTTATCATTTTTTTGTTGAAAATAATGTTGTCATCAATTTTTCTTATGCGTTGTTGATGATGGCATTTATATTGTTTACATGTGATATATGGTTCGGCTCGATAGGTCTTTATAAATTCTGCAAAGGAAAATGGAAGAAAGGCAAGGGAGGTGAGTCTTCAAAAAAAAATAATGAAAGCAATGGGAGAGATTAAATTTAAAGTTTTTGGAAGTCGATTTATTTCGATAATGATTATTGTGCTTCTTTTTGCGGTGAAGGCAGAGGCAAACTACAGGCTGTCGTCGTTCAGCGGTGATGTTAAAATCAAACATGCCGGTCAGTTAAAGCAGCCTGAAGCCGGAATGCGACTCAGCGCGGCCGATTTAATCGTTATAGGTCAGGGGGGCAAGGTTGTGGTTCTCGATAAGCGTGACTCAAAACTCTATACCCGTGAAAAAGCCGGAGAAATTGGTCTGACCTCACTTGTTTTTGAAGCCCAGAAATCAGCGCATGCCAATCTGAGGACTGTTTACAGGAATGTTTCGTTAAGTAAATCATCGTCGGAGGAGGATGGGAAAATGTATGTGGAAAAGGGCAAGATTACTCTTGCACTCGAGGAGTATGATCCGACCGCACAAAATGTAATGATCGATTCGAAAGTTATGGCACGATATATTGCCGATATCCTCAACTCCGGGCTTACCGACAGTTTACATGCATTGCCTGTGCCGGTCGAATTCAGTTCCGAACCTGCGGGGTCGCTGTCGTTCAAAGTTGACAATAATGTTGCCGAGCCTTTATATATTAATGTGTTGAAGGTGGTGGAAGTCGATGGAAAAATGCAGATACGAATCTCGGAACTCGGTCAGCCCGTGGGCTGTTATGTTCTGTTGCCAAAACAGTCGATAATGCGCGGCCAAAGCGAGGGCGTAAATCGCAACAACACTCATCTGTTGCTGGCAACCCATTATTATTTTTCGATAGATGCTCTGATTTCAGAACTCACGACAATGATTTCCGAGCCGGCGGAGGCGAAGGGTGTTCTTTTGAATCTGCCTATATATATTCAGAAATTTTAATAAACCAATCATTATATGAAACTTAACTTTAAACTTAACGGAGCTTTTTTAGCGGTGTTAGTTGCTTTTGCATCTGTTTTGCCGGCATTCGGTGAGACAGAAACGGAAAATACGTCGGAGGATCTGGTGCGCCGGTTCAGTAAATTTAAATCCACTCCCGATATGGTGGTTTTGCCTGGACCATGTATTTTTGCATATTCAGGCAATGACTTTTTGTCGATAAGAGGCAAGGAACTCATTCAGCTTGGTGACAGTATCGTTAATGCACAGGTAAATCCATTTTGCTCAACTTTCTTCATAATAAGTAAGAAAGGCAAGCATAATATCGGAGAGATTTTTGAGAATTCCTCGCATGCCGGTAATGTCTATTCGGTTAACTACAAACAAAACGGCAATCCGTGGGATGTGGCATATACAAACGATGCGTTACGAATTCTGCTGGCAACCGATTACGGACTTTATATGCTGAATGCCGCAGACCGGAAATTGCTTGACACAATGCCTTTGCCTGATCCGAAAACCGATATGCTGTGCCTGAGCGATAATGATTATTATCTGGCCGTTGTGAACGGGTCGAAACTAAGCGTGTATAACCTTGAAGAAAAAAAATTGCGTAAGGAATGGGATTTCGAAGTGAAGATCAATGATCTGGCATTCAATGACAACAGCACTGAACTTGCTGTAGTTACAGAGGACGGCACACTGAGCATATTCGACACACGTAATTTCCTTATTAAAAAAACTATTGACGATTTGGGAGAGGGACTTTCATGTTCATATAATTTTGACGGCAAGTATATTGCTGTCGCCGAGACTCCCGAAAAGGTTGTTGTTATCAATCTTCTTCAGACATCGGACCGCGAAACCATAGATGTTCCTCTGGGTGATATGTCGAAAGTCCGTTTTGTGAAGGACGGCAATGACAATGCTTTCTTGGTATATAACAGTGTAAATACGGTGAATGTCCGTCCGATGGGACACCTTAAGCCTTATTATGCACGTTTGATCAATGACGAGGTAAATGACAAACTTAACGAATGGATGAAGATGCTTCCGGGTGAAACCATGGAGGAATATAGAGCCCGTGTAAATGATGAAAGCCGTGAGCGTCAGCGTAGGTTACTTGAGGATGAAGTTTCAACGCGTCTTGCACCTGACATGCTTTCGATGTCGGAAGTTACACTTGGTAAATACAATCGTTCAAACGGAATGCTTGAGGTTGATTTTTCGAATATGCCTTCAATTTTCCTTTCAGTTCCCGAAGGTGATCTTGCCGCATTCCAGGGAAGCACAAATCTTCAATTCAAGAATGCCATGTATGGTGTGCTTGCAGACGATACATTCGAACTTATCTATGCTGAGGTTTACAACAGCACTAACGGAAAGACATATATTTACGATAACCTCGAACGTACGCCGTTGAATTTCATGGCCGATGCTGACAACACAGTTTCGCTTGAACTTATTCTGCAGCAGCAGATGGAGGAAAAACGTCTTGACGAGATGCGTCAGAAAATAGTTGAGGAGGCCAAGAAGCATAATGTTATTTCCGACCATACAAACATAACGGTTGATTCAAGAATAGAACCGGAATATGATGCAAACGGCAAGAAGATTCTTAATTATATAGTGAAATTCTCGTATGTGGTTGATCCTGAATTTACGGTTGTTGAGGATTTCGGACCGGGCAAGTATCATGCAGAGCAGTCGGGCGCGGCAAGTGCTATGCTTTCGCTTGTGAAAGAGGCTCTGGATAGCGATTTCGCACAATACACGGCTCCCGGCAAGAAACTTAATGTCACTTTCTCGGGAACGGCCGATGCCACACCCATCGTAAGCCGTATTCCTTATGATGGCGCATATGGCGATATAGTCGAGATACCGATGTATAAGGAGGGGCGTGTTTATCCGATGACACTGCATAAGAATGAATTGGTTACAGAGAACGATCAGCTTGCATTCCTGCGTGCTTATAGCGTGAAGAATTATATCAACGACAATATAGAAGCGCTCAAGGATATGAACACGGCTTACCGTTATGACATTAACGTGTCGAAAGACAAAGGCAGCGAACACCGCCGCATAAGTGTTGAATTTAATTTTGTCGATGCATTGTAATTGTGTAGTCCCTGGCTATAGACTAATGTTGAATTGATAATTAATGAAGAAACTATTATTTGTATTATCAGTTGTTCTTTTGACTGTTATCTGTGGCGCGTCAACCGGGGTGCAGATGCCTTTACTGTCGCAACCGGAGGAAGAAGGTGCAGCCGACAGTGTGGTGATGTCACATAGCGACTCGCTGTTATATAACACACTCCAGATTTTTAAGGAGCTTAAATTCAGGAAAATGGATGGAGCTCCGCTCGATAGTGTAAGTCCGCTTGCCTATCAGTGTTTTACGGAGGCTTGTGAAACTTTAAACGAGTTTGATTCGCAGTCGAAGGAGTGGATGCAGGTTAAGGAAGTGTTGCGCGATGTGTCGCGCGACCTTCTTGCCGGTGCTTTTTTCTATTCTAAAATAGGTGATCAGGCCGAAATGACAAAGTTTTCACGCGCTTTTCTTGACATTTCGTTGCTTGATGCATTTAAGGATGAGTTAATTGAACTTGATAGCGGCACACTTGCCATGCTGGCTTATGTAGCCGCATCTGGTGCATATAATGAAAAGTCGTATGACAAGGCAATAGATTATTTTAAAATATATCTTTCGACAGGAGATGACAAGCAGCGTGAGGTTGTTTACGTTTTCATGATGCAATCGTGTCTGCAGGCCGGACAGTGGGACTTGGGAATAGCCACGGCAGAGAAAGCGCTGAAGATATATCCCGGTCATAAAAACATTCTGATGCTCGCTATGCAGACGTGTATTGACGGTGGTCGTGGTGAGCATCTGCAAACTTTTCTCACGCAGGCACTTGAGGCGAATCCGGCAGATAAACGTCTGCTCGACATTCAGGGAAAGCTTCACGAGGATATGGGAAAATATGAGGAGGCGTTGAATGTGTACAACACACTGGATCAGCTTAATCCGAATTCTCTATCCACCACAAAGCATATAGGCTTGTGCTATTATAACATGGCGGTAGGCTTTTTTAATGAAGCTATAACTAAATCGGATGATAAGGCGGCATCGCGCCTGCGCAGGAAGGCAAAGAATTATTTTGCATCGGCGGCTGATAAGTTCCGCGAGGTTCTCGAATCGGCTCCGACGGCCGTTCCTTATCTGCGCAGTCTTGGTGTTTGCTATCTGTGTCTTGAGGATAAATATAATTTTGAAAAAATAAACGAACGTCTTAAATTGCTCAAAGAGGACCCGCTTTCGGAGGTGTTTATGCCGCCGACCATGACTTATGCCGGAAACGGTGACTTGAACTATGCACAGTCGCAGGGTTCAGCCATGAAGGATGCTCCGAGCTACAGCACATTCGGACGTGATTACATAACCACGCGTCTTGATTCGTGGGCCCGCAAGGGTGAGTTCGAGAGGATGGACGATTATCTTGCCCGTGTAAATGATGTGTCTATCCGCCGCGAGTATGATAAACTTAAAAAAGAAGCTTCAGAGAAATATCTAAGCGAGTATTCTTCACGTCTACGTATAAACGATCTTTATCTGCAGCCATATGATGCCACAAACGAAGTGTTTAAAATCGTATCATCGTTCGGACCGCTTTATGTGCGTGTTCCGTTGAAAAACGGCGAGGCGGAAGCATTTAAGGATAACTGGAAGAAAATCCGATTCCAGAATCCTCAGTTCTTCATTGATGATGACAGTGTTAGAATTGCCGATATAACGTTAATAGCCTCGAACGGCAAGAAATATGAATTTAAGAATTCGCGTGCGTTGAATTACAGTGTGCCTGATGTTACGATTGATTTTAATTCAATACTCGGCAGTCAGATGCACAGCAAGGACAACGGCAAGTCATCCGATAATAAAATATACATAGCCGGAACGTCGGATGTGGATAAGGATATTCCGGAAACCGGAAGGAAATCGTCTAACACATTGGCGCTTATAATAGCTAACGAGAATTATAAAAATGTGGCAAAAGTTCCATCGGCATTTGCTGACGGCTACACATTCTCGGAGTATTGCAAGCGTACGCTCGGTGTGCCGGAATCGAATCTTACCTTTTGTAAGGATGCTTCGCTTGCGGAAATTTATGACGCCATGAGCAGTTTGCAGCGTAAGGCGGGAATTCTTGGGAATAATGCTGAAATCATTGTTTACTATGCCGGTCATGGTTTGCCTGATGAAAACACAAGTGAAGCATATTTGCTTGCATCGGATGCAAATCCGACGAATTCCCGCACATGGTATAAGTTGTCGGATTTTTATCACACACTTGCGGATTTGAATGCAAAATCGATTATGGTGTTTCTTGACGCCTGTTTCAGTGGTGCCGAACGCAGTGACAACGGTTCAACCATTATGGGCAAACAGGGTGCTCGCGGAGCGGTTATAAAGGCAAAGGAGGCTGCTCCGAAAGGAAATATGTTTGTGCTTACCGCAGCATCCGGAAACGAAACAGCATTGCCTTTCCCGGAGAAAAATCATGGCTTGTTCACATATTATCTGCTTAAGAAATTGCAGGAGACAAAGGGAAACGTGACACTTAAGGATCTTTCGGATTATGTGATTCACGAAGTTTCCCATCAGTCGAATTTCGTGAACCGTAAGCCTCAGACGCCAACTGTATTTACATCAGGGTCAATGACTGACCGATGGAAATCAAAAAAACTTGCGCAATGAAGTTGAAACAGATATTTTTTTCGTTTTTCCTTTTGTCGACAGCATTTGTTGCATCGGCCGATGGTACGCGTACTGTTATCGGCGAATATACTTTTTATGGCGATGACAACACCACACCAAAGGAGGCACGTTCCCGCGCGGTTGAAGAAGCGCGGTTGGCTGCTCTTGCAAGGGAGTTCGGAACAATTGTCACGCAGTCGGTTATAAGTGATGAGAGCCTGAAAAGAGGTAAGGAGGAAAGTTATTTCAGGTCGTTGAGTGAAACGGAAGTGCGTGGCGAATGGATTAGCGATGTGGGTGAACCCGAGTTTAAAATTTCATATGATGATGACGGCCATCCGGTGGTTTATTGTAAGGTAAAGGGTATTGCGCGCGCATTATCCAATCAGGCGGCGGAATTTGATGTGGCGGTGTTGCGCAATGGTTCGCAATTGCGCAATGCCGATACTCGGTTTAATTCCGGTGATGATATGAAATTGTATTTCAAGAGTCCGCAGGACGGCTATGTTGCTGTGTATATGGTGGGAGATGACCGTTTGGCTTACACGTTGCTTCCGTATAGTGATAATTCAGTGGGCAGCATAAAGGTTATGCATGGCAAAGAATATGTTTTCTTTGACACGGCCAAAGCTATGCCTGAACATGGAGTTGTTGATGAACTTACCCTTGTAACGGATAACGCAGTGGAGCATGACAGGATTTATGTTCTGTTTTCGCCGAAGCCATTTGTAAAAGCGAATGACAATTATAGCGGTGAATCGTTGCCCCGCTCATTGGCTTTCAATGATTTTCATAAGTGGCTGACCCGTATGCGAAAGAATGACCCGACCTTCGGATGCAAGATTATTGATATAGTAATAAACGAAAGAATAAAGTAATACTAATCATTTAAATTTCACGTTATGAAAAAAGTTATCGTAATTCTCATGGCTTTATGCCTTGCGTTGCCGGTTATAAACGCCGCCGGAAACAAACAGCTTGAAAAGGCTCAGAAAAAAGAGATGAAGACAAAGATGAAGGAATATAAGGAAGATGGCTGGAAACTTTTCGGAAGCAGCCGTTCACTTGAAGTAGCTTTGCTTTCACATTATGACAAGCTGAACACTCTGGGCGATGACGGCTATGAAGTTTCAGGCGTCGCTACTAATTTTAAATCAAAAAATGTTGGCAAGCAGATGGCAGCCAACAGTGCGGCAATAACCTATGCTCAGCGTGCAGGAAGCACTCTGAAGGGCCGTCTGGTGAATGATATGGCAGCTAACGGCACGGATGGCAGCGATGAGTTTGAACATTTCTATGCCGCTTATGAGCGTTTGGTTGAGCATGAAATTAAAAATGAAATGGCAGAAAGCTATTCAATAATCAAAACTAACGCCGACGGTTCGTATGAGATGCAGACTTATTACGTTGTCGATGAAAAAGCTGCTGCATTAGCCCGCTTACGTGCTCTTGAACAGGCTCGTAAGGAAACAGCTTACGCCCAGGCCAATGCCGACAAGATAGCCGAATTTGTGCGTCAGGGCATAGAGCGTGAATAATTGGAATTATATTCCATATTTTTAGGAAATTTATTGTAATCAATCCTTTTTGTAATGTCGAAAAGAAGAATATCGATTGTTTTAGTTGCGTTGCTTGGTGTCTTGACGGCACCGGCACAGCAACCCCCGGCAGAGTTTAAAAATTCGTTTGAAGAGTTCCGCAAGGGGCTTTTAAAGGAATATAATTCCTTTCGTGATGGGGTTTTGGCAGATTATGCCAAGTTTCTTGACGGTGTATGGGTTGAATACAATGGATTCAAAGCGCAGGAACGAAATCAGACTCCGAAGCCGAAGCAGGCTCCTGTAGCCATACCTGACACTAAGAAGGATGAGGAGCTTGCCCGGAAGCCGAAGGCTGACAATGTTAAGACGGAGACACCGATGGCTGCGCCGGTTATAGCGCCGAAGCCCAAGAAGGATGAGGAACTTGCCCAAAAGCCGAAGGCCGACAATGTTAAGACGGAGACACCGAAGGCTCCGCCGGTTATAGCGCCGAAGCCCAAGAAGGATGAGGAGCTTGCCCAAAAGCCGAAGGCCGACAATGTTAAGACTGAAGAACCGGCAGTTACGGCACCGGTACCAACGCCGTCGGTAAACAATTCTTATGCTTTTGATTACAGAGGTATTGAATTGAATTTGCCGTGTGTTGACATAAAGCTTATGGACCGTGTAGCAATTCCCGCTGATTTTGCAGCGCAATGGAGAATGCTTGACGGAAATACTGATGCCGACAAGTTGGTAAAAGCTATTGACGGACTGTCAAAACAGCTTAATTTCAATAGTTACCTTACATATGATCTGGCAAATGAGTATGTTTATGACCGATTCAAATCAGCATCTCCCTCTGCGCGTACGTCCCTGGTTCATTACATTATGACTCATCTCGGTTATGATGCCCGCATTGGAGTTGATGGAAATGGACAGGCAATAATTATGCTTCCGACAGAGCAAATAATTTACGGGCATATATTTTTCAGATTCGGCGACGATAAATACTATGCGTTTACCGACCCCGATGTGAAACTGTCAGCTTCAGATTTAAGGGTTTCAACATGCGAATTGCCGTCAGCGGCTTCAAAAGCATCGAAATTTGATATGCGCCTCGGAAAACTTAACATTCCTTTCCGTGCGCATCCTTACAGCGTGAAGTTCGGCGGTCTTGAGATTCATGGTGAAACGAATGCGAATCTTTATCCCATTTTATACAGATATCCTCAGATACCTATCCGTGATTATGCACAGTCCGAGCTTATGCCTGAATTAAGGAAGGACATTGTGGCGCAGCTTAAGAAACAGCTCGCCGGCAAGGAACGCCGCGAGGCTGTGAACACTCTGCTTCAGTTTGTTCAGAGCGGATTCGAGTATGCAACTGATGGTGAGATGCATGGATTTGAAAAACCTTATTTTTTTGAGGAAATACTTTATTATCCCAAGTGTGATTGTGAAGACCGTGCTATTTTCTATACCTATCTTTTGTGGAATGTGCTCGGAGTCGAGAACCATCTTATTTCCTATCCCGGGCATGAAAGTGCAGCCGTTTCGATAGACGGTGTAAGAGGCGATGCATATAATTACAAGGGACAAACGTTTTATATTTCCGATCCTACGTTCATAGGCTCAAAAACAGGAATGTGCATGCCGGAGTATGCGACTATATCTCCGGAAATAGACCATGTATATAAGTAATAATCTGTTTGTTGAACAGATGTTTATTCGTTAAATAGAGGGAGTGGTCGCTGAGAAGCGACCACTCTTGTCATGAGTAGAGGAAGCGTTTTATCGATTTTTTAGGCGTTTTTTCAAATTCGGTTGAGCGGAGCTTAATTTCATCGATCTGCTCGTATGGGGCAAGATTCTTGTTTACTTCCTGACGCACTTTTTCCATTACCTGAGGCATCATTTCATGCGTGAGCCCAGCACGGTCCATGGCTTCATAGTCGGGGTAGACCAGAGCAACAAGTTTCTTGCCACGTTCCACCACAAGGGCTTCTGCCACGTAGGGCATGTTGCTGAGTTTCGCTTCAATTTCTTCAGGGTATATGTTCTGGCCGTTTGCGCTTAGAATCATTGTTTTATAACGACCTTTTATGAATATGGTCCCGGCGTTGGAAATGGTACCCATGTCGCCTGTGTGAAGCCATCCGTCTTTATCGATGACCTCGGCTGTGGCTTTAGGATTCTTATAGTATCCTTTCATCACGTTTTCACCCTTAACGCATATTTCTCCGGGAATATAAGCTTCGTTGTCGCTGAGAACCTTGGAATACATTATTCCGGGAAGTGTACGTCCGGCGGAACCGGGAATGAAATCCTTATAATATGTGTAACTGATGAGCGGGCCACATTCGGTCATGCCGTAGCCAACGGTGAACGGGAATTTGATTTTAATCAGAAATGCTTCTACCTCGGCATTGAGCGGTGCGCCACCGACTATAACCTGTTCGAATTCGCCTCCGAATGCTTCGACAAGTTTGGCTCGGATTTTGGCGTAGATGCGTTTGTTGATTATAGGAAGTGCAAGCAGCCGTTTCATTGAGGTTTTCGACAATATGGGCTGAAGCATGTTCCTGTAAATCTTTTCAAGAACCAGCGGCACACATAGAATAAGGTTAGGCTTTACGTCTTTCATTGCCTTTACAAGCAATTTTGGAGCCGGAACCTTGCCGAACAGTGTGATATGTGAGCCGGCTGCCAGGGCTGTCAGCATATCGAAAGCGCAGCCGTAGGCATGTGCCAGCGGCAGGAAAGAGAGAACGCGCGAGCCGGGATAGTGAAGATGCGATTTCACGCCGAACACCACGTTTCCTGCAAGGTTGTTAAGCGTAAGCATGACACCTTTTGAAAATCCTGTTGTTCCGGAGGTATAATTTATTTCCGCCACGGTGTCGGGAGAGAAATAAGGATATTTTACATCTTCAGGCTTGAAACCTTGAGGATATTTCTTGTGGAAGGCTTGCGAAATCTGCGAAAGCACTTTTTGCGCTTTTTGACCGCGCGATGTATGTTCGGCAAGCAACTGACCGTTGTCGAGCGAAATAGCTGTCAAAATTCGCGGCATTTTTTCAAATTCGAGATTCTCCCATATATGGTCGCTTACATAAAGCAATTGCGAATCACTGTGGTTTACAATGTGCATTGCATCGTTAGGGGTGAAGTCGGGGAGAATGGGAACCACCACGGCTCCATAGGTAAGGGCAGCCATGTATGTCGTTACCCAGCGCACGTCGTTTTTTCCGAGCAGGGCAATCTTGTCGCCGGGCTTAATTCCGATTGTTTTGAAAAACAGATGTATTCGTGCGATTCGTCGAGCCAAATCGCTATAATTCAATGTTGTTGTTCCGAAATAATCAGTAAGAGCCGGCCTGTCCCAGTTGTTTTTAAATGAGGTGGCGTAGAGCTGGAGTAGGTCTTCTTTTATCATTGTTGCGTTAATTTATATATAATGTTATGATTAAAACAATTAATTCCTGTATATGGTTTGAAAGGGTTGATGCGGAGGTGGAGGAGAGAGAAATATTTTGTAACTTTGTGGGGCATGATAGATGAGAATACATTCGGCACATTAAAGGTGCTTTACCATACGTTCGGCTGCAAATTGAATTTTGCGGAGACAAGTGCGGTGGCTCAGCTGTTGAGTCAACGCGGTTTTGTACGGGCACAGGGGGATGATGTGCCCGACATAATTGTTGTGAACACCTGCAGTGTAACCGAACTGGCTGATAAGAAATGTCGGCAGACAATTCGTTCATTTGCGCGTCGTTACCCGAATGCAGGAATAATGGTTACGGGCTGTTACGCTCAGCTGAAGCCTGAGGAGGTGGCGTCGTTGCCCGGAGTGGCGGTTGTGGCCGGAAGCAATCAGAAGGGAAAGATGGCAGACTACATTGACCGCTGGCTTTCCGATCGGCGGCAGATAACAGAAGTTCCGGCAGCCAAGGATATCAGAGCTTTTGTGCCTTCATGTTCGCGTGGCGACCGCACACGTTTTTTTCTGAAAGTGCAGGATGGCTGCGATTATTTCTGTTCGTACTGCACTATTCCGTTTGCACGCGGTCGCAGTCGATCGGCGACAGTGGCACAGATAGTTAGTCAGGCGGAGGAGGCTGCTGCATCGGGAGGTAAGGAAATTGTGCTGACCGGTGTAAATGTGGGTGATTTCGGGAAGGGAACTGATGAGGATTTTTTTGCACTGATTCGGGCTCTTGACCGTGTGGACGGGGTGGACCGTTACCGTATTTCCTCCATCGAACCGAATCTGCTTTCAGAGGATATAATAAAATGGGTGGCGCAGTCCGAAAGGTTTATGCCGCATTTTCATATTCCGTTGCAGTGCGGTGATGATGAAGTTCTGAAGCTTATGCGCCGGCATTATGACACAGCTCTTTTCCGATCGCGCATAGAGTTGATTAATAAAGTTTTACCTGATGCTTTTATTGGGGTCGATTTAATAGTAGGAGCGCGTGGTGAAACGGTTGAGCGGTTTGAAAAGTCGCGTGATTTCATTGAAACGCTCGGCATTTCACGTTTGCATGTTTTTCCCTATTCGGAGCGTCCCGGCACACGAGCTCTTGAAATTGAGGGTGTTGTAGGTCAGGAGGAGAAGCATCGACGCACACATGTCATGCTCGATGTTTCCGAACGCAAACTCGAAAAGTTTTCACGACGTTTTTTAGGTGCGGAACGTAAGGTTCTGGTGGAGCATAAATCGGCAGACGGTGTTATGCATGGCTTTACCGATAACTATCTTAGAGTAGCATTGCCGGATGATCCGGAATTGTATAACAGAATTGTAAATGTCAGGCTTACCGGAGTTGCCGGTGAGGAGATGACAGGGGGGGTGTGTGAATGAAAAAGATTCTGTATGGATTGTTGGGCTGGCTGCTTTATGCCTTGTCGCGCATGCCGTTTGGAATTCTGTATGCGTTAAGCGACGTTATGTTTGTAATTGCGTATTATGTGGTTCGTTACCGTCATAGGGTTGTGATGGATAATATAGCGGCATCTTTTCCGGACTTTTCGAAAGAAGAGTGCAGGAGGATTGCCCGTCAGTTTTACCGAAATCTTGCCGATTACTTTTTTGAGACCATAAAGCTGCATCACATTTCAGATGATGAGATGCGCCGTCGTCTGGTTTACGAAAATGTTGAGATTGTTGATGAATTGTTTTCCCAGAACCGATCGATTGTGTGTTATTTCGCTCATTGTTTCAACTGGGAATGGGCGCCGTCAATCACGTTGTGGACAAAACACAAACCGTCGGATAAGATTACATTCAGTCAGGTGTACCGCCCGTTGCGCAACAAGTGGTTCGATGATTTCTTTTTGAGTCTGCGTTCGCGATTCCAGTCTGTAAGTTATCCGAAAGCTACTGTTTTTCGTGATCTTCTGAAGCAGAAACGTGCGGGAGTTCTTGATATATGTGGTTTTATGAGCGACCAGAAGCCGAGTCACGGTGATCCGACACATGTCATGCGCTTTCTGAACCACCCCACTGCTATGATAACCGGGACAGAAACACTTGCACGACGTCTAGATATGGCAGTCGTATACATGGATATATATAAGCTCCGACGCGGGCATTACAAGATTGTGATGCGTCACATAACGTCACATCCTAATGAATTACCGCCTATGGCGATAACCGAGCGGTATGCTTCAATGCTTCAGCAGACCATAAATCGTAATCCCGCACTTTGGTTCTGGAGTCACAAGCGATGGAAAATTCCAGTGAAATTACCTGAAAAAGAGTTGGAAACGATATGAATATACCTACTGCCGCCGTTATAATCCTTAATTGGAACGGAGAGAAATTGCTTAGGGAATTTCTCCCTTCTGTTGTTGAGAACACTCCTTCGCATCTTGCAAGAATTGTAGTTGCCGACAATGGAAGCACTGATGGTTCTGTTTCGTTGTTGCGTGCGGAATTTCCTCAGGTTGAAATTTTGGAATTTCCTGAAAATTACGGATTTGCCGAAGGATATAACAAGGCATTGAAACAAGTCGGTGCAGATTTGTCACTTTTGTTGAATTCTGATGTAATGGTGACGGAGGGGTGGCTTGAGCCTATGCTCGAGTTTATGAACAGCCATGCCGACGTGGCAGCCTGTCAGCCAAAAATACGTGCCTATCGTGCGCCTGAAATGTTTGAATATGCCGGTGCTTGCGGAGGATATCTTGACAGAAACGGTTATCCGTATTGTCGTGGCAGAATTTTTGGAACGGTTGAACAGGATTCCGGACAATATGATTCTCCGGCTACTGATCTGTTCTGGGCAACCGGAGCTGCATTACTTGTGCGAACAGAACTTTATAACCGTGCCGGAGGATTGGATCCGCTTTTTTTCGCACATATGGAGGAAATTGATTTGTGCTGGCGTCTTAAGCTGATGGGTTATAAGATTGGTGTTGTTCCTGAATCTATAGTATATCATTTGGGTGGTGGAAGTCTTGACGCATCCAATCCGAAAAAAACATATCTGAATTTCCGGAACAATCTTCTGATGCTTCACAAGAACTTGCCAATGAATGTCAGAGGAGTTAAATTGTTCAAGCGCCGGCTGCTTGACACTTTGGCCTGGGGCATGTTTGTCGTCACCGGAAAGTGGAAAAATGCCTGTGCAGTGTGGCGTGCTCATCGTGATTTCGCGGATATGTGTAAGAACTACAATTCGTCGCCTGAAGCCAATTTGCTTTCAAGCAAGTGTTTACCCAATATTTTGTTGGAATACTATGCCCGCGGAAAGCGTAAGTTTTCAGATTTTTGAGGCGATGATGTAGACAGGCGAATATGTAAGCGAGGTAATGTTTTCGTTTATTATATGTTTTGTGGCGGTTAGGGCCTGTGTACCTGAGGTGTGAAGGGCATTTACGCCTGTAAGCTTAAGGTGTTTAAGCAGTTTTGCAGGTTCTTCAAAAGTCAGAGTCCGTTTTTCGCGTGTCATTGTAACTCTGAATCCGGCTTTTTCTAATTCTTTTTCCCATTTTTCAGCGGTCATAAGCGGCAGAGCGCCGGCATATCGCCTGATTTCAGAGAAATTGTCGGGCGTGAAAGTGGAAAATGCAAGAATGCCTTTTCTGCGCAGAACACGGCTGCATTCACGTATGAAACGCAACGGGTTGTTAAACCATTGTATTGTAGCTGATCCGCATATTATGTCAGCGCTATCCAACGGTTCATACTTAATCTGCAGTTCCGCATCGGTAATCAGGTGTTCACCCGGTAAATCCGGATTAATATTCGCAATGTCCCAGAGACTGAGATTTGGAACAGAATCTGTCAGCCGGTTTAGATATTGTTGTGTAAAGTAACCGTTGCCGGCGCCGAATTCAATGACACGTTCGGGCGCGGTTGCCATTGCATGTGTCATCAGGGCGGCAAGTACTTCGGTCATTTCCTTCTGAACCACGGCATTACATGTATAACTTCCGATAGCTTTGGCAAATCTCAGGGCTACAAGTTGTTTGTTAATGAGGAAATGACTGATTATTGATTGAAAGTCAGGGAAGTGATGTGACTCGTTTACTATCGCTGCCGTGGCATTGTTTTTCCAGACATTGATTTGATTGGCCGGAGGAATAATACGGTCGTTATTTCCTATAATTGCAATGTCCCATTTATATTGACCTGCTTTTTGAAAACGTCGGTTTCCTATTGCGGCAAGTTCATTTTTCAACGACTCGATATCTTTGTCGTGAAACAACTTGTATATATCGTTATATGTGGTTGAGTCACAGCATATTCTTCTGTAAAATTTCTGGAGATTACGTGAATTCAGATTGTTTAATGTTCCAAGAAATGTTTCTTCCGGAATTCCAAGTGAGTTGTCTACGGGGAATGGTGTGCCGTTCACCGCTATTGTAAGTGTTAGGGGCAAATGTGGATTCAAGGCAAGAAATTCCGAGGCATGAGGCACTCCGAAACTCCAACCCACCACGCATATTTCCTTGTATGTTTCAACAGCTAATCCTTTGGGATTGAAATTACGGTAATCGCTTACAACCATAATGTCGTAGCCACCGATATGGAGGCCGGCGAACAGTCTGCTATCAGTTGCCCATCCGCTGAAAATAAGCAGCAGCCTTTCGGATTCGCTTCGGTTCAGCAAGTCAACATTCATATTCCTTTAAGTGCATTAAGCAGTTTATCGATGTCGGCAGCCGAATGGCTTGCGCTCAGGCTGACACGCAAACGTTCGGTTCCGGGCGGGACGGTAGGTGTACGTATGGGAAGAACCTTCAGGCCGCTCTTTTCTAATTTAGCAGCGGCTTCGAGCGCTCGATGAGGATCGCCTATCATTATCGGTGCGATATGACTTGGCTCGCCACATACGATGCCTAATTCTTTCAGACCCTGATTTAACTGTATGGCTAATTCAGAGAGGTGCTTCCGTTGATTGTCCATGGTTGCGGCATGGCGCATGATGAATAATGTCCATTCGCAGCAAATGGGAGGGAGCGCAGTAGAGAAAATGAAGCTGCGGGCCTTGTTTACCGCTAAATTTTTAATGGTTTTGTCCATTATTGCATAAGCTCCTGCGGAACAGAATGCTTTTCCAAGAGTACCTACAATAATGTCGACCTGTTCCCTATCATTGTAATCGAGTTTGCGGACAAGGCCGAGACCCGAAGGCCCGCAAACACCAACGGCATGAGCTTCATCAACGTAAAGGATGGCGTTGGGAATGGTTTGTTTTATATCTATAATCTCTTTAAGCGGTGCTTTGTCGCCATCCATACTGTAGATTGATTCAACAATAATAAGTATGTTTTCCCATTTCCCGGTCTCAGCTTCGATTATGCGCTTAAGATGATTGATGTCGTTGTGACGGAATCGCCTGAAATTTGCGCCACTGAGTTTTATGCCGTCGATTATGCTTGCATGCACAAGTTTGTCGGCGATAATAAGCGAGCGATTGTCGGTAAGGGCGCTTACAAGACCGGTATTCGCATGATAGCCACTGTTGAAAATTAGCGCCTCGCGTTCATATACGGATGACAGATAGTGTTCTAATTCATTAAATGGTTGTTGATTGGCGGCCAATAAGCGCGAAGCGCTGGCCGACATGTGGCCTGCACGGTCAGATGCCAATCTTAGAAATTCTTTCCGCAGGTTGCTGCAATCGGCGAGCCCAAGGTAATCGTTTGTAGAAAAGTCGATTATCCCGTTGTCGAGAGTGTGAGGCGGAATGCTGCGGAAATTACCTTCGGCTATCAGGGTGTCAAGTTTATGCTGCGCGTTCATCTTACGAGTTTAAGCATTGTTTGGCAGAGTTTTTTCAAATCCTCATCGCTTATAACGTAAGGCGGCATTATATAGACCAATCGACCGAACGGACGGATCCATACACCATTGTCCACACATTTGGCTTGAAAATCAGCCATATTGACCGGCTCGTTCATTTCAATAACGCCGATGCTGCCTAAAACGCGTACCTCTTTAACAGTGTTGAATTCAGCGGCCGGGGCAAGAAGATGTTTCATTGTGCGTTCAAGGTGTGCAACCCGGTTTTCCATATCCTGACTGTCGAGCAATTCGATGGAGGCGTTGCTCACAGCGCATGCCAGCGGATTAGCCATGAAAGTGGGACCATGCATCATGACGCCGGCTTCGCCGTGTGAAATGGTGTCGGCGACATCGGCGGTGGCAAGTACTGCGCTCATTGTCATGTAACCGCCGGTAAGTCCTTTTCCCACGCACATGATGTCGGGCATAACTCCGGCATGCTCCCATGCGAATTTTTTTCCGGTTCGCCAGAATCCGGTTGCTATTTCATCGAATATCAGATATATTCCGTAATCATCGCAAAGTTTGCGTGCTTCAACAAGGAATTGATGATGGTAGAAGTACATGCCTCCGGCACCCTGAACAATAGGTTCAAGGATGAGCGCTGCAATGGTTGAGGCGTGTTTTTCAAGCATTTCCTTCAACGGGTTCATTGCCTCAGGGTTCCATGCCTGGTTGAATTTTATTCGCGGTTGTTCAACGAAGAAACGTACGGGCAGAGCCGGTCCGAAAGCCCCGTGCATTCCGGTTACGGGATCGCATACGCTCATAGCATTCCAGGTGTCGCCATGATAGCCTGAACGTATTGTAACGAAGTCGGTTTTTTTATGGTCGCCATAACGGGAAACAGCTGCCTGAACAGCCATTTTCATAGCTACTTCCACAGCCACCGAACCGGAATCGGCAAAAAAGACGAATTCCATGTTGGGAGGTCCGGCCTTGAGCAGACGTTTGCCTAATTCTATTGCAGGCTCATGGGTGAAGCCGCCGAACATTATGTGACTCATTTTATTGATTTGATTCCGCACGGCTTGGTTGAGGATAGGATGATTGTAGCCGTGTATAGCGCACCACCATGACGACATGCCGTCGATAAGCTCCCTTCCGTCGGCAAGTTTTATGTGAGCGCCATTGGCGCTTTCAACCTTGTAGGTGGGAAGAGGGTTTATTGTTGAAGTGTATGGGTGCCAGAGATGTTCGCGGTCGAACCGGCTGTGAAGAATATCGTTATCTGAAATATGATTCATATGTAGGGATTCGGAAATTACCGAAGTGCAAAATTACAAAAATTCATTGTTAAAACCTATTTATAATGAATGGTGGCTATGGAGTTGGAAATCAACGGAGGGGAAAATATAGAATAAAAAATTTGAAAATTATTTTGGCGATTAGAAAAAATATGTCTACCTTTGCATCGCAAACGAAAAAACGACGCTTGCAACCAACGCGAAAATAGCTCAGTTGGTAGAGCACGACCTTGCCAAGGTCGGGGTCGCGGGTTCGAGTCCCGTTTTTCGCTCCAATCAGCCTGCAGAATAGCAGCAAATGTCCGGGTGGTGGAATTGGTAGACACGCTACTTTGAGGGGGTAGTGGCCA
>CAZMAO010000012.1:0-42654 GCA_964564465.1 uncultured Bacteroides sp.
GTGGCTCCGCGTCGCGATTTCATCGAAGCAAACGCAAACTACGCCAACATCGACGCTTAACCCGTTTTATCACCTGAACCTAACTACAATGGAGCGCGCGACAGGAAAACATGTTCCTAATGCACGCTCCATTAATTTTAACAATTTTACCGCTTTAAGCGTTATAATTTAAAACGCGAAGAAATCTCTCCGTCAACAACACTTTTCGCACCTTCCGCATATACCAGAATTCAAACGATTACACATTATGGCAACTACAAACAAAACAGCTCGGAGAAGCGGCTCGCTGAAACAGAAAGTCGACACATTCGTAGCTCAGCAAAAAAACAATACCTTCAACTATAAAATAGTTGCACACGCCATCGGAGCCGACTCCGATAAAGGTCACCGTGAAGTGGCGCTCATTCTTGCCGAACTCGCATTCGACGGTGAAATAATCGAAGTGGCACCCGGAAAATACAAAGCGCCGCAGCGAAGCAACATAGCCGAGGGAACCTTTGTGCGCCGGTCAAATGGCAAAAACAGCGTTCTGATTGATTCCGACGGCGAACTGATTTCCGTTGCCGAACGCAACTCCATGCACGCTCTCAACGGCGACAGAGTTAAAGTTATAATCGCAGCTCATAAACGGGGAGTTGAACCGGAAGCTGAAGTAATTGACATTATCGAAGAAAAAGACCAGACTTTCATAGGCACACTTGAGGTTACACGAAGCTTCACTTACCTGAAAACAGATTCCAAACACCTTGCAACCGACATAATCATTCCCCGCAACAAACTGAAAGGCGGGAAACAGGGTCAAAAAGCCGTTGTAAGAATAACTTCCTGGCCCGACGATGCCAAAAACCCTATCGGAGAAGTACTTGACATTCTGGGACGGACCGGAGAAAACACAACCGAAATGCATGCGATCCTCGCTGAATTCGGCCTCCCCTACCGCTACCCGAAAAACGTAGAGGAAGCTGCCGCAAAAATCGGCGCCGGAATTACGCCCGATGAAGTTGCGCGCAGAATCGACATGCGTAATGTAACAACCTTCACAATCGACCCCCGCGATGCAAAGGACTTCGACGACGCCCTTTCAATCCGCTCATTGCCAAATGGAAACTATGAAGTTGGCGTACATATTGCCGACGTAACCCACTATGTGCACCCCGACACCATTATCGACCGTGAGGCCCAGAAACGTGCCACTTCGGTCTATCTTGTCGACCGCGTTGTCCCTATGCTGCCCGAGCATCTTAGCAACGGAATCTGTTCATTGCGTCCCGATGAAGAAAAACTGACATTCTCGTGCATTTTTGAAATGACCGCCGATGCCAAAGTCGTAAAATCAAAAATAGCGCGGACAGTCATTAAAAGTAACCGGCGGTTCACTTACGAAGAAGCACAGGACATCATCGAAACCGGGAAAGGCGATTTTAAGGATGAAATTCTCACGCTCGACGCTATGGCTAAAAAACTGCGCGCACGTCGCTATGCCGATGGCTCAGTTGAATTTGACCGCGCAGAAGTCAGATTCGACATTGACGAAACCGGTCATCCTGTCGATGTATTCTTCAAAGTATCAAAAGATGCCAACAAACTTGTAGAGGAATTTATGCTGTTGGCCAATAAAACCGTAGCCACATTTGTCGGCAAACCTGCCGACAAGCGCAAATCCAAAGCATTTGTCTATCGTGTTCACGACATGCCCGACCCCGGCAAACTCTCTGAGCTCGCACGCATCGCACACGCCTTTGGCTATAAAATAAAAGCAACCGGTTCGCCCCGTGAAATAAACAAAAGCATAAACCGCATGCTTGCCGACGTCAAAGGCCGGGCCGAAGAAAACTATCTAGCCACTCTGGCCATACGCTCAATGGCAAAAGCCATATACTCCACAAAAAATGTAGGTCACTATGGCCTCGCCTTCGACCACTACACCCATTTCACCTCTCCCATCCGGCGATTCCCCGACATGATGGTTCACAGATTGCTTGAACGATATCTGAATGGCGGAAGAAGTGTGAATGTACAGAAACTCGAAGAACAATGCAAGCATTCATCGGAAATGGAACAGCTTGCCTCTAACGCCGAACGCGCTTCTATCAAATACAAACAGGTGGAATATATGGGCGACCACATGGGTGAAACATTCACAGGCGTCATTTCAGGTGTAACCGAATGGGGTTTCTACGTAGAACTGAACGCGAACTTATGCGAAGGGCTTGTACCTGTCCGCGATCTCGCAAACGATTACTACGACTTTGATGATAAAAACTTCGCACTTGTAGGCCGACGCACCGGTGTCCGCTATCGTCTCGGCGACAACGTAAAAGTGCGCGTGGCCCGCTGCAGTCTCGAAAAGAAACAGCTTGATTTCGCTCTGATTGATGACCGCATAAACAAACCGGACGAAGATGAACTCGGACGCCGCGTTTCAGTCAGCGAAGCGCTCAACGAACGCCCCAACCGACGCCGAGAGCGCAGAAAACACCAAAGCCGACGACACCGATGAATCCTCCCGTAACCATAACATTGTCAAAACTGCGCATTTACGCTCACCATGGAGTGCTGGCGCAGGAACGCACCGTAGGCAACTGGTTTGAAGTCACTGTTTCAGTTACTTTCCCATGCACCGCCGTTGAATCCGACAATATAGACAGCACAATAAACTACGCATTTCTTGCCGGACTCATCCGGCAAGAAATGGCAAAACCTTCGAATCTGATAGAAAATGTAGCCGGACGCATAGCCCGCTCAATTCATACCGAAATCCCCGAAATAACTGAAGGAACAGTAACCGTAACCAAAATCACACCACCAATCCTGGGCATACAGTGTGCCGGAGCATCTGTCACTCTTCGTTTCTGAAATCACAATTCACTATTTTCGGTCGAGATAATACGTGTAATTGTCTCCCTTTTCCTTATGAGCCTTTATCTTATATTTCAAATTATAAAAAGGATGACACAGCATGAGGAAAGGCGCCGTGAAACAAACCGGATCATACTGAAGCAGACTGCGGCCGCACCTGCGCCATCTGAACATCACCGGAATCCATGCAGCTGCAAGTATTACAAATCCGGCAGCACATCCAACCAATCCGGGTAAAGCAAGAACCGCACCTGCAACACAACAGAACAGCATCAGCCAGTTCAGCAAGCTGATGCCCCCCATATATCTGAACGCCCCGCGCGGAAGATATTTCGACGTAAACAGCCGGCGCGTTTTCATAACTCCGTGAATATATTCAGGCATTGTGTCTACATCCATCACGCATGCATCCGGCGACAGCTCCACTGCCGTATTTTCCCCATCTGAAATTTCCGAAACATACACATCGTCATCACCATAACGCAGATTCAATGTCTTTGAAAAACCCTTGTTGGCAAAAAACAAATCGCGCCGGTATGCCAGATTGTTTCCATCACCCATGAATGCGTTTCCGGCAACAGCCGCACCCAACCAGCGGACCAAACTCCACTCCCGGTCAAA
This sequence comes from uncultured Bacteroides sp., assembly GCA_964564465.1. GTDB lineage: Bacteria > Bacteroidota > Bacteroidia > Bacteroidales > Muribaculaceae > Paramuribaculum. Next base: position 3,481 of record CAZMAO010000012.1, read on the forward strand.
GCGTGACATCCGTTTCAGTTCGGCAGCAACCGGCATCCCTTCATCATCTAACGACGACAATAGCGAACGCCCCACAATCACATCCTTGCCCGCTATGGCATGCCGCATCATCAGCTTCAACCATATATCGCTGCCTATCCTGCAATTTCCCGATGTAAGAACAACATATTCGTTTCGCGACGCCTTCAAACCAAGAGTTATGCTAAGTTTCTTCCGGCTCAATGCATGTGTATGATTCGGCGCAAAAGTCATATACAGATTATGATATCTGCGCTCAAGCACACTCACCACATCCTCGGTCGCTGAGTTCTTCTCGTCATTCACCACAATCACCTCCATCGCTGCCGGATAATCCTGTTCAAGAATCTCCCGTAACAGGCTCTGCAGATTACCGCTGTTACCCTGACAATATACAATCACCGACACACTCGGATAACCATCATCCGGAATCGGCTCCATATCATCGCATAACACCTTACTATCTATCGCACCGAGACGGCGCAGCAACATCAGGCACATTACTAATCCGCACAATGCTCCCCCCATGAGGGCCACCCATGCCCACACACTTATATCTAATGAAAAATATTCTGCCAGTCCCATATTCATAGCAACAAAGTTAAGCATTACAACACAATTATTAATGCGATTCAGCCGTTCTTTTACAACAAGTTTTCAACAACCGCATTTTTTCCGTAACTTTGTGTCATCACACCGAGTGCTTGCTACCTCGTAAAAAACAAGAAAAATGAACAGACAGAAATTTTCCCCCGTTTTCCTGATTCTCGCCATGCTTTTCTGCATGTGCCTTATCGCTTCCAACCTAATGGAAATCAAAGTTGTCCAAATCGGGCCACTCACCATCACGGCAGGCGTTATCGTGTTCCCGATCAGCTATATCATCAGCGACTGCATCGTCGAAATCTACGGTTTCGCCCGGGCACGCCTCGTTATTTGGCTCGGATTCGCCATGAACCTTCTCTTTTCCATCCTCCTCCAAATCGGAATACTCCTCCCCGGAGCCCCCGATTGGCAGGGTCAGGAAGCAATGCAACTCATTTTCGGAGCCGTTCCCCGCATATTCATTGCCAGTTTCACCGCCTTTCTTTGCGGCTCTATGGTAAACGCCTATGTTATGAGTAAAATGAAACAGAATGCCCAAACCGGTCGTGGATTTTCTGCTCGTGCAATCATTTCAACCCTTTGGGGCGAAGGAACCGACTCGCTCATATTCTTCCCTATTGCATTTGCAGGCATTCTCTCCTGGAATCAAATAGTTACACTCATAATAACACAGGCTCTGCTTAAAACAGCCTACGAAATTATCATACTTCCAATAACCCTCAAAGTTGTCAAACAACTGCGCGCTTTCGAAGGAGGCGACTTTACCGACCCCACCGACCTGTCATATAAATGGTGGAAAATAAGCGAATTATAATGAAATTCCAGAATTCTGAAATAAAAACCGTGTGGCTCGATCTCGACGACACTCTTATCGACTTCCACACAAACTCCCGACTATCGCTCGAATTGCTCTACTCGCAATTCAACCTCTCGCAATGGTTTAATACAGCTGAAAAATGGATTGAAACATACCAGACCGGCAACCATGCCCTTTGGGCTCTTTATAGCAACGCTAAGATTTCCCGCGACGAACTCCGGCGTAGCCGTTTCATAAATCCCCTTACCCAGGCAGGAATGCCGGCGAAACAAGCCGGCGAAATGTGGATTCAGCTCGACAAAACATACCTCGACCTGCTTGCCCGGCAACGAACTCTTATTCCTGGAGCATTGCATCTGCTTGAGGAACTTCGCAAAAAACACGTAAGGATTGCCATTCTCAGCAACGGATTCAAAGAAGTTCAGCATCGCAAAATAGAATCGGCCGGATTAACCGGTTACATCGACCTCATAGTCCTGAGCGACGACATAAACATTAACAAACCCGACATCCGGCTCTTTGAATATGCCATGCAGCAGGATGGTAATCACAACCCCAAAAACCACCTTATGATCGGCGACAATCCCTCCACCGACATTGCCGGCGCCGTAAACGCCGGTTGGCATGCAATTTATTTCAACCCCTCGGAAACCACTTCATTCAAAAATTGCGGCGAATTTTTCACCTCAAATTCTCTTGAAACCATCGCCTCAATACTATAATCATTCTAAACCGAAGCATATTTGCATTTTATTACAAAAAATCGCTTCAACATTGCTCCAATTTAAAAAAAAAATCCGATATTTGCACTCGTAATTGAAAAGAATGCCCTTTTTAACGCATATCTAATATTACAGATAATTTTAAACGCTTATAAAATATAATAAGAAAATGACTAAAGCTGACATCGTAAACGAAATTGCCAAATCAACAGGCATCGAAAAAGCAGCCGTATTGGCAACCGTTGAAAAATTCATGGAAGTTGTGAAAGATTCCCTCGCTCACGGTGAAAACGTTTATCTCCGTGGTTTCGGTAGCTTCATCATCAAAGTTCGCTCTGAAAAAACCGCCCGCAACATCTCCAAAAACACCACTATCATCATCCCCGAACACAAAATCCCCGCTTTCAAGCCGGCCAAAGTGTTCATGGAAGATGTTAAATAATTATCCCTCTTTTAATTAACACACCAGTTTCTAACTATTAACTCAGCTAAAAATGCCTAGCGGAAAGAAAAGAAAAGGCCACAAGATGGCCACTCACAAGCGTAAAAAACGCCTGAGAAAGAATCGCCATAAGAAGAAATAAGTTTAGTTGCTTATTCCATTTGGCTCTCACACATATTTCACACACAAAGAACAAACCCGGCGTGCCCGCCAATTGCGGCGCTTTTCCGCCTATGGGCTTGTTCTTTGCGTAAGTGATACATCCTTTTTACATTTTTCAGCCTATCTGTAATGCAAAGTGAATTAATTGTCGACGTCCAGCCCCAGGAGGTCTCTATTGCCCTTCTCGAGGACTCACGGCTTGTGTCGCTTCAAAAAGAAACGCGCAACATTTCCTATGCCGTCGGCGACATTTTCCTCGCTAAAGTCAAAAAACTTATGCCCGGGCTAAATGCCGCCTTCGTTAATGTGGGCTATGAAAAGGATGCATTCCTCCACTATCTGGATCTTGGTTCTCATTTCTCCTCTTATTTCGATTTCCTAAACAAAACACTCGACAAAAAACAACGGACAATTCCGTCGGTGTCGAAAATGAAACTTCTGCCCGACATCGACAAACACGGCGTAATCACCGACCTCCTTAAACCGGGCGATCCACTGATGGTTCAAATCGTTAAAGAGCCCATTAGTTCAAAAGGACCGCGGCTCACAACCGAGATAACCCTCACCGGACGCTACATGGTGCTTATCCCGTTCAGCGACAAAGTTTCAATTTCGCAAAAAATCAAAAGCACCGAGGAGAAACTTCGTCTTCGTCAACTGATTGAATCGATTCGCCCTAAAAACTTCGGAGTTATTATCCGTACCTCAGCCGAAGGAAAAAGAGTTGCCGAACTCAACCACGAAATGAAAACACTTCACCGCTATTGGGAAGAAACAGTGGCTAAAGCTCGCTCCGCCAATCCTCCGCAACTGATTTTTCAGGAAGAAAACCGGATTGTCAGCATTCTCCGCGACATATTTAATCCGAACTTCGAAAGCATACAAGTGAACGATGAGGATACCTACCGGCATATTCTCCAATACGTTGAACTGATTGCTCCCGAACGGAAAGACATCGTGAAACTCTACAAAAGCGATGTCCCTATTTTCGATCACTTCTCTATTACCAAACAGATCAAATCCTCGTTCGGTAAAACAGTCTCATTCAAAAACGGAGCATACATAATTATTGAACACACCGAAGCTCTGCATGTTATCGACGTTAATTCAGGCAACAGAGCAAAAGCCGGAAACGATCAGGAAAGCAATGCTCTTGAAGTGAACCTAAGGGCTGCCGACGAAATAGCACGTCAGCTTCGACTCCGCGACATGGGCGGCATTATTGTAATTGACTTCATCGACATGGCCAAAGCCGAACACCGTCAGAAACTCTACGAGCATATGCGTGAAATTATGGCTAAGGACCGTGCACGTCATAACATTCTGCCACTTAGCAAATTCGGACTCATGCAAATCACACGTCAGCGCGTCAGACCCGCTCTCGACATCGAAACCGAGGAAAAATGCCCCTCATGTTTTGGAAAAGGACAGGTTCAGGCTTCAATCCTTTTTACTGACATCCTGCATGAAAAACTTGACTATCTGATTAATTCACTCAATCAGTCCGATTTCACAATCTACGTGCACCCCTACGTCGATGCATACCTGAAAAAAGGCTTGCTTTCAATTTATCGCCGATGGCGAATGGAACTCGGGCGCAAATTCAAAATCATCCCCGACCAGTCAATGGCATATCTACAATATCGGGTCATTGACAAAAACAAAAACGAAATCGACATTAAAGAGGAAAAGGACATCGACTCCTCTGCCTCAAAAAACAGAACCAAAACCAAGAACCGGACTAAAGCCGAGGAATAATCCTTCCCACGCTTTTCCAACATCTCACAAGGGTTGCGTAATCATAAACGCAACCCTTTATTCTACCCTCCCACAAAATATCAAAATGCAAGTAAACAACACGCCAACATCAACTTTTGCCAGCAAAACACATCAATAATGCACATTAATAATGAAAAAATGTTAAATCCATGAATTTTATCTCCATTTTATTTGCGGATATAATTCAACGGCAATAAATTTGCAACGTGTTTTTCATGGTATTAGATTTAAGGTTAATAAAGATTGATTGTCGTGAGACAATCAATTTTTTTTATACCCTTACAACATCAGACTGAACGCTGACACTTTCCCTAAAATCAAAATAACATACGGGCTTTTAAATCAACCCCATCGACCGCGCGCGGCGCACAGCCTCCATCGAATTCTTAACCTGAAGTTTCGAAAGAATTTCCTGTCGGTGACGACTTACAGTGTGAATGCTCACATTCAGAACCGACGCTATCTCTGAACTTTTCTTACCTTCGGAAATCAATTTCAGCACCTGGAACTCCCTTCGGCTTAAAATCTGACTCACCGAATTTGCCGAAAGCTCTTCAACCGTGCCGTCAATTGAATTCACAACCATACTGCGGCCCCGGAAATCAAACAATAAAGGCGAATATCGGCATACGGCATACCTCACCGCTCCAAAATTCTCGTCATAAACATAAAACAACTTATGCGCCACATCAACCATATTTCCGTCCTTGGCTTTAAACCTTAGTTTCGTCAGAAGATAGTAACTTTTACGCGTCTTTGGCTTCCCCTTTAAAAAATGAAAAAACCTCAGTTCTGCAATAACCTTTGCCTCCAACTCCTCCTCAGGCATCAGCGACAGAATCATCTTCTCCCAAATGGAATTCTCATGCCTGTAACCCGCAATATCGAATCGCTCGGCAAATCCGCCTAAAAAAATCCGGCTGCTCTTTCCCGACACATCGCTTACAACCACAATGGCATTCTCCACATCAGCCATCATTGCGGCGTAACTCATTACATCCGAATCCGTTTTGCCAGCCAGTTCCGGCAACTGCGCCGACATTATCTCCTCTATTTTCTTCAAGCACTTCATCAAAATGGTTATTTATAACTATTGACCGATGTATTACAATAACTTAACTTTGCAAAGTTAATACTATTAATGGTTAATCAATTCTCAAAAACAATATCAAACATAATAACGATGAAAAAATTTCATTTGATTGCACTCTTCACAATTTTTGCCGCTCAATTCTCCGGCGCTCAGACTCTTGATAAAATGAATTGGTTTAACGAACCTGACAAATGGAACATCGAAAAAGGCAAACTGTCAATGTTCGTAACCCCAAAAAGCGACTACTGGCGCATTTCGCACTACGGATTCACCGTCGACGACGCTCCATTCTATTTCGCTGAATACGGAGGCGAATTTGAAGCAAAAGTCAAAGTAAAAGGCGATTATAAAGTCCGTTTCGACCAAGCAGGCATGATGATCCGCATCGACCATGAAAACTATATCAAAACCGGCATTGAATTCGTCGATGGCAAATATAACCTCAGCACCGTCGTTACCCACAAAACTTCCGACTGGAGTGTAATCGCACTCGACCGTCCGGTTGAATTCATCTGGATTAAAGCAGTCCGTCGTATCGATGCTGTTGAAATTTTCTACTCGTTCGACGACAAGGAATACACCCTGATGCGCAATTGCTGGTTGGAAGCCAACCGCCCCGTAAAAATAGGCATGATGGCGGCCTGTCCCGATGGTGATGGTTTCAACGTAACATTCTCCGACTTCACCGTAAAACATCTTCCTGATGCAGTCCGCACCAAATGGCTAAAGGAAAACGCTGAATAAAACTCCATTACTCAAATAACAACAAGAGGATAAACCTGAGGCTTATCCTCTTGTTATTTATTATTATGTTGTGTAATCACACACCACTTCTTAACTTTGCACTGTCTCCTGAATATACCTGCTGATGATAACCCTATTTATAACTTCCGTTGAATTTTATGTCATTGCACTCATAATTGCCGCCGCAATCATAGCATTCTGCATAAAGCCGACCGCACGTGGCGAAGCCGAAACAATATTTATCAGCGGAATCCTCTCCTGCAACGAAACATCCACGCCATCCATTCTCATTCAAGTCAACAACGATAACACAGTCACGTTAACACGAAACGGACTGTCCGGCGTTACCGACAAATCGGCCATAACGCTTGTCATTACAAAAATTGGTTTCGACCTTACAATTACGGAACGCATTTCCACACTCCCGGGTCACACCGCCAACCAAGCGGTTTTCACCCTCGACTTCCTTGCCCCCGAGCGCTACCACATCAAATATCAGGCCGAACAGCCCGAACTCTTCACCGCCTTCACCCTCCCAGTAAAACCGGGAATAACAATTGAACGGAATCTTATCCGATAGCGGTCGGAACGCCGAATATATTCAAAAAAAGACTCGACACCCAAACATATATCATCAACCCCACAAGGTCATTGGAAATCTGGATGAACGGACCGGTTGCAAGTGCGGGATTAATATTTAACTTCTCAAGTGTAAGCGGCACAACCGTTCCCAATATCGTTGCGAACATCACCACCACAAACAACGACGCCGCAACCGACATTGTCACGGCAAATTGACCTGGAATCATTATCAGGTTATACACAAACACCACAGCACAAATAATCGTTGCGTTCAGTAAACCTATAAGCACCTCCTTGCCCAACTGACGTGAGAAATCCTTAATTTCAAGCGTCCCGTTTGCAAGCGACTGAACAACTATTGCCGATGCCTGAACACCCACGTTTCCACCCGTTCCGCCTATAATCGGTATAAACAGAGCAAGAGTTGTAACAACCTGCAACTTGCTCTCGAACGTTCCGAGAATAAGCGATGCGAGTATACCCGACACTATTCCAATAAGAAGCCACGGAATGCGCGCCTTTGTCTGCGCGAATATCGAGTCATCGGCATCGACATCGCTCGACAGACCTGAAGCCAGCTGATAGTCACGCTCCTGCGATTCACGTAACTGATCCATGACATCGTCAACCGTAATTCGGCCCAGCAGCCTGCCTATCGAATCCACAACCGGAATCGCAACAAGGTCATATTTTTCTATTTCATGTGCCACCTCATCGATCGGTGTGTCAGCCTTCACTGCAACAGGATCATCCTCCATCACATGTTTTATCTTCGACACCGAAGGATGCGTTATAAGCTCCTTCAACGGAAGCACTCCACGCAGTTTATTGTCGTTATCAACCACATAAACATAGTAGATTTCATCCATATCCTCCGCCTGCATTCGCATCTCCTTGATACACTCCGGCATGCTCCAGTTCTCGTTCACCACAATCATTTCGGTACCCATCATACCGCCGGCCGTATCCTCGTCATACTTAAGCAGGTCTATGATATCTCCCGCCTGCTCGACATCATCTATATGGCTTAGAATCTCATCGCGTTGGTCCTCGTCAAGTTCCTGGATTATATCAACCGCATCGTCCGTATCAAGGTGATCAATAAGCTTGCCCGCTATATCCTCCGCCTTCATGCCGTCCAGAAGTTTTCTCCGGTCATCCTCATCAAGCTCAATCAGGACATCGGCAGCAGTGTCGTCGTCAAGCAATTTAAACAGAAACTCCGCTTGTTCTATATCCAGATCCTGATACAGTTCCGCTATGTCGGCAGGGTGAAGATCCGCAAGTTCAGCACGAGCTGCCTCCTTATCGCCGCTCGCTATTATATCCTTTATATGATCTATATATTCCTCCGTATACTCTTTCATCGCCATTATCTCTTAAGCAAATTGGTGAGTTCAACAAACTGAGCCACTGATAACTGCTCCGGTCTTAAAGCCATAAGCGGAGAGTCAGGCATTTCCACACCTGCGGCAAGCAGACCCTTAATCGAATTCCTTATCGTTTTTCTGCGCTGGCCGAATGTTGTTTTAACAACAGTTTTGAACAAGCGCTCGTCACAGCCAAGGTCTTGAACATCATTCCTTACAAGCTTTATAACTCCGCTCTTAACCTTTGGAGGCGGATTGAAAACATGTTCATCAACCGTAAAAAGATATTCCGTGTCATACCACGCCTGAAGAAGAACACTCAATATTCCGCGGGCTTTTGTCCCGGGAGCGGCTGTCATTCGTTCGGCAACCTCCTTCTGAAGCATGCCGGAGCAACACACAACCCTGTCCTTGTAATCGAGAACATGAAAAAATATCTGCGAAGAAATATTATACGGATAATTTCCTATCACACATATTTTTTCCGACTCCGGAAACACTTCGTCAAGCTTCATCTTCAAAAAATCCTCGGCCAGAATATCATCCCCGGAAAGATCCCTGAAGTTCTCCTTTAAATAATCAATACTTTCACCATCTATTTCGGCAACCTTCACCCTGTGCCCTTTGTCAAGCAGAAATCTTGTCAGCACCCCCATTCCGGGACCCACCTCAATCACAGGAACGCCCAAAAAGTCATCAAGAGTCGATGCTATATTGTCCGCTATTCGCAAATCGGTTAAAAAATGCTGACCCAATGCTTTCTTCGGTTTTACTTTCTGCATAAACTCCTCCTTTCTTCTTGCGTTACTAATTGCAAATTTAACTCTTTATATCGAATTTACATTTAAACCCGCACAAAAAAAGCGCCATTTGGCGCCGCTCTTAAATAATCCTTTTCGCTCCTATATAGTTCCGGCTATAGTAAGCATTATCGGGAAATTTCTGAAAAACAACCCCTTTCTTTGTCGAGGCGTGAATAAATGTACAACTTCCGTCATCATCAACATCCACAACCATAGCGACATGACCAACTTTCCCCTTTCCGCTACGGCGACTCGAGAAAAACAGAAGATCGCCCGGCTGCCACTCCTTCATGGCAACCTTCTCACCTTGCGCATACTGCATCCGCGATGTCCTTGGCAACTCTATTCCTTCGCTCTTGAAAACATAACCGGTGAATCCCGAGCAATCAAACCCTTTCGGACCAGTCGCTCCCCACACATAGCGCGTACCTAAAAACTGTTCTGCATACTCCTTTAATCTTGCAGCTATCGCATTTTCCTCTGCCTCATCTTCCTCCACGGAATCAAGCCATAGATTACTCTCAAGTGAGGCCTCCAACTCCTCAACGGTAGGCACAAGCAGCTGTTTAATCGACTCCTCTGCCCTGCGCGACTCGTCAAGCTGATGCGCTATTGTAAAATTTGAAACCGTAAAAAGTGCCGCGAATAAACCAACTATCGTAATTAATTTCTTCTTGTTCATTGTTCTATATTTTGTGTATTTTCTATAGCTCAATCACTGAGCCACTAAAGATTCCTTATGTTTTTCAACACAAAGTTACTACAATTGAATCAATTGAACAACAGCAAAATAGCGCATTAAGACCATTTATGTTAACATAACATAAATCTTACACTCGAATAACTGCGTTATTTAACATAAACACTCGGAATCCGGCTTAAACAGCCCGCACCCCGCAACTATATGATTACAATAATTAACCCGTTTTAACTACCTGCTTATACTTTTTTAATCATTCTATAAACGGATTGTACAAACGTTCGTCCACATCCTCTCCGCCTAACGATTTCTGCATGAAACTCAGGCATCCCACCAGACCCCTTATTCTTAATTCCTCATCAATCTTACGGCTACGCTCCCTTACCCGGCCTCCCTTTAATATATCCCTTAACAAGCCATCGACATAATCACGGCACAGCTTCTTCGAATCACTCTTTATCAGGCTCAGAAGATAAACCAGCACCAATCCTTCCGGCCAATTGATCATACCGCCGGCCTTATCGGAATACATCCTGATAACCGATCCGTAATCACCGCTACGATATAACGCCTCCCCTATTTTGTCATCGAAAAAGTACTTATCCCCTCCGTTCCATAAAGCCTTGATGAGCAAACCCATTTTTGAAGCACCGCAAAAGCTCTTGAAATCCATCAGCTTCTCGAATTCCACAAGCAGTTCATCCGGATTACCCATAAACGGAACATAATGCCCTCTAAATGACTCAACTTCTTTATCAACCTCCTTACCGTCTGTTATCATAAGCAAGCGAACAAGCATATCCACCGAATCCGGATTCTCCATCAATCCCCTCCTTAAGACATCGACGCCCGCCTCGGTTTTCCCGTCGAAAAGCGCATCGAAAACACCCTTAAGCACCACAGCCTCCTCCTTGTCAGGAAAATCGGCATAGAGATTATCTACAACCCTGCGCGTACGATCCTTATCTATACCGCGATACATCATCAACTCGGCAAGTTTGGCACGCAGCATATAATTTTCAGGAGCTATCGCCAACGCATTGTCAACAGCATTTTCCGCAAGTTCCGGATCGGACATTTCATTCAGATAATAGTCCGCAAGCTGACTCCACGAATAATGAAGCAACGGATAATCCTGAACAAAATCCTCAAGCACCTTTCGCCTGAAGTCACTATAATCGCGGCTTCGCAAAATCTCCGCGAGCTCATTCATCAGCGTATCAGGAAATTCCGACAACATTTTAAGCCTGTCGAATCGCGACTCAGCCCAGTCATACAGGCCATGCATGTCTATTATCTCCACCAGCCGTATAACTTCCTCATCCGTGAGCTTATCTCCGTCAAAAACCCCGTCAAGCATCTTGTCAAGACGTCTGGCTATCCGGTCTTTCTCACCATAATCCATCGATGCAAGGAGCATCTGCTTTAACCGGCTGTCGTCAGGCACACTTTCAAGAACTGCACGTGCACCGTCATAATCGCCACGCGAATACACACCGACAGCCATACGTTCATTAAGTTCCACATTGTCGGGCCACTTATGGCATGCAACAATCAAAACATTCAGCCTAACGTATTCATTCTTCGAATCACATGCATAATCATAAATATCCAGAAGATCCTCAAGTTCGAATCCATCGGAATCCCCTTCGGCCAACGCATCGACAAATGCATCGGTCAGTTTTATGATATACTCATCATCTTCGGAATAATCCATTACTTTTTCTGAACCTTTTCCCAGCTATCCTTCAATGCTATCGTTCTGTTGAACACCAAAGCGTCCTCCTTGCTGTCGGGGTCAGGCGTGAAATATCCTATGCGCTGGAACTGGAAATGTTCCCCGACCTTGGCATTCGCTGCAAGGAACGGCTCAATCTTCACATGCTCCACCACTTTCAGTGAATCGGGGTTCAGCATTTCGCGGAAATCCCTGTCAGCTTCAGCTGCCGGATTCTCCACATTGAACAAGCGGTCATACACTCTGACCGTCGCATCAACGGCATGTTCGGCACTTACCCAATGGAGCGTACCCTTGACCTTACGCATACTGCCGGGCATTCCGCTACGGCTTTCAGGATCGTACGTACAACGGAGTTCAACCACATTTCCGGCCTCATCCTTTACAACATCTTCGCATTTTATGATATACGCACCCTTGAGTCTCACCTCTCCGCCGGGGAACAGACGGAAAAATTTCTTCGGAGGATTCTCCATAAAGTCCTCACGCTCTATATAGAGTTCACGGCTGAAAGGCATTTCATGCTTTCCGGTCTCCGGAGCCTCGGGATTATTCTCCATCTCAACCATCTCGGTCTTTCCTTCCGGATAATTTGTAATGACAACCTTAAGCGGATTCATAACAGCCATGCCTCGGGTTGCCACAGCATTCAAATCTTCTCTTACGGCATGTTCCAGAAGCGAAACACTGTTAAGAGCCTCATACTTCGTATAGCCTATCTTTTCAATAAAGTTCCTTATGGAACGGGGAGTGAATCCCCTGCGACGCATGCCCGATATGGTCGGCATTCGCGGATCATCCCATCCGGCCACAAGACCCTCCTTAACCAACTGAAGGAGCTTACGCTTGCTCATAACCGTATAAGTGAGATTCAAACGATTGAACTCTATCTGACGCGGGCAATAGCTTTCATCGGCAAGCTCCTTTACAAAATACTCATACAACGGACGGTGCACCACAAATTCAAGCGTACATATCGAATGTGTCACCCCCTCGAAATAATCGCTCTGTCCATGAGCGAAATCATACATAGGGTAAACCTTCCACGTTGTTCCCGTCCTGTGATGAGGCGTCTTAATGATGCGATACATAATCGGATCGCGGAAATGCATATTGGGCGATGACATATCTATTTTCGCACGAAGAACACGTGAACCCTCTTCAAATTCACCGGCATTCATTCGTTCGAACAAATCCAGATTTTCTTCCACACTGCGGTTTCTGTAGGGGCTGTCCGTACCCGGAGTGGTCGGTGTGCCTTTCTGCTGGGCTATCTGTTCGGAGCTCTGGTCGTCTACATACGCCTTCCCCTCCTTTATCAGTCTTATTGCCAAATCATAAAGCTGAGGGAAATAATCACTTGCATAATACTCGCGATCGCCCCAGTCAAATCCAAGCCAATGTATATCCTCGCGTATCGAATCAACATACTCCACATCCTCCTTAACAGGATTCGTATCATCGAAACGCAGATTGCAGGTGCCACCGAATTTCTCTGCGACGCCGAAATCCATGCAAATTGCCTTGGCATGGCCTATGTGCAGATAGCCGTTGGGCTCCGGTGGAAAACGAGTGTTAAGCCTTCCGCCGTTTTTTCCCGCCTGAAGATCATCAAACACAATCTGCTCGACAAAATTCAAGCCTTTTTTCTCTTCTCCGGTTTCTATCTCTTTTTCAGCCATATCAAATTTGTTTTTATTTTTATGTTACAAAATTAATGTTCTTTCACCATTCAACAAAATTTTCTACATCCCTTGATGAATTATATCTATCAGTATCGGTTTAAATCCTCCCACAAAACATTCAACAGCTATCACCATCAATATCAGACCCATCAGTCGCATCATAACGTTATTTCCGGTTTCTCCCAAAATCGGAAGCAACCTTGTCGAGAATCTGAGGATGACATAACTCATCAGATAAACAATAAAAATTATTCCCACAAGCGTGGCCTGCATCTCTATGCTGTTTGCCTGATCCATCAGCATAATGCCGTTGGCTATTGCTCCGGGGCCGCATAGCATCGGAATTGAAAGAGGCGTAATCGATATATCATCTGCATACGCACGTATCTCTTCATTCGAAAGCTTGGTATTCGTATAGCGTGCCTGAAGCATATCATATCCAATCTTCAATATTATTATGCCGGCAGCTATTCTGAATCCGTTGGCCGATATTCCGAAAAACGAAAACAGGAACTGACCGGTAAATGTAAAGGCAAGCAGTGTAATAAATGAAATCACCGTAGCGCGTTTCACAATTCTGCGTCGCTGCTCCTCATCCATATCCTTTGTCATGGTTAGAAACACCGGCATCGTTCCCAACGGATTGGTCAACGTGAAAAACGATGCGAAACACATAAACGCATAGGCAATAATATTATCCATCTCTCTAAGTTATCTGTTTAAACACTTTGAATAAATTTCTCCGCAACTTCAAGCTTCTCAATGCTACCCACATCAAACCAGCTGAATTTCTCTTTCGGTGCATAAGCTCTGATATCGAGTGCATCAGCCATATCCGTATAGAAACCCGTTATTGAAAAAACTCTTCCATGTTTATCGGCATACTCCTTGAGCCTGTCAACAACAATTCCGCTTATAACATGTACGCCCCCGAACGCTAATTCCCTCAAGCCGATCATATCCAATCCCTTTGGTTTCACCTCCTCGCTCTTTCTGTTTTTCCATCCGCATAATCGCCCCTTGCCGTCGAACAGAAAACAGCGCGAACTATCACGCTCCCATGCCAATAACGTGACATCCGACCCGCTTCTCTTATGCTCATCAACCATTTCCGCCAGATTGAAGTCGGTCAGTATATCCGCATTGTGAAGAACCACGCAATCCTCATTCTTCAACAGCGAATATGCGCCTGCCACACCTCCTCCGGTGTCGAGAAGCATATCACTTTCATCAGAAATTTCCACACCTGCACCCTCACCTGACTTCGCAAGATAATCCTTAATCATTGGCGCAAAATGATGCACATTTACCACAATTCCGCTTATTCCTGATTCCCGGAACCTCCTTATCGTTCGGCTAAGCATCGTTTCTCCACCAACCCTGACAAGAGCCTTCGGACATCTATCCGTAAGCGGACGCAGTCGCGTTCCCAACCCGGCGGCAAAAATCATACCTCTCATCTCGATGCCAATACTTCTGTTATCCCTTGCTCACGATGTTCAAGCAATACTTCCACTCCATATTTCTCATTCAACCATGCAGCCATAGCATCCGCACTGTAAACCGACCTATGCTGGCCGCCGGTGCAGCCGAAACAAACCATCAGATTCCTGAATCCTCGTTTCAAATAACGCTCAACCGACGCACCGACCAGACTTTTGCAGTTTGACAAAAACACCTCTATCTCGCCATCATCCCGCAAAAATCTCCTAACGGGTTCATCCCTGCCTGTCAGTTTCTTATACTCTTCATATCTGCCGGGATTATGAACGGCACGACAATCAAAAACAAACCCGCCGCCATTTCCGCTGTTATCTTCCGGTAATCCGCGCATATATGAAAAACTTATAACCTTAACCACTAATCCCCCGCCTTCATTCCCGATGCTCCCGAACCTCGGAGAATCGCATAACCCATGTAAAACCATCTTTAAGTTTTCAAGTTCGTCGGGCACATCATCCAACAGTTCACGCATATTAGCTATAGCTGCCGGAATACTTTTCCTGAAATGTACTTTCCCCTCATATAATCCCCTGAAGCCGTATGCACCGAGAACCTGAAGCGTACGGAAAAGCACAAACAGCTTCAGCGCTTTCTTAAACTTATCCCGGTCAATCTCACCATACTTCTCAACCTCATCCAGATATTTATCAACGAGCCTTAATCTCTGTTCTGCAGTAAAACCTGCGCGCGCTTGCCACAGAAACGAAGCGACATCGTAAGCCAACGGACCTCTCCTGCCACCCTGGAAATCGATCAGCCACACCTCTCCGTCTTTTACCATTACATTGCGCGACTGAAAATCACGCACCA
Organism: uncultured Bacteroides sp.; assembly: GCA_964564465.1. Lineage (GTDB taxonomy): Bacteria > Bacteroidota > Bacteroidia > Bacteroidales > Muribaculaceae > Paramuribaculum. The sequence continues at coordinate 19,055 of CAZMAO010000012.1, forward strand.
TAAATCCCCACCTGCATAAATTCTGATCAAGAAACATTGTCGCCAGTCGCTCGAAATCAGATTCCAGCCCCGCTTCTTCAAATCCCACGCCACTCGCCTTCAAAAAACAATACTTGAAATAATTAAGATCCCACATAACCGAGCGACGATCCATCTCATTTACCGGGAAACACATTTTCCAGTCTATTGATTCCGCCCCTTTCAGTTGCGCCTTGGCCAGAAGCGCCATGCATTTCTCCGGAATCGTATCATCACATGGCAATAATCCGAACACAGATACATCACCCAAATCCTCCTGCAGATAACACCGGCAATCAGCACCAGCAATCAGCACAGCCGGAACATTTACCCCCTGCTCGCGTAAACAAGATGACAGATAAACAAATGCCTTATTTTCCATCATATCATCGCCTGCCGTTCCTATTGCACGGCAACCGCCACCGCTCAGTCGGTAATATCTACGATTGGAGCCGGATGCCGCTATTCTTTCAATGCACTCCGGTTTAACCCCAAAATAAGTCTCGAATAAATCTTTTAATTCTGCCGATTCCATTACGCCGGCAAAATTACTCATTTTTTTATCAGCAATTATGCTAATTAGCCTATTAAATGTGTTAATTTTGCAACTGATTATGACACAAAAAGCAACCTACGGATTAATTGGCCGAAAGCTCGGACACTCTTTCTCAAAACAGTTCTTCACTCTCAAATTTGAAGAGTTGGGACTCAATGCTGAATATCTGAATTTTGAACTTTCCGACATCGGCGAATTCATGGAACTTTTAGCCGAGTATCCCTTTATAAAAGGCCTCAATGTAACAATTCCCTACAAACAGGACATCATTCCTTATCTCGACCATCTTTCACATGATGCGCAGCAGATAGGCGCTGTCAATGTAATCAAACTGCTCGGCACCCCCGACAACCCTGTTCTTCATGGATTTAATACCGACGCCCAGGGTTTCAGAATCGATCTCGAGCCCATTCTTCCCGAGTCACACCCCGACAAGGCATTGGTGCTTGGAAGCGGAGGAGCATCCAAAGCTGTTTGCTTCGCTCTTAAAGAATTGAACATCTCACCCACTGTCGTTTCACGCAACCCGGCTGAAAATCAAATATCATACGACGACATAACAGCCGACATGTTGTGTACACATCCTCTTATTATAAACACCACTCCGTTAGGCATGTGGCCCGACATTGACACGGCACCCCCCATCCCCTACCACCTTCTCTCATCAAAAAACATATGCTACGACCTCGTTTACAATCCCCAGCCGACACTTTTTCTCGAAAAAGCGGCGAAACAGGGAGCCGTTACGCGTGGCGGGCGGGGTATGCTTGTAAACCAGGCTGAACTCGCATGGAAAATCTGGAACGAATAACAACGAAATCATGAAAATATCCAAACCCGAACCATCCACTCTGCATGGCATATTGTTTATGGCCTTATTTGCCTGCGCAGCTTTCTTCATATCCTCAGCACAGGTCTTTCAGAAAATATCGCTCAGTCCAATGATTATTGGCATTGTGCTCGGCATGATCTATGCCAACACATTGCGCCAGCACTTGCCCGAGGAATGGGTGCCGGGCATACAGTTCTGTTCCAAACGATTACTTCGCATAGGCATTATTCTTTACGGTTTCCGCCTCACTTTCACCGATGTCCTTGCCGTTGGCACTGCCGGAATTGTTATTGACGCCATAATAGTGGGTTCTGTCATTCTTCTCGGCATCCTCGCAGGCAAACTTCTGAAAATGGACTCGGAAACAGCCCTTCTAACCTCAACAGGAAGCGCAATCTGTGGCGCAGCCGCAGTGCTCGGAGCCGAAGCCACAATAAACACCAAGCCCTATAAGACTGCGGTTGCTGTGGCCACTGTGGTTATTTTCGGCACATTGTCAATGTTCCTCTATCCAATGGTCTATGCAACCGGAATCACCGGACTTTCACCGGTGGAAATGGGAATATTCTCCGGCTCAACCCTTCATGAAGTAGCACATGCAGCCGGAGCGGGTGCCGCAATGGGGCCGGAAGTTTCGAAAGTTGCGGTGATTGTTAAAATGATTCGTGTAATGATGCTTGTTCCGGTGCTTCTCGTTTTTGCCGGATGGATTGCAGCAAAAAAAAGAAAACTTACAACTGCAAATAGTTCCGTATCAAAAATAACAATTCCGTGGTTTGCAGTGCTCTTTCTTCTGGCTATCGGATTCAACTCATTAAATTTACTACCCTACACACTGGTCGACATTTTGAACTGGCTCTCCACTTTCTTCCTTACAATGGCAATGACAGCCCTTGGTGTCGGAACAACATTTCAGAGTTTACGGCGAGCCGGTGCTAAACCATTTGCACTTGCAGCCATACTCTACATCTGGCTTATCAGCGCAGGCTATCTGCTGGCACGCTTCATTGCTCCTGTTCTCTGATGTTCGGCCGGCCACCACTTTCTAAAGCGCCCCTGCTTATTCCGGCTGTCACCGTTGTTTGCGGTGCATGGCTGGGATGCTCCGCTCCCTGGTGGTGCGCTGTTTTCATATTATTGGTGGCTTTACTTTTCTTGGCATTACATCATCATTATCTCGCCTCGGTAATGTGTATCTCATTAGCCGCCTTTGCATCTGCATGGTTTCAGAATCCACGCACATGCACCCTCCCGGTCAACAGCCATCTTACATGCTCGGCAACTGTTCAGGAAATAAACTCCACCAACACCGGGTCTGCACTACGGCTTAAAATTGATTCAATCGGAACATCTGACACATCTCTTAAACCCATACAGACAGCAAGGGCGGTAGCATATACAACCATTCTGCCCAATGAAATAGAACGGGGCGAACGAATAGTTTTCTCGGCAAAATTTCAGCCATGCACTGTTAAGCACGACCTCCCACTTGAAACAGACCCTAACGACTATCTTCTTCACCGACGCATTTTCATCTACACACTTCTATCCCCCTCATCAATTCATAAACGATACCCTCCCTCCGGACTATCAGGACGGCTTGCATCCGAACTGAACAGATTCAGGGAAGGTCTTTTCACGTCCGACCTTTCAAATCGAAACATCTCATTCCTTAACACCATCACAACCGGCGACACCTCCACTCTTCTCCCGTCCGACCGAAAAATATTCTCAAACGCCGGTCTTGCACACATTCTTGCGCTCAGCGGCATGCATGTCGGCCTGATTGCGTGGATAATAGCCATTGCCTTCTGGCCACTGAAATTTTCCGGCAAGGTTTGGCCCACAACAATTGCCACCCTCCTTTTTCTCTGGGCCTACGCCATAGGCACCGGAATGTCGCCATCTGTGATGCGCTCTGTCATTATGGCCACATTCTTCTCTATTGCTTACCTCTCCTTCCGGCAGCGAAGCGGTCTGAACGCTCTCTGCGGCGCCGTAATCGTTATTCTGATAATATGGCCCGACTCCCTTTTTTCAATCGGTTTTCAGATGTCGGTATCTGCCGTTACATCCATAATCCTGTTTGCCGACATATTAAATCCTGTTCCTGAAAACCTTAAAAATCAACGTAAACTTTTCACATTATTAACCGTTCCTGTCGCTGCAATGCTCGGCACATCGGTAATTGTAGCTTTCTACTTCCATTCACTGCCTCTTTATTTCATCTTCTCAAACATAGCCTCATCCATCCTGTTGCTTCCGACAATGATATGCGCAATTGCCATCAGCATAGCAAGCATATTCGGACTGCATCCGCTTTGGCTTTCCGATGTAACCTCATGGCTATGTAACTCAATTTTCAACATCGCCGAGTTCTTCTCATCTCTTCCCGGAAGCACCATGTCAGGAATATGGATTCCGGCAACTGCCATACTTCCGGCATTAATAGCCATTCTGCTTTTTCGCTTATGGCTGGAATATAAAACACCTGCATGGCTCACGGCTTCAGCTTTGATTTCACTTTCAACTGCATTGATAATCATATTTTCACCCCGCCCCGAGCAAATAAAAGGCATACTTCTTCCCTCAACACTAAAATCAACCGCAATCATATTCACGAATCCGGCCGCTAAAGCGCTCTCCTTATATTCCCTTGCTTCATCTAATTTTAAGGAGGATTTGTCTCGTTTAGCTGAAATACGCTACAGCGAATACACCGTAGCCTCACGGCTCGACTCAATCCATGTTGCCACAACAACCTCGCCCGTTCAATTCCTTGACTCACTTTCAGCACATTGCAACGCATCGGTCGCATTGCTCACGCCCGACACTCTTATAGCGAACTCAAACTCTCCTCAAATTCTTTTCATAACATCATCAGCCAAACGGCAACACCTTGATTCCATTCCTTTACACACAATTAACTCCGTAATTATCAGCGCTGCCGTCCCCCCCGCCTCGGCCATGAGAATTGAAAATTATTTTACCGCCAAAAGCCTTCCGGTAAAATATATTCGCCGGACTCCACATTTTTTTGAAAATCCATAAAATCTGACTAACTTTGCCTTCAGCCGTTTAAACCATGAAACCGATCCCTACATTTCTGAGTATGTATTCCGATGGGTTCCGCAATCTGAGCCCGCTGGCACGCACTCTATGGATTATTGTGGCCATTAAACTCATTGTTATTTTTTTCATAATCAAACTTCTTTTTTTCCCGAACATACTTAATAAAAACTATAGCTCCGACCCTCAACGTGCCGAAGCTGTCCGAAACAACCTAACTAATTAATATGGAAGATTTTTCTGCCTTAGTCGACTGGTCGAGATGGCAATTCGCCCTCACCGCAATCTACCATTGGCTCTTCGTTCCGCTAACGCTGGGTCTCTCGGTAATCGTAGCCATAATGGAATCAATCTATCTCAAGACACGCAATTCCAAATGGCTCACAACCACTAAATTCTGGATGACACTTCTTGCCATTAACTTTGCCATAGGAGTTGCAACCGGACTTATCCTCGAATTTGAGTTTGGAACTAACTGGAGCAACTATTCTTGGTTTGTAGGCGACATTTTCGGTGCCCCGCTCGCAATTGAAGGTATCCTTGCCTTCTTCCTCGAAGCCACTTTCGGCGCAGTAATGTTCTTCGGTTGGAACAAAGTGTCTCCCCGCTTCCATCTCGCCTCAACATGGCTGACAGCAATTGGTGCTTCAATCTCGGCATTCTGGATTCTTGTTGCGAATTCCTGGATGCAGTATCCTGCCGGATGCACATTCGACATGGAACAGGTGCGCAACGTAATGACCGACTTCTGGGCCATAATCTCGCCTGTAGCACTTAACAAATTTTTCCACGCTGTACTCAGCGGTTGGGCGCTGTCAGGAATCTTTGTTATCGGCGTAAGCTCATGGTTCCTCCTCAAAAAAAGCAATACCGAATTTGCCATTCGCTCAATTAAAGTCGGAGCCTGGACCGGACTGGCCGGATTGCTGCTCTGCATGTACACCGGCGATGGCTCTGCTGTTGAAGTCACCCGGACACAGCCAATGAAACTTGCCGCCATGGAAGGTCTCTACAACGGCTCAACCGGTCAGGGGCTCGTTGCCGTCGGCATCGTTAATCCCGCAAAAGAATGGAATAATGATGAAGACCCCTACCTTTTTGAAATCTCTATTCCGAAAGGCCTGTCACTCCTCGCAAAACACGACCCCGACGCTTATGTCGCCGGCATTTCCGACCTTATTCAAGGAACAGAACTTAATGCCGAGGGCGACACCGTGAACACGGTCAGCTATCCCGAGCGCATGCTCCGTGGCAAAAACGCGCAAGCGCTGCTTGGCGAATACGCCAAAGCCATGGCTAACGGCGACACTGTAAGCATGAAACGCATTGAACAGGACTTCCGTAAGGACTACCCCTATTTCGGTTATGGCTACTTCAATTCGCCGGCCGATGCCATTCCACCGGTTGCCGTAACCTTCTATTCTTTCCGCATAATGGTTATGCTCGGAAGCTACTTCCTGCTTTTCTACATAGTAGTGCTATTCCTTGTTTATCGTCGTCATGAATTTTTCAGAAATGCACGTTGGCTCCAGATTATCGCCATTATTTCCGTGCCCCTCATGTGGGTTTGTTCCGAAGCCGGCTGGATTGTTGCCGAAGTCGGTCGTCAGCCCTGGACTGTGCAGGATCTGCTCCCCACATGCGCTGCTGTCTCGGCAGTCCCCTCATCTTCCGTAATCCTCACTTTCTGGATATTCGCTGTCATTTTCACAATTCTTCTTATTGCTGAAGTTGGCATTATGCTTAAGTTTATCGCCGCCGGCAAAAATAAAAACCTCAACGCCTAAACCATTATGACTCTTGATTTTCTTCAAAACTATTGGTGGCTCCTCATCTCTATTCTTGGAGGCCTGCTTGTTTTCCTCCTTTTCGTTCAGGGAGGTCAGACTCTTTTAATTGCCCTACCCGATGCCAATTGGCGTCAGCAGATTGTTCAGGCAATCGGAAGCAAATGGGAACTCACTTTCACCACTCTCGTAACATTCGGTGGTGCGGCATTCGCTTCATTCCCACTGTTTTATTCAACAAGTTTCGGTGGAGCTTACTGGCTCTGGATTCTCATTCTGTTCACCTTCGTTGTACAGGCTGTCAGCTATGAGTACCGGCGCAAACCGGGCAATCTGCTCGGCGAAGGAACCTACAACACATTCCTCTTCATTAACGGCTCCATTGGTTGTATTCTGCTTGGAGAAGCGGTTGCCACATTCTTTTTTGGTGCCGACTTCACTGTTACACGCACCGCACTCCTCAACAACGCCTCGCCGGTAATCTCGCAATGGGACAACCCTTCGCACGGCTTTGAAATCATATTCAACTGGCGCAATTGCCTGCTCGGTCTCTCGGTCCTGTTCCTCGCACGCATTCTCGGAATACTCTATGTGCTCAATTCCGTAGAAACATCTGCCGATTTCCGTAACTGGCTCATCAAACGCCTATGGATTGCCACACCTCTGTTCCTGGTTTTCTTCCTCGCTTTCCTCGCGGTTCTTTTCACTCAGCCAGGGCTCACTGTCACATCCGCAACACCTCTGGGCACAGAAACCGTTGTCACACCCTACAAATACTTCAACAACCTCATTTCCTCACTTCCCACACTGATTCTCATGCTGCTTGGAGTAGTATGTGTTTTGGTAGGCATAGTGCAGACACTTTTGCTAAAAAATTGCAATAGCGGAATCTGGTTCACCGGCTTCGGAACAGTCGCTGCCGTTGTCGCCCTTTTCTGGCTTGCCGGATTCAACGACACACCTTTCCTGCCGTCAAACACGTCGCCCGCATCATCCCTCTCCATCCACAATGCATCCTCATCGAAATTCACCCTCGAATGCATGGCATGGGTTTCAATCCTCATCCCCTTTGTCATCGCATACATAGCCTACGTCTGGCGCCAGATAAACAAAACCAAAATCTCCTGATTTACATTCATAGCCACATATTTAAGAGTCCGGGATTAAGCCGGGCTCTTTTTTATTTGACAATCTGTAAATTTGGTTGGATTTGCTATAATTATGGGCAATCTCATCCTGATGAATTTGATAACTTTGCATCCGAAAGCTTTTTATAATCAATATGAAAAATTTATCCGCTTCCATATTGCTGCTCGCAGCCGCATTTACTCTAAACTCTCAGAACATGACTGACACTAACACAAACAAAGCGCTTGCCAAAGTCAAGGAACTTAACCTGACAAACGAATGGGACAAGGTATTCCCAAAAAGCGACAAAGTTAATCACCGGAAAGTCACTTTCGTAAACCGCTACGGCATAACACTTGTCGCCGACATGTACACTCCGAAACATGCCGAAGGTAAACTTCCGGCAATAGCTGTCAGCGGTCCTTTCGGTGCTGTAAAGGAACAGTCAAGCGGACTTTATGCTCAACAACTTGCCGAACGTGGCTATCTTACAATAGCTTTCGATCCCTCATTCACGGGCGAAAGTTCAGGAATGCCTCGCCGTGTCGCTTCGCCCGACATCAACACTGAAGACTTTTCCGCGGCTGTCGACTTCCTTTCCGTTCAACCTGATGTTGACGCCGACCGTATCGGAATTTTAGGCGTATGCGGCTGGGGTGGTATCGCTATTCAGGCTGCTATCAACGATCCACGCATAAAAGCCTCCGTAGCCTCAACCATGTACGACATGACACGTGTAAGCGCAAACGGTTACTTCGATGCCGACAATTCAAAAGATAAACGCAATGCTAACCGTGCGACATTGGCTAAACAGCGCACTGACGATTACAGCAAAGGCGAATACACCCGTGCCGGCGGTGTCGTTGATCCGCTTCCCGATGATGTCCCTCAATTTGTAAAGGATTATCACGCTTACTATAAAACCCCACGTGGTTTTCATCCGCGTTCAGGCAATTCAACCGACGGCTGGAACACTACATCCGTTCTGCCATTCATGAATTTCAAATTCTTTGAGTATGCCGACGAACTCGAAAATGCGGTTATGATTGTTCATGGCGACCGGGCTCACTCCTATTACTTCGGCAAGGACACATTTGCAAAACTGAAAGGCGACAACAAGCAACTGCGCACCGTTAAAGGTGCTGACCATTGCGACCTTTACGACCAGCTTGACATTATTCCGTTCAACGAAATTGCTGCCTTCTACAAACAATATCTGAAATAATCCCTAAAAAATACACCATATCCAAAACAAACGGGAGGCCCTTTACTCGGAGCCTCCCGTTTCTATATTATTATAAATCTGTTTATCTTATTCACTGGGTTATGTCAATGCGTTTCAAGGTAATGAGAACCTTACCTGAAGCATCTTTCAGCATAGCAGTGCCTTCACTTTTGCCGGGAACAGCTGTCTCAACCTGTTCAAGTGCAACCATAAACTGCTGTTCAAGAGCTATGTCCGGACACGTCATGCGGGTTGTCCTTAAATCGCGGAACTGCAATGAATTCTGCTTGGCAGCATCTATGAAAAGCGTGCCGTTCATAACATTGCAGCCGGCATTTCCATGAACCTTCATGTCAGGAATATCCACAACCATCTCCAGGCCTTTTTCCTCGCCAATCTCCTGCTGACCTATCTTTGTCACCTGCCATGCCCCGTTCATAAAGCCGGCATCAGCCTTACGGAGCACCATAAGATTCTTTCCTTCGGCATTCATCATATAAAGAAGATATTCGGCACCCACCTGCTCAAGTTTATAATTAGTAACATAATTCAACGCCATATTGAAACCCATTTCATATTGCGCATTATCGCACATACGCATCGTGCTGGCGAAATCACCTATTATTTTCATCTCTCCTCCGGGTGTAACGGCAAACTGACCGTTCAACGTATTGCACCCGTTATTCGCATACGCCGCCACGACATAGGGATTGTCGGCCGATTTGTCGAATATTACATACGGACGGTCATCACCGGTCACCGCCGAGCCGTTTACATCTACGGCCGTCCACTCTCCATACAACACCTTCGAAATAGCAGCCTGTGTCTGCTTCAATGTCTCTGTCTTTACTGTCGCCACCTGCTGGGCCACCTGACCCTGTGTCGACTTACATCCTGTAACGCCGGCTCCTAATGCCAACGCACATGTAACAGCTATTACCGTACTTTTCATTTCCTATATATTATTTCATTTATAATTTTCATATCTCATATAAATATAAAGGAACACAAGCCTCTTTTGTTCATTTTCATATAAAAGTAGTAATTTTGCATCCACAACAACATCATGCAATGAATAACATATTCTTCCGACTGTTCATAACCTTTTTCAAAATCGGCGCTTTCACTTTTGGTGGCGGCTGGGCAATGATCTCTATCATTGAAAAGGAAATTGTCGACAAAAATCACTGGCTTGAGCGCAACGAATTTCTCGACCTGCTTGCCGTGGCACAATCTCTCCCCGGCATCCTTGCCGTAAACATTTCAGTTGCAGTAGGCGACAAACTCAAAGGAACACGCGGCAGTATTGCCGCTGCAATCGGCACAATTCTCCCATCATTCCTTATGATTCTTTGCATCGCTATTTTCCTGACTCCCGACCTCATAAAAAACAACACTGTTATCGCAGCCATATTCAAGGGAATACGTCCTGCCGTAGTCGCACTTATCATAGCACCTGTAATTACATCCGCTCGTGCGGCGGGCATCAACTGGCGCACAATCTGGATTCCCGTTGCTGTCGGACTTCTCGTCTGGTCAAAAATCCCCTTTATCTCAAACCCGATTTTATATATTGTATTGGGAGGCGCAACAGGCTATTATGTTCTTCGTCGTTCGCTCAAAAATAAAAAACAACTGACTGAAAACGATTTTAACCAATGATATATCTCAAACTCATCTGGGCATACCTGAAAATAGGCCTTTTCGGTTTTGGCGGAGGATACGCCATGCTCGCACTTATTGAAAGCAGCATTGTCAATCCGGGTTGGATTTCTGAACAGACATTCACCGACATTGTCGCCATCTCTCAGATGACGCCCGGTCCGATTGGCATAAATTCAGCCACCTACATAGGCTACGTTGCTCCCGGCGTTTCCGATCCGGCTTTCAATTCACCTTTCTTCGGCATTCTCGGCTCTATCCTATGCACACTCGTAGTGGTTGTCCCTTCATTCCTGCTCACTCTCTATGCTAGCCACATCATAGCACGGCATCGTGAAAGCACCGTTGTGAAAGGAATTTTTTCAGGTCTGCGACCGGTTGTGGTAGGACTTATCGCATCGGCAGCCCTCCTGCTCATGAACAGCGCCAACTTTGGAGCAACCACACCCGATGTGCTGATTTCAATTGCCATATGCATCGTATCGTTCATCCTGGTGTTCTTCATTAAACTTCACCCCATTCTCGTCATTTCACTTGCCGGAATTGCCGGACTCATTATTTTTTGATGGAAAATTACGCCGACACTCTCTCTTTCCTCTACAACAGCTTCCCGATGTTTCAGAAATTCGGACCGGGGGCTTATAAACCGGGATTGGGAAATTCGCTCGAATTAGCCGCGCTGTTCAACAATCCGCAAAAAAAAATAAACAATGCCATCCACATTGCCGGCACCAACGGCAAAGGCTCCACAGCACATACCATCGCTGCTATTCTTCAGTCTCAAGGCTACAGAACCGCCTTATACACCTCTCCCCATCTTGTTGACTTTCGCGAACGTATACGAATAAACGGGAAAAAAATACCTGAAGCCTATGTGATTGATTTTGTCAACCGTTTCAAAAGTTTCAAATCCAACCTTCATCCATCCTTCTTCGAACTGACAACCATAATGGCTTTCGAATGGTTTGCACATGAAAATGTTGATTTTGCGGTTATCGAAACCGGACTTGGCGGACGTCTTGACACAACAAACATCCTATCGCCCCTAATCTCAATCATTACAAACATATCATTCGACCACACCGCACTTCTCGGCGACACCCCGCAGGAAATAGCGTTTGAAAAAGCCGGAATCATTAAACCGGGCAAACCTGTTGTAATAGGACACGCTGATGAAACCACACGCCCCGTTTTCATTTCACGTGCAGACGAATGTGAATCAGCAATCACGTTTGCCAATGAGTCAAATGAAATAATTTCCTCGGAACCGCTTAACAGCGGACGGATTTACAAAACCGCGCACCACGGAGAATTTTTCGGAGAACTCGGAGGCGACTGTCAGAAGGAAAACACCGCTACAATTCTGAGCGCCATCTCCGTTCTTGCCGAATCCGGCATTACTATTTCAGAAAAAGCCATTGCCCAAGGTTTTGCTAACGTAATGGAGCTTACCGGACTGATGGGCCGATGGCAGACACTCCGTCATTCTCCTCTTGTGGTAGCCGACACCGGGCACAATGTTGGAGGTTGGCAATGGCTCGCCCCTCAGATTGCCAAATCCGCTCCCGGCATAAAACACCTGATTCTCGGTTTTGTAAATGACAAGGATATTTCCTCAGTCCTTTCCATTGTCAAGACCATTCCCGGGCATAAAATAACCTTCACCCGGGCCTCCGTCAACCGCGCGCTTCCGGCAGAGGAACTCGCCGCCCGTGCTTCAGAACTCGGCATTGAAGGAACAGTTGTTGATTCTGTTGGCGAAGCATATAAAAAAGTCCTTGCCGAAGCCGACAAGGACGATATGATTTTCATAGGCGGCAGCACTTTTGTTGTTGCCGACCTTCTGGCTGATTTATAAGTTCAGCGCACAGCAATTGTCTCTATTTCAACAAGCACCTGCTTGGGAAGTTCACGCACAGCCACAGCCGAACGAGCGGGGAACGGAGCGGTAAACTTCTCGGCATAAACCTCATTCATCGGAACAAAAAGACTCATATCTGCAAGGAACACCGTTGTCTTTACAACATTATCCATTGTCAGACCTGCCTCTGCCAAAATTGCCTGAATGTTCGAAATTGACTGTTCTGTCTGTGCCTTTATACCCTCGGGAATTTCACCTGTTTCAGGATTTACAGGAATCTGACCGCTGATAAACACCATATTACCGCAATCAATTGCCTGACTGTAAGGTCCTATTGCTGCAGGAGCCTTTGAAGTTGCTATCTGTTTTTTCATTCTCTTAATTTATTAAATTATTTCTATTTCATTTAATTTCAAATCAGCGCCGGAATTAACCATCGCGTCAGTTATGGCATGAGACACCCTTTCCACTCCGGCAAAATTCGATGAATAGTCAGGAATAAAATCATTCGATCCGAAATTTTCCAGTTTCTCAATCAAGTTCCCGACTGTTAGACTGGAGATATCGACAGCCGGCTGCAAACCCGCCTCGCTCTCCTCACCGGCCGACACATAACTAACCAGACCGAGCGCATGCAGTTCTCCGGCAACCTCACCAACAAGACCAATCGGTATGTCATATTCGCTTGCAAGCCCGGCTACACTTATTGCCGGCTTACATTCCGCAAAACGTCTTACTATAATTGCCGCAATAGCTATTGTAACACTTCTCTTATACGATAGCGAAATACTGTTTATGTCGTCTGTAAAATCAAACTCACCGTTATCCTGCGATGCATAACAAAGCAACGCGCCGAAAAGAGTAAACAGCCACACCAGTTGCAACCAAATCAGGAACAACGGCAAAAATGAAAAACTGCCATATATGGCATTGTATTTCGACACATACATTACTCCCGTCATAAACACCCATTGCAGCACCTGAAAAGCAGTTCCAACCAGAACACCCGCAAGCAAAGCATTTACAAACCTGACACGGGCGTTGGGTATCAACACATACGCACCCGCAAAAAAAAGCCATGTGAGCACAACGCTTATTCCATCAATTATAACCGGAATAATACCGCTCAGAAATTCAAACGGCAAAAGAGTTTTCAACGCAGTCGACATAGTGACCGTTATGCCGGCTATGCAAATCATAAGCACAGGCAGAATAAGCAAAATAGCGAGATAATCGGTTACTTTGCGCCAAAGGCCACGATCCTTCTTCACACGCCATAATGCATTGAACGATGTTTCGACACTGCTCAACAACGAAATAAGTGTCCACAACAAAAACACTATGCCTACACCAACAAATACTCCTTCCGACGATTGTGAGAGATATGAGTCAACAAACGTCAGAACCTGTTCAACCATCACATGCTGTGCAGGAAACAATTTATAAAGCTGGTCCGTAAGAAGATTCTGCAAACCGAATCCGCGACCTATGGCAACCATCAGTGCCAATGCCGGCACAACAGCCAGAAGCGTCCTGTATGTAAGCGCGCACGCCTGACTCTGCAAATCAGCGCTCATAAATGTCCGGATGCTGAGGCTTAACGTTTTTAATGTCCTGACACGCCAGTTCTGTCGCGTATCACGCCATATGCCGGAATAGATATACGTTATCCATTCCTTGATTCTCTCAACAAACTTCACAATTTTATCAGCGACACTTACCTTTGCCATGAATCGATATCCTTTAACCCTATTTGAAAATGAAGAGCATTGAAATCACGTTCTCTCAAAATCTCGCCATCGCATGCAACAAGATCAAGATCTATAACCACGCCGTCACCCTTATCACCTGTTCTGCCCTTAATCCGTTCATACGACTTGAAAATACGCACAAGCGAACCGCCGTTATAAAATGTAGTTCCCCCCACAACCGCATTCGTATAGGCCGGTGCCGAAGCATTTCTCATGCATGGCGTTTCATAGAGCGACGAACATTCAATCCCATCTAACAGGGAACTTAGGAACCTGATGGCATCCTCTACTTTTCCGCGCGCATCGGGTATGTTCGATCCCACGCTTACATACACCATCCGCTTCCCTTTAACGTTTCCCATGAAGAGTTAATAAACTGATTTCAGGAGTCGCGCCCACACGCATCGGCATACCTACAGTTCCACTCCCGATATTAATGTAAAGTTTTCTGCCGTCAGCATCATTGTCATATAATCCTCCCCACCTTCTGTAACGGAATGATGCCGGTGACTTCCCCCATAATTCCATCTGCATTGCATGCGTATGTCCTGACAGTGTCAATGCAATCGGTAACGAATCATAATCCTGTTTCAGCACTTCGCGCTCCCAATGCACCGGATTGTGCGTAAGCAAAATCCACGGGCCCGATTTCACACTGTCGGGAATAGCCCGCTTTAAATCACCATAACAATGAAACGGAGGTTCTCCTATATTTTCCACCCCGACAAGCACAAGCGAGTCAGTTCCCTCTACAAAACATACATTTTCATCACGCAGCAAACGCCAACCCATCTGCTTCTGCATTTCCACAAGCTCGGCAAGGTTCTCAATTTTCTCACCCTCGTTTTTCCATGAAACATAATCTCCATAATCGTGATTTCCGAGAATTGAGTAAACCCCCATCGGTGCATGTAACCGCGACAACACATTGACAAACGGCTTGAGTTCCTCACTCTTTCGGTTCACTATATCACCCGTAAATACAATTATATCAGGTTTCAATGAATTTATGCTGTCAACTAACCGTGAAACAAAAACAGTATCGGTTCCGAAAGTGCCTATATGAAGGTCTGAAAACTGAACAATCTTTTTCCCTTCGAAACTTGCCGGCAAGCCGGCTATTTCAATATCGTTCCTCTTCACATCAATATTGAATCTGTTTATCAATGCTCCCCACCACATTGTCCCGAACACAACCGCACTTAAAACACATGCCGCGATGCTTACGATACCGGCTCGTTTTCCTCCCCAAATTTTCGGGACAAACGACAGCGCGTCAATTGAAACAAACACAATTTTTGCCAACAGCAACGTAGTGAAACTGAACAGCATCCACATAACCGCAAGCAACTGATTGTCGCTTCCGACACGATGCGGAATGCAGACTGCAGCAAAAAAAAGTCCATAGAACACAATTCCGTTCAACACCGCATAAAGCCGTGCCGCACGCCCATTTTTCAATCTTCGTCTTAAGATTGATATAATTCGCCAGTCGAGCAACAGCCCCGGCAATAAAAGCGCTAAAACATCAACTATCGGCAACCGCATGGCAACAACTGAAACCGAATCATTTCACAGGCAATTCCCCTTCAGCCCTCGGACAAGTGCTGTCCGAAGCCAATTCCTTGTTTCGCAACGGATTGGCATACATGGTCAGCATCATCTCAAACATAAAATTCCAGTCAAGTTCTGAAACTTCAGGCAAATCTACTTTATGCAGCTGCTTCTCAACATATGCACAGAAATCCTCAACCTCAGTCGCTCTATAATGGTCCGCATACTTATCAGTCTTTAGCAGAAGATCATGAGCTATATAGTTTACAGGATATATGTGATAGTTCGAATGTATCTCACAGTCAATTATGGCACATACACGCTTCACTATCTCAACCTTATCCATATCGTCAGACAACGGCTCAAGTGCCGGATTAATCGGATCGCATATCTCGAAGTGTACCCTCCCTTTATATTCCAACAAACCGGTTTCCATGCTGAACAGATCATCACGCTGCGACTTCTTGAAACCCGGGTCAAGCTTCTTCAACAGAAACTCTCTTGCCTTCAGATAATCGTTCGGGTCATATTCATAACTTATTGAAACAGGAGCTATGTTCAACGATTTTAAATTATCGAGGAAACTGCCGCCGCCTTCAATAGCCAGCATTTTCACAACACTCTCCTGTGTAAAATCATTGGAATCCTTTGCCCGGCCCTCGCGCTGTGCAATCCACACACTTTCATGCTTGTCGCATATTGCATGGTGAATATAAGCCGAAAGCTGTTTAGCTGCCTCCAGAGCCTTTGTAAGACGCAAATTCCGCTTAACAATAAAACTTTTATTAAGCTTGACCAAATCTGTTATCCACTCATATATCAACAGATTGTTGCCTATCGCTATTTCCGACGAGGGCATGCCGCGCCGCAAGAAACCGAGATTCAGGAACGATGCGTCAAGAACAATATCACGATGATTGCTTATGTAAGTGAACGCTCCGGCATCCTTAACTTTTTCATAACCACCGTAGCTTATGCCGCCGGTTGTCTTTACGCACAATGCCTCAAGAAAAGGCTGCATTATCTGTGTCTGAAACGTAGCCTGATCATGAATTTTAAGCAGATTGCCTACAAATTCCTCAAAGTCAACATCTGGCATCACATATCTTACCGCATGCTCAAAACCCGGTTCCTTTACAAGTTCACTAAGTTTCTCGTGAAATTCCGCATCACCGTAAGGTGCTATATCGCTGAAATCGTATGTTTCTTCCATTTATATCTACTTGTTTGGCTATATCGCTAATGTTTAAACAAATTAGCTTTCAAATTTACAACTATTTTTTCGTTTTAGCCGTAAATTAACATTGATTATAATTCGGCACAGCATCACCCTGCCGGCATTTATCAGTCAGTTTTTCTACTGCCGGCAACAAAACTGCGCCAACGCTCGATCAACCGCATCATGTCAGCCGGAATCTCGCAGCTGAAATCCATCTCCTCACCCGTCACCGGATGCCTGAATCCCAAAGTCCTCGCATGCAATGCCTGCCGCGAACACTCCCTCATGCAATTTGCCACAAACTGCCGGTAACTGCCGGTGCGCTCTCCACGCAAAATTTCATCGCCTACATAACGCGAATCATTGAACAACGGATGTCCTATGTGCTTCATATGAACCCTGATCTGGTGTGTGCGCCCCGTTTCAAGCCGGCACTTAACCACCGAAACATAACCCAATGGCTCAATCACCTCATAATGAGTCACCGCGTGCTTGCCTTCAGGATTCTCGGGAGGCAGAACTGTCATCTGGAGCCTGTCCTTCGGATTACGGCCTATGTTCCCCACCACAGTGCCCTTATGCGGTTCAGGTATTCCCCACGTAACCGCCACATACTCCCTGCGTGTAGTCTTATTGAAGAACTGCTTGCCTAAATCAGTCTTTGCATCCGGCGTCTTTGCAACCACCAGCAGCCCCGAAGTATCCTTGTCAATCCTGTGAACCAACCCCATTCTCGGATCATCGACATCATAGTTAGGATTATCCTTGAAATGCCATGCAAGTGCATTAACAAGCGTACCGCTGTAATTACCATGTCCCGGGTGCACAACAAGGCCGGCTGGCTTATTCACGACCAACAGATAGTCATCCTCATAAACTATATCCAGAGGAATATCTTCGGGTATTATCTCAAGCTCATAGCGCGGACGGTCCATAACTATCTGCACTACATCGAGGGGTTTTACCCTGTAATTCGACTTAACCGCCTTTCCGTTAACCAGTATGCAGCCAGCATCAGCCGCCTGCTGTATTCTGTTGCGCGAGGACTTCTCCATCCTCGAAACAAGGAACTTGTCCACACGTAAAAGTTGCTGACCCTTGTCGGCTACGAACCTGAAATGTTCGAACATGCTGTTCTCATCCGGACTCTGAACCGAATCATTATCCAATTCAAAGTCCATAGGTTCGAGTTCGTTATTTTCCGGCATCATCAGTAAAGATCAACTCTGTCTATAATCAGCGAATCAGTAGCTACACTTTCATCAGCACTGTTATCCGCTATTCCTGCACCAACCTCTATCACTATTCGCGAATCGACCGGCACACGGGCTCCGGCATTCAGAACCTTTCCGTTTCGTTTAACGGAAATCACAAGATTCTTAAACTCCGAAGGAACTTCCACAACATCCACATGCGTGAATCCCAACCCCTTAAGAATTGACTCAGCCTGACGCCTTGATGTGTCCTTCAATTGAGGAATACTCACCGAGCGAGGTGAAAAAGCATTTACTGTCAGATAAATCTGACGTCCGCGTTTAACTTTCGAGCCCGGTGTGGGATTCTGATTCACAACCGACCCGCGATTCACCGAATTATCATAAACCGAATCGCTAAGCTCCACAACAAAACCGTCCTGTTCCAACCGGTCGACGGCAACATCATAGCCCATTCCTTTTACACTTGGAACAACCGCGTATTCACCATGCTCAGTCCATGCATCAAGCCACAATGTCGCACACCACACCAACACCAGCAACACGGCCAGCATTATCAGGATATTGACACATAACTTACCGATAAAACTGCGTTTATCCGCCCCTTTAGCTTCGCTATTTTTCATAAATTGCCAACAATATTTCAGCGTCTGTTCTACATCGCGCAAAATTACAAATAATCTCACTCAAAAACAACACATTGTAAAACGGGTCCCCCACACTTGTAAGGGACCCGCTGTTCATCATTTCTTAAATCTCAGATATTATCTGCCGGAGGAGCTATAAGTTTATAACCCTTGCCGTGAATATTGATAATCTCAATCGAAGGATCTGCACGCAGATGCTTACGCAACTTGGTTATGTACACATCCATGCTGCGGGCATTGAAATAATTGTCGTCAATCCATATCGTCTTAAGCGCGAAATTTCTCTCCAGAATCTCGTTCACATGTGAACAGAGCAAACTCAACAGCTCCGACTCCTTGGTTGTAAGCTTGGTAATCTTGTCACCGATCATAAGAACCTGCTTCTGGGTGTCGAAAGTAAACTTACCCAGCTTATACATGGTTATTTCCTTACCCTTCTTTCCCTTAACACGACGAAGGATTGCCTCGATACGGAACACAAGCTCCTCCATTGAGAAAGGTTTGGTAATATAATCGTCGGCACCAATCTTGAAGCCCTCGAATATATCTTCCTTCAGCGACTTGGCTGTCAGAAAAATAATAGGAACTTCCGAATTTACCGTACGGATTTCCTGTGCCAGAGCGAAACCATCTTTCTTCGGCATCATCACATCAAGCACGCACATGTCGTACTTACCTTTTAGGAAGGCTTTGTAGCCGCTTTCTCCGTCGGCGAACAGATCGGCATTATAGCCCTTGGCCTGAAGATACTCGCGAAGAAGCATCCCGAGGTTCTCGTCGTCCTCGCAAAGCAGTATTTGCAAACGTTCTTCCATAATTTTCAATTTTTAATAAGTGGTAATATAACTTTAAATTTTGTTCCTTTATTCACTTCGCTTTCAACCTTTATCTCTCCTCCAAGCTCATGAACCATCTTGTCAACATAAGCCAGTCCGAGACCGAAACCTTTCACATTATGAACATTTCCGGTTGAAACACGATAAAATTTCTCAAAAATCTTTTTTAAATCCTCCTTCTTTATACCTATTCCGTTATCGGCAATTGTAATTTCAATTCTGTTTTCGGAAATATTGGCGGTCTTTACCGACAGCTCCGGAGCCACATCCTCCCTGCGATACTTCACGGCATTATCCAGCAAATTGAAAATCACATTCGTAAAATGCATTTCATCCACGCTCACCGTGCTGTTTTCCGCATTCAGCTGCGCGTCAATTTTCCCACCATATTTCTCCACCTTTATCTTGAAGGTATTCACAATGTTCCTGATGGCTTCATTCGCATCCACATCCTGAAGCCTGAGCATCGCCTTCTGCCGCTCGAACATCGACATCTGAAGCACTTTCTCAACCTGGAAACGCAAACGCTTTGTTTCATCGTTTATAACGGTCGATATATGCTCAAGCATCTTCGGGCTCTTACGCACCGTGCCGTCATTAAGCATCTGCGCGGCAAGCGAAATAGTTGAAATAGGCGTTTTGAATTCATGTGTCATGTTGTTTATGAAATCATTCTTCATCTCCGTCAGCTTCTTCTGTCGGAACGCAACAATGATAGTATAAACGAACACTACAATCAGAATCAGCGTAAAAGCGAATGAAGGGAACATAAACCTTATCGACCGGAAAATATAATCCTTCTTCGACGGGAAATAAACCTTTATGTAATTCATACGGTTCCGACGGTCGTTCGGAAACAGGGTCTGAACGAACATGCTCCCCGGTTTAACCTCAGCCGCATTGAAACCATCCGTCTGATAAACAACACTACCCATACGGTTAACCACCGCGAACTCATAAGGCACACGCAATCCGTTGTTCGTCAGTTCCGAGTTCAAAAGCGTTGAAACAGTTGCCGAATCGGCACGCTCGCGTATCGGACGGGCACTTGACTGCGATATGATGTTAAGTATAACCTCATTCAGCAAACCACGCTGATAGATATACTGATTGCGCAGAACCTCCTGCATTGAACTGTAACGTGTGTGAGCACGCGCACCTGAAATCTGTGGCGCAAGTGTCTTGGCGTCGCCTTTAAGCGTCAGGTCTCCCTCCACTCCCTCGCTCGTCGTGAAGGAATATTTTATGCCGGCCTGATCCGCCCCGCCCAATGTGTAGCGCGGCAACACCGACGATTCTATCTGCGCCACATCCTCCTCGAGGAAGTGACGCGTCTCCTCCTGTTCAAGCTCCGTGCTTACTGCATAAAGACTCCGCTTAACACCCTCAGCAAACTGCTCCTCACGCATACGCACCATGTTGTGCATATACATTATCTGCACATACAGCAACCCTAATAAACTCAGGGCCATGATAACTGTGAGAAACCAGATTGTCTGCTTTTTCATTTCTAATTAACTGTAATCTTTATTATTTTAACAATTGAAAGTGCTAATGGTTGTGAATTTTAATAAAAAATTTCAACACCCACATTTAACAATCTACCACAAAATTAACATTTAAATGTGAAAAAACCAATCATTTTAACTAAAAACAAAGAAAACGCGGCCAAAAACCGCGTTTTCTTAAAACTTATCATATTTGTTTCAATCAAAAATACACGTCTGTAATTTTCTCGATCGCTTCATCGTTAATCTCAGCCACACCCTCGCTATTCTTTCGCAACAGGCTCTTTACAGGATAATAATCCTGGTCGCGTCGAACCTGAAAATCAGTAGCATCCTCGCTTTCCGGACGATCTGCCGCCGCAGCATCTTCAACAGCCTCCTCCGAATCGGCAATATCCGTAAGCCGCTCCCTGCCGTTAACCAGATCAACAAACAACGTTGCCGGAGTAACCACAATCTGCGGGTCACTGTCATAACGGGTAAAATCACCCATATATAGTGTCACCAACTTCTCTAAAGCCTTTTTAAATTCTACACGTGTCATAATCTATATCGTTTTTCATTAAATCCTTTAAATCAAAACGGATGTACAGGCTCCTTTGTTCAAAAAATCTTAATATTATACATCCTGTTGTCAATCTTTCAAATTATTTTTCTTAACTTTGCGTGCTTTATTGTAGAATATATGAAAAAAATCATCGTAGCCTTAATCGCGGTCATATCGCTATCATCCTGTGGCGAGTACGTTAAAGTGCAGAAAAGCACCGACTACGACTATAAACTCGACTATGCCAAACGGGCTTTCGCTCAGAAAAAATATGTGCAGGCAGCCACAGTGCTTGAAGATGTAATAACCGTCTTTAAAGGAACTGAAAAAGCTGAAGACGCACTCTATCTCCTTGCCCTCTCACACTACGAGAATAAAGACTATCCTAACGCATGCGCCTTCTTTAAAACTTACTATAACCGCTTCCCCAAAGGAAAATACACCGAACTGGCACGCTTCTACAGCGGATACGGCTATTACCTCGATTCTCCCGAAGCACAGCTCGACCAAAGCGGAACAATTAAGGCCATCGAGGAACTGCAGGCTTTCCTCGACTTCTTCCCTCGAAGCGACAAAGTCAGCATAGCACAGAACTGCATATTCGAGCTACAGGACAAACTTACGCTTAAACAGCTCCAGAACGCCCAGCTCTACTATAACCTCGGCGACTACATGGGCAACAACTACCGCTCGGCAATCATCGTTGCGCAGAATGCGATCAAGGACTATCCCTACTCACGCTACAAGGAAGACCTTGAAATGCTCATCCTGAAAGCCCGCTTCCAGGAAGCCTCACAAAGTGTCGACGAAAAGAAAGCCGACCGATTCCGCGAAGTTGTCGACGAATACTATTCTTTCCAGAACAACTATCCCGACTCCCCCCACCTTAAGGAAGCCGAAAACATCCTGAAAATAGCACAGAACCACTTACGCGAATAACATCAATAAATTTCATTTTCGTAATATAAAAAACAAACTGAACATATATGGACTACAAAAAGACTAACGCTCCCCTCAACACCATAACCCGCGACATGGTCGAACTCTCGTCCGACACCGGCAACATCTACGAAACCGTTTGCATCATTGCAAAACGCGCAAATCAGATTGCCGGCGAAATGAAACACGACCTCGAAAAGAAACTTCAGGAATTCGCAACATTGACTGACACCCTCGAGGAAATTTCCGAAAACCGCGAGCAGATTGAAATTTCACGCTACTATGAGAAGCTCCCCAAGCCCACTCTCATCGCAGCGCAGGAATATGCCGATCACAAAATTCACTTCCGCAATCCTGCGAAAGACAAAAATCTTGACTGACAACTTGTCCATTCAAAAAATTAACCCTACCTTTGCATCCGGATTTTGAAATTATGCATGATTCGCACCCGCTGCGAACATACAAAATTTAATATTATCCCTTTATTTATTTTATTTTTAACCACTTAAATTTCCAAAGAATGCATTTAAATTCTGACGAAAAAGTAGAAATCTTCGAGAAATACGGTAAGGGCAAGACTGACACTGGCTCACCCGAAGCACAGATTGCATTATTCTCGGTCCGTATCGCTCATTTGACTCAGCACCTGAAGTCAAATCACAAAGATTATACAACAGCACGCGCCCTTAAGGCACTCGTAGGCAAGCGCCGCCGTTTGCTCGACTACCTCATCCGCAAGGACATCAATCGCTATCGTGCGATTATCGCCCAGAAGGAACTCGGTATCCGCAAATAAGCCCTGCGCTTACTTTTCAACCTACACAAAGGAGATGGCCCCGCCATCTCCTTTTGCTTTCCATCCTCAACACTAAAAACATCACGAGCCATGCTTTAACAATCTTTCACGACTCTCAACTACGTGACTTTTGCTAACAGAATGCCATACAGACATAACAAAAAAGGCCGCTAACCCGGTGGGGTTGCGGCCTTAATGCATTCATTAGAATCAGATTCTTATTCTGCAGCGGGTGCTTCTTCAGCAGCGGGTGCCTCCTCTGCGGCGGCAGCTGCTTCAGCTTCAGCTTTTGCAGCAGCAAGTTCAGCTTTTTTCTTAGCCACTTCCTCTGCTTTAGCTTTGTTCTTTGCCTGCTCAGCTTCAAGCTTCTGCTTAGCGGCAAGTTCTTTCTGCGAAGCCATTGAGCTACGCAATGAATCAACCGATGCCTGTTTCTTCTGCTTCCATGCAT
>CAZMAO010000013.1:0-39765 GCA_964564465.1 uncultured Bacteroides sp.
TGTGAGTAGTGTGATACACGCTTTCCAGGCGTGCCTCTTCAGCCACTCGAGCACCGCTCCTTTAACGAGTGCAAAGGTAGATATTTTTTTTAAATAAATGTTATTGTTTTCAATTTTTTGGTTTGTTTTTTGCGGGGTTATTTGCCAATGCACCGGTAGCGGAAGCCTTCTTCCTCAAGTTCTGCGGGGTCGTATATGTTTCTCCCGTCGATAATGAGGTTTCCACGCATTGTTTTAGCGAGAACTTTCCATGAGGGTACGCGGAATTGTTTCCATTCGGTGAGCAGAAGAACGGCATCGGCATCGAGTGCGGCATCGTAGATGTCGGATGCATAGCGCACGGTGTGGCCTATGCGTCGAATGCATTCCTGATGAGCCACAGGGTCGAAAACTGAAATTATTGCGCCTTGTTTCTGAAGCATTTCGATAACTACCAGCGACGGCGCTTCACGCATATCGTCTGTCTCGGGTTTGAAAGAAACTCCCCAGATTGCGATTTTTTTGTCTTTCAGGTCGCCTAATTCCTGTATCAGTTTTTTAACAACCACTTGTTTCTGTCGGTCATTGACGCGATCGACGGCTTCGATAACCGACATTGTGTAGCCGTGTTGACGACCGGTGCGTGCAAGAGCCTTTACGTCTTTAGGAAAACATGAACCGCCATATCCGCAACCGGGATAAAGGAATTTTGTTCCAATCCTCACATCTGATCCTATGCCTTTGCGAACCATATTCACATCGGCACCAACGAGTTCGCATAAATTCGCTATGTCATTCATGAATGAAATGCGGGTGGCGAGCATGGAGTTGGCAGCGTATTTTGTCATTTCGGCAGAAGCAATGTCCATGAATATCACGCGGAAGTTGTTCAGGAGGAAGGGTCGGTAGAGCCGTTCCATTACTTTTCGGGCGCGTTGTGATTCCACCCCTATAACCACGCGGTCGGGTGACATGAAGTCTTTAATCGCAGCGCCTTCTTTTAGGAATTCCGGATTTGACGCTACTTCAAACGGCACATCTACGCCTCGTTCAGTAAGTGCATTTTCAATTTCTTTCTTGACAATTTTAGATGTCCCTACGGGTACGGTGCTTTTTGTGACAAAAATTGTGTAGTGATTTATTAATTGCCCGAATTCACGTGCAACTGCCCGAACATAGGAAAGGTCAGCGCTTCCGTCTTCATCGGGAGGTGTTCCTACTGCGCAAAACACAACTTCGGCGTTGTCAAGGCAGTTTTTCAGAGAGGTGGTGAAGTGCAGTCGTCCGGCCTGTACATTTCTTTTTACAAGTTCGTCAAGACCGGGTTCATAAATGGGGATAATGCCTTGTTTAAGGCGTTCAATTTTTTCGTTGTCAATGTCAACGCATGTAACGTTGATTCCCACTTCCGCGAAGCAAGCGCCGCTTACAAGGCCTACGTAGCCTGTTCCTACAACTGCTATGTTCATTTTTTTAATTTTAGGATAGCAAAATTAGTATATAAAGTTGTAATTTTACAGTGTTTTTCGCGTTATTTTTCTGTGGTCACTTTATGTTTATGCGACATTATATTCTGTTTTTCATTATAATTTTCTTTTCCTTTTTCAGTTTATCTGCTGAAAAAGTTACGTTGCATGGTAAAATAACGGATGCCGAGGGTAAGCCTGTGGAGTTTGCTACGGTGAAGATTAAGGGCACAGCCATAGGCGTTACGAGTTCGTTGGAAGGCAATTATAAATTGTCGGCGACGGCATCGGATACAATGGTGGTTATTTTCACATGTATAGGATATAACGATGAGAGCCGGACGCTTATCAAGGCCAAAGGTGATGTTACGTTGAATATGCGAATGGTAGAGAAGTCGCATATGCTTGAGGGTGTCGAGGTAAGGGAGATAAAGAAACAGACCGGATCCATGCAGAAAATAGACTCCAAGGATTATAAGTTTGCTGCAGATGCTTCGGGTGGGTCGGTTGAATCACTTATCGGTACTATGGCCGGCGTGAGTCAGAGCAATGAACTTTCCTCACAGTATTCTGTAAGAGGCGGTTCGTTTGACGAGAATAGTGTTTACATAAACGGCATTGAGATATATCGTCCGTTATTAATTTCAAACGGACAACAGGAAGGTTTATCGATTATTAATCCGGATATGGTAGGAGCCATCGGCTTTTCCACGGGAGGTTTTACAGCGGAATATGCTGATAAGATGTCGTCGGTTCTTGATATAACTTATAAACGTCCGCAGCGATTCGAGGGCTCGGCGGTGGTTAGTCTGATGGGTGCAAATCTTGCAGTAGGACAAAGTTCAAGCAGGTTTTCGCAGTTGCACGGCATTCGTTTCAAGAAGAACAATTCGCTGTTAAGTTCATTGGAAACGCGTGGCGAATATGACCCGAGTTTCTTTGATTATCAAACCAATATTGTGTTTGATTTAAATAAGAAGTTTAAGGTGTCGCTGTTGGGTAATATTGCAGTGAACAATTATAAGTTCAAGCCTACGGACCGTACAACAAATTTCGGAACGGCAGATGATGCAAAACGGTTTAAGGTGTATTTCGATGGTCATGAACGCGATAAATTCGAAACATTTCTGGGCGCACTGTCATTGGATTATATTGTTTCAAAATCGACTAAGTTGCAGCTGATAGCATCGGGATTCCAAAGTAATGAATTGGTTACTTATGATATTTCGGGAGAGTATTGGCTTGATCAGGCAGGCACGTCGGGAGAAGGAGGTATTGGCGGTGAATTAGGTGTGGGTCGATATCATGAGCATGCCAGGAACAGGATAAAATCAACAGTTCTGGGTCTTGATCTGAAAGGCACCAGTTCGTATAAGGCAAATGCTTTCGGTTATGGTTTGAGCTTGAAGCGTGAAAGTATTTTTGACAGAAGCCGCGAATGGGAACGTCGTGATTCAGCCGGCTTTTCACAGCCTGTCGACCCCGATCTGCTGAAAATGATTTATAGTCTGTCATCTAATCAAGACCTTAAGTCGACAAGATTTGCCGGCTATTTTCAGGACAATATACGTGTGAATTCAAAACATGGATATTTCAATATAAATGCCGGTTTGAGGCTTAGTTATTGGTCGTTTAACAAGGAGATGCTTGTAAGTCCACGCGTTAATGTAGGATTTGTTCCGGACGCACATCCGAGCTGGGCATTTCGTTTTGCGACCGGTTTGTATTATCAGAGTCCTTTCTATAAGGAGATAAGGATGCCGGTTGAGGATGCAAACAGCAATTATATAATTTCGTTGAACAAGGATATAAAGAGTCAGAGAAGCCTCCAGTTCATATTAGGATCTGATTATACGTTCAGAGCGTTCGACCGTCCTTTTAAGTTGTCGGGAGAGATGTATTATAAAGCTTTGAGCGACATTATACCTTATGAAATAGATAATTTAAAGATAACATATTCCGGCATGAACCAGAGCAGCGGTTATGCTATGGGGTTGGATTTTAAATTGTTCGGTCAGTTTGTTCCCGGAAGTGATTCATGGATAAGCCTGTCGGTAATGAAGTCGCAGGAAAAATTAAATGGCGTCAGTGTTCCGCGGCCCTCCGACCGCCGTTATAATCTTGCGGTTTATTTTACGGATTATGTCCCCAGATTCCCGAGACTGAAATTCAGTTTACGTGGAATTTTCAGCGACGGATTGCCGATGACAACGCCGCACAGTTCAAGAGATAAATATTATTTCCGTACTCCTCCCTACAAGCGTCTGGACATAGGTCTGGCCTACGGTTTGCTCCCTGAATTAAAAGAGGGACAGAGCCGAACCGGCTTTTTCAGACATTTCAGAAGCATATGGCTGGGTGTGGATGTGTTCAATCTGTTCGATATATCGAATGTGAGCAGCTACTATTGGGTAACTGACGTGAACAAGATTCAGTATGCTGTTCCCAACTATCTTACGCGAAGACAGTTCAACGTAAGGTTAAGTGTTGATTTTTAAGGAACAGGAGCTTATTCGTCTTTGAACAGCTCGTTGTTGTCGTCGAGCTTGAAATAGTGAGCCAGGGATGCAATCAGCGCGGTGATGGCTTTTATCGCCGTCTGGGTTTCCGGGGTGATTTCCTTTGATTGAAGACGCAGCATCAACATTCCGTAAAGCGCGTTGAAGCATGTTTCAATTTCATCGCTTTTATTTTCACCTGCTTTAGCTCTCAGTTCAACAATGTAGGGGAGAGCCTGATAGAATTTTGCAGTATAGTCGTTGAAACGCGGGTCCTTAAGAAGTGCGTTGTGCAGTTCGACCAGACGCATCATTATGTTCTTATTTATTTGAAGATGGCCCTGTTTCTCCACATTCTCACGACGCATCATGTCGATAAGCGATTCATACCACTCACGCAGTTCTTTCCGTTGAGCGTCGTCAAGATTATATTTGGAAATTACATTCTCTTCAATTTTATCTATATCAAGATTGTTTGCGCGGATTATATCTTCAATCTGCCACATATAGAGCAGATATTCGGCTATGTTTTCTTTTCTCTTTTGTGAAGCTGTGAACATAATCAGAATGTTTTGTATTTATATAACACTTCCGAAACTGAATTTGTTAATCCATTCTATTTTTGTAGTCTGAATAGTTGAAACGGCGGAGGTAAACGCACTCATTGCCGGAGTTGCAGAATACAATGTCGGGGTGCTGGATTCCGTTGAACATTGTTGTTTTGACGGTAGTGTAGTGGTTCATATCCTCGAGAGTAAGCCTTTGTCCGGGCTGCAGCGGTTTTTCAAAACTCCAGTCTCCGACAAAATCACCGCTTAGGCATGAATTTCCACCAAGACGGTAGGTCGGTTTTCCTTCGACCGGCTCCTGACCCAGACTTTCCGTGATTAACGGCTTATAGGGCATTTCAAGGCAATCGGGCATGTGGCATGCAAAAGAGGCATCGATAATAGCTGTTTTTATGTTTTGGTGTTCAACCACATCGAGAACAGATGTCATCAGATTGCCTGTGCGCCACATGAATGCGCTTCCGGGTTCAAGTATTACTTTAATGCCCGGATATTTTTTGCGGAATTCCTTAAGGGTTGCAATGAGCAAAGGAATGTCATATCCATCGCGTGTCATCAAGTGTCCTCCACCCATATTTATCCATTTCATATGTGGAATTATATGGCCGAATTGCTGTTGGAATGCATCGAGAACCTTAACCAGATCAGTTGAATCTGATTCGCAGAGAGCGTGAAAGTGGAGTCCATCGATCAGTTCAATTATTTCAGGAGTGATTTCTTCAGCATCAACACCGAAACGTGAACCGGGTAGCGCCGGATTGTAAAGGTCAGTTTCTATGACTGAGCATTTTGGATTGACACGCAGCCCGACACTCACACCGGCTTTACGTGCGCGTTCGCCATAACGCTTAAGTTGTGAAATTGAATTGAAAGTGATGTGCGACGAACCGCTTAGATATTCTTCAATCGTGGCATCTGTATAAACCGGACAATAAGTATGGGCTTTTGTTGCCAGTTCTTCATTGCCAAGTTTAAGTTCATTCAGTGAAGATGCTGTGAATTTAAAACCATATTCCTTTACTAAAGGAAATGTACGCCACAAGGCATTTGCTTTGAATGCCATTATAATTTCTGCGCCGCTTTGTTTACGGACAGAATCTATCAACTGAAGATTGCGTCGGATTTTATCCTCATAGACTATGTAGCAGGGGGTGGGAAGTTGATTTTCTTTCATATGTCTGTCAGTTGATAATTTTAATTTTAGCGAACTTTAGCAGCAGAAGTCTTTGTCCGGTATTCAGGAATTCAACAGATATGCGTGCATCAATGTTTTCGGTGTCGATATTAACAATTTTACCGGTTCCGAAACGTGGATGTTCAATAGTCATTCCAACGGCAAGCTGATCGGCCGTGTGCGTGCTAAATGACCCGGACTTTTCAGCAGTTCCGGCAGTGGCGCGTGGTTCCTGTATGTTTTGAACAGAGTGACGGGCATATCTTTCAGATGTGTATGTGGCAGCAGGAGCATCGGAATATGGGGAATGATAGGATGACCGGTAGGAAGCAAATGCCGGGGCCGGAAATTCAGTGGATGAAGAACCGGAAATTCTCAGGTAAGCCGGATTTATATCGCGTATGAACCGAGATGGTTTAGTCATGGCGGTCATTCCGTTCCGATAGCGAGTTGATGCATAGGAAAGCATGCAGAACCGTTTTGCGCGTGTTATGGCAACATAAAGCAAACGGCGTTCCTCCTCTATTTCGTTAAGTGAACCTTGCGACATGGATGACGGAAAAAGTTCCTCCTCAACACCAACAATAAAAATATTGTTGAATTCAAGGCCTTTGGCAGCATGGGCAGTCATAAGGGTGACACGTTCATTCTGATTGTCATCGTTGTCAGAGTCCTGATCGGTTGCAAGGGATACTTCCGCAAGAAAATCGCGCAACATAATTTGTGAAGAGCCTTCTTCGGTTTTATTCGAAACAAATTCGCGGACACCGGCGAGCAATTCCGTGAGGTTTTCCTGTTTGGATATGCTTTCAGGAGTATTGTCGGTGAGAAGCATTGACAGCAGTCGGGTGCGCGATATAATTGTTTTTGCAAGTTCTTCTGCGTTTACCTGTTGCCGGTTCAGCTCTATGAATTCGCTGATAAGGGAAACGAAATCGTTGAGTTTCCGCTCCGTTCCCCGGTTGATGCCGGTGTTGTAGTTTGGAAGGCATGTTATAACATCCCAAACCGAAACCTTATTTTCAATGGCGGTGCGTAAAAGTTTGTTTACGGTCGTCTCACCGATTCCTCGCGTCGGATAATTTATTATACGTTTCAGCGCTTCGTCGTCGACCGGATTGACAGCCATACGAAAATATGCTATTGCGTCTTTTATCTCTTTGCGTTGATAAAAAGACAGTCCTCCGTAAATTCGATATGGAATGTTGCGTTTACGCAGGGATTCTTCAAGAACACGGCTTTGTGCGTTGGTTCGGTAAAGAATAGCGAAATCCTCGAATGAATCGTGATTGCGCATTTTCAGCTGAGATATTTTGTTGGCTACGATATATCCCTCCTCGAAGTCGCTGTAACTTTTAACTACCTCAATCCGTTCGCCGGTCTCATTTTTAGAGAAAACATTTTTCCTGATCTGTTCTGTGTTTTTTTCAATCAGAGAATTGGCTGCGTTTATAATGTTTTGAGTTGAGCGGTAGTTCTGTTCGAGTTTGAATGTTTTAAGGGTAGGATATGCTTTCTGCAAATTGAGAATATTCTTTATGTTCGCCCCGCGGAACGAATAGATGCTTTGCGCATCGTCACCAACCACGCATAGTTTCTGACTTTCCTTAGTGAGCATTGAAACTATGACATGCTGGGCGAAATTAGTGTCCTGATACTCGTCGACAAGCACAAAACGGAAAAATTCCTGATAGTGGTGCAGAATGTCGGGATTATCGCGGAGTAGAATATTTGTATAGTAGAGTAGATCGTCGAAATCCATTGCATTCGCTGCAAAGCATCTGTCGCGGTAAATGCGGTATATGGCGTGCAGAAGCGGACGTCGGGAATTACGGTCGGCTTCCATAACGTCTTTTAGCGTAACATACCGTTCAGGTGATACAAGTGCGTTTTTAGCCATGGAAATAGCCGACATAACAGTGTTTGGTTTATAGATCTTGTCGTCAAGATCCATATCCTTTATAATGGTTTTTATAAGTGATTTGCTGTCGGCAGTGTCATAGATAGTGTAATTGGATTTATAGCCTATACGGTCGGCATGATTGCGGAGAATGCGTGCAAATATGGAGTGGAAAGTTCCCATCCATAGCGATTGCGCGATTTTCGGGCCTACAAGGTCTTCAATCCGCTGACGCATTTCGCGGGCGGCTTTATTCGTGAAGGTCAGGGCCAATAAACGCCAGGGCTCAAATCCGTTCATCAACAGATGCACTATCTTATAAGTCAGCACGCGTGTCTTGCCTGAACCGGCGCCGGCAATCACCAGTGATGGACCGTCGATATATTCTACTGCCGCGCGTTGTTGCGGGTTGAGCTTGTCAAGGTAATTATCCAAAACTATAAACAGAGTTATTTAGTCAGATGAGTGGAAAATTTCATTCAAATTTACATAAAAAAGCGGTAATTACCCACGCAAGGATTCAAACAAATTTCTGTATGCTTTGGAATTGCCGGTTACTATAAACATGTCACCATCCTGAACCAGTTCATCTTCATTTTTTAAGTCTAATTCATGGAGTTCGTTATGATTAAGACCCATTATGTTTTTCTTAATTTCAGGACGTGAAGCGCTTATGAGCCGGAGTCCATATTCCTTTTTTAGATTGAGTTTTGAATAGGGTGCTCCTATGAAAATGTCGGGCGCCTTGAATTTTAAGATGAAAGCATCGTGAGCAATACGCAAGGCATCGACGTGTGATCCAAGTTCCATTTCATTGACAAGGTCGGCGGCAGCTCTTTGTTCCGGTGCTATAATTCGGTCGAGATCAAAACTTTCTAAAATTGACTCGTGAAGTTTGTCGATTGCGCGTGCATAAATATGTTTTACTCCTGATTTCCGAAGAAGGGCAACAGTGCGGATGCTTGCCCCGAAGTTTTCGCCTATTGCCACTATTACAAGATCCACGTTTTTAAGCGGAAGCATTGACAGAGCCATTTCGTCGGTTGAGTCAAGTATATATGCAGTAGAAATGTCATCTTTAATTGCTTCGACCAGAGAAGGATTAATGTCGGCTCCAATAACTTCATGGCCGGCTTTCGTCAGGTCGAGTGCGAGATTTGACCCGTATATTCCAAGTCCGATAATAAGGTAACGCATAATTAATAGTTATTAGTTGATGATGATGCTTCCGGTTGGGAATTGTGCCGTGCCGTTTTTGTGTTTCGGCACGATTCCGATTAAAAGAGATATAATTCCGACACGTCCAATGAACATGGCAATGCATAGTATTGAAAGTGAGGCTGTTCCTAATTCAGATGTGATTCCAAGTGATGATCCGACAGTGAACAGAGCGGAACATGCCT
The DNA here is from genome assembly GCA_964564465.1 of uncultured Bacteroides sp. Classification (GTDB taxonomy): domain Bacteria; phylum Bacteroidota; class Bacteroidia; order Bacteroidales; family Muribaculaceae; genus Paramuribaculum. Next base: position 8,990 of record CAZMAO010000013.1, read on the forward strand.
CGAAAAGCACATCGCGTGGAGGAAGGGAAGGTTCGAGGAGAAGAAGAGTTGTGGAGAGCGTAATATATGAGAAAATCGATATGGCTACAACGGCATTGGCCCGGCGGATTGACCCTGTTGCAATGGAGCGTTTAAAGGCAGTTACACGTGGAGCTCCTGACAGGATTGCCTTCAGATTCAGTATGATTGCGGCGAATGTGTTCACTTTTATACCTCCTGCTGTAGATTGCGAACTGCCTCCTACCCACATAAGGAACATAATGACAACAAGTGTCGGGTTGAGAAAACGGGAGGGGTCAATGGATGAAAATCCGGCGCTACGAGGCACTGCGCTGTTGAATGCGCTTTGTGTTATTTTTTGAGATAGTGACATGCCGGCAAGGGTGTTGCTTTGCTCAAACAGATAGAATAGAATCGCACCGATTATGAATAATGCCGAAAAGAATGTTAGAACAATTTTCGTGTTCATATTGTATAGGTGCAGATGCGGGTGGTCAGTGTCACTGTTTTTTAATCTAAGTTTTTGAAACAGTGCATCCTTAAAGTTAACAAGAATAGGGAATCCGATGGCTCCAAGAATAATAAGAATTGTAGTAATCCAGTAGATACTAAGATTATGATTCAGTAACATCGGATTTGAAAGACCACCTTCGATGGTTGAAAAACCGGCGTTGCAAAATGAGGAAAGAGAATGAAAAGCTGCAAATATGAGTTCATGCTTTAAATCCAGCCCAAGAGTTCCGTGAATGGAAATCCAAATAAGTATTGCTCCGATTGCTTCTATAATCAGTGTAAATCCCAAAATATACAGTAGAGTAGGAACAAGGGTGTTCATTGAACGGGAATATATGACATCTTTCAGCATCATCTGACTGTATAGCGATGAATTGCCGGTAAAAAACAGTGCGAAAAATGATGTGAATGTCATTACTCCGAGGGCACCGGTCTGAATTAGAAACGCAAGTATTAGAAGACCGAGCGGAGTGAATTGTGCTGATATGTCGACTGGAGTAAGTCCGGTAATACATACTGCGCTTGTGCTTACGAACAATGCATTTATAAAGGAGATTGGTTGCAAGTTGCATTTGGGGAGCATTAGCAATAGTGTTCCAATAATTATTATGGCAAAAAAACTACCGGAAAGCATAAGAGAGGGATTTGTGTGCTTGTTAATTATCCGGGTTAGTGCAAGGCTCACAATAATAATGGCATATATTCCGAGTGTGACGCATAGGAACAGTTCAGAATAGACAATTTTATCGACAATTATAATCCATGGATTCTGCGGATGAGGATAGAGCATAGCCATAAATGAGATTATTACCGGGCACTCAACAGATAAACGCAGAATGGTATTTTTGATTTTGGATTTATGTTCTATTTGAAAAATCCATGAATAAATGATTTCTATTGCAAATACAAATAATGCACTGTGCAATATTCTTTTAAGATATGAAAGTTCGGAGGTGGTATGCTCGAATCCGAAATAAACGGAAATCGAAGTAAGGCACGCTAAAGCTGCGATAACAGAGATGGAAAATAAGACCGATTTGAAGAATTTAAGCATTACAATGCTTTTCCTACGAAAATATATGAATTTGTCATAATATTTTTGTAGAAAATTTTCCGGGAGTCTGTTTGATGTTTTGCGTCCGGTCAGCATATTATACTAAACAGCAGAGAGCAGGTAATGGTTATTCTTTTTCCGATAATTCGAGCCATCGCAATTCCTTTTCATCAAGCAATGATGTGATTTCATCATATCTGACCGAAAGTTCGGATATGTTTTCAATATTGTCGGCTGCCGAGAACTTTTGTTCAAGTTGCTTTTTCTCTTGTGAAAGGCTATCAATTTCATCAGTAAGCTGTTCAAATTCCTTACGCTCCTTGAATGTCATTTTTTGCGGACGTTCCAATTTCTGTTTCGTGGATTTGCTTTCAACCGATGATGTGGCGGTCTCGGTTGAATTCTTTGAGTTTTCTGCAATCCAGTCATGATACTCCGAATATGAGCCGGGAAAATCTTTAATTTTACCATCTCCTTCCATAACGAAAATATGATCGGCAATCTGATCGAGGAAATGGCGGTCGTGCGAAATTACTAAAACACATCCTTTAAAATCGCTCAGATAGTCGGCGAGCAGGCCAAGTGTTACAAGGTCCAGGTCATTTGTGGGCTCATCCAGCACCAGAAAATTAGGGGAGCGCATCAGCACGGTTGCGAGATGCAGACGGCACAGTTCGCCTCCGCTGAGCGTGCTTATGTATTTTTGTTGGTCGGCAGGCTCAAACAGAAATTTCTTGAGAAATTGCATTGGTGAAAAACGGTTGCCGTCGGACAACACTATATCGTCGGCAATTTCTGTTACAGCATCGATAATTTTTTTGTTTTTATCAAAGTGTATGCCGTCCTGACTGTAGTATCCAAATTTTACAGTTTCACCAATTTCCCATTCACCGGCATCTGGCTTAATTAGGCCGAGCATAAGCTTAATGAAAGTGGATTTGCCTATTCCGTTTTTGCCGACAATTCCAATTTTTTCGTATCGGGAAAACGTGTAGGAGAACCGGTCGAGTATGATTTTGTCATCAAATTTTTTACTGATCGAGTGTGCTACTGCGATTTTTGAGCCAATGTAGCTTGACTTGACATTCAGTTCCACATTCGATTCCTTAAAGTTTGCCTGTGACAGTTCTTTAAGATGGTAGTAATTATCAATTCGGAATTTAGCTTTTCCAGCTCGGGCTTGCGGTTGCCGGTTCATCCAATCTTGTTCCTTGCGCAGTAGATTTTTCACTTTATCAACCTGATTTTCAAGTGCTGAGATGCGTTCCTGCCGACGTCGGAGATAGTTGTTGAAATCGCCGGTGTGCATAAACGCTTCCGTACGGTGAAGTTCAAGAATTTTCGAGCAGATGCGGTCAAGAAAGTACCGGTCGTGTGTAACGAGTAGAAGAGTTATCCTTTGTCGTGACAGAAATTGTTCAAGCCATTCGATTATTTCGATATCAAGATGGTTGGTTGGCTCGTCAAGAATAAGCAGATCAGGTTTTTCAATAATTACTTTGGCAAGTGCAACCCGTTTCCGTTGACCCCCGGAAAGATTTTTTACTAATAAGTTGAAATCAGTAATTCCGAATTGAGTCAGCAATTGGTTCATTCGCTCCTGATAATCCCATCCCTGCAATGCGTCCATTGTGTGCATCGCATTGTTAATTGCATCACTATCACCCGAGTCAAGAGCATCATTATAATTGCTTATGGCATTAAGGACATCCGAGGATCCAGAAAGAACAGCTTCGGTAATTGTCGCGTCAGGTTGAAACTGCGGTAACTGTTCGAGATAACCTATTTTAATATTGTTTTTAAAGGTAACGGAGCCGGAGTCGGGTGTTTCATTTCGAGCAATAATTTTAAGAAGGGTCGATTTTCCCGTGCCGTTCTTGGCAACTATTCCGATTTTGTCACCTTCATTTACGCTGAAATTTATATCGGCGAATAAAATTCTGTCACCGTAGCTTTTCGTAAGATTTTCAACCTGAAGAAAATTAGCCATTAGCGGGCAAGTGAGAAGTTAAATGAAATTCCGAATGCAGTGTTGGTTGTGGGATATGCATTTGACGATACGATAGGTGTATTGATTTGATGTTCAAAATACATGCCCAGATTCATTCGTTTACTCAATATGTAGTTTGCTGTAATATTGATGTTTATTGTTCTGGTTCCGGATGTTGCCTGAGTGTAGTTTGATTCTATTCTACGAATCAGTGCCTGATTTTCGGCATAAGAGAAGTCGCCGTTTAGTGTCAGGTCGTGGCTCACGTTTTGCTGCGAACGTTTGATTTTAAGGACACTGTTAAAGTTAACAATTTTATAGCCTATTCCCGCAGTGATTCCACGTTGAGTCGCTTCGACCACCTGTCCGGCAGATGTGTTAAGGGTTAATGTGCGCGCATCGCGATACTCAGCATTAAAAGTCATACCGTTATTAAGGGAGCCTGACAGACCGATAAGAGGAGCAAATTTTTCAATTATCGCGACAGAGGATATGTTGTAGGGTGATGAAGGAATAGGTTGTCCAGAAAGTTCATCGAGAATAAATCCACGTTTTCCGCCGTCTGTTCCAATCCAGTTCAGGTAAGAGGAATATGATCCGACAGTGTAGGTGCACTGATATGCATGGTTAAGGGTCAGTGTCTTGAATATGCTTCTCAGATTGCCGATATAAACCAGTCCGTCGTATGAAACACGCCAGTTAGGCAATGCGTGCTTTAACGAAGGGAATGGGTCAAGGTATTGTTTTTTTGCGTCCGTGCCCGTGTAGGCGGCGAGGAATGCCGGAATAAGGACATCGCTACTTGTTTCGCGCACATTACCGACTGCCGGATCATACGGTTTGCCGGCGTGAATGTTACCATCCATGAATCCGCCGGAGGGATAGACGGTTCCGGAATACATCTGTTCTATGCGTCCGGCTATGACAGGGATGTTTTCAATAAATTGGTTGAAAGCTGCATTATTATACCCGTCCTGAGCACGGCTTCTGCTAAGTGCGGTTCCGATTGCGCAATGTGTTTTTGTGTATGAACCTGAAAGTGCAGTGGGCATATTATCGTACATGAATTGTATCTGGCTGGTACGACTGTCGGTACGATTGGTAGTGAGTTGAATTTTAAGTCCGCGTATCGGCTCAAGATTGAGTTCGAAATTAATTTCTGTGCTCTGGTTGAAAACAGCCGGTGATGTCTGGCCATCGTCAGAAGAGAGCCAGCCGCGCGATTTAGCCTTTTCAACATAATCTTCCCCGGTTAAACCGAATGCGAAATCCAGACCCGGTGCCAAAGGGCCGTAGCTGCCGGTTTGTCCGAATGCGTTGCCGATATCAGGACGGAACAGGGGAATTGAGGTCGAACGTGTGTCGCGATAACGGAATGATGCACTGCGGGCACTCATAGCAAATCGGGTAGCATATTCTCCAATTTCTTCCCAAACGGTGTTTTTCTCCTTGATGATTTCCGTGATGGTGAATTTCGCATTCTTATTTCCACGTGTCAGGATTTCAACATTATTTGCATCGATAATTTTGGTGCGCAATGGAATAGTGGTGTCCCCATCAACTGTTTTTGCCGTTATGGTTACTTTTTTGGTGCGTAGATTGTGTTTTATGACAATCGAAGAGTCAGGGTTTAACGTATACGTACGCTCAAATTTCCGTGCTTTAGGCGTTTTTTTAACAGTTGATACACTGGATTTTGAGTTGCGGTTGTTATTTTTTGAATTATTGTTGTTGTTTCTACGCCGGGGTGCCGGGGCAAAACGGGTGTTGATTTTTTTCAGGTAAGGAATCTTGCTATAGAATTGTTCGAAGTTTACACGGCCGTCGGTGTTCCATGCCCCTTGGTTTGAAATTGAGTTGCCAACGTTCAATCCATCAACAGTTGCTCCTCTATCCCAACGATACATAGAGTTGAAGCTGACATTGCCACTTATAAAGTCAACAGCCGGAATGCGGTTGAATGGGAGTCGATACTGACCTACAAATGTCTGGTTGTAGCTCCATGGTGTGCCGAGGTGGAGAATGTTACGCATAACCGTATCACGCCATTCCCTGTAACGGTCAGGGAACAATTTACGGTTCACCGCTCCGACCGGTTCTTCAATACGGGCGGACGTGTTTGAATTAAAGGTCAGGTTCAATTGTTTTGTAAGATTCCAGGTTATTGCAAGCTGACGGTCCCAAAGGAAGTTCTTGCTGACCTGAACAGGAAGGCGGAAATCGACATCGACTTCGCTTCTTGTCTGCTGCTCGTAGTAGTAGCGGCTCATTGTGGTGAGGAATGAAATTGAGTTCGGTGCCCAGTTCAATTCCCATTCCTTAAGGAAGCGGAGGTTGCGGTTGTTGCTCTTGATTTTAGAGAACGGTTTCAGACCCTTGATATATGGAGTGTAAGAATACTGGAAGCTACCGCGATAGTCATTTATGTATTCGTATTCTGTTGTCGGGTCGGTCTTCTTTTGTTTGTTGAATGAAAAATTGATTGTGAAGTTTGCCGGATCCCAAGGCTTGGGATTTTTGCTTTGAACATCGAATTTTAAACCGGAAAGGCTGAATGCCTGATTTGTGGAGTGCTCAATGGCGAAGGAGTTTATTGAGTCGCGTTCATGTTTGTTTTCTGCAATTTCAAGTGCATCTTTAAGAAGGACGTCCTGATCGAGAGGATTATATTTTGGGGTGGTTTTTTCTTTGGTCAGAGAATAGTAAACAGGAGCATGAAGCTTTAATTTTTCAGGGAGGAAACGTCCTAAATCAGCTTGAACGGCAAAGTTATAGCGATGGTAATCGTCCATCCGTCGTTCGTTAAGACTCTGATCCACACCTCCAAATCCGGCAGTTTCAATATGTGTGCCGAAGTTGAGGGTGGCGATGTCTGACACGTTAAGGTTTGCCGACCCTTCAAGCGCCCATCCGCCAGAACTGTTGAAATCTGTAACTTTCAATTCGTTAACCCATACTGTTCCGTCTTTTATTGACGGAGAGTTGTTGCGGACGCCCACAAGTAACACGCGCACGTCGCTGAGCGACGGGTTGCCCATCACTGAAATCCTGTTATTCTCATTTGATGGATCGGGGGCTGAAAAAAGTGTGCCGAAACCAATGCCGTTCTCCTCATTCCGTTTGGCGAGATTTCGTTCCTTTTTCAGGTTAACAAGTGACTGCAGGTCAATGTCCATATAGTTTTCCAACGGCCATACTATCTGGCGGTCGGTATAGCCGTCGTTATAATGTCCGGGAGGAGTGAGCCGCAATGGAATTTCATATTCGTAGAAGTTATTTTTAACATCGCTTCCAAGACGTATGAACAGAGAGAGCTCACCTGATTTCAAATTACGGATGTTGTTGATGGGGGCTTCAGCGTGAATCCACATCTGCAATTTTTTGTAGTTGCGCAGATCCTGTTGTGTGTTACGGTAGATAGCGCGGGCATCTCCGGCCTGAAGATCGGATACGGTCATTGATAGTGACTGTTCGTTCAATTGCACTATTTGTTGCTGGGCGGGGTCAGAAATTCGGGTTACGCCGGGAGGAAGAACGTAGTTTACCGGAGTGCGACTTGAATTTTCCTCAATATTCACCACCGAGACATCGAGTTTGCCATCGGCCGGTGTGTCACCACGATTATTCAGGTTAAACTGATAAGGACGCCATTCGCCCCTTACAAGTTCAAGACTTGCGAAACGAAGGTGAGTGGTTTGTTTGAAACCGGTCATGAACATTCGTGCAAAACGAATGGTGGTGAAATCGGAAATAGAACCGACAACCCGTTCATAATCGGAAAGCGGAATTTTGAACTGATACCATTCAACACGCAAATCCTTTCCATCGCGTGTCGAAACCCATGATTCCTGTTTGTCGGTAATATAATTCTTTCCAACTTCCAGATCTTCGGGACGAATTGAAACTTTATACTGGAAGTAACGCTCATATTCGTTAAGAGTATTATCCTGATTTATGTCCTCGACATCGGGAAGCGCGCGTGATGACTGGTAAAGGGGATCGGATGCGTCCTCTGGTGACAGTGAGTTGCCTTCAACACCATTATAGCGTTTATAACGTTCGAGGATGCCGAGCCGTTCTTCATCGTAATCAAATCCACGATAGAAATGGTAGTTGTCGCCAGCCGGGTCGCGGAAGGGAGAGAACTGATCCGATTCCATTTTTTCGATGGTTGACTGGGGAAGACGCTGTCGGAGTCGGGTAAGATAATTCTCATAGCTTGAAAAAGTGTATTCATCATCGTTTTTAAGACCGTCGAGACCGACATCCTGAACCGGACGTGATGATGAATTATTATCAAAGGCATATGTGAGAGAATTTTGCGTACTTACTTTACCCCAGTTGGTCGATTGCATATAGCGGTCATCCCCATCAAAAGGCACACCGTTTTCATAGCTTTTAAGACCATCTTTCAGAATATCTTCAGAAATTTCTCCGAAATTGAGATATAAATCACCTCCTTCATAGTTTGGATTTTCCGGGTCGAGGAATGGATTGAGCAGCCAGAATTGTACGTATTCAATGTTGCTCTGTTCAAAGTTTGTGGTTTCAAGTTTTCGCATTATTCCACCCCAGCGTTTTTCAGGCTGAAGAAGATTGCCGTTTTCATCAATGTTTTCAGCGTCAAGGTTGTATGGGCCTCGTTCGTTAGGGTAGAATGAAAGGTTGAGTGTTTGTATGGTAGATGATTCGCCATATGTCAGCTGTCGGTCAGGGAAAATTTCACGTGAAGTGATTTCGCGGACATACGGATTCGATAATTGTTTAAGATCGCTTTTAATGTAGCCGGGCGCGAGTGACGAATTACGCTGGGTGAACATCCGGTCAATATAGTACCAGTTGATTAGCGCGCGGTTCTTACCGTAGTCAATGTTGTTGGATAGAGCCGCTTCCGGAAAAAGGGCCTTACTACCGCTTTCGTAAGGTGTCGATGCGAGGAACCATGAATAGGGGGAACGCAGATCGATACCGGTCTGGGCTGATTCAAAGTCATCGATATACGAACTTCCTCGTGTAGAGCCGGATTTCCCCTGATGAGGAATCAATTGGGCGAAATCGCCTTTAAGCGACAGTTTTGACGGTGCGGTGGCATTGACTGTGGGAATTTTGTTAATGAGGTTTGTAAGCCACATGAACTCAGTGTTGTAGCTGAAGTTCAATCCCCACATTGTATTGTTAACTATTTCATCACCTATATTAACTTTTTCAGTCAGTGCCTTTTCTGAAAAATGCATCAGTGTGCCGCCAATATTGAAATTTTTGTTGAATTCATAATTAAGATCAAGACCAAGCAATGTCTTGCGCTGTGTGGAGTACATTGACTGGTTTTCGAGAGTAACGTTTATGGGTTGTCCGGAATCGATAATGCTTTGATTCGTAATCGTTACGATACCCATTGAATAGTCAACCGTATAATCGCTGTTTTCGGTCAGTGTTACTCCGCCGGCGGTAACAATAACGGAGCCTCTCGGCACATTCATTGCATTCAGCCGAATCTGAGAGCCGGACGATGCCTGATATTCACCGGTTATGACAAATTTATTTTTATCAGCGAACTGTCGTGCGACAACAAGAGTCGAGTCATACAGTTCCTGATATACATATTTAGCCGCAGCCTGTGGATCAGATATTTTCGACGCAAGATGCGAGCCAAACGGTTCTACAACCGGGAAAATAATTTTTCCGTTTTGCGATTGGATTGTGTATCCCTCTATGAAATCGAAGAAGCCGTCGGGATTTCCACCTTCATTTGAATCTATACGGTCGAGATTCATTACCTGTAAGAGAGGAGTGTTACTTATGCCCGGAACAGGAAGGTAGTTTATCTGCAGGCCGGTTGTATCGCTTAAATATTTGATTTGAAGCTTGAAATTGTTTCGTTGAATCTGATAGCCTCCAAGTGAATAAACGTTTTTCATCATCAGATCCCACATAGGCAGACCGGGTGAAACAGTTGTGCTTTTAAGCATTTTTACGTAAAGCGACTGGGAGGTGGTGGAAATGTCGCTTGAAAATTCACCGACCTGATATACACGCCCGTTATAGGTATATTCATATGCCACGCCAACTACATCGTCGGAGTTTACGGCGCCTTTGAATGAAATATAACCTAAAGCGGAATTAAGCTGGTATTCCGATTCGGCAAGCAGACGGGCACTCTCAACTTTCTCATAATCACGGCCACCTTCTATTCCATAGGCTTGCAAAGGCGCAAGTGCTTGAGTTACAGTATTTATGTTTCGTGCTTCTGGATAATCTGTTTTAATAGTCTGAAGCAGATTGTTTGCATTGTTAGCCGGATTGTCAATTGAAGGGTCGGGAATCCAGTAGCTGTTCGACATCCGTTGACTTTCAGCCAAATCCATGAAGGCGACAATGTTTCGGCTCTGGTTATAGTTGCTGGTTTTGTTTGTTACCCATATTTCTATGCGCGTAATATTGATTCCGGAGGCCACATAGGGAAGTTTCGAACAGAAACGGTCGTAGTTATCGCGGAAATAGTGTGCAAGAAAGAAGTGTCTGTTCTGGTCGTAATTGTCGGAGTTTATGCTGAATGCAGTGCTTTGCACACCTCCTTTTGTTGAAACGGAACGTGATTCTGAATTTTGTTGAGAAACAAGGGCTGTGGCTTTAAGTTTACCGAACTGCAGTGTGGATTTGACACCGAAAAGGGCCGTGCTTCCACGAATCAATTGAGAGCCGGTTGTCATGCTAACATTACCGGCTTCAATGTTTTTTACAATGTCATCTTCCTTGCCTTCATATTGAAGTTTGATGTTTTTTGAGTCAAATTCAAACGTAGCATCTGTGTTATATGACATGTTGAAGTTGAGGCGGTCGCCCACAGAGGCTTGTATGGTGGCTTGAATTTTCTGATTAAAATCAAAGAATGTTTTGCGACGCGAATCAAGAGACAGAGCCGGATTGTCGGTTTTGTTACTCTTGATGCCCATGTCGATCTGAATAGAACCCTGAGTTCTTAATCTTACTCCACCGGGGCCGAATATTTTTTCAAGCGGACCGAGCGCGAAGTTCATGTCGAGGATGTCGAAAGGTTTCTTTTCCTGATTGTTGATTTGCTCAGAATTTCGCTGGTGATAGTATTCCTGCATGGATCTGCGAGTCTGCAAATCATTGTAGGCCTTTTCAGAAAGGATGAATGGTGTGGCGATTTCCATATCGCCAACTTTGGTCCGGATTACGTAACATCCGGTTTCCGGGTCGTATTCAGTTACGGTTTTTATGTTGGATGGCGTAGCCAAGTCGGCAGTGAATTGTTGTCCCATCAATTCTTCGTATGACTGTGGCACGAGCTGCTGAACCGGGAACGGCAGCATTATGGAATCAAGTTGTGACAGTGGTGCCGGCGTTTGCGGAGAAACCGGATCGGGAGGCGGCGGAAGGGTGGAAGTGACATATTGCGGCACTGCAAAGGTCGTTATGACCGCAGTCAAAAGAAACAGAATCCAGGCCGGGAGGCGGAGCCGGTTTCTTTGTGCAACAGTTGGTTTATTATGTTTCGATTCTTCCACCGAACGTGATAAATTGAAATTAAACGATGAGTTAAAGTGCTGCGAGAGCGCGTTTAATGGCAACTTCAACTTTTATCATAGGATCATCCTGGAACACTTTGTTAAGTGCTTTTTGGGCCGCTTGTTTCGGGAATCCGAGCATTGACAGGGCAGCGAGTGCTTCATCGAATACTTCGGTTGTGTTGTTTTGTATAATATTTAACGCCTGGTCTTTTGGTTTTATTTTGTCGCGTAAATCAACAATTATACGTTGTGCTGTTTTTGCTCCGATTCCTTTTGCCGCTGTCAGCCGGCGATGGTCGCCGGAGGTGATGACCGATTCAAGTTCTTTAGTCGGGATTGCAGAAAGAATTATCCTTGCGGTGTTGGCTCCGACACCTGAAACCCCAATGAGCGCACGGAACATTTCACGTTCCTCCTGTGTGCTGAATCCGAAAAGCGTGTGACTGTCCTCACGGATTATTTCATGAACCAATAATTTTGCAGACGAGGACTTCTCGATATCGGAAAAAGTGGAGAGTGTTATGTTGAGCATATAGCCTATCCCACCCGTTTCTATAACGGTTTCCGTAGGATTTACACTTGAAATCAGGCCGGATATATATTCAATCATCAGATTGGTTTATTTGTTGACGGTTTAGACTACAAATTTAATCATTTTTACGCAATAATTCATAATTTTGTGGCATGGAAATAATCTACGAAGATAATCATTTGGTTATTGTCAACAAGTCGCCCGGAGAGATTGTGCAAGGCGATAAGACCGGGGATGTGCCTTTGGTTGAAATGGTCAGACAATGGCTGAAGGAAAAATACGATAAGCCCGGCAATGTTTTTTGCGGAGTTGTTCATCGCCTTGACCGTCCGGTGGGTGGACTCGTTGTTTTTGCAAAAACATCAAAGGCGCTTGCAAGAATGAACGACATGTTCCGTAACGGAGAGGTTCATAAGACCTATTGGGCTATCGTGAGAAATTGTCCGCCAAAGGAAAGCGATACGCTTACGCACTACATTACGTCCAGACAGGAGAATAATAAGTCGTATGCTTCAGTAAAGGAAATTAAGGGTTCAAAACGCGCGGTTCTGGATTACAAACTGTTGGCGTCGAGCGACAGATATCATTTACTTGAAGTAAACCTTCATACCGGAAGAAAGCATCAGATAAGGGTTCAGCTTGCGGCAATAGGATGTCCGATAAAGGGTGATCTGAAATATGGCGACAAGCGTTCAAATCCTGATGGCAGTATTTCACTCCAGGCGCATAGCATTGAATTTGTGCATCCAGTTTCAAAGGAACTTGTCAGTGTTACTGCGCCGATGCCTGATTCAGATAATGTCTGGAAGGCCATGGGGGAAATTATGGCTGATAGACAATAGATTTTATCCAGTTGTTGAAAAGCGTACGTCCGTTATTTTGCCAGTTTTCAATCGGATTTCCTAAAGCGTCAAAGTAGTTTGCTGGAGGTAATGGGTTCATCCCCTTAGCCAGATCGCGATTATATTCATTAAGCAGAGTATTTACCTCATATTCTCCATGTCCGGTTACATATGTTTCATTTCTCCATATACCCACATGCATTCCGGCAATAGGATTTTCGGCAAGTATTTTTAGTCCTTTAGAAATTGCTTTCGTAACATCCATAGTTATGAATCGGCTTTGCGGAGCATTGAATGGAGATTTGATGTTATGCATCAGCGGGTGTTCTGTATTAACGATACTGTGAGAGAAAATGCCGGAAAGTTTGCGCTGATGAAGTGTTGTTTGGAGATGGAAATGATGGTGTAATGCTGCGAAGGCCGCCCAGCATAGGAGAAGCACCGGTTTTTGTTTAATATGGCAATAATCTAAAATTCCGGTAAATTCCTGCCAATAATCAACCTCCTCAAATTTGATTTTTTCTAACGGAGCGCCTGTAATTATCAACCCGTCAAGAGAGTCAATTATCTCGTTGGTGCAGTTCCGGTAAAATTTTTCTATATGTGATAGGGGAGTGTTTTTAGATATATGACCCTCAGGGTTGAACCATTGGAAATGCAGGTTGGAGCATGTGGAGCTGAATGCTCTCAGTAAATCAGTTTCCGTATCTGCTTTTACAGGCATAAGATTCATTACGCCTATACGCAAAACGTTGTGCGGAGAAGGTGTGCATTTAATGTCAATACCCTCTCCGGCAAGCCGGTTTATGGCCGGAAGTTCCGGACTTACATAAAGCATTTAAAAAATAGGGAAGGTGGAGGTACTGGTTACATATTTCTGTCGGAAAGTGCGGTTATCCATGCAGAACATAAGGATAGCTTGAATAAATGTGATTATTTCCCAGGCTCCGCATGTTACAAGCGTAAGAAGGATTGTGAGAATACCCGCTGTCGTTTTCCCGAGATAGAAATACTGAATTCCAAGACCGCCGAGGAAAAGAGCCAATAGCGCCGCTATGCCTCGCGATTTGCCTTCTGGTCCGCTGTCAAAAGCATTGTTACGTGCTTCATAATCAGCTAAATTGAATTGATTTTGATTCATTATCGGAGGCTGGATATGATTACAGTACGGGCATACGGTTGCAAGATCGTTAATGTACTGATGGCAGTTTACACATTGTTTCATGACCAAGTTGATTAATTACTTTGCAATATTAGCGATAATGTTTGAAAAGAGCAAAAAAAAGGCTGCATCAAAACATATTATGTTGATACAGCCTTCTCTGTCGGGGTGACAGGATTCGAACCTGCGACCACCTGGTCCCAAACCAGGCGCGCTACCGGACTGCGCTACGCCCCGAAAGGAAATATTATTTTTATTTCCGCTTGCAAAGTTAAGACATTTAACTGAAAAATGCAAGAAACGCTGTGAACATTACATTCACAGCGCTTCAAAAAAGTTCATGTATGTTGATTAAACGAGGGCTACAAGAATTTCTGTGTTGTCTTCGTTTTCCATGAATGAGATTTTGCCTTCACGTGCAAGCCATCCGAGTGCTGCGTAGAGTTCTTTTTCTTTAAGTTTCGTGATTTTTTTGATTTGTTTGAATCCAAGGACATCGGCTTCGTTGAGTGCATTCCACACCAATCCTGCCCAGGTTCCGATTTTTTCAGTATTCATAATAGTTCTGTTAGGTTATTAATTTATATATTTATTTTCTATATTTAGAACAAGTGAGAATTAATAAAGTTTTATAACACACCGAGTTGTTGCAGCTGTTTACGGCTTGCGCCCAGTTGGAGGGCATGCCGCGCATCATTGTCGGCATCATCCGGACGATATCTCATTTTGTTTAAAGCCGCCCGATAAGCATAGAGCTCGGCATTCATTGGGTCGAGATTAAGAGCTGACGTTATATCGGCAGAAGCATCGTTAAGATTTTCAAGCATCAGATGGCAGAATGCGCGTTGAGAATAGTTTGAAGCGGTCGGGTCTGCCTTAATCGCTTTGTTGAGCAGCGGTATTGCCTGCTCATAGTTGCGGTTTGCCACAAGAAAATATGCGCGGGCTTCCTGTGCCTGCAGATTTTCGGGGAAACGGTTAATGAGCATGGAGGATATGCTGTCGGCTTTTATTGTGTTGCCTTGCTGCAGATTTATAATTGTTTGCATGTAAAGCGGTTCAGCTATTGTTGAATCGAGAGCGGCAATCAAACCGTATTCTATTTCGGCCTGTGCAAGCAGATTCAGTGACGTCATGACTTTAGCTTTATTACTCCGAACCGTAACTGACGATGGCGCTAAGGCTGCCGCTTTGGTAAGAATTTCAAGTGCTGTGGAATCGGAACCGGAATAGTGACGCATCAGCCCGATGTTCGACAGAAGCAATACGTTCATTGGATTGTCTGGTTCAGATTCAATGGCTTCATTAAATTTATTCTCAGCCTCTGCGTAGTCCGATAATTTAACAAGTGAATCAGCCTCCGTAAGACATTTAATGTAATGAGTAGTTAAGTCTTTGGCGGCCAGTGAGTGAAAAAAAGTGATGAGCAGAATTAAATATGCAGGTGCAGTTTTTTTCATTGTTCAAAACTATATATAAAATGTAAGTGAACCAATTTTTGTTTGCAGTTGTTACAAGTTTGTAACAACTATTATACAAATGAGGAATATTAATAATAAATTCACTGCATTAGCTCTTTTAGCTGTAATTATTTTAATGGGTGCCTGTAATGATAATGCCTGGGATGATGTTGCATCGCCTATGCAACAATTCATATCTAAATATTTTCCGTTTGGTGAGGTGAAATCGTGTGTGGAACAATCGAATGGAAATCAGGTTGTAAGCATTGATAACGGTGCTACAATTGTATTTGATTCTGATTATATCTGGGTTTCTGTTGACGGTAACGGTGCAGTATTACCCTCGATGTTTGTTTATGATGAATTCCCTTCCGGTCTTTATCAATATTTAAAGGAAACTGAGCAGACCGAAAGTGTATATTCGGTTGGCAGAACTTCAAGTGAGTACATTTTAAAGCTGTTGAACAGCACAATCAAATACGATGTTGATTCGGAAACTGTTACTTATCCATCGGCAGGCGTATGAATCGCAATGTCGATTTAAGAAGCGGGAAATTCAATGTCAATATTTTTTTGTCATCGCTCAACGTGGCATAACATTCATTGTCGAATAGGTTCATATCCGCATCAAACCATTGCAAGTCAAAATTATTTGCAAGAAAAGTCTTGACAAGTCTACCTTTAAGCATGCCCTCCTTCCACAGGGCGTTATTTGTTTTTGCTCCGGAAATATAAATAATGGATATGGATCCGTCGTTTTCCGTAACGGTTGCAATGTTGTAGTAGCCTCCTAAGCGGGTGTAGCGGGAATCAGTTTCACGATCGAGATATTTCCAAACCGCATTGTTGCCATTATCATCTACAATCTGTTCCTTTATTAATGAAAGATTCCAGGCGGTTTGTTGTTGTTTTCTTTTGTCCGGCATCCATTTTGAAGAAAGTATCTGAACTCTTGCCTTGCCGCTTACAAACAGATATGTGTTCAACGGTGGGGAAGAGAATTCTTCAGGAATTTCAATCCGGTTTGAAAGGAAACTGTTTCCAAAGTTTATTTCTGCATTGCCGGTTTTGTTAAATTTCACCTGAATTGAATTGGCTCCGCCATCGGTTGCAATATTTTTATTTAATATTTTCGAGAAAATTATGCGCGAAGTTGAGTCAGTCAGAATGGTCATACGGATTTCAACTTCATTCTGACCTATGAAATCGGTGCTTTTTCTTGTTAAGTCGTGTGCGCTTATGCGGCATATACTTTTGTCGGCAAGCATCCATTGAATGCCGAACGAACAGTTATTATATTTTTTGCTGTTTTTTTCTGAAATGGCGCATCTTGCCTCAACAGACAATTCCGATATGTTTTCGGAGTCATAT
Organism: uncultured Bacteroides sp.; assembly: GCA_964564465.1. Taxonomy (GTDB): domain Bacteria; phylum Bacteroidota; class Bacteroidia; order Bacteroidales; family Muribaculaceae; genus Paramuribaculum. The sequence continues at coordinate 25,449 of CAZMAO010000013.1, forward strand.
ACGAACGGGACAATTGTGTCAGATTCAACATTAAATCCACGTTGCTGCCAGCAATGATTGTCGGCAAGTAGTTGGGTGGTGCTGAGCGTAATTATGAGTAATAGAAAAAATCTATTCATAGCTTTTCAATCAGTTCCATTACTTTAGAGTTAAATTGAATAGTGGAAAGCCGGTGATCAAGCCAGTTTATTTTGATTCCCCGGCGTTCCATACCTCTGAACCAGGTCATCTGTCGTTTGGCGAACTGATGTATTGCAATTTCAAGTTGCTTAACCATGTCATTATAGGAAAGCTTTCCAATGAGGTAAAGTGCAAGGAATTTATATTCTAATCCGTAGTTTATAAGAGAGTCGACCGGTACATCGTTTTCAATCAATTGTTTCACTTCATCAACCATGCCTTCATCAAGACGCTGATGCAGTCGGGCGGTTATTCTGTCGCGACGGGTGTCGCGGTCAATGTCAATCCCAATTACAACAGTGTTTTCCAATGGTTTGGGGTTTATAACGTTCTCGGCTGCCTGTGGATTATTGAGATAGAACGTCTGTATTTCTATTGCCCTGATTGCTCTCTGTGCCGTGTCAAGATCGGTTATGTTATGAAGAGTTTTCATCGAAGCGAGAATTGCTTCAAGTTCGTCCATTGATTTTCCCTTTAATGATTTTCGGAGGTCAGGGTTTTCAGGAACTTCAGGAAGAACTGTTCCTTTCAGTACATTTTCAACGTATAGTCCGGTGCCCCCGCATAGAATGGGGACTCTTTTATGTGAAATTATTGTTTCGCGGGCATTTTTTTCGTCGCAGAGGAATTCATAAAGATTGTATTTGTATCCTGCCGGCCTGATGTCGATAAGATGATAGGGAACAGATTTGTATTCATCGATGTCCTTTCCTGAACCTATGTCCATTCCCTTAAAAACCTGTCGGGAGTCCGCGCTTATAATTTCCCCGTTTATAAATTCCGCGAGTTCGACAGCTCTTTTAGTTTTTCCGGTTGCAGTGGGCCCTGTAATAACGATATATGGTAGTGAGTTATTCATTATCAACCGATTCCGTTAATATTCTTTCGCCAGAATTTTCTAAAGAAATAGAGTGGCTTATCTTCGTTATTGTCATCGACATACAGCCATTGATTATCATTGTAATCAACATTGTAGTCGGGAATATCGCGTAAGCGGAACGATGGTTTATAGTGTTTTATTTTATATTTTCTACGGCCGTCGGGCGTGTAGGTTTTCCATGCCATAGCAATCTTATGAAGGCGAATGAATTCAGCGGAAAGGAGTGTCGCCAATTGACCGGTATTAATCATTTCAGCCAGTTGGTGGAGTGTCAGCCATCGGCAATCTTTAATATTCGCATCAAACTGTTGTTTCTGTTCCTCATTCAGGAAACAGAGATAATGAAAAATATTGTTATCGGCATTAGTGTCGAGTGTCTCATACATTAGTCTGATATCGGCATCGACAATATGCGTTGAGGATTTAAAATAATTCACTGCATCTGTAAGTGACACTTTCGCACGATACGGGAGATTGATCTGAACCGGAACGTCGGGTTGCTGCTCTTCGTCGATAAGTTTGTTGAAATGATCGCGCGGCTCGGCGATGCAAATATAGTTGTCGTAGAAAACAAGATAGCGCAAGCGTGTCATTGTAACGGATACACGGTCGATATTTTCCTGTTTTTTACAGTAGTATCCCCATAAACCGAGATATCGGACTGCTGTGTAGATTGATGTAGCGAGGAAAAGTCCGACGGTGCTCCATACAAATACGAATTTATCGAGTGTAGTCAGTGAAAGGTTTATATAGGCCAAAAGATAGTAACCATAGGACACTCCGGTGCAGATTATTGCAATGATAAGTAAAAGTTTTGTTTGATAACGACCTTCCTGATTTGATATTTTTCCAAGAAAGCCACGTTCAGCCGGGGAGCCGTGGCGTATGTAACAGTCGCGGCAGAAACCTAATTTCGATTTTCTGATAGACGCCCACGCCGTTACAGCTAAAAGGATTGGTGCTACAATAAGCTGGGCAATAAAAGGAATCTGCATATTGAGTGTGTCCGGATCAAAGAAATATGTTATGATCCAGTGAGAGTACATCAGATTTATCGCTGCCATAACAAGCGCGGACCAGAAAAGAACACGCGAACAGATGAACGGAACAAGCAGACAGTTAGGAATACGGTTGTAGCGGTTTCTACGGATATGAGCAAACAATACCAGATCAAGACCTAAAGCCACTAACGGCATGTACTCCGGCTTTACCCACAGAGAAAGAACTATGAGCAAAACAAGGGCACCGGTTCCTGTTATCCAGCTTAACCAGATTAAGAAGATTCCTTTTGAGTTATCTATTCTTCGTTGTCTCATCGTAGAGTAAACGCTTTATTTCATGTTTCGGTTGAAATAATCGAGCATTCTTTTATAAACAAGCGTGCGGCGATTGCATCCTCGAATTGAGTGGTTGGCGTTGGCAACAGGAAGAACATCGCACCATTTCTGTTCTTTGCTCAGTTCAGTCAGATAATGAATAGAATTGTAGAAGTGCACATTATCATCGGCTGTTCCGTGGATAATCAACAGCGGGCATTTTCTGTTATTCATATGAGTTGCTGCTGCACTGTTTTTATATCCCTGCGGGTTTTGCTGCGGTGTAAGCATATAGCGCTCGGCGTAGACTGTGTCGTAGAAGCGCCAGTCGGTTACAGGAGCCACAGCAACCGCTGCTGCAAATGGCGCTCCCTTGACTGAACAGGCCATTATGGATTCATAGCCGCCATAGCTCCATCCGAAAATGCCTATGCGTTTATTGTCGACAAAAGGTAAAGCGGCCATGTGATTTGCTGCGGCGACCTGATCTATAGACTCATAATGTCCGAGGTTTTTATAAACGACTGACATAAATTCATATCCACGTCCGCCTGTGCCGCGTCCATCCACAGTGGCAACTATATAACCTTCTGCAGCATAATAGTTTTGCCATCCGACTGACCAACGGTTCAATACTTCTTGAGACCCCGGGCCACTATATTGGTTCATGACAACAGGGTATTTTAAAGATGCATCGAAATGTGCGGGTTTTATCATCATTCCGTTAAATTCAATTCCATTTGCTGTGAAGGTGAAAAATTCAGGCTTGGGAACTGATTGGAATTTCAGTGCATAGTTTGAATTGTCTTCCAATGTGCGGATTGATTTGGCGGAGGTAGTATTTTCGAGTTTATATATCGGAGGAGTGTTGATGTTGCTATAGGAGGTTATGAAATAAGCCATTGTCGGAGAAAACTCTGCGTTTCCATAGCCTTGAGCGGGCGTGAGGTCGGTTATTTTCCCTTTAGCATCGATTTTTGAAACCACGCGGTTAATAGCTCCGGATGAGGTTGATTGAAAATAATGAGTTAACGGTTGTGTTGTATAGCCATAATAATCGGTAACATCGTAATTTCCCGATGTTATTGCACCAAGTAGTGAACCGTTATAGGAATATTTATAATAGTGTTTGAATCCGGTTCGTGAGGACGGTAGTACAAAGAAGTCTGCATAGAGTTTTATTTTTTCATAGCAATCAGGTTCAATCCATGCTTTTGCTGTTTCAACCATTAATGATTTTGCAACATTCGATTTGGGATTGACAGAAAATATTTCCATGCGGTTCTGATCGCGGTTGAGTGAAACCGCCATAAGTGAATTAGCATCGGATGTATAGAATATACGCGGGATATAATGAGATTGGGAATCAGGGAGTTTCAGATCGAGAGTCTTACGTGTTTCTATGTTGTAGGAATGAAGGGTTACAATCGAATTATTTTGTCCGGCTACAGGATATTTATAAGAGAACTCTCCCGGATAGAGGGCATATTGCGTTAGTTCCGGACATGATCCTTCATATAATGGAAACTTAAATGAAGGAACTTCCGATTCATTGTATTTGAGAAAGCATATGGTCAGATTGTCAGGTGCCCAATCAAAGGAACGTGTTGTTGAGAATTCTTCCTGATATGTCCAGTCGGGCACACCGTTTATAATTTTATTTTTAACTCCGTCAGTGGTGATAGCGATATCGGTGCCATAGTCGAGTTTTTTCAGATAAAGGTTATTGTCGGCGCAATAAGCTACCATTCTGCCGTCAGGTGAAAAAAGAGGAGCCTGCTGACGTGGACGTTCTTCGGAAAGGGGAGAAAGAATGCGCGAGCGAAATTCGTAGATATAATATTCGGCAGAGAAGGAATACCGGTAAATTTCCTCGATATTTCTCCATACCATCAGTTTTGAACCTTCCGGACTTAAAACGAATCCGGAAATTGATGGAAGATCGGTAACCTGCCGGGTGTGGTCGACTTTAAAAACAGTTTCAATCAGTTTTCCGGTTTTAGTATCAAATTTATTGATTTCACGTCTGTTTGCCGATAATTGAAGATATGCCTGGTCATTATCGACAAATGTCATCTCGGCAGGCGCAGAAGGGATTTGTTCGCCTTCAACATAGCGTTCGATATTATCTGCTGAAACATATGCAGAGAATATAAAACAGCAGGCAAGGACTGAGCTTATTTTATTAAACAATTTCATTTTCAGAAAAGCGTAAGTTGGTTTTCGTCGTACTTTTGGGATTTCTTTCTAACGGTTTCCTTGTAACCGAAATTTTCAGTTACTTCGGGGTCTTTTATACGTGGTCCGGGTTCAGGAGCCGTGAACCATTCGGTATTGTCCATCAGTTCATCTATTGCAAGAGAATCAACGGCCTCTTTTGGTTTCTCCCTGTTCAAGTTGTCGTTTTTCTGTTTTACTTTTTTAGGAGCTTTAGGCTGTTTGTCGGGGTCTGTTATTAAAGAGGCGAGCCGTTTTATTTCTTTGTTAAGTTTATCTTGTTCTGTTGCGTGATCAAATAAATTTGTCTTAATGGTTTTATGTAGTTCTGCAACTTTTTTCTCTAATGAATCGATTTTTTCGTCATCTACAGCAATTCGATTTGCATATTTCTGACATTCCTGTGTCAGTTCAATTTTTTCCTGTCGCAGATTCTTTATTTCAGATTCTTTTCTGGTTAGAATATTTTCGAATTTTTCAACCTGAAGCTCTATATTCTTTTTGAATTGTTCCTGTTCTTCGGCCGATGGCATTTCCTGCAGGCGTGACTTTAAGAAACTGTTCTCTTTTTTTAGATTTTCATTTTCTTCAATCAGTTCCTTGTAATTAGAGTCAGGAGATTGTGTAGGTATCACGTTCTCGGAAAATGTGCCACGAATCCTATCGGCCATGTATCTGTTTTCGAGTTGGAGTTGCTCGCGTTCCGCTTCCAGACTCATTATCTGTTTGTTTAATTCGTCAATCTGTTTTTTCAGATTTTTAATCTGCTCGTCGTTATGTTGTCCTTGGGAAGAAGCTGACTCGGATATTTGTCTTCTAAGTTCGTTTATTTCACGGGCAAGTGAAGCGTGAACCCTTGCATATTTATTTTCGGCTTCTTGTCTACCACGTTCGGCTACCAATGGAAGTTGTTTTGACAGGGTAGTGGATACTGAGGCAATCAATACTTCACGGTTATCTGATTCAAATGCTACCGAATCAATAATTTCGGTGGAGAAATTTAGAATATATTCGTCACTTATCAAATTTTGCTGTACTGTTACATCAGTATCTTCGTTGACAGTGTGGACTTTGTTCTCATTAATTTTTACATCATCATCCCTGTCCTCAAGATCTGAAATGTCGCCGAGGTCATTACTGTAGTCATCGGGGAAACCGAGAGCTCTTTTAAAGGATTTGAAAAGTGACATATTTTGATGTTATATTTATTTGTTTTGTGGTTTAGCAACAACTCCAATGGCTTTTTTACCATTAATTCCTATTGGCAAAGGGTCACGGAAGGTAACAACTCTGATATTTTCATTTTCGAAGGTGGCAGGGAGTAAGTTCAGATAGTCAACATCGTAATATCCCTGATTATTTTTCGATTGGGTGTCTACTGTGAAATAACCTACGCCTAATGAAGTCAGATTTTGGAAAAAGTGAGTGCCCTGACTCGGTTCGGGACGGAAGTTCGGAAGGGAGGCTTCAACAATAATTCTTGCATTTGAAATCTGAGGCCATTTTACCGGAATCCCTAATGCCGGATCGCTTGATCCCCATCTGCCGGGTCCAATAAGTATGTAGTAGGTTCTGGCATCAGTCATTTGTTTATTTATTTCATTTAGCTGAGATGCTATCTGCCGTGAGTTTTGCGATGAGAAATTTTCAGGACGTACATACACTATTGTTTTCACATCATCGATCGTTCCATTTCCTAATGCGGTGGAACTTCTCAGAATTATATCATTGTCATGCAACTCAAGCAGTTTACTGTCGACTGTTTCCTTTCGGTCGACGATAGGACGTATCTGCAACCAGAATATATGACCTTTTCTTTCCGTGTTATTATTGTCGCCAACTATTCCGGCAAATTCTATTTCCACAGGCCGAGCCATTGATGAAGCGCCGGCAGTCAGCATAAAATCAATGGCTGGAGCTAACGGAAATGCGTTATGCTTCAGCATGTTGTTAAACGTAACTAATTTTCTGCCATCGGCAAATTCTGTGTCGCGTATTATATTGTTGTAAAGGTCGAATGTCGACACCATATAACGTAATGCGCCCGTGGGTGCTATGTCCTGAATGGATTTCTTTACGATGTTAAATCCATCGTCAACCTTAAAGTTTTCAATGTCGTTGGTGTCAAGAGCGTAAAGTTTTGTCTGAGTGTCGCGAAGAGCAAGTTTAAGTTCAGATGTCTGAAGGCATGATTCGGGATGTTTGGGCGAAAAACGCAAAGCAGTTCCGCCATCAACAATATATTTACCAAGCCCGACAGCGACTTCAGCAATACCGTCCGTCGCTTTTTCACGTCCGAGTGGGTAGTAGTTCAGAGAGCGAGCAACGCCGGAGAATGACGGGAAATATAGACCTTCAACGTTATTTCCAACAACTTCCTGTATTATGACCGCCATTTTTTCCTGATCGATCAAATTTGATGTGGCGGTCATATATGCCTTGCTGTCGGCATAGAACACCGAAGCGTAAACCCCCTTGATGGCGTTGCATGTCATTTCCAGCATCCGTTCGCTATCATTGAGGTGCGGAATCATGTAAGTGGAATAAATCCCGGCAAATGGCTGATAATGCGAGTCTTCGAGCAGGCTCGAACTCCTGATTGCAAGGGGAGTGTCAACAACATCGAAAAGTGCACGAATGTCATCGCGGATTGTATCGGGAAGTTTAGCGGCAGAAAAAGCCTGAAGAATCGTGTTGTCGTCGGCATCGCTCAATGCAATAGGATATAAGTTGTTCGATGCCATGAATTCATCGAAAATATCCGTGCATAACACCACTGTTCGCGGAATGGATATTGTTACACCATTAAGGTTATCGCATATAGGATTATGTTTTATGATTTGATCAATAAACGCTAATCCGCGCCCTTTTCCTCCTAATGAGCCCTGGCCGATTCGGGCAAAACTGGAATAATGGTCGAATCGGTCCTTTTTGAATACAGCCACAACGCCGCGGTTCTTCATCCTTCGATATTTTACTATCAGGTCGAAGAATAATTTGCGTACGGCCGGAACTTCTTCAAGCGAATAGAATCTATGCTCTTTGATTATATTTGCAATGGGGAACAGGGCACGGGAATAGAGCCATCGAGATATGTCGTTCGATGACGCGTGATGTAGAAGTGACTTAGCCGGAATATCAAAAATATGATATTGCAGATCTTTCAGTGAACGTAACCTGATTTCTTCTCCGGTTTCAGGATTTTGCATTATAAAGTCACCGAAGCTGAATTGCTGGCGTATTGCGTTTCCAAGATCGACGGGTAATTTTTTTGAATTTTTGTCAAGAAAAACACAATTCAGTTCTTCCGCTTTCTGTTTATTTGCAATTTCAGACGATTCAATAATGATGGGAAGGAATGGATCGCGTTCGCGCAGGAATTTCGCAAGAGTAAGGCCGGCTGATGAATCCTTACGGTTATTGCGCATGAAGGAAACATCGCTTATCACTCCGAGCAGATTGTGTCCGAAGCGTTCATAAAGCGTCATAGCCTCTTCGTAGGTTCGGGCTAACAGAACTTTAGGACGTCCGCGCATGCGCAGCATCTGCTCATGTTCGTTAAGGGCTTCCGTTGATGATTCAAACGACTGTTTAAGGAGGTTTTTATATATTTGCGGAAGGACAGAGGAGTAGAATCGTACAGAGTCCTCAACAACCATAATCATTTGAACGCCGACTTCATTAATGTCATTATCGGCATTCATTCGATCCTCGAGCAACTTTATAATGGCAAGAAGCAGATCAACGTTTCCGAGCCATGAAAATACGTAGTCGATATCATCAAGATTTTCATTGGCAAGTCTTCGTGAAACTTCCTTGGAGAATGGTGTAAGAACAACAATAGGAATATTCGGGTGCAGCGATTTGAGGAGTTTTGCGTTTTCAAATGTATCGCTTATCTCCATTCCGGGCATCATTATAACAAGTCCGAAATGATTTTCCGACATTATATCAATGGCCCTGTTAATATTGCTGACCCTCGTTATTCGAGGTGGGGAACTAAGATTAAGAGCCACGTATTCAAAATAAAGCTGCTCTTCAATTCGACCGTCCTCCTCCATCATAAAGGCATCGTAAGGCGAAGCAATCAGCAACACATTAAAAATGCGTTGCTGCATAAGATTCTGAAAAGCAGTATCTTTAAGATATAATTGACTAAGTGACTCCTCGTTCATTCCGCAAAAACAATCTTATAGTTGTTCTGTTATGTAGCGATCGGCATCCATTGCCGCTTTACAACCGGAAGCAGCAGCTGTAATTGCCTGCTGATAACGCGGGTCCGCAACATCACCGGCCGCAAATACACCTTCCACACTGGTCTGTTGCGTGCCATGGAATGTCTTTATGTATCCGGCTTCGTCAAGCTCAATCTTATCTTTAAACAACTGGCTATTGGGAGTATGTCCTATTGCAAGGAAAAAACCGTCGATGGGCAATTGATATTCACGTTCTTTTTCTGTGCCGATATGTTCAACCAATGTCGCGGCTTCAAGAACTTCGTCTCCTGACAGTGAACGGGTGTTAGTGTTATATAAAATCGTAATATTATCTTTTTCAGTAACCCGCTTCTGCATTACTTTCGATGCCCTTAAGAAGTCTTTGCGTACAATCATGTATACTTCTTTAGCTATGTTTGAGAGATAGAGGGCTTCCTCGCAGGCAGTGTCGCCGCCACCAACAACAGCAACCCGGCGGTTACGATAAAAAAATCCATCGCAGGTGGCGCATGCCGATACGCCTAAACCCATATATTTCTGTTCATCTGGTAAGCCAAGATACTTTGCATTTGCGCCAGTTGCAATTATAACTGTGTCGGCTGTAATTTCTGTGCCGTCATCCGCTTTTAACTTAAATGGACGTGAAGAAAAATCGACTTCTGTTATCAGACCGGTGCGAATTTCAGTGCCGAACCGTAGAGCTTGTTTGCGGCAGTCGTCCGTTAATTCCGTCCCGGTTATTCCTTCCGGGTAGCCTGGAAAGTTTTCAACTTCAGTTGTTGTTATCAACTGTCCGCCAGGCTGCATGCCTTCAAAGATAATAGGCTGGAGATTAGCACGTGAGGCGTAAATCGCGGCTGTATAACCGGCAGGTCCTGATCCAATGATTAGGCATTTGGTTGTTATTTTTTTTTCGTTGTCCATTTTATATTCAGAATTTAAATTTAACGTAGGTCAATTATTTGAGCATCAGGGTATTTTTTTTTACTAAATGAGAACACAACGGGGTTGACTTTATTGCCTGTTTTCAACGAAGATATTGCAATGTTTACAGATTGTCCATTGTTAAGTAATAGGGAAACGGATTCAGGCAAGTAGGAAGTTTTATTGATTGTAACCGAGGCAGAACGGATGTCTCCATAATTTGATTTCGGAGTGACATTTATCTGTGCCTTTCCATTCTGATTCGTTTTGGCGAAAGTAGCTTTATAATTCTTTTTAAAATCAGAAATAACGTAAAGCGGATTAATCTGGTGAAGTTCTGCAGGATCAGGTTCTGCTAAATTTACTTCGTTTTCTCTCTTATTAAGAATCCATTGCAATTGTCCGTTGTGCCATGCTGCAATTTGTGGTGTTTCAATGTAAAATTTATTTCCTGCGACAAGCATTTCACCTTTAACATTCTGTCCATTGGTTATAAGGGTGAAATGTATTTGCAATGATTGTGCCGAGTTGAGTTTTTTTGCTACGGTTTCAATCATTTTTTCAGCAGAATCGGCTGCTTTTACAGGAATAAAGCAGAGGAGTGCTGAAATGACTGTGAATAGTGTTGCAAGATTTCTGTTTATATGTTTCATTTACAGTGATTGCATGAAATTAGCGAATGAAGAGGGATCCATAAGGACTTTACGTGGTTTGCCACCTGTTGATGGCCCGACAACGCCGGCTGCCTCAAGCTGATCCATTATTTTTCCGGCACGTGGATAACCTACATTGAAATGTCGTTGAATCGATGTAGTGGAACCGAATCCGCTGTTGACAATAAATGAGCCGGCTTCAGCAAAGAGCGGATCGCGCGGACCTGATGCTTCATATGCTCCTCCGCCTTCATTTTCCGGAATATATTCCGGAAGCTCATAAGCAGAATCATAACCCATCTGATTTGAAATAAACTGGCAAATTGATTCCACTTCTTCCGTTTCGATTAGAGCGCACTGAACGCGTTCCATCACTCCGTCTTTTGATATGATCATGTCTCCTCTACCTATGAGCTGATCGGCACCCGGACGGTCGAGGATGGTGCGCGAATCGTTCATCTGGTTTACACGGAAGGCCATTCGTCCGGGGAAATTTGCTTTAATGGTACCCGTAATTACATTTACTGACGGACGTTGAGTGGCAAGAATCATATGAATGCCCACGGCACGTGCTTTTGCCGCAATTCGGGATATAGGTGCTTCGACCTCTTTGCCGGCAGTTAGGATAAGATCGGCAAATTCATCTATTATTACAACTATATGTGGAAGGAATTTATGCCCGTTTTCCGGATTTAGCCGTCGTTGAACAAATTTTTCGTTATATGCACGTAAATCGCGCACGGCCGCCTGACGTAGAAGTGCGTAACGGTTATCCATTTCAACACACAGAGAGTTGAGTGTCGCAACTACTTTCGACGGATCAGTTATGATTGCATCTTCTTCTCCGGGAAGTTTTGCGAGGAAATGTCGCTCAAGAGTTGCGTACAGGCTGAATTCTACCATTTTGGGGTCTACCATCACGAATTTTAATTCAGCAGGATGCTTTTTGTAAAGAAGAGATGCAATGATTGTGTTCAGTCCTACTGATTTACCCATACCGGTTGCACCGGCAACAAGCAGATGCGGCATTTTGGCAAGGTCAGTAACGTAGACTTCATTCTGAATGGTTGTTCCCATAGCAATTGGGAGTGTTGCTGTGGAATTTTGATAGGCAGGCGATGAAAGAATAGATCGGATCGAGACAATTCTTTTATCGCGATTCGGAACTTCCATGCCAATGGTTCCTTTGCCTGGTATCGGTGCAATTATTCTGATTCCGAGAGCCGATAGAGACAGAGCCATATCGTTGCCGAGATTTTTTATTTTGCTTATCCTGACGCCTTCGGCCGGAATAATTTCGTATAATGTGATTGTAGGGCCTATGGTAGCGGATATGCTGGCAATTTCAATTCCATAGCTGTTAAGAGTGCGGGTAATCCGTTCTTTATTCTGTTCCTGCTCTTCCTGATCAATGCTCACACCTTTCTGGTCAATTTCTTTCAACAAAGAGACCGGGGGAAGCTTGTAGCGCGACAGTTCTGCTGTGGGGTCGAATGTATCAGTAGATATTTTTTTTACTTCTTCAATTGGCGAAACTGTCTGGATTTCCATTTCGGTCGGTTCTGTGAATTGAAGACCGGAAATTTCAGTTTCATCTTTAATTATTTCATCCTCAACGGATTCTTCAGGATCAGATTTCTGTGTGACTGTTGCGGATTCCGGAATGATATCCGTGGCTTGTTCCGACTGTTCAAGCATGGCAGTGACAAAGGATCCTGATTCAGGTCCGGAATTTGAATTGCTGTCATGAACTTTTTTATTTTCAAATTCATAGCCTGGTTCAACTTCATTTTCAATCCGTTCATTTCTTTGAATACGATATTTTTCCCACAATCTCATTATAAAAATGATACCCTTATGGATTGTGGTGTAAAATATAAGTAAGAGTGCGGTAAGGAGAATAATGTTAACAAATATTACTCCCCAAATTTGTGTATTGATTTTCAGAAAATGGTAAATGAAGTTTCCCGATTCCCCACCCCAATGCCAGTAATGTGAAGATAAGGCAGAAATTGTGCCGGCAATGGTTGAAACAGCAAAAGCGGATACGAGCGATTTAAATGTCAGAGACCAGAATTTACATCTACGTATGCGCAGAAGTGACAGAGAAATTATAACAAGGTATGCTATGATTATAAAACTTCCTATTCCAAGCCAGCGTGAGAAAAAGAAGTTTGCAAGCGAAGCGCCTACCGGGCCTCCGGCATTATGGATTTCGTTTGCCCTGAGCGAAAGTTTCTGGAGCGAGTTGTTGTCAGTGATGCTTTGATCCGGGTTCCCCTGCAGAAGGAATGAAATTCCGCAAATCAGGGCGTAGGCGGCGAAGAGAATAAGTACAACTCCAAAGAAAATAGATAGTCTTGAGTCGGAAAACAGTGTAGAGAAGGATTTAGCGTTTTCAGATGTTTTTTTCTCTTCAGTTGTTTTGTTTTTTGCTTTTGAAGCTGTATCCTTTATCTCATTGTTTTGATTTGATGGTGTTTTGGTTATCGTATGTACATCAGGCTGAGCCGTATTGTTTTCGGAGGGTGATGTGGCGAATTCAGATTCATGTCGAATTCTGTTTCGACGGGATAACCTCTGTTGTGCAGGTTCCCCAGACAGTCTGGAGGTTTTTAGTCCGGAGACATGAGTATATGACATTTCGAAATTTTCGTCGGAATATCGGGGTTCTATATTGTTGTCGCTTGGCATTTTATAAACTGGAAAAGATTGTAAGTGTCAAATTACAAAATTAATAAAATTCCTATAGATCCATGCCTGAATTGTGGAAAATTTACAGAAAAAACGCCTGTTCAAATTAATGAACAGACGTTTTAAAATTATATGTAGGCCGATTATTCGGCAACAACTTCAAAAGGAATTTCGCAGCTAACCTCTTTGTGGGGTTTAACAATTGCTACATAAGTTCCGAGTGTTTTAACGGGCTGTTTGATTGTGATGATCTTTCTGTCGATTTCATGACCGAGTTTTTCAAGAGCTTCAGCAATCTGAATGTTGTTAACAGAGCCGAAAATAGTTCCGTTTGCAGCAGCTTTTGCGCCGATTGTGAGTGCAACGCCTTCGAGAGCGGCTACAAGAGCTTCTGCATCAGCCTTAAGTTTGGCGAGTTTGTGTGCGCGCTGGCGCTGATTTTCGGCGAGAACCTTAAGGGCGGATTCAGTTGCAATAACGGCTTTTCCGTAAGGAATGAGATAGTTGCGGCCATAGCCGGATTTAACTTCAACCACGTCATCCTTATAGCCAAGATTGGCGATGTCTTCTTTAAGTATGATTTTCATAATTGAATTCTTTTTAGGGGGTGGTTATTTCATTAAGTCGGCTACGTAGGGAAGAAGTGCAAGGTGACGTGCACGTTTAACGGCCTGAGCCACACGGCGCTGGAATTTCAGAGAAGTTCCGGTTATGCGACGGGGAAGGATTTTGCCCTGCTCGTTAAGGAATTTCTTAAGGAATTCAGGATCCTTATAGTCGATATATTTAATTCCACTACGTTTGAAGCGGCAATATTTTTTCTTTTTCACGTCAACCGACATGGGAGTGAGATAACGGATTTCAGATTTTGCTTGTGCCATGATATTAATCCTCCTTAGCTTCTACTTCAACTTCTTGTTTTTCTGCGGCTTTAGCGCCTTTGAGGCTACGACGTTTAGCGGCATATTCGGCTGCATATTTGTCGAGACGGAAAGTGAGGAAACGCAAAACTCGTTCATCGCGACGATAAGCGGTTTCGAGTTTTTTCACAAGGGTGGGATCACCGTCGAATTCAACGAGTGTGTAGAATCCGGTTGATTTTTTCTGGATGGGGTAGGCAAGTTTGCGAAGACCCCAGAGTTCTTGATTCACGATGGTGGCTCCGTTATCGGTGAGCACCGTAGTGAACTTTTCTACCGCTTCCTTCATCTGAGCATCAGACAAAACGGGAGTTAA
>CAZMAO010000014.1:0-38196 GCA_964564465.1 uncultured Bacteroides sp.
CAAAAGCGAGTGCAAAATTACACCTTTTCAACATAACCACCAAATATTTTAACACCAAAATTTATCACCACCAGTGTTAATCTTTGTTAGAATACCACTCAATTATATATAAACCAACGCATTACACCACATAAAAAAATCACCCTCAAAAACATAGCTGCACCCAACATACAATTTCAGCCATACACCTTAATATATAATGGGACAAAACAAAGCTGAATAATACCCACTCCAAACATATCCACTCCAAATAAAGGAACATAAACCGTCAATAAATAAATTTCATTATATTTGCATCATGGCAACACATAATAACACAGGGAAAATAGGCGAAAAATTAGCAAGAGAATACCTCATAGAACATGGCTACGCCATAACCGACACAAACGCCCACATCGGACATTACGAACTCGACATAGTGGCCATGAAAGATTCACGCATTATCTTTATAGAGGTAAAAACACGAACCATGCTCACCGACTCCGACCCACTTGACGCCATTGATAAAAACAAAATCAAACGTCTGTGCCGAGCAGCAAACGCCTACGTGCGTGCCAACAACATTGTCCACGAAGTGCAGTTTGACGTTATAACCGTACGCCTTCAAAACGAACAATCTACCGAAAACGCCAGAATAGAACACTACCCGGACGCTTTCCTTCCTCCGCTTGCAGGCGCGCAATAGTTAAGCAAATTTAACATAATTCCATTGCCGATTCTTTACTTTTTATTACGATATTTGCACAACAATACAAACTTTATTTACTAACAGAACTTACAATTATCAGTCATGAAAAAAACCTGGATTTGCACCGTTTGCGGCTATGTCCACGAAGGTGAAGAAGCCCCTGAAAAATGCCCCGTATGCGGCGTTGGCAAAAATAAATTCAAAGAAGTGAACAACGACGACCTGCTGAAATTTGTCACCGAACATGAGATCGGAGTTGCCAAAAATGCCGACGATGAAATGAAGAAAGACCTCACCGCGCACTTCAATGGCGAATGCATGGAAGTAGGTATGTATCTGGCTATGAGCCGTCAGGCCGATCGCGAAGGGTACCCCGAAGTTGCCGAAGCATTCAAGCGCTACGCTTTTGAGGAAGCAGAACATGCATCAAAATTTGCCGAACTCCTCGGCGAGCACGTGTGGGACACAAAAACCAACCTCGAAAAACGCATGGCGGCTGAAGCCGGCGCCAACGAAGACAAAATGCGAATTGCACGCCGCGCAAAAGAATTAAACCTCGATGCCATCCACGACACCGTACACGAAATGGCAAAAGATGAAGCTCGTCACGGACAAGGCTTCCAAGGCCTCTACAACCGCTTCTTCAAGAAATAATCATCCAATACACATCAACAGAAACGGCCCGTCAAAAAAAAGACAGGCCGTTTTTTTATTTCTGAATTCAAAATCACAACTTTTCTAAACAAAAACACCCCCTATTTCATTTTAAAAATAAAAAACTCACATAATCATGAAATCAGTAAAACAGACACTCCTCGAACGCCGAAGCATACGTCGCTACGAGCGTCAACCAATCACCGACACCCAGCTTTCATTAATTTACGAAGCAATCCGAAACACACCTACAAGCTACAACGGCCAGCAATTTTCAGTAATCGACATATCCGACCAGAAACTCAAAGAAAAACTTTACGAGCTTACCGGACAGAAACAGATAAAAACCTGCAACCGTTTTCTGGCATTCTGCGCTGATTTCCATCGCATTCAGATAGGTGCCGAAGCAAAAGCAATTGACTTTCCGCCCATTTATAACACTGCCGACGGCCTCATACTCGGCGTTGTCGATGCCACACTGGCAATGATGAGCGCTGTTGTTGCCGCTGAAAGCGAAGGACTAGGAACATGTTGTGTAGGTTACGCCCGTACAGCCAACCCATCCGAAATATCAGCCCTGCTGAAACTTCCGCCACACGTATTTCTGGTATGCGGACTGGCCATAGGGGTTCCGCGCGAACTTCCCGACATGAAACCGAAACTACCGGCTCCGCTGCTAATCCACAACAACACTTACCGATCCGACAATCTACGCGACGAACTTCTGGATTACGATAAAAAAATATCGCACTACAACGCCACAAGGCAAGGAACAAAAAGCGAAAACGACTGGATAGGGCACATGATAGACTACTACCGCGAAGCAATGAACTACACCATGCTTCAAGCCCTTAACTCACGGGGATTCAACCCAATGAAATAACCGTTTCTAATTACGGCAACACACATAACATCGTCATTTGCGCGCAAAATAGCCAACTGTTTTGCGCGCTTGATTTTTAATTTGTATCTTTGCATGGTTTTCACGATAGAAATCCTGCAAACCATCCATTTCACTACTTGCAAACCCAATTCTATCGCATGCACAACAACAAACGAGCCGTCCTGACGCTTGAAGACGGCACTCGATTCGAAGGATTCAGTTTCGGCTACGAAACCTCCACCTCCGGCGAAGTTGTTTTCAACACCGCCATGACCGGCTATCCCGAAAGTCTGACCGATCCATCGTATGAAGGACAAATCCTCGTAACCACCTATCCCATTCTCGGTAATTACGGAGTGGCTCCCCGCAGGCAAAAAGATTCCGTCAGCCAATATTACGAAAGCGATCATATCCACTGCCGTGCAATCGTATGCCAGGATTATTCATTCGATCATTCACACTGGCAGGCCGACCGTTCTCTTGCAGAATGGCTTAAAGAGGAAAAAATTCCCGGAATTTACGGAATCGACACCAGAGCCCTTACCAAACATCTGCGCGAAAAAGGATCGATGCTCGGGAAAATAACAATAGAAGGATGTGAGGATGTCGACTTCTACGACCCCAACCTCGAAAATCTTGTGGCAAAAGTAAGCTGCACAGAAATAGAACATCATGGCGAGGGCGAAAAAACTGTTGTTCTTGTGGATTGCGGAGTGAAACACAACATAATCCGTTGCCTCACAAGACGCGGAGTAAAAGTTGTTCGAGTGCCTTGGAACTATGACTTCACCAAAATTCCCTACGACGGACTGTTCATATCAAATGGCCCTGGAAACCCCGACATGGCAACCGAAACAGTTGAAAACATACGCAAAGCCATCAAAATAGGGAAACCGATATGCGGCATATGCATGGGCAACCAGCTATTGTCAAAAGCCGCAGGCGCAAAAACCTACAAGCTGAAATACGGCCATCGCAGCCACAACCAGCCGGTTAGACGCGTCGATTCAAACCAATGCTTCGTAACATCACAGAATCATGGCTTCGCAGTTGACAGCAACACCCTTTCCGACGAATGGGAACCGCTCTTCATTAACATGAACGACGGCACAAACGAAGGCATCCGCCATAAAACATTACCGTTCTTTTCCGCTCAGTTCCACCCCGAAGCTTCAAGCGGACCAAAAGACACTGAATTTTTGTTTGACGACTTTATAGCTTTATTATGAACCGACTCCCTGACATCAAAAAAGTCCTTCTGCTTGGCTCCGGTGCCCTTAAAATTGGTGAAGCCGGCGAATTCGACTACTCCGGCTCACAAGCACTTAAAGCAATGAAAGAAGAGGGCATTAAAACCGTTCTCATAAACCCCAACATTGCAACCGTTCAAACTTCAGAAGGCTTCGCCGATAAAATTTATTTCCTTCCCGTAACACCGTTCTTTGTCGAAAAAGTTATTGAAAAAGAACGACCCGACGGCATTCTGCTGGCATTCGGCGGTCAGACCGCCCTAAACTGCGGCGTAGAACTATATAAAAGCGGAGTTCTGGAAAAATATGATGTCAAAGTTCTCGGCACACCCGTGCAGGCAATCATGGACACCGAGGACCGCGAACTTTTTGTTCATAAACTCGACGAAATAAATATAAAGACAATAAAAAGCGAAGCTGTGGAAAGTGTAGATGCCGCTATAAAAGCTGCTGAAACACTTGGTTATCCTGTTATCGTCAGGGCTGCCTATGCCCTCGGCGGACTCGGTTCAGGCTTCTGCAACAACCGCGATGAACTTGTAACACTAACAGAAAAAGCCCTTGCATTCTCCCCCCAGGTGCTTGTTGAAAAATCGCTGAAAGGCTGGAAAGAAGTCGAATATGAAGTTGTGCGCGACCGCTTCGACAACTGCATCACCGTCTGCAACATGGAGAACTTCGACCCGCTCGGCATACACACCGGCGAAAGCATTGTCGTTGCACCCTCACAGACCCTCACCAACGAAGACTATCACTATCTGCGTAAACTCGCCATCAAAATAATACGTCACATAGGCATTGTGGGCGAATGCAATGTGCAATACGCATTCGACCCTGAATCAATGGACTATCGCGTTATCGAAGTAAACGCACGTCTCAGCCGTTCTTCAGCTCTTGCCTCGAAAGCCACCGGCTATCCCCTTGCATTCGTGGCCGCCAAACTTGGCCTCGGTTACGGCCTTTTCGACCTACGCAACTCCGTCACTCACGAAACTTCAGCATTTTTCGAACCCGCCCTCGATTATATCGTCTGCAAAATACCCCGCTGGGATCTTGGAAAATTCCACGGCGTGCAACGCGAAATCGGCTCATCCATGAAATCGGTTGGCGAGGTTATGGCAATAGGACGCACATTCGAAGAAGTCATTCAGAAAGCGCTCCGTATGATCGGACAGGGAATGCACGGCTTTGTCGGCAACAAACCGTTGGAAATTGATGATATCGATCATGCCCTCACCGACCCGACCGACAAACGCATATTTGTAATAGCCGAAGCCATGAAACGCGGCTACAGCGTTGAACGCATTCACGAGCTCACAAAAATTGACCGATGGTTCCTTTTCCGCCTTGAGGCTATCATGAAAACCAACGCCGAGTTGGAAACCATCGACGCCCTCGAGCAACTTCCAGAAGCACTCCTTAAAGTAGCAAAACAACAGGGGTTCAGCGACTTCCAGATTGCACGCGCCATCCTGAAAGAGAAAATGGACAACACGGAAAGCGCCAACCTGCGCGTACGTGCCATGCGCAAAAAGGCAGGCATAGTGCCTGTGGTAAAACAAATCGACACCCTTGCCGCTGAATATCCGGCAATGACGAATTACCTCTACCTCACATATAACGGTTCTGAAAACGACATCAACTATGAACATGACCACCGTTCAGTTGTAGTTCTCGGTTCAGGTGCCTATCGCATAGGAAGTTCTGTTGAATTCGACTGGTGCTCCGTAAACGCGCTTCTCACTGTAAAGAAAGAGGGCTGGCGTTCGGTTATGATAAACTACAACCCGGAAACCGTATCAACCGACTACGACATGTGCGACCGTCTGTACTTTGACGAACTCACATTCGAACGTGTGCTTGACATCCTCGATTTTGAAACTCCCCACGGTGTAATTCTCTCGGTTGGAGGTCAGATTCCTAATAATCTGGCAACACGCCTCGACCGACAGGGCGTTAACATTCTCGGCACATCCGCTCAAAGCATTGACAACGCTGAAGACAGGAATAAATTCTCAGCCATGCTCGACCGCCTGCACATCGATCAGCCGCGCTGGCGCGAACTCACAAGCTTCGACGACATCAACCAGTTCATTGACGAAGTCGGATTCCCTGTTCTGGTCCGTCCGAGCTATGTGCTTTCGGGCGCGGCAATGAACGTATGCTCCAACACCGAAGAACTTCACCGGTTCCTACGCCTTGCCGCCAACGTATCGAAAGAGCATCCGGTTGTTGTTACTGAATTCATTCAGAACGCAAAGGAAATCGAAATGGATGCCGTGGCTCAGAATGGCGAAGTAAAAGTCTACGCCATATCCGAACATATCGAATTTGCCGGCGTACACTCAGGCGATGCCACAATTCAGTTCCCCCCGCAGAAACTGTATGTCGAAACAATGCGACGCATAAAGAAAATCGGCTCGCAGATTGCAAAGGCACTCAACATTTCCGGCCCGTTCAACATTCAATTCCTTGCAAAAAACAACGATATAAAGGTAATTGAATGTAACCTGAGAGCTTCGCGCAGTTTCCCGTTCGTGTCGAAAGTATTAAAAATAAACTTCATCGACCTTGCTACGAAAATAATGCTTGGTCTCGACGTTGCAAAGCCCGAAAAGAGCGCTTTCGACCTCGAATATGTTGGAATAAAAGCATCTCAGTTCAGTTTCTCCCGCCTGCAGGGAGCCGATCCGGTGTTAGGTGTCGACATGTCCTCTACGGGCGAAGTCGGATGTATAGGCGTTGACACATCCGAAGCCATAATGAAGTCAATGCTCTCTGTGGGTCATCGTATTCCACGCAAGGGAATACTCATGTCCTCAGGCACCCCGAAACAGAAAGCCGATATGCTCGAATCAGCACAGCGCCTTCACGGCAAAGGTTATACAATCTACGCAACAGGCGGAACACACCGTTTCCTGAACGACAACGGAATTCCGGCAATAAGGGTTTACTGGCCATCGGAAGCCGACATGCAGCCTCAGGCACTCGATCTGTTGCACGACAAAACCATCGATATGGTGATAAACATACCCAAAAACCTGACACCAACCGAATTAGGCAATGGACATAAAATTCGTCGTGCGGCTATAGACCTTAACATTCCCTTGCTCACGAACGCACGGCTTGCGTCCGCCTTTATCCGTGCTTTCACCGCCCTGACTCCCGACGAGATTGAAATCAAGGCATGGGATGAGTATTGACCTGAATCATCTGTTCCGGTCATCCGTCGACTCCCTTTCAACTGTCTACGGCGATTCCGAAGCGCGTTGGCTCACACGTGTCATCTTCCAACGTCTCAAAGAGTGGGACCGCACTTATATCATTCTACATGGGAGTGATATAGCCTCCGATTTTCTCTGCACACAAGTCAATGACATTGTAAAAAGATTACTCAATCATGAACCGGTGCAACATATTTTCGGAGTAGCGAACTTCTATGGGATGGACTTCAAAGTCACGGCCGACACCCTTATTCCACGTCCGGAAACAGCCGAACTGGTCGATTTTATTGTTAAGGATTCGGACAATCGTCCGGATCTGCGCATTCTCGACATAGGCACCGGAACCGGATGTATTGCCATAGCGCTTGCACGTAACATTCCCTTCGCAAAGGTTACCGGCATCGACATAAGCCCGGCAGCTATAGCCGTCGCCATTGAAAATGCGCAAAAACTTCATACAAACGTTGAATTCCGACAAGCGGACGCACTGAATCTCCCCACGCCGGAATCTGATTCGCTCGACATTATTGTCAGCAATCCGCCTTACATCCTCCCCTCCGAAAAAACGGAAATGAGCCGTAATGTACTCGATTTTGAACCGCATTCAGCTCTTTTCGTGCCTCAGGACAATCCTCTGCTGTTCTATATTGCAATCGCCGTATATGCACAGAAATCACTCGTGAAAAATGGCGACCTCTGGTTTGAAATAAACCCGCTTTGTGCCAAGACACTTAAATCAAAAATCGAACAGCTTGGATTTGACCCGGTCGAACTGATATTCGATTCGCAAAAACGCCTTCGCTTTCTGCACGCAAAACAACCATGAAGAAAACGCCGAATCCTGAAACAATGCTCACTTCGCTTCAGGCACTTTGCGCCCGAAGCGAACAATGCTCGTTCGACATCAGACGGAAACTTTACACAAAAGGTTTCAGTCGACAGCAATCGGACATTATATTGAAAGAGCTGATTGACAATCGTTTTGTCAATGATGAACGGTTTACCCGGGCCTACGTCCGCGATAAATACCGGTTTCAACGCTGGGGGCGTAAAAAAATCGTAAGTTCTCTCCTTGCGAAATGCATTCCCATGGAAACCATAAAAAAAGCCATTTCCGAAATCGACCCACGCCAATACGTGGCTAACGCACTTCGCATAATGCAACTTAAAACAAACGAACTCGGCCCGGAAGCACAAACCTATGAAGGCCGGCAAAAATTGTTGCGCCATGCATTGTCGCGAGGCTACGAACCGGCTTTGGCCATCAAAATCATAGAAAGCGGAAAGTTATGGCAAGCATCAGAAAACTGAACTTATGGTGGGAAAATTTCCTGTCGGTTCTCGCACCAAACATATGTCTTGTTTGCGGCCGTACACTTGTAACCACCGAAAAAGGACTCTGTACACACTGTCTGGCCGGGCTGCCTAAAACCGATTTTCACACCGACTCATTCAACCCCATGCATCAGCGGCTCGCCCTACCGTCGCACATTGAGCGTGCCGCCGCCTGGTTCTATTACATCCGTTCCAATCCTTACACCCGCCTGATACATTATGCAAAATATGAACACCGCCCCGACATTGCACGTCACCTTGCGCGTCTGTTTGCACAGGAGCTCACACCTTCCGGTTTCTTCAACGGAATAGACCTTATCCTGCCGGTTCCCATGCAGTATTTCAAAAAAATCAGACGCGGCTACAACCAGGCGGAACAAATTGCAAAAGGCATTTCCGAAGAAACAGGAATACCCGTAGATAACTCAGTTCTGTTTGCACGCCGAAGCCATAAAACCCAGACACGTCTAAGCGCATTCAAACGCATGGAAAACATAAGGGGCGTGTACGGCGCACGCAATCAGCAAACCGTCCGCAACTGTCACGTTCTCATTGTCGATGACGTGTTCACGACCGGCGCCACACTTCACGAATGTGCATCCGCATTAACCGAAACCGACCCCTCTGTTACAATTAGTGTGCTCACTCTTGCCTCGACACGGTTAATTTAATACCTTTGCAAACCGTGAAGAACTTAAACAAACATATCGGACCCATCGGTGTCTTTGACTCCGGGTATGGTGGACTGACCATACTGAAGGAAATAAGGAAGGCTCTGCCCCAATACAGCTACCTGTATCTTGGCGACAACGCCCGCGCGCCCTACGGAACACGTTCGTTCGACACCGTATATCGCTTCACGCTTCAGGCTGTTACACATCTCTTTGAAAAAGGTTGCCATCTGGTTATACTTGCCTGCAACACCGCTTCAGCAAAAGCCCTCCGCTCCATACAGCAGAACAACCTTCCGCTCATCGACCCCGCACGTAGAGTTCTAGGTGTCATACGCCCGACAGTCGAGGAAATCGGAAACATAACAAAAACAGGCTGCAT
This sequence comes from uncultured Bacteroides sp., assembly GCA_964564465.1. Taxonomy (GTDB): domain Bacteria; phylum Bacteroidota; class Bacteroidia; order Bacteroidales; family Muribaculaceae; genus Paramuribaculum. Next base: position 9,088 of record CAZMAO010000014.1, read on the forward strand.
AGGAGTGCTCGGAACACCCGGAACAATCCGTTCGCAAAGCTACGACTTGGAAATAGCCAAATTACACCCCGATTTCAAAACATATTCCACTCCTTGTCCAATGTGGGTGCCGCTGATTGAAAACGACGAAATAAACTCACCTGCAACCGATTATTTCGTGGAAAAATACACTTCTCAACTTCTGGGACAATCTCCTGAAATTGACACCGTGCTTTTGGCTTGCACACACTATCCGCTGCTTGCCGACAAAATAAAGCAACACATTCCGGGGCATATCAACATTGTCTGCCAGGGAAAAATTGTGGCGGAAAGTCTTGCCGACTATCTGCGCCGCCATCCAGAAATCGAATCAAAATGTCTTAAAAACAGCTCTGCCGAATTTCTTACCACAGAAAACCCATCGAACTTCGAAAATCTGGCCAGAACATTTCTCGGTCATCAAATCAACGCTCAACACGTCGACCTATGAAATCAATACATATCGCCATATTGGCTACATTCCTCAACTGCACTTCATGCACACCAGGCGGAAAATCGGAAAATGACACCTCCGATAGCCACCGGACCACTCTTGTCCTCCCCGACTCACTGACACACAACGTTATAGCCACCGACTCGCTGATAAATCTCGCGAAACAGCACAACGATTCGCTGTCGCAGAACGACTACACATCCATAATCGAACAGTGCGCTGCAATCAACCGCAAGGTTTCTCAAAAACTCGCCGCCATGCATTTCAAACCCGACATGACCGATCAGGAACTGCAAAATGCCATGAACGTCCTCAACAACGATCCCGAGCTCCCGGTTCTTGAAGCGCAAAGCCATGATTTGCTGCGGATTCTGCAGCGCGCCGACCTTAACGAAGCAAATAAAGTCCTCTACGACCAAATGGTTTCGGAAGCCCGTAACACCCTTGAAAACCTCTGATTAATCTCAATCACCACATGAAAAAGAATGTTATTCTAAGCACCTACTCCTGGATAATCTCAATCCTCTCAACCATAGTGATGGTCGGCTTATTATTCTACACCATAAACCGCCAGGACAGCCTGTGGCTTGTTGGCTCCATCGCAACAATTCTGATCATCCTGTTTATGTCGGCACTGTTCTATATGCCGCTATCAATTTCAACCGACAGCAAATACCTTTACATAAACCGGCCGCTGAAAATCAAATCCATTCCGCTGTCGGAAATTGCCGACATAAAATTATGTCAACCCACAATGGGCGCCATACGCATATGCGGAAGCGGAGGATGGTTCGGATGGTATGGCTACTTCTCGGAAGCAGATCTCGGAAAATACTTCGCTTACTATGGCAAGGCATCCGATTGTTTTCTCGTAACACTTAAAAACGGTAAAAAATACATGCTCGGATGCATCGACGCGCCTCTTATGGTTCAACACATAAAAAAACAGATTATCGCTAACTTGTAATGTCAAAACAGATACAAGATTTTGCGGCTTGTCATTTTTTGGCTAACTTTGCCATATTCTATGGATCATCGCATTATCATATATATTTCCGTCGCAGCTTTGAGCATTCTTCTTTCAGGTATCATCATACCTAAAATTCTGCTCATAGCCTTCAGGAAACAACTGTTCGACCAGCCCGACCCCCGTAAAATACATAAGGGAACCGTTCCGCGTCTGGGCGGATTCGCATTCACTCCGGTTGTTATTTTCGCTGTTTCATTCATAATAGGCGTTTGCTACAAAATAAACATTCCGGCCTACTATGAACTCACCGATTTTCATGGCGTTACAGTAGCCATGGGGCTTTGCGCTCTTATAATGGTTTATCTTGTCGGCATGGCCGACGACCTTATAGGCGTCCGCTATCGTGCCAAATTTGTCGTGGAAATTCTCGCCGGAGCTATGCTTATTTTCGGAGGATTAGGAATTAAAAACTTCGACGGTGTCGCACTAATCCATCAGGTAAGCCCATGGTTTGGCGTGCCCCTGACACTTCTGGCCGTCGTTTTTGTTATAAACGCAATCAACCTCATTGATGGAATCGATGGCCTCGCATCAGGCTTAAGCGCAATAGCATTTGTGCTCTACGGCATAATCCTTGCAATGTTCCATCACTATTTCTACGCAACACTCAGCTTCGCCGTGCTTGGCGTACTGATTCCTTTTTACTACTACAACGTGTTCGGCAACGTTGAAAAACAGAAAAAAATATTTATGGGCGATGCCGGCTCACTGACAATTGGCATACTTATCATATTCCTCGGACTCAGAATATGGAACCTCCCATTAATAAGCCACAACTCTCCCGGTGGTTTGCCCAACTACTTCATCATTACCCTTTCACCGCTGATTATTCCATGCTTCGATGTGGTTAGAGTTTTCATGCACCGCATACGCAATGGAAAGAATCCTTTCATGCCCGACCAGAACCATATTCACCACAAACTCCTGGCAACAGGGTTGAAGCAACGCACCGCTATGGTGTCAATTGTCTGCACATCACTTCTGATTTGTGTCATCAACACACTACTCTCCTTCATTATCAACGTCAACTATATTCTGCTTATTGACATTGCCGGACTCATAATCTGGAACTGGTGCCTGAACATTTCCATTGCCCGGAAAGCTAACCCATAGCCGCAATGGGAAAGAAAATCACCGAAACCCCGTTAATGAAGCAATACGTCGAGATGAAATCAAAACATCCCGACGCAATTCTGCTGTTTCGTGTTGGCGACTTCTATGAAACCTTCAGCGACGATGCAATTGCCGCTTCCGAAATCCTTGGCATAACACTTACCCGACGGGGCAACGGTGCATCATCATTTGTGGAATTGGCCGGATTCCCTCATCATGCGCTCGACACATATCTGCCTAAACTTGTGCGCGCAGGCAAGCGCGTTGCAATATGCGAACAGCTCGAGGATCCGAAACTCACAAAAAAACTTGTGAAACGGGGCATAACCGAACTGGTAACCCCCGGAGTGGCTATGACCGATAATGTCCTCCGAAATCGTGAGAACAACTTCCTTGCAGCCGTTCATTTTGGGAAAAAACAGCTCGGTCTCGCCCTCCTCGACATTTCAACCGGCGAATTTCTTGCTGCCGAAGGCGCTCCCGAACATATAATCAAACTCCTCGGCAATTTCCAGCCAAAGGAAGTTATTGTTGAACGCGGAAACAAACAGCGCTTTCAGCAACTGACCCCCGACCACTATATCGCATTTGAACTCGACGACTGGATATTCACTTCACAGTCTGCTAACGAACGCCTTAACAAACAGTTCGAAACAGCATCGCTCAAAGGCTTCGGTGTTGAAAACATGGCCGATGCTATAATTGCCGCAGGTGCTACCCTGCACTATCTCGACCAGACTCTGCATACCCGCACCGCACACATAGCCGCTCTAACCCGCATCGATCAGGATAAATACGTGCGGCTCGACTCATTCACCGTGCGCAATCTCGAACTTGTTCAGAGCATGGCACACGATGGCAAAAGCCTTCTCGAAATAATCGACCGCACGGCAACGCCTATGGGCGCCCGGATGCTGCGCCGATGGATTCTTTTCCCGCTCCGCGACATCAACGCCATTAACAAACGCCTCGATGTGGTGGAACACTTTTTCCGCAAACCAACACAAAGAGAAGAAATAAAAGACCTCCTTTCGCAGATCGGCGACATTGAACGACTCACATCCAAAGCTGTTGCAGCAAGAATTTCTCCGCGTGAAATGGTGCAGCTCCGGCTTGCTCTCGAAGCAGTGGCTAAAATAAAGGAAATTTGTCAGCAAAGCGACAACCATGCCCTGCATGAATTCGGAATCAGACTCGACGCCTGCACGCCCCTTCAGAAACGCATTGCCGATGAACTGGTCGACGATGCCCCCGCATCACTGAACAAGGGAACCGTATTCAAGAAAGGTGTCAGTGCCGAACTCGACCAACTTACACACATTGCACACTCCGGAAAAAGCTATCTCAATGAAATGCAGGCTCGCGAAAGCGCCGCTACCGGAATTCCATCTCTAAAAATCGGATTCAACAACGTGTTCGGCTACTATATCGAAGTCACTAACACGCACCGTTCAAAAGTCCCTGCCGAGTGGACAAGGAAACAGACCCTTACAAATGCCGAACGCTATATAACGCAGGAACTTAAAGACTACGAAGAGAAAATTGTAGGCGCTCAGGAACGCATCGACATCCTCAAGACTCAGCTTTTTGAACAACTTGTGCAGGCCGTTGCGCAATTCATCCCCGCCCTGCAGACAAACGCCTCTGTTCTGGCGCGGCTCGACTGTCTGCAATCGCTCACGCGGGTCGCAATGGAAAACCACTACAACCGTCCGGTTGTCGATGATTCCCTGACACTGCGTCTGGTCGAAGCCCGTCATCCGGTCATTGAACATGAACTTCCGGCCGGCGAGCCTTACATTTCAAACACTGTTGAGCTCGAAAACAACCACACTCAGGTTATGATGATCACCGGGCCGAACATGAGCGGTAAATCCGCTCTGCTTCGCCAGACAGCCCTTAATGTGATTCTCGCTCAAATGGGAAGTTTCGTCGCCGCCGACAGCGCTCACATTGGCGTGGTCGACAAAATTTTCACACGCGTAGGCGCAAGCGACAACATTTCACACGGCGAATCCACATTTATGGTGGAAATGAACGAGGCCGCAAACATTCTCAACAACATGAGCCAGCGTTCTCTGATTCTGTTCGATGAACTTGGCCGCGGAACATCAACCTACGACGGCATTTCAATTGCCTGGGCAATTGTTGAACATATACATGAAAACTCATCCTGCCACCCTAAAACACTTTTCGCCACGCACTATCACGAACTGAACGAAATGGAAAGCCTTTTCGAACGGGTGGTCAATTTCAATGTAGCCGTAAAGGAAATTGACGGAAAAGTGGTTTTCATGCGCAAACTGCAGCCGGGAGGCTCGGAGCACAGCTTCGGAATTCATGTAGCGAAACTGGCCGGCATGCCTTCTGGAATTATCAAGCGCGCACGCGCCATGCTAAAGCACCTCGAAGATATTAACCGGCAAGGCGAATCATCCGCCCCAAGTCCAAAAATAGCTCAAGCGGCCGCGCAAGCATCTTCGGGTGTTCAAATGTCATTCTTTCAGCTCGATGACCCGGTTCTTACCCAAATCCGTGATGAAATTCTGAACACCGACATAAATTCACTCACTCCCCTCGGCGCTCTCAACAAACTTAACGAAATAAAGAAAATAATCACAGGCCGTTGATTTCCGGGCCGCATTTATAAATATATAACTATGGAACTGTCGAAAAGAATTCAAAATCTCGCCGCATCTCAAACCCTGGCTATGTCTCAAAAAAGTTCTGAACTCCGTGCTCAGGGCATTGATGTCATAAACCTTTCAGTGGGAGAACCCGACTTCTTTACTCCCGGATTCATTAAAGAGGCCGCAAAATCAGCTGTCGATCAAAACTTTTCATTCTACTCACCCGTTCCGGGTTATCTGTCGTTACGCAAAGCCATCTGCGCGAATCTCCTCGAAACAAACGGCGTAACCTACACTCCCGACCAGATTGTGGTTGGAAACGGTGCCAAACAGGCAATTTGCAACACAATTCTCGCACTCGTAAACCCGGGCGATGAAGTTATCATTCCCACTCCGGCGTGGGTAAGTTATGTCGAGATGGTTAAACTTGCCGAAGGTGTAACCGTTACCGTTCCCGCATCAATTGAACAGAACTTCAAAATCACTCCCCAGCAGCTTCAGGCAGCAATCACTCCACGCACAAAAGCAATTCTGTTCTGCTCGCCCTCCAATCCTACCGGAGCCGTATACTCGCACCGGGAACTTCAGCAATTGGTCGACGTCCTTAAAAATTACCCTGAAATTTTCGTTATTTCCGACGAAATTTACCAGCATATCAACTACACCGGCAGCTACACCTCAATGGCTGCGTTCAAGGAACTTGACGGACGTGTCGCCGTTATCAACGGAGTGTCTAAAGCCTATGCCATGACAGGTTGGCGAATCGGATTCACCGCCGCTCCGCTATGGCTGGCAAAAGGCATAACCAAACTTCAGGGCCAATATACATCCGGACCTTCGTCAATTGCCCAGAAAGCTGCCGAAGCGGCCTATTCCGGCCCTCAGGACGAAGTCTTGCAAATGTGTCAGGCATTCAGGCGTCGTCGCGATCTGGTGGTGGAACTATGCTCGCAGATTCCCGGGCTGAAAGTAAACCGACCTGAAGGCGCATTCTATCTCTTCCCCGAAGTAAGCTCATTCTTTGGAAAAAGCTATGGAAAATGGACAATCGACAGCGCCGCTGCACTGGCCATGTATCTCCTTGAGGAAGCGCACGTGGCAACTGTTGATGGCGCTGCATTCTGTCTGCCGGGCTACATACGCCTCAGCTATGCAACCTCCGACGAAAACATCCGGAAAGCTTGCGAAAGAATTGCCGTCGCGCTTGCCAAACTCGCTTGAACCGACTCACACGGGCTTACTCCTACACAAGAGCCATTATCATTCCTGAAAAAATCAGAATAATTGAACTTACGGCATAAGTAACCGTGTAGCCCATCATAGGCAACGTTGACTGCACGGAATCCTCTATGGCTCCGAGCGCTGCAACGGCATTGCGTCCGCCTGCAACACATCCCATGTTTTCTGCCGGATGGAAATGAAACACATAGCGCCCTACCAGAAGCATAATAACAATAGGAACAGTCGTACAAACAAGTCCGGCTATAAACATCGGAGCGCCTACGGTTCTCAGACTTTCAAGAAATGTCGCACCTGAAGCCAGTCCCACCACTGCTATAAACAGATTCAGTCCGAACTCATTCAGGAACCAGATCACAGGACGAGGCATGTGACCTACCGACGGGCGGCGCGAACGCCACCATCCCATTACAAGACCCATCAGAATTGCGCCTCCGGCTGTCGACAACGACAACGGAACTCCGTCAACCACAACTCCTATTGCGCCTATAAAACATCCCACCGCAATTCCCAGAAAAAGGAACGGCATATCCGTACGCCCATCCTCACGGTCGGAATAACCGATTTCAGGCACCGCATTCGACACATCCTGCGGCAAGCCCACAAGTGTAACGACATCGCCCCGCTCCAGACGCGTACGCCCCTTCACCGGCAGCGAAAAATCATCGCGCATAACCTTGCGCACCATAACTCCGCGCATATATGGCTGTTCGCGCAACTCCCTTATGGTCATACCGTCGGCACCTCCTTTCGAAACTGTTACCTTCAAGTTCTCGGTGCTGAAATTCAACAGTTCATGATCCGTAACCTCCGGCCCTATCCAGTCCGTGTCTGCAATTATCGACTCCCTGTGTCCGCCTAACACCAGCACATCGCCGGGCCATATGCGCATGCCGGGCAGCGGATCAACCACCTCGCCTTTAACACGCACACGCTCTATAAAATGACGGCTGCCACGCTGAGCTATGTAATTCTCAATTTCCGATACCGTGCGGGGCCGGTGAAAATAAGAACCCTGAACACGGTATGCCCTGAATGAAATCGGGCGGTTGGCCGTCACCATTCCCGGCTCGGGAACAAACTCCCCGTTGTCAAGCTCCTCATCCATTTGCCACGTCTGTTCAAGCACTTTCCTGCGACCGCCAAGAATAACCGGTCCGAAATTCGCAATTATCCAGGCTGCACCCACAGTCCCGAACACGTAAGTAACAGCATAGCAGGCCGGAATTATATCTATCAATGCTTTTGTCTCCTCTGCCGGCAGATTCAGACCCCTTATTGTGTCCGCACCAACCCCTATAACAGCTGAAACCGTCTGTGAACCGGCGAAAAGACCCACGGCCATACCCTTGTTGAACCCCATGATATGTGCCACGACAACACATGTCGCAACACATACAACCATTTCAACAACCGAAAAAACTATCTGCTTCATACCGTCGCCTTTCAACGACCTGAAGAACTGAGGCCCCACACTGTAGCCAATCGCAAAAAGAAACAGCATGAACGCCACCGATTTCAATGTTTCGCTCGTCGGAATATCCATCTGTCCTATAAGCACTCCTACAATCAAAGTTGCCGTAACCGGACCAAGTGTAAATCCCTTTATCCGTAAATTTCCCAAATAATATCCTAACCCCAGAGTCAGAAATATAGGTATGACGGGGTTCTGCTGAAATATCAATTCAATCCAATCTAACATAGTTGAAACCGCTTTTTAAACTAAACATCGCCTTCCCCCACTTTGTTCCATTCAATACCTACCGATTATAATTGCAGACAAAACCCGGCGAAAAACAATCATATAGCTAATAGCACGATTTTTAACACTTTAAAAACTACAATTTTCTTGCAAAATTTTGTAAAACAAAAAATAACACTTAACTTGCAGCCAATAAAAAAATAAACCGTAACAGTCATGATCCGAAAACCTTCACTTATCATCGCCTTCTTTCTGACTTTAGTAACCCTTTCATGCTCAAGCGACGAACCAACAATTAAGTCAATTCAAGATGATAATGAAACATTATTAAACCCATCTTCAAAATTAAGATCCATCGAAGAAGCGGCTCAAATTGCAAGAGATGCAATGGGTATGCTTAACGATGGGTCAAGCAGAGCCGGCTCTATCAGAACTTTTTCTTCTAATAATGTTCAAACAATTATCTCCTTGAACTCCCGTGCTGAAAATGATACACTGTTATATGTTTTCAATTTTGACAATGAAATGGGATATGCTATTGTTGCCGCCAATAAATCATTTAATCCGGCATTACTTGCCATTACCGAAAATGGAAATTATCAAGTTGGGCAAGATTCTGACAATCCCGGCATGAAAATGTTCATGAGAAGCGCAATGTCTATTGTCAAAGATTCACTAAAACCTATTGACTCTATCCCTTCTATTAGCATAGATGATCCAATTAACCCCGAACTTGTTCAATACAGAATCGGAGCAGACACAACATATATCGCAGATATACATCCAAAACATTATCTATATTGGGGACAACACTATCCGGAAGGCCTACTATGTCCTAAAATTATTTGTGGTTGTGTTCCTACTGCAGCATTAATTGCAATGGCAACTTTGGGAAAACCCACAGTGTTTACGTACAAACATGAAGATGGATCTGAAACTACAGAATCAATACCTTGGCTTTTTGTAAGAAAGCATAAAAAATCATTTTTATATCAAACCCAATACGACAACCACGAGTGTTCCACTTTACTTATAGATGCTCATGGAATTATGTCACGAATAGCTCGTGATGTCTACATTAACGCGCACATAGAACTTGATTCCACGTGCTATGATTCAGGCCTTGTTCTTTATTCCGCGTGGACTTCCCCAAGCAACTTAGCTAATTACTTTATAGAAAGAGGTATGGCTACCAACGATTTTGAAGGCGTTAGTGACGAAGAATTTGCATCGTGGCTAAATCAAGGTGGTATTACTATCGGTAATATAAAAGAACACTATTCATCAACAAAATCTCATGCAATTGTAGTTGACGGAATAGTGAAATACCTTGTAATATATGGTGAATGGATTAAAGAGTATATGAAGCCGTGGGTATGTACAAATGAAATATGGCGAAAAACTGAAACATTCTATCATATAAATTGGGGCTGGAATGGATGCGATAACGGATATTTCTATGCCGGAATTTATAATCCAAATAAAATTGTTGAAAGAGATCCTGATACAGGACCCTCATACGTTTACACTAACTACACTTCTTTAACATTTCTAAAAATTAAATAACTACACATATGAAACATTTTTCTTATTTTTTAAGCATTCTTTTTGTTCTTTTCGTTTCTGCATGCTCCAGCGACGAACCTGCACAGAAAGAAGTGACAGATGCCTTTGAAAAAAACGAGCCGTCGAAACCCCGCGTTGACATTCCCTTATCGAGAAGCGAAACAGAAATTGTCAACCATATTACAGACTATTCATTCGACGTTCTCAATCTCCTTGCGGAAAAACACGTAAAAAATGTGACTTTCTCTCCACTTAGCCTCTCATCCGTGCTATCAATTCTTGCAAATGGTGCAGACGGCGAAACTCGCTCGGAGTTGCTTTCTACGCTAAAAACCTCAAACCTTGACGAGCTGAATCAGCTTAATAAAAAACTTCTTGAAACACTACCGAGTCTGGACAACAATGTGCGATTCAACTCTGCAAATGCATTTTTCCATGACGGTTTGGAAATCCAAAACAATTTCATATCAGCCCTTAACAATTACTTCAACGCATCCATATTCCCTTGTCCCTTAAAATCCACTCAAGGTTTGAATTCACTAAATCAATGGATTACCGATAACTCATGGGGCATTTTACAACAATATGGTATAAATTCATTATTTGGTTCTAAAATGCATTTTTTCAATATCACAGCTTTCATGGCTCGCTGGACCAATCCGTTTGAAGAAAGCAACACCAAATTCGGACCTCTCTTTACGAACGAAAACGGAGTTGCTCAAAATGCGTATATGATGTATAAAGAAGAATATATGCCATACTATAAAGGTGAAAATTATCAGGCAACCTCTATGTCTTACGGCAACGGTGCATTCAAATTCACCGTAATTCTTCCCGACACTGATTCAAATATTTACGACGTAATTGCCAACCTGTCTGTTTCAGAGTTTAATAAAATAAAAAAGCCTGAATTAGTTGTTGATCTTCATTTTACACTTCCAAGATTTAAAAATGAATCCAGCCTTGATTTATATTTTGACATTTTTCCCGGGTTAGGATTAACTGATTTAGAATCCGGAAATTATAACAATATTTGCCCGGAAGCCGTTATAAACAACAATCGTCAATGCGCTGTTATTGAAGTTAATGAGAGTGGCACTAAAGCCGCAGCTATTACAGATGAGGAACTTATGATCTCTGACTATAACGGTGTTCCCCCGACGGAATTCAAGGTTAACCGTCCGTTTATCTACACAATTCACGAGCAAAGCACCGGCGCAATAATGTTCATAGGCATTGTCCGCGACATGAACTTGAAATAAATTATAATCAAATATTAAGTTAAGAAAGGGCGGTGTCAGAATATTTTTACACCGCCCTTTCATTTATTTGATTAAAGTTCTATTTTCCGCTGTTTGCGGTTACGGTGCGTAAGTCGCTTACGCAGAGCATCTGCCTTTCGGCAAACTCCCATAAATTTTATCCACAGTGGCGAGGGTGCTGATACGACGTCTGTCGACAATGTTTCAGCCATTGTGGGTATAAACGATTCATCGCCAAATTGTTCCGGGAAAATAACCATCAGATTGTTCGAGGCAAAATTCTTGCGAAGGAAATCGGGCAACGCATCCATATCGGCAGTAAACGAAATAGCCGCCCTGCGCGAATTCACCACAACAAACAAATCATCGTCAAGAATTTTCGAACTCAACAAAATAAAATCATCCCAATGCGTAAGTTCGCGATACTCGCTCCTTATCTCATAATGCCAGTGCCTTAGAACAGCCTCTATACATCGCCGCGTTTCGCTGCCGCAACAAAAAATTATGCGGCAACCCAGTTCACGCGCAACATTTCCCACAGCCCGCACCCAACGGCTGAATCCCGTTTCAAACTCCGCCTTCATAGGCACGGCAACAACTATCCGCGTAAGCGTGTTGACCGGTATGAAGCAGCGTGAAACCATTATCATACGGTTCGTGGCCCTGACAAGTTGAAGCAACTTATCGCCGAAAAAAGAATCGATAACAGTGTTCCTGCGATGCAATCCTATTATCACCTCTCCAACATCACGTTCCTCAATTGCATTGAGCACACCCGTAACAAAATTCATGTCATAGCGCTCAATCGGCTCAAGTCGCGTATCGGCAGCAGCGGCAACTTTGGCCGACACATCCAGTGAACTTCTGCTCAACGCACGCGACATTTTTGAATTATCGTTCCTTACATGCAGCGCAAAAATCTTGCTCCGGCTGCGATTGACAGGCTGTGTCATCAGCGCCAGTGTAACAAGCTCAACTGCTGTCATCGGATTATCAACGGCAACAAGCGTGTTCGGCGTACGGTCAGCCTCCGCAACCGACGGATTTTCAACCGTTGCCTCAAGCTGCTTAACTTTCATGCGTGTCGCTGCCCACGAAGTCCCTATTGAGGATACAATGCAAGTAATCAGAATCATGATAATGGTGCCGTTCAGAATAGTCTCGTCAAACAAACCGCTTTTGAAACCAATCATCACAACAGCCAGCGCCACAGCCGTATGCGCATTCGTAAGCTGATAAATCATTGTACGGTCAAGCCGGTTCATCTTAAATATCTTCTGGGTGATGAATGCCGCGAGCCACTTGCCCGCCATTGCTATGCACGACATCTCCGCGGCAACAATCAGTGTATCCCAGCCCGACGTCAGAACCCTGATATTTATAAGCATACCCACACCTATCAGAAAATAAGGTATGAATATGGCATTCCCCACAAACTCTATGCGGCTCATCAGCGGAGTGCGGGCCGGAACATATCTGTTCAGAACCAAACCGGCAAAGAATGCACCGAAAACACCCTCAATTCCTATCCAGCCGGCGGCAACCGCCGACAGAAACACCATAGCCATTATATAAATAAACTGCAGTATCCCATCGTTGTAACGCTTAAAAAACCATCGTGTCAAACGGGGATAAACATACAGAACAATGGCACAGAACCCGGCGAGAGAACCTAACAACCTGAAAACCATCCCCATGCTTGCAGAACCATCTGACGACTCCACCGCCAGCACAACCGCCAGCACAATGAGCGAGCCCAGAACCGCGAATATGGTTCCCGCTATCGCTATCACAACCGCCGGGCTCTTGGTCAGCCCCAGTCGCGAAACTATAGGATAAGCTATCAGCGTATGCGATGAAAACATCGCCGCAACAAGCATCGCCGCCATTATCGGAAGGTTCATCACCGCCATCGAGGCTGCCGCTCCTATCACCAAAGGCACAGCGAACGTAAACAGACCGAAAACCGCGCCACGCTGCAGATTCTTCTTCAGATGATACATATCTATCTCAATTCCCGCAAGGAACATAAGATAAAGCAACCCCACCTGACCGAACACCTCGAAACTCATGTCGCGTGCCAGCAGATTGAATCCGTAAGGGCCCACAAGCACACCGGCCACAATCAGTCCGATTACATGCGGAATCTTAAGCTTGTTAAGAATCAGCGGAGAAATCAGAATGATCAGAAGCACCACAAAGAAAATCGCCGCAGGCGATGTTATCAGCGGATGACTGACCGGTATGGAGAAAACGCTTAGCATACGCAACCCGCCGTCACATTCAGAATTGCTTGCCGTGAGCCATCATCCACTGCGCTATCTGCACGGCATTCAAGGCCGCGCCTTTCTTTATCTGATCGCCTACAATCCAGAATGTAAGCCCCTTCGGGTCAGCAAGATCCTTACGCAGACGTCCAACGTAAACCGGATCGTGATGAGCAATGTCAAGCGGCATCGGATAAACCCCGGCTTCCGGATTATCAAGCACCACAACACCCTCGGCCTCGGCAAACGCCTTACGCACCTCATTCAATTCCAAAGAACGCTCCGTGCTCACCCACACGGCCTCGCTATGCGCGCGCATCACCGGAACACGAACACACATGGCGCTCACACTCAGTTCCGGAGCATGCATAATTTTTCGCGTTTCATTAAACATCTTCATCTCCTCCTTGGTGTAACCGTTGTCAGTAAACACATCAACCTGAGGAATCAGATTATAAGCCAGCTGATAGGCAAATTTCTCCACTGTCGGTTTCACACCCTTTCCAAGCTGCTCATATTGCTTTACAAGCTCATCCATAGCCGACGCCCCCGCGCCGCTCGCCGCCTGATAAGTCGCAACATGCACACGCTCTATCCTGCTCAGATCATTGATAGGCTTCAACGCAACCACCATCTGAATGGTGGTGCAGTTCGGATTCGCTATTATGCCGCGCGGTGCATTGAACGCATCGGCGCCGTTAACCTCAGGCACCACAAGCGGAACATCATCATCCATCCTGAACGCCGAGCTGTTGTCAATCATAAGCGCGCCACAAGCAGTGATGTCAGCCGCATATTCTTTCGACACACCGGCTCCTGCCGATGTGAACGCAATCTTAACATCCTTGAAATCAGAAGGCTCATGACGGAGTTCCTTAACCGTAATCTCCTTGCCCCGAAACATATATTTGCGCCCTGCACTCCTCTTCGACCCGAAAAGCAACAATTCTCCAACCGGGAACTCCTGTTCCTCGAGCACTCGCATGAATTCCTGTCCGACAGCGCCGCTGGCGCCCACTATTGCAACCTTCATAATCTGTTAATTTTGTTTCTGCAAATTTACTCATTTTAATGCAAAATAAAAACCGGACACCAAATCATTGGCATCCGGCTTAACTATATTTCTGTCGGTCTGTCATTCCGACGCATATTGCAAAACAGTTGGGCTTTCCACATCTACACCAAACTCCTTGGCACGCGCAAGAATGGCGCGGGCAAGTTTCGGCTTCAAATCCTCCGGACAATATCTGAAATAAGCCTCCGCCGCACGCACATGCGCCGCGTCAGGCATAGGATACTCCCTCCTTTCAGGCAACCCGAAAACAGTGTCGGGAAGCTCCTTTTTCTGTTCATAACTCAATCGGTCAGACATAATCTCTACCCTTTCTTTTTCTTACAGATTATACCTCACTCCAACCTGAAGCAGTCCCTGCGCACCGAAACCGAGTTCACCGAACAGCGAAATTTTATTTCCCACTCCAACCTGAGCGCCTACCGGCGACAGCTGGAATGCAAAATATCCGTTGTTGCTGTAATTTCCCTTTTCCGATATGTGGCTTATGTCCGCACCCACACCCATGTGCGCGTATAACGTAACGATATTGTTACGCCAGTATTCATAGCGGGCGTTGAGCATAATCACATGATAATAGATATTCACGTCGGAATGCTTGAAATCGCTTGACGAAAAGGTGTACGACGGACCTATCCACAATTTCGGCAGAACCTTGAAGTTCGCACCCACCGTCACTGCACCCCATGCATTGTTAACCTTGCCGCCTTCATGCATGTCGGTTACATCCATCTGCGTATAACCGCCATAGCCGGCATAAAATTCCGGTGAAATAGCCGAGGCCGAAACGGCACATCCCAGCAAGACAATCAGAGTAAGGAAAAATTTCTTCATAGTCAGATTAAGTATTTTAGTCTTTTTAAAATAATTCTACTGTTCAAACAACCCTCACGCCAAAATGTTGTATCTTTGTGAAAATTCCCTCATCCACAAATGGCAAACATAAGCAAAACAAATGCCGCACGGCTTCTCGACCGTCTTAAGATTCCCTACCGCCTCGTGCCCTACACGGTCGATGAGAACCACCTCGAAGCAAGTCACGTTGCCGAAGAACTTAACGAAGACATTAACCGTGTCTTCAAAACTCTCGTACTGCGCGGAGAAAAAACCGGATGTTTCGTATGCGTGGTGCCTGGGAACATGGAAGTCGATCTTAAAAAAGCTGCTAAAGCCATTGGCTCTAAAAAAGCTGAAATGCTGCACATGAAGGAACTGCTTCCCACCACCGGCTACATTCGTGGCGGATGCTCACCCCTTGGCATGAAAAAACAATTCCCCACATTCATTCACACTTCAGCCACCGGTTTTCCAACAATATTCGTAAGTGCCGGTGTCCGCGGACTGCAGATTGAAGCTGAACCCGCAGCTCTGGCCCGGGCAGCACAGGCCCGGTTCGCCGACATTGCAAAAAAACCTGAATAGCAAACAAAATGAACACATTCGGCAACATTCTAAAATTCACTGATTTCGGCGAGTCGCATGGTCCGGCCGTAGGCGGTGTGCTCGACGGCATGCCGGCCGGAATATCTGTCGACCCTTTAGAAATCAAAACCGCCATGGCTCGTCGGCGACCCGGACAGTCGAATCTCACTTCATCGCGCGACGAAGCCGACGAAGTGGAATTTCTTTCAGGAATTTTCGAAGGGAAAACCACCGGCGCCCCTGTCGCATTTATCATCCGCAACACCAACCAGCGTTCCGACGACTATGAGAATCTGCGCGATGCCTTGCGTCCGTCGCACGCCGATTACACCTACATGCTGAAATACGGCCTACGCGACCATCGGGGTGGTGGACGGGCATCCGCACGCGAAACCGCCGCTCGCGTGGCTGCAGGAGCTTTAGCCATGCAGGCTCTCCGACAAACCGGCATTACAATCAATGCATTCACATCACAGGTCGGCGACATCCGACTCGATAAATCATACTCCGAACTCAACCTCTCTGCAATTGATTCCAATCCGGTCAGATGTCCCGATGCCGTATATGCTGAAAAAATGACAGAAGCCATAGAAAAAGCACGCAACTGCGGCGATTCGCTCGGCGGTGTTATTACCTGCGTAATCCGTAACTGTCCGGCCGGATTAGGCGATCCCGTTTTCGGTAAGCTTCATGCACAGCTGGCTGCCGCAATGCTCAGCATAAACGCTGCCAAAGGATTTGACTACGGCATGGGATTCGACGGCATCTCACATCCCGGCTCCGAATTAGCCGATACATTTCTCAACACCCCTGACGGCCTTCGCACCGCAACAAACCATTCCGGTGGAATTCAGGGTGGAATCTCGAATGGAGAGGATATATATTTCCGCGTCGCTTTCAAACCGGTGGCCACTCTACTGCGTCCGCTCGACACACTCGACATCAACGGCAACCCCGTTCATGTGAAAACACGCGGGCGACATGACCCGTGCGTTCTGCCACGCGCAGTCCCGATTGTCGAAGCCATGGCGGCACTTGTAATCCTCGACGCATATCTCATGTCGAAAGCAGAAAAACCATAATGCTCCCCTTCCGAACGTTCTCCGATTTCATATCCGAACACTTCACGGCCAAAATGCAGAAAATAACCGTGAACGGAGGTTTTCCATGTCCTAACCGCGACGGAACCATTGGCAGTGGCGGTTGCATTTACTGCAACAACCATTCCTTTTCGCCGGCTTACTGCCTGGAAAACAATTCCGTATCGGCACAGATTGAAGCCGGGAAACAGTTTTTCGCAAAAAAATATCCCCGCATGCGGTTCCTCGCATACTTCCAGAGTTTCACAGGCACCAACGCACCGGTTCCCATGCTTATGGAACATTACCGCCAGGCAGTTTCTGCTGATAAAGTCGACGGGCTTATAATCGGCACGCGACCCGACTGTGTGCCGCAGCACCTTCTCGAACAACTTGCCTCGACAGGTAAATTCACAATGTTGGAATACGGTGCCGAATCCACGCATAACCGCACTCTGCTCCGCATAAACCGTTGTCACACCTGGCAGCAGACTGTTGATGCCGTTACACGGACTCACGATCTCGGACTGCCGGTAGGCTTGCATTTCATCATGGGACTGCCGGGCGAAAACAAGCGGATGATGATGCAGACCATCGACCGGATCAACACCCTTCCGGTTGATGTGGTGAAATTCCATCAACTGCAAATTATCCGCAACACCGAACTCGCGCTACGCTTCCATAACGGAACTGCCGACGTAACACCATGGGAAATTGACGAATACCTCGACCTGTGCTGTGAAATCGTCAACCGGCTGCGCCCCGGCATAGCAATTGAGCGCTTTGTTTCACAGGCACCCGACTCTCTGCTGATTGCGCCTCGTTGGGGAGTGAAAAACCATGAATTTATTCATAAACTCCTCGCAAAACTCTCCGACTGACATAAAAATTTATTACTTTTGTCATATGGCAAAATTTCAGGTCAACATACTGGGATGCGGTTCCGCCACACCTACCGCCCTGCACAATCCATCATGCCAGGTTATTGACTTCCGCGACAATCTTTTCATGATTGACTGTGCCGAAGGTTCACAGACCATGATGCGGCGCATGAAGCTAAAATTCTCTCGTCTGCAACACATATTCATCTCTCACATGCATGGCGACCACTGCTTCGGCCTGCCCGGTCTGCTAAGCACTCTTGCTCTCCTCGACAAAACCGGTGTCGTAACCGTACATATCCCGGAAAGCGGACTCAAAACGATGCGCAATTTTGTCGAAGCTTTTGCCCGCGATTCCCAATATGAACTCCGATGGAATCCTGTTCCACCCCAAGGAGGCACCCTGCTTGAAACACCGTCGCTTTCAGTCGAAGCATTCCCGCTCTATCACCGTATTCCATGCACAGGGTTTATTTTCCGTGAAAAACCGAAACTCCGTCATCTGCGCGGCGACATGGTCAGATTCCATAACATTCCGGTCAGCAGACTGCACGGAATCAAACAGGGTGAGGACTATGTAACACCTGGAGGAGTTGTCATTCCCAATGCCGCCCTGACAACACCTGCCGAGCCTTCCGTAAGCTACGCCTACGCTTCCGACACAATGTTCAATCCCCGCGTGGCCGAAGCCGTGAAAAATGTCGATGTTCTCTATCATGAAGCCACCTATGCCGGCGATCAGGCGGCATCGGCTGCCGAACGCGGACACTCAATAGCATCGGAAGCCGGAAAAATAGCGAGAATGGCCGGAGTAAAAAAACTCATAATCGGCCACTACTCAAAACGCTACACAGATGTCGGCATACTCGTAAACGAAGCCCGTCAGGAATTCGATTGTGTTATTCCGGCCGACGAAGGCATGAAAATCGATCTGTTATGATGCAGCAACGCTCCGCTTCCGAACATGAACGCTACATGCGTATGGCTCTCGATGAAGCACGCAAAGCCATGATTGCCGATGAGGTTCCCGTCGGTGCGGTGATTGAATGTCACGGCCGGATTGTCGGGAAAGGACATAATCTCACCGAAGCCCTTGCCGACGTCACCGCTCATGCCGAAATGCAGGCAATAACCGCAGCCGCGGCAACTCTCGGCGGAAAATACCTCACCGACTGCACACTCTATGTAACTGTTGAACCTTGCCTCATGTGTGCCGGAGCTATCGCTTGGAGTCAGCTTCCCCGGCTTGTCTACGGCGCTTCCGATCCCAAACGCGGATACACGGCCTACACATCCATGCCGCTACACCCGCGGTGCGAAATAGTAAAAGACGTTTTAGCCGATGAATGCGCGGCTCTGATGAAAGAATTCTTCAAGAAAAAGCGTTGAACCGATGCCCGGTAAATATCTGAAAATATTACGCATCACGCTTCAGTGCATCATGTTCACAGTGATGCTCCTCGCCTACACGTCCCCTTCTCTGGCTGTCCCGCTTCTGGCTTCAGGGCTTGAAAAGGCTCAGATTGTGCCCGCCCTTGTTTCATTCTCACTGGTCACTTTCATAATCTGGCTCATTATAACACTCCTTTTCGGCCGAATATACTGCTCTACGATATGTCCGCTCGGCACATTGCAGGACATCTTCGCCCGTTCGACGCGGCTTGCTGCAAAACCACGCCGCTACCGCTACACCAAACCGGCTCCCAGGCTGCGCTATCTCTTTCTGATTGTAATGCTCGTGGCATTGATGATGCAGAATGTTATCTGCGTTGCCCTACTTGATCCCGACACGGAATTTGCCGTAATATGCCGCAGCCTCATCTCTCCTGTTGTCAAACATCTCGGACTCTCTGTCCCTCCAGCACTTCTGCCGGCTGTTCCGGGACTCATCCTTGCAATTTCAATTATTGGAGCGCTGTTCATTTTCTCCGCACGCAACGGACGCACGGCCTGCAACACAGTCTGCCCCGTAGGAACCGCTCTCGGCCTTGTAAGCCGCTATTCAGTGTTCCAGATAGATATCGACACCGATAAATGCATAAACTGCGGCATGTGTGTCGATGCCTGCAAAGGACAATGCATAAAAATGCCCGACCATGTTGTCGACGGCTCCCGTTGTGTCACATGCTTCAGCTGCCTGCCCGTATGTCCCAACGACGCAATCCATTTCACGACACGGAGAAAACAGTTGTCAATCCCCATGCTGCAGGCTCTCACTCCTCAATTTCCGCAAGAAAAATCCACCGCCCTCGGGCTTACCAAGCAAATAAAACGATGAAACAGTATCTCGACCTTCTCTCACACATAAAGAATAACGGAACCGACAAAAGCGACAGAACAGGAACGGGCACCCGTTCGGTGTTCGGCTACCAGATGCGATTCAATCTTGCCGACGGCTTTCCGCTGGTTACCACTAAAAAAGTGCATCTGAAATCAATAATTCATGAATTGCTCTGGTTTTTGAAAGGCGACACAAACGTGCGCTATCTTCAGGAAAACGGCGTGAGAATCTGGAACGAATGGGCCGATGAAAACGGCGATCTCGGACATGTCTACGGCTATCAATGGCGCTCATGGCCCGATTATCAGGGTGGTTTCATCGATCAGATTCAGCAGGCTGTCGATCAGATAAAGAACAACCCCGATTCACGACGCATCATTGTGAACGCATGGAACGTCGCCGACATTCCCAACATGGCTCTCCCGCCATGCCACATGTTCTTCCAGTTCTATGTCGCCGATGGAAAACTTTCTCTCCAGCTCTATCAACGGAGCGCCGACACCTTTCTTGGTGTTCCCTTCAACATCGCAAGCTACGCGCTTCTGTTGATGATGATGGCTCAGGTAACCGGACTTCAGGCCGGCGAATTCATACACACCATTGGCGACGCGCACATCTATCGCAATCACTTCGAACAGGTCGACCTGCAGCTTTCACGCCAACCGCGTTCCCTGCCCTTGATGAAACTGAACCCGGAAATCAAATCCATTTTCGATTTCAAATATGAGGATTTCACTCTCGAAAACTACGATCCTCATCCTCACATAGCCGGAAAAGTATCCGTATGAGCAAACTCTCAATAATTGCAATCGTTGCCGGAAACGGCGCAATTGGACGTAAAGGCGACCAACCGTTCCACATTTCCGCCGATTTCCGTCGTTTCAAGCAACTAACCATCGGCCATCCTGTAGTAATGGGTCGTAAAACTTTCGAAGCCTTACCCAAAGGTGCTTTGCCGGGGCGACGCAACATTGTCATCACGCGGCAAGCCGGCTGGAGCGCTCCCGATGTCGAAACCGCCCCATCGGTTGAAGCGGCTTTAAAAATGTGTAACGGAGCATGCGAACCGTTCATAATTGGCGGAGGAGAAATCTACCGCCTCGCCATGCCGCTCGCCGACAAACTTTTCATCACCGAAGTCAATGCCGATGTACCCGATGCCGACACATTCTTTCCGGCTATTGACCCCGACACATGGCAACTCTCCGAAAAAGGCGAATGGCAGGAGTCTGCCGACAACCCGCCATTCCGTTTCCTTGTCTTTTCTAAAAAATAATACTCTTATTCCAGGCCATACTCCTTTATTTTCCTGTAAAGAGTACGTTCCGAAATGTTTAACTCCGCGGCAGTAGCCTTACGTCGGCCGTCATTCTTTTCAAGGGCGCGCCTTATCGTTTCCTTTTCAGTCTGCTCGAGCGTAAGCGGCGATTCTGCCGTTTCGGATTGCTCGTTCTCCTTCACTTCAAAAAACTTTGTTGGCGCCTTATAGTGAACTAAACTTTGGGGCATCTCCTCGTAATGCGTGTCCTGCTGCACCGGGCGCGTATTTTCACGCTCATCAAGCTGCTCACGCAACGAATCTATCTCCCGCTGCATCCTGAACAGCATGTTGAACAGAAGTTCACGTTCATGCTCATAATTGTGTCCGCGGTTGGCCGAGGCAACCGTAGGCGAATAAACATCGACATTCCCCGGAAGATACGGTTCTAACTCTCCTTTCCTTATATCCTCTCCGGCATGAAACAGGGCAAGCTGCTCCACAACATTTTTAAGTTGCCTTACATTTCCGGGCCAGCGGTAATGAAGCATTACGTTGCGGGCAGCCTCCGAAAATCTTATTACCGGCATTCTGTATCGCTCCGAAAAATCATTGGCGAACTTTCTTGCCAGCAACATGATGTCATTGCCTCGGCTGTTCAACGGTGGCACCGAAATCTGTACTGTCGATAGCCTGTAATATAGATCCTCACGGAATTTGCCGCGCTTAACAGCCTCGAGCATGTCAACGTTAGTAGCGGCGACAACACGTATGTTGGTGCGTTGCACCTGACTCGACCCCACCTTTATAAACTCCCCGCTCTCAAGAACACGCAACAGACGGGCCTGCGTTGTAAGCGGAAGCTCGGCAACCTCGTCGAGGAATATTGTGCCGCCGTCAGCCTCCTCAAAATAACCCTT
Source organism: uncultured Bacteroides sp. (assembly GCA_964564465.1). GTDB lineage: Bacteria > Bacteroidota > Bacteroidia > Bacteroidales > Muribaculaceae > Paramuribaculum. The sequence goes on from CAZMAO010000014.1 coordinate 31,282, forward strand.
GCGCGACGACACCGCGCCCGTAAAAGCCCCCTTCTCATGTCCGAAAAGCTCCGAATCTATTGTCCCCTCCGGAATTGCACCGCAGTTAACCGCAATATATTTATTATGCTTTCGCGGACTGTAGGCATGTATGATTTTTGGGAAAAACTCCTTACCCGTTCCGCTTTCACCGGTAACAAGCACCGACAGATCTATCGGAGCAACCTGCAAGGCTCGTCCCACGGCATTTACAAGCCCCGGGGCATTCCCTATTATTCCGAATTTTTGTTTAGCCTGAACTATTTCAGGCGCTACTTGCTCCGGCAAATTCATTTCAGTTTCCTTAATTCGTAAGTTTTCCCCTTCAAAAATTCTCCGAGTTCCTCAACACTGCCGCTATGAAGTTGCTGTTCCTCAACGCTGATAGGCTCGCCTACGGATATGTGCATCTCCTGATCGTGACGCAGAAAAACCTCCGCTGGCAAACGTAGTGTACGTAACTGCCAGCTTACAACCCCTAAAAAATTAAACCACCACGAATTGCTTCCGTGGAAAAAAATAGGAATTACCGGAACCTTCAGCTGATCTATCAGACGGATTATCGACGGCTGCCACGTCCTGTCATGCAGACGCAGATTCCATCCCACCTTCGACACCGCCCCCGCAGGAAAAAAACCTATGGGATGGCCGCGGCGAACCTGCATTATCGCCTGCTTTATTCCTTGCATCGACACCGCTTTCTTCTTGGGGTCATCACTTGCAAGTGCATCTACAGCAATAAAATTAGGCCGCATGGCGCTGACATGATTCAATATCATGTTCACCATCACTTTGTAATCCTCTCTGTATCCTCCCACAAGATTAATCAACGCAATGCCGTCAAGCGCTCCGAACGGATGGTTGCTCACTGTTATGAACGGCCCCTCGGGAAAACGCTTCAGAACATCCTCGTTATCAACACGCAACGTAAGGTTCAGATCCTTGAGCAATCCGGTGGTGAACGGAATTCCGGGAGTTGAACAATTATGTCCGTGAATCCAGTTCACCTTATCGATCGACAGCCATTTCATCAAACGCTCCACAAGCTTACGGTGATTCGCAAGCTTAGGCGCCATCTTTATTATATCGTCCGCATTCAGGACATCCGGTCTTATTTCATATTCTTCATTCATACCATTGTCATGTGTTTGAAATTGTAGGCAACTCGCTTTCGGAAAGTTCACCGCAAATCGGACGACCGAGAGCACTCTTCACCTGACTGTTGTTCAAGCCGAGCCCGAACAGAAACATCATTTTCGTAATCGCCGCCTCGGCAGTGATATCATGACCCGAAACAACACCCGCCTCCGCAAAAGCACTTCCGGCCTGATAGCGCAGATGAACGGCTCCGTTAACACACTGGGTCACGTTCATAACCACAATGCCACTGTCAACCGCCTCCTTCATAACCTCCTTGAACCATAAGGCTGTCGGAGCGTTGCCTGCACCGTAACTCCTGAACACCACTCCTCTTATGCCTGGAGTGGCGAACAGATGCCGAAGCGTCCTTTCCTGCAAACCGGGGAACAGATCTATGAACATAACATCGCTGCACATTCCCAGATGAACCTTAAGCCGGTTCCGGTCAGGATGAGGTCGCAGCAATGCATCCTCATTGAAATTTATTCCAAGACCAATCTTTGCAAGCGGCGGATAATTATTGCTCTTGAATGCATTGAAGTTATCGGCACTCATCTTCGTGCTCCGGTTACCGCGCCACAGATAGTTCTCAAACAGAATCGCAACCTCCTGAATCATAGGTTTTCCTTCGCGGGTGCGCGCTGCAGCTATCTGCACGGCCGTAATCAGATTTTCCTCTCCGTCGGTTCTAACCTCGCCTATAGGCAGCTGTGAGCCTGTTATTATAACCGGCTTGCATAAGTTCTCAAGCATGAACGACAAAGCCGATGCCGAATAAGCCATCGTATCTGTGCCGTGAAGCACCACAAAACCATCATAAGCATCATAATTCCGTCCTATCGCATCCGCCATCTGCGTCCAGTAAAGAGGCTTCATGTCGCTTGAATCTATTGGAGACGCAAACGAAATATTATCTATCTGATAGTTCAGTTTCTTAAGCTTAGGCACATTATCTATCAAATGGGAAAAATCGAACGGCTTCAGCGACTTCGTCTCCGGATCCTCGATCATTCCTATTGTGCCACCGGTATATATAAGCAGTATTTTGGGCTGGTCATTCATATCTTCAGGATTATTCCCTGTTTGTTCATCCTACACTTGCACCGGGAACCACCGGAGCACTCGGACTTATAACCACAAGCGATCCGTCGGCATTTTCTGCGGAGAGAATCATTCCCTCGCTCACAATGCCCTTGAGCTTGCGGGGCGGCAGATTGGCAATGAAACAAACCTGCTTGCCGACTAATTCGTCAGGATTATAAAATTTGGCTATTCCGCTCACTATCGTACGCTTCTTGCCTGTGCCGTCATTTATAAGGAACTTCAACAGCTTGTCAGCTTTAGGAACTTTCGTGCATTCCTCAACTGTGCCGACTCTGATATCCGCTTTCATAAACGTATCAAAATCCACATCCTCTTTCTGAGGTGCCGGAGCAAAATTCTTTATCTTGTTCTCCTCCTTTATTTTCTCAAGACGCTTCAACTGAAAATCTATCGCCTCGTCATCTATTTTCTCAAAAAGAAGTTCAGCCTTGCCAAGTTCCGTTCCGGCATCCAACAAATCGAATCGACCTAGCATATCCCACTTCAGTTCCTTCATCTTCAGCATTTCAGCAAGCTTGGCCGAACTGAAAGGAAGGAAGGGTTCGAAAGCGACTGCCATATTGGCGCATAGCTGCAAAGCAACATTCAGAATTTTCTTCACACGCTCCATGTCGCTCTTCGCCACCTTCCACGGCTCTGTTTCCTGCAGATATTTATTTCCGAGGCGTGCCAGTTCCATGGCATCCTTCAGCGCTTCACGGAAATGGAACGTCTCCAAATTTGCGGTCAGACGCTCCTTGACAGCCTTTACCTCAGCCTGCAAAGCAAGGTCTATTTCAGCAAGATCACCACACTCCGGCACCTTGCCTTCAAAATACTTTCCGGTAAGCACCACTGCGCGGTTCACGAAATTGCCGAATATGGCAACAAGCTCATTATTGTTGCGAGCCTGAAAATCAGCCCATGTGAAATCATTATCCTTAGTCTCCGGTGCATTCGCCGTAAGCACATAGCGCAGAACATCCTGCTTGCCGGGGAATTGCTCGAGATACTCATGCAGCCACACGGCCCAGTTGCGCGAAGTCGAAATTTTGTCACCCTCCAGATTCAGGAACTCATTGGCCGGAACATTATCAGGCAACTGAAATCCGTCACCGTAAGCCATAAGCATGGCCGGGAACACTATGCAATGGAAAACAATATTATCCTTTCCGATAAAATTTATTATTCTTGTCTCCGGATCCTTCCAGTAAGTTTCCCATTTCTCAGGCAGAATCTCCTTCGTGTTCGATATATACCCTATCGGAGCATCAAACCACACATACAGAACCTTGCCGTCAGCTCCTTCCACCGGAACCGGGACACCCCAGTTAAGATCTCGGCTAACGGCACGAGGCTGCAAACCTAAGTCAAGCCAGCTCTTGCACTGTCCGTAAACATTCGTCTTCCACTCCTTGTGCCCGTCAAGAATCCATTCACGCAAAGCGTTCTCCCACTTGTTCAGAGGCAGATACCAGTGCGTGGTTTCCTTCATGGTTACCGGCGCGGATGTCAGACTCGAACGGGGATTTATCAAATCGGTCGCGGCAAGGCTTGTTCCGCATGCCTCACACTGGTCTCCGTATGCACGGTCACTGCCGCAATGCGGACAGGTGCCAACCACATATCGGTCGGCAAGGAACTCTCCGGCCTCCGCATCGTATGGCTGCATCGACGTGCGCACCTCAAATTCACCCTTATCATAAAGTCTGCGGAAAAATTCACTCGCCGTAGCCTTATGGATATCGCTTGTGGTGCGTGAATAAACATCAAACGAAACGCCAAGCTCCTCCATCGACTTTTTGATTATTCCATGATAACGGTCAACAATATCCTGAGGTGTAACACCCTCCTTGCGGGCTTTTATAGTGATGGGAACTCCATGCTCGTCACTACCGCCTATCATAACCACATCTTCACCGCGCAGACGCAGAAAGCGAGCATAGATGTCGGCCGGAACATACACGCCGGCAAGATGCCCTATGTGAACGGGACCGTTGGCGTAGGGTAACGCCGTAGTAATCAGAGTTCTCTTGAATTTCTTTTCCATATATCTTTTTATTGTTTATTTCAGTTTCAATCTAAGATACGGCTATCTTCATTATCAACTGCAAATTTAACAAATTCCCCGAACATTGACAAGCGAACCGTCGCCTACGCGACCCATAAAAATCAGTTCACCAGCCACCCGAGGCACCGCCGCCCATTGTCATTCCGCCACCGAAACTGCCACCGGAAAATCCGCCGCCACCGCGGTTGCCGCCACCCCCTATAACTATTGGCGCCACAACTATCTTTGGAATAACATACATTTCATTATGAGTCTTATGGCAGTTCCGGCACGAGTAAACCCGCATTCCCTGACCGGCGCGTCCAACCGTCGGAGGAACAACAACACGGTCGCTTACCAAAGCGCTCGCACGTGAGCCGCATTCCGGACACTGCCTGTAACTGCTCCGCCTGTTCACGAACGGAATCACATCCGTGCTCCCGCAATTGTCGCACAGCCAAACGTCATAATCCACCGACTTCAGCCGCTCCTCCATATCCTGTCCGGCACTCAGATACGCATTATCCTTCTGCTCGTCAAGCTTATGCATCTTGCATCCGCAATTCAGGCACTTATCATGCTTTCCGCGCATTCTCCTCATAACCAACACTATCGGAATCAACGCCAACACCGGAATGCCAACGCCTAAAAACGAAGCGAAAAGCGCGTATGGCAGAAGCTGGGCAACCTTGTCATACCGTTCGGGAAGCGGCAAGCCTTTGCCGCCGCGAACCTGCACCACTAAAAGCACAATCAGAAACAACATCGCAAAAAAGCCTAACCACGCCAACGCCGTAAGCACCTCACCCGACGACAGGGGCGCATCCTCTACACCGGAATCGTTAGGAATAGCCGACATTATCTCATCGGCATTCTCCGGATTCTCAAGTATGCGGCACATCATTCCCACCGCGCCAAGCACTCCTTCATCATACTCCCCGTTGCGGAATGCCGGAATCACAACATCACGTATAATCCTTCCGCAAACAACATCGGGCAACACACCCTCCACACCGCGTCCGGTCCTGATAACCACCTTACGCTGCTCCATCACAACAAGCATCAGAACTCCGTTATCCTTATCGCTCTTTCCTATTTTCCACAGTTCAAACAGTTTGGTGGCAAACTCATCAGGCTCATATCCGCTAACATCGTCAAGCGCCACCACAACCATTTCGGCCGAAGTCGTCCGCCACAACTCGCCTATCGTATCATTAAGCCCTGCAACAGTTGCCTCCGACAAAATGCCGTCAGGATTTGTCACATAATCATTCCGGTTCGCAACATGCACGTTCGGCACCTCGCCAACCTCATAAACCGTTGCCATCGCTGCTACAGCAACAGCAAAAAACACCATGGCTAATATCGTTTTACGCATAACATCGGCAAAATTAGCACCAAAATGTCAATTTTTATGCAAAGTTTTGTAATTTTGCACCAAATGACCGATTTCGACGCCATACGCCTTTCAATAGCCCCGGAGCTGGATCTGCTGAATCAGAAAATCCACTCCGCATTGTCCGCCCCCAACGCCCTTATGACTAAGGTAATTGAGGAATATCTGCGCACAAAAGGCAAACTCATACGTCCCATTCTGGTTATCCTCACCGCCAAACTGTTCGGCGAAACAAACCCCACCGTCATTTCTGCCGCAGCTGCCGTTGAAATGTTACACAACGCTTCGCTTATTCACGACGATGTTGTCGACGAAGCCAAAATGCGACGTAACAAAGCAACCATAAACTCCGTTTGGGATAACCACATAGCCGTTCTCGTTGGCGACTATTTTGTGGCAACGGCTCTCCAGCAAGCCATCTCCACAGGCGACATCCGGATCATCGACTCGCTCGCCCTGCTCGGAAAAACCCTTTCGCTTGGCGAAATCGACCAGATTTGCAACGCCCGCTACCACTGCTTCGATCAGGAGGCCTACTTCAAGGTAATCAACCGAAAAACCGCCTCACTATTCGTGTCATGTGTAAAAATGGGTGCATATGCTGTGGGAGGCGACGAATCACAGCTCAAAGCCCTTTGCCGCTTTGCCGAACTTCTTGGACTTTGCTTTCAGATTCGCGACGACATATTCGACTATTTCCCTGCCGATAACGTTGGTAAACCCACAGGAAACGACCTGCGCGAAGGAAAGATAACCCTTCCACTCCTCTACGCACTTCAACGCACCGACCTTACCGCACAACCGCAGATGCTCGAGCTTGCCAAAACCGAAAACCTTAACGACACACAGATTCAGCAGCTCATCGACTTTGCAAAATCAGCCGGCGGCATAGAATACGCCTACTCATGTATGGAACAAATGCGCGATGAAGCCATTGAACAGCTTCACAAAGTTGCCGCTCCCGAAAAGTGCGCCCAATTCGTCGCCCTCTTCAACTACATCATCGCCCGCAACTTCTAATCCCCCCACAGCCATCTGTCTACCAGTAAATTGTACGGACGCCGATTCATCGCGTCCACCGCTGCATAGCACACCAACCCTCTGGCATCCAACATCTTTCGTACGGACGTGCCTCCCGCATGGCACAACCATCTCACCATTAACCATCTGACCACCAACAAATTGTAGGGACGCCGATTCATCGCGTCCACCGCTGCATAGCGATAAT
>CAZMAO010000015.1:0-34932 GCA_964564465.1 uncultured Bacteroides sp.
CCTCATCCACTGTAATCACGCCCTCTTTCTTAACCTTACGCATAGCCTCGGCAATCAGACGGCCTATAGCCTCGTCATTGTTTGCCGAAACGCGGGCAACATCCTCAATCTTCTTGAAATCGTCGCCTACTTCCTCGCTCATCGCCTTGATGTTCTCAACAACAGCGGCTACACCCTTGTCAATGCCACGCTTTATATCCATCGGATTCGCTCCGGCGGCTACATTCTTCAAACCGACATTGATAATGCTCTGTGCCAGAACGGTGGCGGTTGTCGTGCCGTCGCCGGCATCGTCACCGGTCTTGGAGGCAACCTCCTTGACAAGCTGGGCGCCCATGTTCTGGAATGGATCCTCAAGTTCAATTTCGCGGGCAACGCTAACACCATCCTTGGTTATGTGCGGAGCACCGAATTTTTTTTCTATAATCACATTGCGTCCTTTCGGACCAAGTGTAACCTTAACGGCGTCGGCAAGTGCGTCAACGCCTTTCTTAAGCTCTTCACGGGCTTTTATTTCAAATTTAATCTCTTTAGCCATAATTTAAAAATTAGTGTCTTTCAAAAACTTAAAATAGTTATTCCTCTACGGCAAGCACATCGCTCTGACGCATAATCAGATACTTCTCTCCCGAAAACTCAATCTCAGTGCCGGCATACTTACCGAAGTAAACCGTGTCACCCTCCTTGAGTTCCATCGCTTCATCCTTTGTGCCGGAACCGACGGCTACAACCTTGCCTTTCAACGGTTTCTCCTTCGCTGAATCCGGAATAATAATTCCGCTTGCTGTAACCTCTTCGGCTGCCGTGGGCTGAATCAACACTCTATCGGCCAATGGTTTAAGTTTCATATTGCTTATATTTTTGATTTTGGTTAATTTATAGTTACTCTATGTTCTCTCTCAGCACAAACCGTGCCAACCCGATTCCGACTGACACTCCCTGTCATTTCTGACACTTCTATAACAATTCTGAAACCCTAAAGTTTCATCATCTCTCCTCCAGCCCGCTTGCAACTGCCGCTGCACTTTCTTCCATCAGTTCCGCCAGATCATGCCCCTTCTCAGGGTCTGCCTCTATCGGCTTATGTATTGTCAGCACTATATGTCCCCATTTCGGAAGCTTCGCCGTGCGAGGCATCACATCGAACGCCCCGTCTATCGTTATCGGCACAACCGGAAGACTGAACTCCGTGGCCAGCGTGAACGCCCCCTTCTTGAACCGCCCCATCTTCCCCGTAAACGTACGCGCCCCCTCCGGAAACACCACCAGACTCATACCCTTGCGCAACAATCCCTCGGCACGCTCCATGGTGTGACGCAACCGGGCACCGCTCGAACTGTCGACATATATCTGATGGGCCTTCTCGCACGCAAGCCCAACCAACGGTATGCGCCGCAGCGACGCCTTCATCATCCACCTGAAATTATGATTCAGATAGCCTGCTATCGAAAAAATATCGTATGCCCCCTGATGATTGGCCACAAAAACATAGCCTGTGCCCTTATCGATATTCTCACGTCCCCTTACAGTTACCCTCACAAGCGTCATAACACAAAACAGACGCGCCCACACATGCTGAGGCCAGTATCCCGCCCATCTACCGGCACCGAGCGAAACTCCCCCTATCGTAACAAGCGACGTCACGACCGTTGCCACCAACAAAACCGGAAGCATCACCACCACCTGATATATTCTGTAAAGCATCATTTTCATAACAACGCAAAATTAATAAATCAAAACCAAATCCCAATTCCTTTAATCCAAAAAACTCCCCACAGATCCGCAACAAGCAGCTCACCCCTGCCCTGATTCACCCCACCTCGTACGGACGTGCCTCCCGGCACACGCCACCCGCATGGCACGGCAAACCCGCAGCAAGCGGCTATATTTCAAATGCCAATGTAGGGTACGCGATTCATCGCGTCCACATCCGCATGGCACCCAACCCCTCTGACTCCCACCAACTCGTACGGACGTGCTTTCCGCACGTGCCTCCCGCATGGCACCCCCTCTGATGCCCACCATCTCATACGCACGTGCCTCCCGCATGGCTCCCCCCTCTTTTGATTCCCATAACCTCATACGCACGTGCCTCCCACACACACCACCCGCATGACCCGGCCAACCCGCAGCAAGCGGCTATATTTCAAATGCCAATGTAGGGTACGCGATTCATCGCGTCCACACCCGCATGGCACCCAGCCCCCTCTGATTCCCACCACCTCGTAGGGACGTGCCTTCGGCACGTGCCACCCGCATGGCATCCCAGCCCCCTCCAACGCAAAAAATTCCCGGGATGGCATTCACAGCCATCTCGGGAATTCCTCCATTAAAAAGCTATTTTTTGCGTATTATTTCACAAGAACCCTGCGTGAAACCGTTCCTTGGGTCGTAGTCACAGTCACCACATACACACCCTTGGCCAATGCCGATGTCGGCAGTGTCACCTCGTCACCCGAAGCCTTGACACCCTGTGCCAAGCGGCCATCCATCGCATAAAGTTTCACATCGAACCCGGTGGAACCGCCCGCGAACACCGTAAGCGTTCCGTCGCCGCATTCAACAATAACCTGTTTCTCAATATCGCGGTCTGTAACCTCAACACCCGCCGTACCTATCATGCGGAGAGCCTCCTTGATTCCCTCGAGCGCATTGATTTTACCGGCGCCAAAGCGATTGTTCGTATCATCATCCACCTTTGTGCTTGTCAGCTTCATGATATTCTTCACATCCTCAACCGTAAGGTTCGGATTTGCCTCGAGCCACAGACCGACTGTGCCTGCCACAGCCGGTGTTGCCATTGAGGTACCCGACATTTGTCCCCACAAATATACCTTTCCATCCACATTTACTCCGGCTGTCATTGCTCCGAGCGAGTCCGCTTCAACTGAACCCTTTTCCATATATGGACGCGAATACGATGAGACAACAGCAACTCCGGGGGCCGCCACATCAGGCAACGTTCGTCCGTCAAAGGTTGTTCCGTACGATGAGAACGGTGCTATTTTTCCTCTATTATCTACATTACCCCATGCATACCATGCGTCCCCCGATAATGAACCGTATGCAAAACGATTATAATATGCGCCTACCGAAATGATATCCGGGCAGCATGCCTCGTTACTTATCGACATATCCGGGGTGCCCGATTTGTATCCGCTAAGACTCTGCGCTTCAAAAGTGCCATATCCGTTAATTGTACAATAAACCGTCTGACTCGCACTCGATGGCGTCACTCTTAAACCAAGATAATAATTTGTCTTAAGATAAGTGCTGCCGGTAGCTGCTTTAGGTGCTGCTACCATGTTAAATAGAATATTAAACCGGTTATTCCCATCATCTACTACACTTGTACCGATTACCTGACTTCCGGACAAAGCTCCATTCTTTAAATTAGCATTATCACTCGTAGATGCTGATACAATTTCTCCATTCAGATCGCTATCTATCGTCAGCACCACTTTTTCACTTGCACTCCCTATCGTCGACTTAGAAATGGTTAGAATCTCAACCTTGAACGGCTGATCATCATTTGCCCAAAAATCAAGAAGCCCCTGAACAAGATTCTGTGATCCAACACCCTTCAATGTAGTTTTAAATGCAGTTGTTCCTGTTGTGCTGAACGACATATTCTCATCACCTGAATTACCGGCAGCTACGCAGATAATAGCATCCTGTGCCAACTCCGACAATGCCTCGCTGAACGCATCCGTTCCGTCGTGCGGACCTACGTTCGAGCCTGCCGAGTAGTTGATAACCACCGGCATGCCATTCTCATTTGCATAGTTAACAATCTTCTGCATGCCGTCAATTGTGAAACCGTCTCTCAGCTCACCACAACCCACAACAATATCGCTCTCCGTGCACATTCCCTTATATGGATTCGGCTGGTCACCATCTGAATCCTCCCATACGTCATCATCCGTTTTAGTGTCATCATAATCCAGATAAATAGCGTTTCCGGTATAACCGCCGGCCATAATGCCGGTAGTATGCGTGCCGTGTGTCTCTTCATCATCATCGGTTGTGAACTCATTCAAAACCGACTCAGCCGATGGATATGAGTCAACATAGCCCTGTGTTTTATTAGTTGTTGAATCAGTTTCTGTATAGTAATGATATAGTCTCTTCACACGCGTCATCCCCTCTGCATCAAGGAAATTGATGTGATTCGGGTCAACACCAACGTCATAAATACCGGTCACAACACCCTTACCGGTATAGCTGTGTGTCCTGCCGTTAAATTCAAAGCCGCTGTTAATTTCATTCACACCGAGGTCGCGCCTGACTCTACTCAAAAACAAATCGTGTTTCTTGCCGAAATCTATTGTCTTTACGGCATCAAGTTCCGCGAGATTTTCAACCTCATCGCTGTTTACATGCACAACAATAATTTTTCCGAGATTTGTGGAAACCTCATAACCGGCGCTTTCTACATCGGCAGCAGTGTAACCTGAGTTCAGACGAACCAACGCCCCTATAGGCTGACGTTTTACTACCTTTTCACCGGCATTCATTGTCTGGATTGCAGGAGCTCCCTTTCCAAGCTGCTCCACTTCCACCGGATTCTTGAGCTGTTCAAGGAACAGACGTCCGCTCAAACTGATTTTGCTTTGTCCGGCAGCTGTCACTGCAAGCGCTGCCAGTGCTAAACTTAGGTAAAACTTTTTCATACGCAAAAAATGTGTGTGTTGAAATGTGTAATGATTTAGAAATTGTACATTGCAAAATTACGTTTTAATTTCAATCATAAAAACATTTTGTCAAAAATATTTTAAAAATTATGACATTTTTCTTCAAAAACCGCATAAAATCTACATTTTTGCCATTACAATGCTGTTACACCACCTCCACAACTACGAATGTAGGGTACGCGATTCATCGCGTCCACATCCGCATGGCAACACTCCCTTTTGATTCCCACCACCTTGTAGGGTACGCGATTCATCGCGTCCACACCCGCATGGCAACACCCCCCTCTTATTCCCACCACCTTGTAGGGTACGCGATTCATCGCGTCCACACCCGCATGGCTCCACCGAAAAAAAAGAGCTGCTTGCGCAGCCCTTTTCAAATAATTCATTCCAAATCGTGGGGTATCGCCACAAGCTTCATGCCGGCACCCTCTATAAAATCAACTATCGTTTGTCGCACCCTCCCTTCCGACAAATCGGCCTTTATCCTTCGCAACGCATTGAAAACCGACGTGCTGCTCTGATAAACATGCCGGTAGGCCTTAGCCACATCGTCAATTTCCTCATCGCTGAAACCCTCCTTTTTCATTATCACAGCATTCACGCCGAAATACGATGCCGGATTATGCGCCATAATAACGTACGGAGGAACATTTCCACTTATGCGGCAGCCACCTTTCACCAGACCCCAGTCGCCGACAACCGATTTCTCATGCAGAATAACGCCCGACGACAGAATGCTGCACTCGCCCACAACACAGTCGCCTGCAACGCTCACATCGTTACCTAAAACGCTGTGACCCTTCAGCACCGTGTCGTGACCGATATGAGCCCCCGCCATAATGAAATTGCCGTCACCCACACGGGTTCCGCCGGTGGTGGACACACCTCTGTTTATAATCACATTTTCTCTTATAACATTATTATCGCCTACATAGCATTTCGTGGGCTCGCCTTTCCAGCGGAAATCCTGAGGATCCGCCCCGACAATCGCACCCTGATAAACCTTGCAGTTCTTTCCAAGCTCAGTGCCCTTCATGATACTTACATAAGGCATTATCTCGCAGCCGTCGCCAATAACAACATCCTCATCGATAAATGCAAACGGATGAACCTTAACATCGCGGCCTAATTTCGCCGTCGGACTCACATGTGCTAAATTACTTATCATGGCATTCTGTTTTTATTATTTGCATTTACTTTCCTCCACCAAGGCTCTGATAAAGATTAATCACCGCGCGCGCCTTGTTGTTGCGGCTCGCGAGAACACCCATCTGCGCGTTCAGCAGATTTGTCTGAGCGGTAAGCACCTCAAGATATGTGGTGCCGAACGAACCCAATGCCAGAAGCGTCTGCGTAATCTCCACACTCCTCTCCAGCGAAGCAGCCTGCTTCCTCAGCAATTCCTCCTTTTCGCCGGCTTTCGTGTAGAGAGTCAGAGCATCGCTCACCTCCGCACTCGCATTCATCAACGCATATTCAAACGAATTCATTGCCTGCTGCTGCCTTACCTTCGCCCCTTTCAGATTCGCAATGTTCGCACCTCGCGAAAACAAAGGCGCCGCCAGCGAACCGGCAAGCGAAAGGAAAAACTTGCCCGGATTCATGATTGCCGTGCCTATCGAATTCGTAAACCCTCCGTTAAGCGAAATATTCAGTCCGGGATAGAAATTTGCACGAGCCATGTTGGTGGCATAGTAAGCCGAGGCAAGCTGAAGTTCGGCAGCTCGCACATCCGGACGCGCTGCAAGCTCGCGCATCGGAACCGACTCGCGGTATATTGCAGGCACATTCAGGTCTGCCGACACACTTACCGTCCATTTCTGAGGCATAACCCCCAACAGAAGCGACATGGTGTTGTTCAATTCATCAAGACTGACCTCCAGATCGGTTATCGACGCGAGAATACCGTAATATTGAGCCTCGCTCTGAACAACCGCGCTTTCATTCACCTTTCCGCTCTCCTTCAAATCACGCATGGTCTGCACGCTCAACCGCCAGTTCTCGGCAGTTTTACGGCTGAGATCAAGCTGACCCTCCAAAAGAGCTATAGCATAGTAGGTGTTGGCCACGCCTGCAATTATCTGCGAGCGCGCTGCCTGGGCATACTCTTTCGACTGAAGCACCGCTATCTGCGCCGAGCGCTTGGCATTCAGCAATTTGCCGAAAATATCAACTTCCCAGCTCACCTGAAGCGGAATCTGATATGTCTTGCTCCACTGCGAGCCGTCAATGAAAAACTTGCTTATCGAACCATTAGGTGCAAGTGCCACCGACGGGAAATAATTCAGTTTAGCTCCCTTGAGATTTGCCTGCGCAATCTCCACATTCAGTTGAGCGTTACGCAAATCGGTGTTATTGGCTAACGCCTGCTCTATAAGCGACTGAAGGTTCGGATCGGTAAACACCGTCTGCCACGCCACATTTCCGAACGACGTGCTGTCTGTTCCCGCGGCTACCGCCTCCTTATATTCCCGGGTCAGCGCCGTGCCGTCGGGAGTCTCATATTTCTTATACAAGTTGCAGCTTCCGAGCATCACCGCCGCAGCAAGCGCAACCACGCATTTCAATGCTGTTATTTTCAATTTCATAATCATTTGCTGTTAAAAGAGTCGGGAGTATACTGTTCCAGTTCGCTCTGTATGCCTGCATTATCCGTGTCAACCCATTTGAGCGGTGAAATCTTCTCCTGCAGATACTGGAACACCACAAACAGCGCCGGAACAAGGAAAATCTGGAATATCATACCTATCAGCATACCGCCAACGGCTCCTGTGCCCAACGCTTTATTTCCGTTAGCACCTACTCCGCTGGCATACATCATAGGCAACAGACCGATAATCAACGCAAACGAGGTCATCAATATCGGACGCAAGCGGGCGGCGGCGCCGTCAATTGCCGCATTCACTATCGACATACCGTTCTTGCGGCGGTCAAGCGCGAATTCAACTATCAGAATAGCATTCTTCGCCAACAGACCTATAAGCATAATCAGCGCAATCTGAAGATAGATATTGTTGGATATATCACGCAGATCCGCGAAAATGAACGTTCCCATCAATCCGAAAGGAATCGACAGAATAACGGCCCATGGCAATGCATAGCTCTCATACTGTGCCGAAAGCAACAGATAAACGAACAGCAGACACAGTCCGAAAATTATCGCCGTTGAATTCGACGAGCTGCCCGCCTCCTCACGCGTCATTCCGGCATAATCATATCCATAACCTGCCGGCAACGTGGTGGCGGCCACGCGCTGAATGGCAGCGAGAGCGTCGCCCGACGAATAACCCGGTGCAGGCGTTCCGTTTACACTTATGCTCTGGAACATATTGAATCGGTTCAGAAGGTCAGGACCATAAACACGTTTCAGTGTCACGAAGTTACTTATCGGAGCCATCTCTTTGCCGTTACGCACCTTTATGCTCGACAACGTTTCGGGCGACACACGCGCATCGGGCGAAGCCTGCATCATCACACGGTATAGTTTTCCGAAACGGTTGAAATTCGACACATACATACCGCCGTAATATCCCTGCAGCGTATTCAGGATGGTTTGCGGCGACAAACCCGCCTGCTTCGCCTTGGCCACATCAACATCAACCATATATTGAGGGAACGTGGGATTGAACGTGGTGTATGCCATCTGTATTTCCGGCTGCTGGTTAAGCTGGGCAAGGAATCCCATCACAACACTGTAAAACTCATTGATATCTCCACCGGTTTTATCCTGCATCTTTATTTCAAAACCGTTGGTCATTGAATAACCGGTTATCATCGGCGGAGCGAACACCATTACACGGCCGTCCTTTATGTTCTGGCTTGTCAGACCGTAAATCTGCTGGATTATCGCATCCGAGCTCTCCGCCTTCGAACGCTCCTTCCAATCCTTGAGCTTTACGATGAAAGTGGCGTAAGTGGCACCCTGACCGGCAAGGAAGCTATAGCCCTCGATAGCCGTACGCGACTGAATGGCGGGAATCTTCGACAGCAGCGAATCAACCTTCTCAACAGTCTCGACAGTGCGCTCCTGCGAAGTGCCTGGAGGCATATCTATCATACAGAAAATCGTACCCGTATCCTCATTCGGAATCAAAGCCGTGGGAGTTATGCGCATAAGCCACACCAGAACCACAATCGACACAAAGACTATCGCAAAGCTTGTTATCTTATGATTAACAAAAAACTTAACGCCACCTTTGTATTTTTCAAGCTGTGCGTCATACATGGTGTTGAACCACGAATGGAATCGCGCTATAAAGCTCTTTTTACCCTCTCCGTGACCCTCTTCGTGAGGCTTCAGGAACACTGCGCACAACGCCGGTGAAAGCGTAAGCGCGTTGATGGCGGAGAAACCGATTGCCATTGCCATGGTCAGACCGAACTGGCGGTAGAACACACCCGATGTTCCGGTCATGAACGACACCGGTATGAACACAAGCATCATGACCAGCGTAATCGAAACAATTGCGCCGCCTATCTCGTTCATCGCATCGATTGAAGCTTTGCGGGCACTCTTATAGCCCACATCAAGCTTGGCATGCACCGCCTCCACCACCACTATCGCATCGTCCACCACTATCGCTATCGCAAGCACCAGAGCCGACAGTGTTATCAGATTTATCGAAAAACCTATCATCTTCATTCCGAAGAACGTGCCTATCAACGCAACCGGAATGGCAATTGCAGGAATAAGCGTGGAACGGAAATCCTGAAGGAAGATATACACCACCACGAACACCAGTATGAACGCCTCGATCAGCGTGCGTATCACATGATTGATCGACGCATAAAGGAAGTCGTTGTTGTTCATCGGAATCGCCACACCCAAACCTTTGGGTAGATCCTTCTTCATATCATCTACGAACTTCAGACAGTCATTGATGATTTTCGTTGCGTTTGATCCGGCTGTCTGGAACACGATTGCCGTGATGCCGGGACGACCGTTCAGCATGCCGTGGAAACCGTAGGTCACTCGCCCAAGCTCCACTTCCGCAACATCGCGCAGACGCAGAACCTCACCGTTACTGTTAGCCCTGATCACTATATCCTCGAACTCCTCCGGCTGAACCAGACGACCCTTATACTTCATACTGTACTGAAACGTCTGGTTGCCCTGCTCACCGAACGCACCCGGAGCCGCCTCAATGTTCTGCTCGGCAAGTGCCATCGAAACATCATCAGGCATCAGACCGTACTGCGCCATCTTGTCAGGATTAAGCCATATTCGCATCGAATAATCGGCACCCATAACCATAACGTCGCCAACGCCCGAAATACGCTGAAGCTGCGGAACAACGTTGATTTTCATATAGTTCTCTATAAACTCCTCGCTGTAATTATCGTTCTCGGCGAATATGTTTATACCTATAAGCATCGATGTCTGACGCTTGCGTGTCTGAACTCCCACGCGGGTAACCTCGGCCGGCAAAAGGCTCAATGCAGCCGAAACTCGGTTCTGCACGTCCACAGCAGCCATATCAGGATTGAATCCCTGCTCGAAATAAACGTTTATCGTGGCCGAACCGGTGTTCGTAGCCGTTGATTCCATATAAGTCATGCCCTCGGCGCCGTTTATCGACTCCTCAAGCGGGGCTATTACCGAATTCAGAACCGCCTGGGCGCTCGCACCCTGATAGGTGGTGGATACTGATATGGTTGGTGGTGCTATGTCAGGGAACTGTGTGATAGGAAGCGAAACAAGGCCTATCAGTCCCAGAAGCACAATGAATATCGATATAACCGTACTGAGCACAGGCCGGTTAATAAAATTATCCAGTTTCATTGCGATTTATTATCTTTTCTTTTATCCTCTATGAATAATTGACTCATTCTCACTTGCCGGAAGCCTGAGCGGCTGCGGCGGCTGCCTGCTGTTTCTCACGTTCGGCCGGATCTACGGGATTTATAACCACACCGTCCTTGACAATTGTGCCTACACCCTCCACAACAATACGGTCGCCGGGCTTCAGACCTGAAGTTATCACGAAATTCTTGCCGTCGTTGCCCTCACCAACCGTAACCGGAACCGAAGCAACCTTGTTCGAGTCATTTACAACATACACAAAACGGCGGTCCTGAAGTTCAAACGTAGCCTTCTGCGGAATAACGATAACCTCCTCGCTTACATTGGGAAGAAGAATGTTTCCGGTGCTTCCGCTGCGCAACATGCCGCTCGGATTGTCAAACAACGCACGTACGCTCGCTGCACCTGTCGACGTATTGATCACACCCGACACCGTAGCGACCTTGCCCTTGAAGGGATAAATGCTGCCGTCGCTCAGTTTCAGCTCAACTTCAGGCATAGCCTTGATTGCATCGGCAACCGAACGCTGACCGCCATCGGTCATCTTCAAAAGATCTTTCTCTGTCAACGAAAAATAAGCATAAACCTGCGAATTGTCACTTATAGTCGTCAGCGGCTCCATCGACGACGGCGATGCAAGCGATCCCTCTCTGTTGGGAATTGAACCGACAACACCGCTCGATGGCGCTGTCACAACCGTATAGCTCAGATTCTTTTTCGCATTGACCAATCCGCTGTTCGCCTGAGCCAAAGCTGCCTTGGCGTTCAGCAGATCATTCTGGGCCAACTGATACTCATACTGGCTTATGATGTTCTTCTCAAAAAGCTGACGCTTGGTGTCGGCTGTCAGCTGCGCGGTCTTTACTGCTGTCTGGGCCGCGTTTACAGCTGCCGTAGCCTGATCAACCGCCGCCTGGAACTGAACCTGATCAAGAGTGAAAAGCACCTGACCCTTGCTTACGTGCTGACCTTCGTCAACATGAACTTTCGTTATGAATCCGGTAACCTGCGGTCGGATATCTATGTCAGTCTTACCCTTTATCTGCGCAGGATAGGTATTATCTACTTCATTGCTTCCCAGCGACACTGTAATCGTGGCGATGTCCGGAGCCTTCTGCTCCATCTGCTCCTGCTTTTTCCCACATGAGCTCAACAACACAGTGAATGCTCCGATGGCTATCAGCCCGGCGCTCTGCTTAATTGTCAGTTTCTTCATTCTTATTATTGTTTTTTACCTTAGTTGTAAACGGAATCAGGTATTCACCTGCCTTAATAATCATGCAAAATTACAAAAATCACACAAAATTTACATTGCGATTCGCCATCTTTCACACCAATAATTCCCAAAAAGTAGAATTTATTGCACTTTTCGACCAACAATGCAGCCGTTAAACCATCGTCTGACCGGCTCTACACTCCTCACCACCCAACAATGCCACAGCAGCAGTCGAATCTGATCAATGAGCACCGCCGCCACAAAAAATCCGGCTATTACTCCACCCACTGCCAGAATGCAGAACGGGCCCTCCGAAACATTAAATGCATCAACAACCAGTTCCTTGAACCTGTACATGCCTTTTGGCGCAGCATGCAACAGATACGCCCCGAACGCCGACTGCGCCACAAAATTTATAACGAAATTAAACTTCATCCGCAACGTGGTGAACCACATGAACAAACCTAACGATCCGGCTGTAACCAACGGATTTACATATGAAAGCAAATTCAACTCCCCGGGCAGCACATAGTAGCCAGCGGTGTCGAGGAGCACGGTTACTATATACAGAGCGAGCCACCCGCGCTCTGTCTTCCCGTCGAAATAAAGACGCATATATCGCGCAAGCAAATAAAGCCCCGTGAACGAGAAAGCCGTATAACCGCGGTCAACGCTATTGTTCACCCCAAGCCAGCCCCACACTGTCTCATACGCGAAGAACAGAATCAGAAAAATCTTCAAACCCCGCTTTCCCGCTTTTTCCGCAAACACATTAAGCATCGGCGACAAAATGAAAAGCGCCATATAAGCCTTTATAAACCAGTTGCTTTCAGTGAGACACAAACACGACATGACTCCTTTTGC
The DNA here is from genome assembly GCA_964564465.1 of uncultured Bacteroides sp. Classification (GTDB taxonomy): domain Bacteria; phylum Bacteroidota; class Bacteroidia; order Bacteroidales; family Muribaculaceae; genus Paramuribaculum. Next base: position 12,581 of record CAZMAO010000015.1, read on the forward strand.
ACTCAGCTGCGCGCCACTCTCGGCAAGCCAGAGCACATAGGTGAAAACCAGGAAAAACAGACACTGGAAAGCGAAATTAAGAAATCCCTTCACTCCGGCCTTTATCCCGAACCAACCCGATATCAGAATAAAAACATTCACACACACCATCGCCCCCATCTCTATCATGGTGCGTGTAACCGACGACAGCATGCCATAAACCGTTTCAGGCGACCTGTCCGACGCGCCAAGCGCCACGAAATCGGCATGAACAGTCATGACCAGCACCATCGCAACAATCCTTAGCAGTTCCATATTGGTCTGACGCGGACCATCCGTAATCGAACTTATCTGTGGCAATTTCATATTTATCTTTCTGTCGCCCTGCCACAAAGTTAAACATTTTTCCACTTTATCATATTTCATTATCCGCTTATTCCCGAAATTTTTATAAATTTGCATCCCGATAAACTATACTAACTGATATTAACCCACAACAATTTATAAAAATGGCACAACAGGACGATGTGTTTAAAAAAATAGTGTCACACGCCAAAGAATACGGCTTCGTATTCCAGTCAAGTGAAATATACGATGGCTTGTCGGCCGTCTACGATTACGGCCAGAACGGCGTGGAACTCAAAAACAACATCAAACGCTACTGGTGGGACGCCATGACCCTCCTGCATGAAAACATCGTCGGCATCGACTCAGCCATCTTCATGCACCCCACCATCTGGAAAGCTTCAGGACACGTCGACGCTTTCAACGATCCGCTGATCGACAACAAAGACTCTAAAAAACGCTATCGCGCCGATGTGCTAATCGAAGATGACATCGCAAAAATCGACGATAAAATCGAAAAAGAAATAACCAAAGCTCGCAAACGTTTCGGTGATGGTTTCGACGAAAAGATGTTCCGTGCCACAAACCAGCGCGTGCTCGACCTTCAGACGACACGCGACAACCTTCACGAAAGGTTCTCTAAAGCTATGAACGACAACAATCTCGACGAACTCCGTCAGATTATCATTGACCGCGAAATCGTGTGTCCCATCTCCGGAACCCGCAACTGGACCGACGTGCGTCAGTTCAACCTCATGTTCCGTACGGAAATGGGGTCAACTGCCGACGGCGCCATGACCGTTTACCTCCGCCCGGAAACCGCACAGGGAATCTTTGTGAACTATCTCAACGTGCAGAAAACCGGACGCATGCGCATCCCCTTCGGCATTTGCCAGATAGGCAAAGCATTCCGAAACGAAATCGTCGCCCGCCAGTTCATCTTCAGAATGCGCGAGTTCGAACAGATGGAAATGCAGTTCTTTGTCCGCCCCGGCGAGGAACTCAAATGGTTCGCACAGTGGAAGGAATGGCGCCTTAAATGGCACAAGGCTCTTGGCCTCGGCGACGAGAAATACCGCTATCACGACCACGAGAAACTTGCCCACTACGCCAACGCCGCAACCGACATCGAATTCCAGATGCCTTTCGGCTTCAAGGAAGTGGAAGGTATTCACTCGCGCACCAACTTCGACCTCTCCCAGCATGAAAAATTCAGCGGCAAAAAACTGCGCTACTTCGACCCCGAGCTTAACGACAGCTACGTACCCTACGTCATTGAAACCTCGATAGGTGTCGACCGCATGTTCCTTTCAGTGCTCTGCTCAAGCTATGAAGAGCAGAAACTCGAAGGTGGCGACTCTCGCGTAGTGCTTCACCTGCCCGCTCCCCTCGCACCGGTGAAATGCGCCGTCATGCCCCTGGTTAAAAAAGACGGACTCCCCGAAAAAGCTCACGAAATCGTTAACAGCCTCAAGTTTGACTTCGCAACCCACTACGATGAAAAAGACTCCATCGGCAAACGCTACCGCCGTCAGGATGCAATTGGAACTCCCTTCTGCATAACCGTCGACCATCAGACTCTCGAGGACAGCACCGTTACACTACGCGAGCGCGACTCCATGCAGCAAAGCCGTGTTGCGATCTCCGAACTTCAGTCAATCATTCACAACGCAGTCAGCATAAATGCCCTGCTTAGAAAACTCTCCTGATTCAACTAACAATGAAAATCAAAACAATAATAGCGGCATTCGCGCTCACAATCTCCCTCTCCTCATGCAACTACAATTCGCTTGTCGACAAGCAGCAGTCAGTTGAACAGGCATGGGGCGAAGTTGAAAACCAATATCAGCGGCGTGCCGATCTGATTCCAAATCTCGTGAACACCGTAAAAGGCTATGCCTCACACGAATCCGAAACATTTGAAAAAGTCACTGAAGCCCGCGCCAAAGCAACACAGATAACAATCTCCGCCGACAGCCTCACCGAAGAGAACCTCGCACGTTTCCAACAGGCTCAGAGCGAACTAAGCTCCGCGCTGAAATCGTTGCTCGCTGTCACCGAAGCATACCCCGACCTCAAAGCCAACGAAAACTTCCGCGATTTGCAAGTCCAGCTCGAAGGCACTGAAAACCGTGTGGCAACAGCACGCTCACGCTACACTGAAGCCGTAAAAGCTTATAACACCGATATTAAAAAATTCCCCACCGTTATTTACGCATCCTGGTTCGGATTCTCCCCCAAACCACAATTCCGCGCTGAAGCCGGTGCCGAAAAAGCCCCCGAAGTAAAATTCTGAAAATGAAAAAACTACCCTTTATAATCCTTTTCGCCGTTTTAGGCATATCCCTGTTTGTCACCGCATGCGATGACGACAACAACACCGCCGACTATTCTGAATGGTTCCTTGCCAATCAGCAATGGTACGACTCTCTCGAAACCGCCAAGGTTGGCGGAGTCAACTTTTACACCCCTGTCGTACCGACATGGTATAAAAACTCAGGAGTGCTCATACACTATTACAACAATCGTGCGCTTACTGCCGGGAATCTCCGTCCCCTCATCACAAGCACTGTAAAAGTAAAATACAAAGGCGAACTCTACAACAGCGCCCCGTTCGACTCATCCTATGCCGAAACCGATTCCTGCCGCGTATTCACCATAGGAAACGGACTCATAAACGGGTGGCAGGTTGCGCTTACCGACATGCACGTTGGCGACTCGGCCGATATTATCATCCCTTACTATCAGGCCTATGGAGTAAACGGCAGCGGTTCAATCCCACCTTACTCCAACCTCAAATTCTCAATCAAGCTCGTAGACATCACCGCCTACGAACTTCGCCCCTAACCCCACTTATTTCCAGCGCATTGTACGGACGCAATTCATTGCCTCCGCCTCCGCATAGCGTTCGTTCCACAAAACGAATGTAGGGCACGCGATTCATCGCGTCCGCCTCCGTATAGCACCCGCTAATAAACCACTGACTTCCAGCTTATTGTACGGACGTGCGTTCCGCACGTGCCACCCGGATGGCTGCCCTCCGCACAGCCACCCTCTCCCCCCTCAACCCCCGCTGGAGTTGCACACTCCCTCTTCCTGAAGCGCTTCATCGTTTCTCCAACTCTCCCACATTAAAATCAAAAAACCTTGGCTTTTCAAACAACAACAACTATCTTTGTACTGACAAAAAGTGTAACAAAACACAAAAAATATCAGTACATATGATAATCGAGCGAACCTCCTATCTAAAAAAACTCATAGCCAAAAAAAATAATGGGAAGATTAAAATTGTCACCGGCATCCGGCGATGTGGAAAATCATTCTTATTAGCATACATTTACACAAATTGGCTCCGCAAACAGGGAGTAGATGATCAACACATAATCAACATAAACCTTGAAGACAGACGAAACAAGCATCTCCGTGACCCGGATGCTTTGCTTGCTTATATAGACTCGAAATTAACTGACAACGAAGTTCATTACATCATGATAGATGAAATTCAACTCGTTCCTGAATTTGAGGACGTATTGAACAGCTATCTTGACATGCCCAATGCCGACGTATACGTAACGGGAAGTAATGCAAAATTTCTATCAAAACAGGTACGCACGGAATTTGCCGGTCGAGGCGAAGAAATCAAACTGCATCCATTGACTTTCAAGGAGTATATCACGGCTGTAGATAGTCAGCAATCACATGCTGATGCTCTTAGAGATTACATGATTTATGGTGGACTACCTCAAGTTGTGCTAAAACACACTCACGAAGAAAAGGCAGAACTGCTTAAAGCATTATTTGAAAACACCTATATCAGTGACATCGTAACCAGATATAAAATTCGCAATACAGAAGTTCTTGATGAACTTCTCGACTTATTGGCATCTTCAATTAGTGGCTTGACCAATGCCACCAAACTCGCCAATACGTTTGTCAGCGTCAAACATGAAAAAGTAAGCCGCAACACCATTGTCAACTATCTGGACTACATCTGCGAGTCATTTCTAATGGAGAAGGCAAGTCGTTATGATATAAAAGGAAAGCGATATATCGACAATCTTTATAAATATTATTATACCGACCTGGGCTTACGTAATGTACGGCTTAATTTCAGGCAAGTTGAATATACGCATCTTCTTGAGAATGTCATATATAATGAGCTGATTGCACGAGGATTCAGTGTAGATGTCGGAGTTGTTCCAAAACAAACAAGAGATGATAATGGTGAACGTTCGCGTCAATATCTTGAAGTTGATTTTGTCTGTAACCAAGGCAGCAAACGTTACTATATCCAGTCGGCCTACAAAATGATTGATGATGAAAAAATCAGACAAGAAGAAGCCTCGTTAAGGAACATAAACGATTCCTTCAAGAAAATCATTATTCTTGGAGAATACACTCCCGTATTGCACAACGAATCAGGAATTGCAATCATAAGTATTTTTGATTTCTTAATGAAAGAAAACTCATTAGAATTATAACCAAATCCACCTTCAAAAAAGCAGAGCCGCAGCAAGCGGCTCAATTAAAGAATCCCCGGAGTGAGAGCGCCAAAGTTCTCTCGAACTCAACGCCATCCTCTCCCCCCTCGATCCCCGCTGGAGTTGCACACCCTCGCCTTCTTCGGACGCGACAAGTCGGCGTCCCTACAATCCATTAACCATAAATATATTATATGATAAATCACCCACTCCCAATGTAGAGCACGCGATTCATCGCGTCCACCCCCGCATGGCTTAATTTCTCCCTCCCCCACCGATCCGCAGCAAACGGCTCAATTAAATAAAGGCAGAGGATGAATCTGCTTTCACAGTCATCCCCTGCCCTAAACTCACTTCGTGTAGCGTTCCCACGTCCAGAGTTCATAATAACCGAAAGCATCCTTATCATAGCCATCATCTTCCGATGCCTCCTTATCGTATCTCTGCCATACAATTTTATTTCTCGATAAAGATTTTACCCTCATTTCCTCTTCCTGAACACCTTCTACTCCGGCTTTAACCCAACCGTTCTTATACGACCATGTAAATTCCGTTCCGTTTCTCTTTTGCTCGTAAAGTTCAGGACTGCCATAGATAACACCCGTGCCGTTGGCGTTAACAACAAAAATGTCATTGTCACCATCCTGCGCCCATGCGCCTACAATGATTTCCGATAACTCATCTGTTACCGGTTCATCATCGTCGTCACTACAACTTGTAAAAGACATCGACATAACTACACTCAAAACTACAGCAGCCAGCCACTGTAGATGCAAAAACTTAGTTTTCATTGTAAAACTATGATTAAGCGCCTCACAACCCCAATAAAGCAATTATAAATACACACAGAAAAGGTGTGGGATTGTACTCTGCATATCCGCTTAGTAGGCTTCTCGCATTGCCATTAGTTAGAGATATGACAAAACACCCACACCGATCAGGCTATATAGCACCCAAAAGGGTGGGTATAAAGCGCGCAGTGCAGGTGCTACTTGCACTTATCTTTCTAACTGATAGTAGATTTTGCGAGAATTTACTAAGCAAAGATAATTCAAATAACACCCTTTCAGATGATTGAGCCGACTACTCGGCTCTATTTCCAACCGCAAAGTTACTAAATAATTATCAAAACCCCAACGCCCGCAAAACGTACGGACGCCGATTCAAAGTTTCCACCCCCGCATGGCATTCGTTCCACAAAGCGAATGTAGGGCACGCGATTCATCGCGTCCACCACCGCATGGCTTAATTTTCCCTTCCCACCAAGCCGCAGCAAGCGGCTCAATTAAAGAATCCCCGGAGTGAGAGCGCCGCGGCTCTCTCGAGCACAACGCCATCCTCTCCTCCCTCGACCCCCGCTGGAGTTACACCCACATCCTCTCCGGCACTTGAATCCGAAACGCACACAACCATTTCTACATCATTAATCCCATCTACCGCCCTATCAGCGGCCGATTGCACAAATGAAAAAATGACAACAAACACAATTATGAATATTATTAAAATATTATTCATATAGTAAAATGATTTTTAATAATGGAAAACCGGAACCACAACTGCAGCCCTCAAAATCTTAAAGAAGTCAGAAATCTTTTACGGTAAAACCAACTTATATCCGATAAGATAATTAGCGAGTTCTGACAAATTAATTTGAACATTCGTCTGTTCACCATCGACTGTGAGAGTAATAGAAGTGTTGTTGAACACCGTCATCCTCTTAAACGTCATTGTTATTGACATTTTGCCATCCTCCCGGGTTGTCACCATTGACTTGGCATCGTAAGTTTTGCCATTGTTGTTAAACTTGGCACAGCATATTTCTGATCCTGATTTGAAATTGTCATCAACAATCACAATTGTGGTCTTACCGTCATTATTGTCAAGACTCTTGAACTTGAATTGCGCGTTTGCTGTGATTGCAAGAATAGCGCAGATAAGAATAAAAATCAGTCTTTTCATTTCTGTTAATAATTGATTTGTTTTATTTCAAAATTCCTGACGATGCCGCGCCTGACACTCCAGGTTCATCATCACGTTTCACCTTTTTGCCGAATCCAAACGTATAGGTAGCGGATAACTGTATCAACGCATGGCTCTGACCATCATAAAACCGCTGGAACGTGTCATAGTACTTACTGCGCATTTCCTCCGTTGAACTCCTCCAGTTCCAACGCGATAAGTCGAATAAGTCTGCACGGACATTCCAGTCAGAATTTGACCAGCCGATTGTAACATACCAGTCGTTCTTCCCTTTATACCAAATTCCGTTCATACTGCCGTTGGCACTCGCGTTGTCGGATATATAAGTCAGAGTGAAATTCCAATTATTAAGATAGTAACGCATTCGGGCATACCAGGTTATATATGAATGATCAACATTATACGGAGCCCCGTTATGATTAAGAATCTGCGAAACTTGTCCACTAAACACAAGAGAGCGTTTTAAAAATTTCATAGTGCCCGAAACACCATATTGTCCCTGAGCAAAACTTCCCACAGGTTGTTTGATGGTTCGCAAAACACCTGTAGACGAAGCTTCATAATCGTATGCGTACCTATTGCCGACTATCCAGGCCCATGCAAAAGCGCTCATGCTATAGTTATTGTTTGGGAGCCAAGTATATCTGAAATCAAAATCATAGCTTTTGGAAGGCACAAGGTTGGGATTACCGGTGTATTGCAACAAAGGAGTTGACTGGATTATATTGTCACTTTTATAAGATGGCGGTACGGTCCAGGAACTATAATGGAATGTGGTGGAAAGCGAGTGTTTCTCCTTAAAACCGTATTGCAGAGAAAGGTCAAACCACGGAGATGAAGGATTATCACCCATATCTGCAAACTTCAACTTATCCCAATCCCATCCGAAACCGGCTAAGCCGTAGAAATTACCTATAGTGACATTATATGTCGCACCTATCCCCACCCGCGAGGATTTGGCTCTGTCAAAAGAAGAAGCACTGCCACTGTATTGTGTGCGGTTATATTCGTATGAACCTCTTACAAACCCGAGCAAATTACCATATTTACCGAAATCATGATTAAATTTCAAATCTGCCTTAAATTGATTGGAGTTATCAACAGCTCCATTATAAATCGGCGCAAATCCTTCTTCAATATACGACGAGTTCTGCTCCGTATGTGAGAACATATAGAATGGACTAAAAGTAATTGAATTTCCCTTAGGCAGAGCAAAGAAATAGTAACCGTTGTAAGAAAGGAATTTAGCAGTATTGCTAAGGGTCGAGGAATACTCGGAAGAAGGGAAATCGGCAGGCGAATAAATCACTTCACCGCTACGATCGGAATGTGGCTTACGGTTTATGCTACCGTTAATCAACGTCGAGGCCTGAATCTTATCAGTGTTATAAGTTGCTTTAAAAGCAGCAAAGTATTGCTGCCGGCTCTCCTTTGATGAAGTCGTATTGGAGTAGCGGTCAAAAACTTTCACTGTACCGTCCTCCTGCGGCAGCCTGTAGGTTTCGGTAAGATCCGAGCCATAATGACTGCTGCTGTGTCCCCACCCATATCCCATAAGGTCGTATGTCATATTTTTATACTGCAACCTAACGTTTCCCGACAACTGTTCGGAGTAGTGCAGCAGATTTGTATGGTCATATACTTTCACATAGCCTCCATACTCATACTTAACCATAATATAATTGACTACAAACTGGTGCCCTTGCAGACGAGGATCGGATGGAAATTCGTAGTATTCCACTCTTTTGACGTCAGAAATACGCATCGCTTTCAAATCTTCCTCAGTAGCCGGGATATAGTCGATAAATACCGCCACCTCTTTCCCTGAATTTGTCTGAATCGCACCATTCAACGTAACATTAAGTTGCGGTATTGACATCTGGTCAAGCAAATCAGCTCCAGATTGCGAGGCATTCTTCTGTCTTGCAGTCGGAATATATGTTGATTTCTTCGCATCCGTCCGTTGCATACTTGCTTCGACAACCACCTCACTCAGCTCCTTTGCCTCGATGCTGTCAGTCGCCTCTTGTGCAAAAGCGGCGGCTGATGCAAATATTAAAAGTGCGATATTAAATAAATTTTTCATCAGATTAAGTTTTATTCTGCCGCAAAATTACACCCCGCCATAATTATAATTCTCAACAAATGTTGAGAACCGGTATTTTTTACATTATTCGATGATATTTTTGCGGTGAATCAAGTTCAAACGTAAGCCCTTCGGCATTCAAACACACTCACGAATGCTTCGCATTTCTCAAACGGCTCAAATGCGTTGGCGTTATATTCAGAAACGAGGCAATATCCTTAAGTGAGAAAATCGAAAATATATCATCGTGTTTCTCCACAAGTTCATCATAACGTTCCTGCGCTGATTTCGTATGCAGGTCAACATATCTGTTGTAAATAGTATCGAAAAGCGCAACATTCGTTTCAGCAACTTTTTTATAAAGCTCTATATCCGCATTCATCCTGATGCCAATCTCTCTTGCCGATATACAGTAAATTTCGCACGGAGTTACAGCCACTATTGAAACACGCGACTTATTGCCATACAATGAAAATGGGAAATCAGCAACAAACTCCCCCGCGAACTCCAGCCCTACAACACTCTCTGATCCGTCGTCAGCATAAACAACATATTTGAGAGCCCCGGTTTTTATAAATCCTAAAAATCTTGCAACAGAACCCTGTTCAACAAACACTTCACCCTTTTCATAAGTACGCGACACTCCCCTTTCAACACACAGATCACGCCAGTAATTGCAATCTATGCTATCGTAATATGTATTGAAATTTGATGAATCCACCAATAGCTTTACTTATATAATCCGGCAGGCTCAACCGAATTATCCATTATATTTCCTACGTTCTCAAACTACAAGATAAGCATAACGCTTCTTATTTCAGATATGTCGCGGAAAGACAATATCCTTTCCAACTGCAAAGTTACAAAAAACCGTCTAAACCCCAAACCGACCCATAATTCCACTTTTTCCCAAACAATTGCTGTTTATTTACGAAACATTGTGTAACTTTGTGTGATAACCAATTACAAGCACATCATTTGCAATGAGCGACGATTATACCGACAATCTCCCCGATTCCGACGATTTCAACGACCCAACCGACGACGCTGCCGAAGAAGGTGGCTTCGGATCAATGTTCGTCGACCTCTCCGACGATGTTGTCCGTCAGCAGCTTCGCGGAATGTTCCAGAGCTGGTATCTCGACTATGCCTCCTACACCATTCTCGACCGCGCAATCCCGCATGTCGATGATGGCCTGAAACCGGTTCAGCGCCGAATCCTCCACAGCATGAAGAATCTCGACGACGGACACTTCATGAAAGTTGCCAACATTGTCGGCAACACAATGCAGTTTCACCCTCACGGCGACTCTTCAATCTACGGTGCCCTCGTTCAACTCGGCCAGAAAAATCTGCTCGTTGAAACACAGGGCAACTGGGGCAACACTCTTACCGGAGCTCCCGCAGCTGCCGGACGTTACATCGAAGCCCGTCTGAGCCAGTTTGCGCTCGACACCCTCTACAATCCTAAAATCACTCAATGGACTCCATCCTACGATGGCCGTAACCGCGAGCCGGTTACACTGCCGGCAAAATTCCCGCTTCTTCTGAGCCAGGGTGTCAGCGGAATAGCTGCCGGACTCTCCGCACAGATTCTGCCCCACAACTTTAACGAAATTCTCGATGCCGCAATCGCTTATCTCCGGGGCGAAGAATTCACATTATATCCTGATTTTCAAACCGGAGGATTCATCGATGTCAGTCGCTACAACGACGGCATGCGAGGCGGAAAGGTGCGCATACGTGCCAAAATCGAAAAAATCGACAACCGCACCCTCGCAATCACAGAAATTCCCTTCGGCCTCACAACCGAAAGCCTCATCGATTCAATTCTAAAAGCATACGAAAAAGGGAAAATCAAAATCAAGAAAGTCGATGATAACACTGCTGAAACCGCCAACGTGGTTGTGCATCTGCAACCCGGAACCTCAAGCGACAAAACCATCGACGCTCTCTATGCCTTTACCGATTGTGAACTTCCCGTTTCACCGATTTGCTGCGTAATCTACGACAACAAGCCACACTTCATCGGTGTGAGCGAGGTTCTGCGCCGGTCTGTGGAGAATACACGCAACATCCTCGGAAAAGAACTTCAGCTGAATCTCGACGAACTCCGCGAACAGCTGCACTTCGCTTCACTTGAAAAAATATTCATAGAACAGCGCATCTACAAGGATCGTGAATTCGAGCAGAGCCGTTCAAAAGAAGAAGCCGCCGCTCACATTGAAAAGCGACTCGAACCGTTCAAATCACAGCTGATCCGTCAGGTTACTCTCGACGACCTTCTTCGCCTGCTTGAAATAAAAATGGCCCGCATCCTGAAATTCAATGCCGACCAGGCCGAGGAAAAAATGTTCGCGCTTAACGAAAAAATCGCCGAGACCCTGAATCACCTCGAACATCTCACCGACTACACCATCGCATGGTATCAGAGACTGAAGGATAAATACGGACACGATTGGCCGCGACGCACCGTTATCCGCAACTTCGACAACATCGAGGCTGCCAACGTGGCCGAAGCAAATGAAAAGCTCTATATAAACCGCGAAGAAGGCTTCATAGGCACATCCTTGAAAAAAGATGAATACCTCTGCACCTGTTCAAGCATCGACGACATCATCATTTTCTATAAGGACGGCCGCTACAAAGTTATCAAAGTTGCTGAAAAAGTATTTGTCGACAAAAACGTGCTTTACGTCAACGTGTTCAAACGCAACGACGAACGCACAATCTACAACGTTATCTATCGCGACGGAAAACCCGGCTCAACCTACTTCATGAAGCGCTTCAACATAACCGGAATCACCCGCGACCGTGTCTACGATCTGACACAGGGCACTCCCGGTTCGAAAATAGTATGGTTCTCGGCAAATCCTAACGGCGAAGCGGAAATTGTGCAGGTTGTCCTCAAACCGAAACCCAGGCTTAAAAGCCTTTTGCTCGATGTCGACTTCAGCCAGCTTGCTATCAAAGGAAAGGCATCGAAAGGAAACATCGTTACACGCAACGATGTCCACCGCTTCAAGCTCAAGGAAAAAGGCCTGTCAACTCTCGGCGGACGAAAAGTTTGGTTCGACCCTGATGTGCTCCGCCTTAACTACGACGGCCGCGGCGATTTCCTCGGTGAATTCGCCCCCGACGACCAGGTGCTTGTGATTCTGAAGAACGGGGAATATTACACCACCAACTTCGACATCGCCAACCACTATGAAGAGGGCATTCTGCGCATTGAAATGTTCCGTCCGCAAACCGTGTGGACAGCAATTCTGCACGATGCCGACCAGCAGAATTACCCCTACCTCAAACGTTTCAACTTCGAGCCCTCGGCCAAGCGACAGAGTTTCCTTGGCGAAAACGCACACTCCACACTTCTTTCACTCTCCGACCAGCTCGGCGCACGTTTTGAAATTGTGTTTGGTGGCGATGACGCCGTGAGAGGATCAATGGAAGTTGTTTCCGCCGATTTTGTAGCCGTGAAATCCCTCCGCGCCAAAGGCAAACGACTAACCACCTACACCATCGACCGCATTGTCGAACTCACCCCCGTTGAAATTGAAGATAACGACGAAACGGAAACAACACCGGTCGATCTTCCCGAATCAACCGACACAGAAACCGATGCCGGACGCATAAACAAATCGTCCGATGAAATACGCGACGAAATTAACGGCCAACAACGAATATTCTGATGAAAAAATTAAAGACTATATTCCTGACTCTGCTACTGCTCGCGCCTGTACTAACACAGGCTCAGGAATCTGATTCCATCCTTCTGCGCCCTGTTCTTTCGGCCTACACCGTTCAGGCTGGCTCGTCACATCTTGCCGACACGTATCTGTCACCGCTAAAATTCAACGGCTGGCACACCGGCATAGGCTATGAAAGGATGCAGGCAATGAAATTCAACCCCGCCAGATGGGTTATGCAGATGAAATTCAATCTGAACATCGACAATGCATCCGCAACCTACTCGAGCTCAAACCTCTGGTATGCCGGAATCGATTTTTCATGGGCCATGATGCACCGCTGGAAACTACCCTACAACATAACCGTTGCTGCCGGAGGTGCAGCCGCACTCGACCTTGGCTGTGTCTACAACTCTCGCAACGGCAACAATCCCGCTTCCGCAAAAGCAGCCTTAACTGTCGATGTAACCGGCTTCGCCGCATGGAATCACAAACTGGGACGCTTGCCCTTCACCTTGCGCTATCAGCCCGCAATCCCGATAACCGGAGCATTCTTCGCACCTGACTATGGCGAACTCTACTACGAAATATATCTCGGAAACCATAAAAATCTCGCACACTGCGCTTGGTGGGGAAATTACTTCCGCATGACAAACCTCCTCACGCTCGACCTCCATTTCGGCACCACTGCCCTGCGACTCGGTTATTCCGGCAACATTCTCTCAACTAAAATCAACCACACAATCACAAATAAATTCACACATTCATTCCTTTTGGGAATAGCAGGCGAATGGATTTCATTGAATCCCTCCAAAGGCATTTCCAAAAACGCACGCATAATTTCCGCCCTCTACTGATGAAAATTATACTTCGAATAATCATCGCGGCCACCGCTCTTTCATTCGCCGCCTGTCACGAAATAAACGAACAGCCGGTCAACGCCCAAGGTGTTTTCGACGCCCTCTGGACGGAAATTGACCGTCACTATTGCTTCCTCGATGAAAAAGGACTCGACTGGAACGAAGTCTATTCGCGTTACAGCCCCAGAATATCAAACAACATGGGTCGCGACGCACTTTTTCAGGTTTGCAGCGAAATGCTCGCCGAACTGCGCGACGGCCATGTAAACCTCTCCACACCTTTCGCAACGTCCTACTACACAAAATGGTGGAGCGACTACCCGCAGAACTACAACGAACGCCTCATTCAACAATATTACTTCAATTTCAACTACCGGTCGCTCGGAGCCATAACCTACGGATTCCTTCCCCAGAACATTGCCTATCTGCATTACTCCACATTTTCTTCAGGCCTCGGCGAAGGAAACATCGACTACATCCTGGCTTACTTCGCACCCGCCGACGCCCTTATTATCGACGTGCGCGACAACGGCGGAGGAAACATTTCAAACGTTGAGCAGTTCGTTAACCGGTTCATAACCAAACGGACTCTCGTCGGCTATATGATGCACAAAACCGGTCCGGGGCACAACGAATTTTCCGAACCTTACGCCTACTACATCGACCCTGTCGATAACGGACACTACACCTGGTCCAAACCGGTTGTCGTTCTGTGCAACCGCTCAACCTTCAGTGCCGCAAACAACTTTGTTTCAATCATGAAACTGCTTCCAGGCGTAACCGTAATAGGCTCTACAACAGGCGGCGGAAGCGGAATGCCATACAGTTCCGAACTACCCAACGGCTGGGGCATCAGAATGTCAGCGTGCCCCGTGCTCGATGCCTACGGACACGCAACCGAACAAGGAGTTGAACCGACACCCGGATGTGCCGTCGACATGGATCCGGCCGATGAATTGAACGGACACGATACAATTCTCGATTTCGCCGTAAGCTACATTTTCAAAAACTTATTTTAAAACCCTAATAACCACAAATTTATGAGACTTATCATTGAACCCGATTATCAGCAGGTAAGCCGCTGGGCTGCAGGCTATGTGGCTGCCCGCATCAACGAAGCCAAACCGACTCCCGAAAAACCCTTCGTGCTCGGTTGCCCCACCGGAAGCTCTCCCCTCGGAATGTATAAAGAACTTATCAAACTCAACAAAGAGGGTAAAGTTTCCTTCAAAAACGTTGTCACATTCAACATGGACGAATATTGCGGCATTCCCCGCGATCATGAACAGAGCTACTACACCTTCATGTGGACAAACTTCTTCAACCAAATCGACATACTTCCCGAAAATGTAAACATTCTTAACGGAAATGCCCCCGATCCCATTGAAGAATGCGCCCGCTATGAAGCTAAAATCGAATCATACGGCGGCATCGACCTGTTCCTCGGCGGCGTAGGACCTGACGGACATATCGCATTCAACGAGCCCGGTTCATCGCTCACATCCAAAACCCGCATGAAAACGCTCACACGCGACACCATCATCGCCAACTCGCGTTTCTTCGACAACAACGTCGACCTCGTCCCCAAAACCGCACTCACGGTTGGTGTAGGCACAATCATGGCTGCAAAAAGCGTGCTCCTAATTGTGAACGGGCACAACAAAGCCCGCGCCCTTCACCACGGCGTTGAAGGCGGAATTTCCCAGATGTGGACAATCTCAGCCCTGCAGATGCATCCCAAAGCACTCATCGTGGCCGACGAAGCCGCTTGCGAAGAGCTCAAAGTCAGCACCTACCGCTACTTCAAGGATATCGAAGCCGCCAACCTCGCCCCCGAACTCTAACCAACCGAACCGAACAAAATGCCCCGGCCGCACCTACGCAGCCGGGGCATTATATTTTAATAAAGCTTCTACTCTTATTTGTTCTCGAAGAATGAAATTATAAGCGCTGTTAAAACGAGAATCAGTGATATTAAATTCAGCACCATACCGATTTTCCTCGACTTCGAGGATGTATCCTCCTTGGCGCACATATTAAAATTATATGCCGAGCCAATCAGAATTATAAGCATAAAAACATAAAACGAAACCCTCATAAACCGACATTTTAATCAGCGCGGACCACGACCCGGGCCTCCGGGAGGACCGTACCGACGTTCATTCCTGTCGACAGGCTCATTACCCTTGCCGAACGTGTTGAACCGATAGCTTACGGTGAACATAAAATAGCGCGTAAGATTGTTATACATCGTATCGTCGATATAGTTTGCCGTTACCGAACGCCACACACTGGTGCGCTGCTGCAGCAGATCATAGGCCTTGAACGCCAGCGTAAGGCTCTTCGACTTAAGCAGCTCGTATGAAATCGAAGCATTCCACATCCATTCATTCTTATCATAGCCCTGAGCATAACCGCGTGTTGCGGTGTATGTAAGGTCACTGTTCAGAATCACACCTATCGGCGTGCGGTAATAAGCCGAGAACGTTCCTCCGAAAGTCTGCACAAACATGTCGCCCACAGTCTGAAGGCTGTTGTCCGTAACCTGGAAGGAATATCGAGGCCTGAGTTCAAGTTCAAGATTATCGGGACGATAGCTCAACGACGGCATGACATTGAAATTCATCGATCCGCTCACATTCTGCTGACCATTGTTATAACCCACATTATGGCTGTACATGCCGAACATGTGGGCACCTACCTGAAAAGCCTTGTTGCGCAGCGGTTGCGAGAACATACCCATAACACGCATGCTCCACACTCCGTTAACGTTTTCATAGGTCGTTTCCCTGCCGCCGGTCGAGTTGTTGAACGTGGTTCTGCTCACAATGGAATTCTGAGCCATCTGCGCAAACATCATGGCCATGATTGAACGTTGCGAATCCATGTTAAAATCCTGGAAACGTGCGTTGAAATAGTGAGTGAAACTCGGCTTCAGTTCCGGATTACCGATAATTATGTTCATCGGGTCGGTATTGTCAGGAACAGGCTGCAACTGTGTCATTGACGGCTGCGACGACCATCCGTTGTAGCGCATGTTAAGCGAACGCTGCTTACTCATCTTCCAGCGGTAGCGCAGGTAAGGCGCCACATTAAAAACCCAGCGGGTTGGGATGCTCTTCGCATCATTCATAAGGTTATCACTTTCACTCATTGCCGGAAGCACCGACACTCCCACCTCGGCATTATGCACCGCCGAAACACGCTTGTAACCGACACGGAAATCCTGATTGAAAAAATTATTGCGGAAACGGTTTGTCAAATCCTCATTAAGAACACTTTGCGTGTAATCAATCACAGGCACACCATCCACCATATCAACCGGATGATCATAAACCATCTTGTCAGCATTGTTCCAGCGATAACGGGCCTGATAGCTGAATGTAAGGAAATTTCCCTTCGAAGCATCACCCAAAGGCTCGGTCCATGACAATCGGCCGGTTATGAAATCGCTCCACGTGTGATTGTTCTGCAGCTGATCATATATATCCAACGAATCATTCAGCAGATAAAACTGATTGCGGGCAAACGAACTTCCATCCTCGCGGACATTCGAGTGACGGTAATTCAGCATAACGCTGAACGAACGGCCGCGCCGCTGTTTGAAGTTATGAGTATAAATAAAACGGGCACCGAATTCAAACGACTTGCCCCGTGAATCCTGACTATTGAAACTGTTGCTCACTCTCGTGCGCATGGCATCACCAGCAAGAATCAATGTGGAATCAACACTTAAGGAATGATTATAGTTATATGAGAAATTAGGTCGGAAATCAACAGTGTTGAACGAGTCAGGTTTCCACTCAATCCGGAAGTCGCCGCGAATATTCTGTCCGCGGTCGCGCGCCGAGCGCCCGGTGTTGGTGAATGACGTTGAATCGGCAAACAGATACTGCCGTTCGCGCTTCTCGATTGTCTCTCGGTCGGAACGGCTCCAGAGAATGTCGCCACCCACACGGAACTTGTCCGTCTTTCCCAGATTGAAATTCAAACCTAAGGCCTGCGACACATTTATGCCGTTTGTTCCGCCGAAACGCCTGAAACGGTTACCATTGCTGTCGGTAAAACCCAATTCGTTAACATTGTTGAAATTACCGAGCAACGTAACCTGATTGTTATCCCAGAACTTATTAACATTGAACGAGCCTTTATAGCGCTGATCTGTACCGTAGCCCGCCTCTGCAGTGCCGAAATAACCGTTCTTCATATTTTTCTTCACAGTGAGGTTAATTACCGTCTCATCCTCACCGTCATCAACACCAGTAAGACGTGCCAGATCACTTTTACGATCAACCACCTGAAGTTTGTCGACCATCTCCACCGGCAGATTTTTTGACGCCACTTTCGGGTCGTCACTGAAAAACTCCTTGCCGTCTATCAGAATCTTGGTAACCTCCTTGCCGTTAGCCGTAATTTTACCGTCGGCATCAACCTCTACACCCGGCAGACGCTTCAGCAGATCCTCAACCACAGCATTAGGCTGAGTCTTATAACTGTCGGCATTGAACTCAACGGTATCCTCCATCACCTTTATCTGGGTTTTGACTCCAGTAACAGTAACTTCACTCAGGGCAATCGACGATTCTCCCATCTTTATGGCCGGAACCTGCACCGTTGTCTTGCCAACATTCACATTAACACACGTTGTCTTTAAACCTATATAGGTAGCCTCGACAATATAACTTCCCGACTTTACACCGGTAAATCTGTAAACACCGGCGTTGTCTGTTCGTGTTCCTTTCACAAACGCCGAATCGCGGGCTGAAAGCAATCTCACCGACGCACGCGGAAGCATCTCTCCGAAATCATCGGCAACAGTGCCGCGCAAATCAACGCCTTTCACAGTCATTGTCAATGTTAAAACACTGACCATCAACACAAAAAAGCGCTTCATCCTAAAAACCTTTTCCACTTTTTATGTTATAATTTCTTTATTACCTTTAAAAATGACTACAAAATTAGTCATAAGTTTAATCCCCGCCATAAATTTTTTCAAATTTCACGCCTTCAGGCTACAATAACGGTTCCAAAACCACCAGATGACAATAACAACATTATCTTTGCCAAATGAACCGTTCAAAAATCCACTCGAAAGTTTAGAGCAGCCCGAAAACTTTTTCACCATCTTAATTGTCTTGTATATAAACAGCTATACCCTAATACACTTCTATTCTATGCGCAGCTTAAACATAATTCCACTTTTTGTCCTTGCTTTAGCTACCACAAGCTGCGAAGCTCTTTGGGACACATCGACCGACGTCTCTCCATCCGGAACCGTTTCCGTTGGAGTTTCTTCCGGCTATAACCCATATTATTCGAACGTCTACTATAACGGACCCTATTACAATGCCCCGTACTACACCGGGCCATATTATACAGGACCCTATAACAACTACATCCCGGGATGGAACTATGCCCCGGCACCACCCGCAGCCGGCCCCACCAGACCTGGAATTGCCGGGAACTGGAACAGACCGGTGGGAAACATACGCCCCGGCAACCAGACCGCACCTTCACAACAACCAGCACAACAGCCGGCGGCTCCATCCGTCAACCTCCCCTCTTCCCCCTCGCAGGTGCCGAACATCAACGGCTCCAACCCCGGACTCGTTGCTCCACCTCAGGGAAGCGGGCTCAAATTGAAATAAAAGTTGATGAAATAACGAAAAAAAGTTGCTAACTTTGTGGGCAATAAAATAAATATTGCTCATAGTGAATACAAAATATATTTTCGTTACCGGTGGCGTAGTGTCCTCGCTTGGTAAGGGCATAATTTCTGCATCTTTAGCCAACCTGCTGAAAGCTCGAGGGTTTAAAGTTACAATTCAGAAATTCGACCCATATATAAACATCGACCCGGGCACACTGAACCCCTACGAACATGGCGAATGCTACGTAACCGTCGACGGACATGAGGCGGATCTCGATCTCGGTCACTACGAACGGTTCACCGACATCCACACCACCCGCGCAAACAATGTCACTACCGGACGAATTTACCAGAGCGTTATCGACAAGGAACGTCGGGGCGATTTCCTGGGTAAAACCGTACAGATAATTCCGCATATCACCGACGAAATCAAACGCAATGTCAAACTTCTCGGCAACACCGGAAATTTTGACTTCATTATCACCGAAATAGGAGGTACTGTCGGCGATATTGAATCCCTCCCCTTTCTCGAAGCCGTGCGTCAGCTCCGTTGGGAACTCGGCAACGATGCCCTCTGCATACATCTCACATACGTTCCATATCTCAAAGCGGCTAAAGAGCTCAAGACAAAGCCCACGCAACACTCTGTCAAACAGCTGCAGCACCTCGGAATTCAGCCCGACGTGCTTGTTCTGCGCACAGAAATGGAAATTCCCATGGCAATGCGTCGTAAAATAGCCCAGTTCTGCAACGTCGCTGAAAATGCCGTATTCCAGTCTATTGACTGTGACACAATCTATCAGGTGCCGGTTATGATGCACAACCAGCATCTCGATGAAATCGTTTGCCGGAAAATGGGCGTGAACGTATCAGGCGAACCGCACATGGCTCCCTGGCTTCATTTCCTTGACAAACTGCGTAGCGCTGAAAAAAACGTGACAATCGGACTTGTCGGTAAATACGTCGAACTTCAGGATGCGTATAAATCAATTAACGAGTCGCTTTTCCACGCAGCCACCTATTGCGACCGCAAACTAAACCTTGTCTACATCCACAGCGAACGCCTCACCGAAACCGACGTTGAGCAGAAACTCGCTCCTATGGATGGTGTAATAATTGCCCCCGGATTCGGCCAACGAGGAATCGAAGGCAAATTCATAGCCCTCAAATGGTGCCGTGAACATAACGTGCCCACATTCGGAATATGCCTCGGAATGCAATGCATGGTCATTGAGTTCGCCCGCAACGTACTGAATCTCCCCGAAGCCAAAAGCACGGAAATGGATCCCTCCACTCCTCACAATGTCATCGACCTTATGGAAGAGCAGAAAAGCATATCAAACATGGGCGGAACAATGAGACTCGGCGCTTACGAATGTCAGTTGAAACCCGACAGCATCACCGCAAAGGCCTACGGCACCACGACAATCGATGAACGCCACCGTCACCGTTTCGAATTCAACAACGATTACCGTGAACAGTTTGAAAACGCCGGAATGATATGCGTCGGACAAAATCCGGCGACACACCTGGTGGAAGTCGTTGAAATTCCCGGAAAACGATGGTTTGTGGGAACACAATTCCACCCTGAATACTCCGGCACCGTCCTGAACCCCAACCCTCTTTTCCTCTCATTCATGAATGCGGCAATTGCATTCGCCGACCAACGAAATTTATAACATTCATCATAAAAACAATTCAAAATGGATAAAAACACCATTCTGGGCATACTGCTTATGGGCGCCGTTATTATGGGATTCATGTATCTCAATCAGCCCTCAGCCGAAGAACGTGCCCGCATGGAAAAAGAACGACAGGAGCAACTGGCTCAGGAACAAGCCATTTCAAACACAGGCAACATCCTGTCGACCGACTCGGTCAGCGCTTCCGAAATCGCAACGATTAAACAGACAGTCCGGCAACTCGGAACTTCTGATTCGCTCGGTGCATATACACTCTCCGGTTCCGACTATAAAATCACCCTTTCCCACGACGGCGAACTGACAGGAACAGTCAAAGCCGGTGAAACATCACTCACTCTCACCGACATTCTCACCTCCAATTTCCAAGGAGTAAATCCTCAAACAGCATCGCTTGCCGTTGCAAATCTGCGCCGGGGACTCGCCGACGCCGCACGCTACGGCGGTTTCCGCCACTATCTTGCAGGCGACAGCACCACCGTTACACTCCGCAACAAAGACCTCACCCTCGAAATCTCCAACAAAGGTGCGGTAATAGCAAGCGCTTCGCTCAACAACTACAAAACCTACGATTCAACCGCCGTGCAACCATTAGCTTCAGGCAACGACTCCTACGGCTTTATCCTTACTTCGGCGACACAGCGGTTCGACACCCGGCTGTTCTACTTCACCCCAACCGAACAGACCGACTCAACCGTGATCATGAGCCTCGATCTAGGCGATGGCGCACAATGGAGCATACGCTACTCCATTAACCCCGAAAGCGGATACCTTGTTAAAATGGACATTTTGCAGCAAGGCATGCAGTCCGTGATTCCCCCAAGTGTAGCAACCATGGACTTTGTATGGCATCAGCGCATGGACCGAAACGAAGCCGGACTCATGTTCGAGCAGCGTAACTCGGCACTCTACTACATGTTTGCGAACGGCGATGTGGAAAACCTCAAGGAAAACGGCGACCGCACAAAAGAAATTTCCGAACGTCTCAAATGGATTGCCTATAAAAACCAGTTCTTCTCCGCAATCATCGTTCCACAGACAACATTCACATCTGCGAAATTAGCTTCAAACGAGCTGGAACACAATCCCGATTTCATCAAAGAAATGAACACGGAGGCAACTCTCGACTATTCGTCGGCTCACCAGAATCCGGCCTCATTCACACTCTACCTCGGCCCCAACTCCTATCCTCTGCTCTCAGACCTCTCATCCGAAATAACCCCCGACGACAATCTGCACCTCACCAAGCTGATTCCCCTCGGATGGCCGATTGTGCGCTGGATAAACACACTGATTATCATACCCATTTTCAACCTGCTCGGTCAGTATATCACCAACTACGGCATTATAATACTGCTGCTCACCATTTTCATCAAGATAATCATATTCCCCTTCACCTACAAGAGCTATATGAGTCAGGCGAAAATGCGCGTACTTGCTCCCGACATCAAGAAAATCAACGAAAAATATCCCGGAAAGGAAAACGCAATGAAACGTCAGCAGGCAAGAATGGCGCTTTACTCCCGCGCAGGAGCAAAGCCGTGCTCAGGCAGTCTACCCATGCTGCTGCGGTTCCCCACTCTTA
>CAZMAO010000016.1:0-34625 GCA_964564465.1 uncultured Bacteroides sp.
ATGGGTGCCGACCAGGCTCAGACCCTCAAGGCTCTCCGCGAAGCCGAAGCCTACGACGGACCTTCAATCGTCATCGCCTACGCTCCCTGCATCAACCACGGCATCCGCGCCGGCATGGGCAAATCCCAGGCCGAGGAAGCAAAAGCCGTTGAATGCGGCTACTGGCACCTCTGGCGCTACAACCCCGCACTCGAGGAAGAGGGCAAGAATCCGTTCACACTCGACAGCAAAGCCCCCGATTGGGATAAGTTCGATGAATTCCTCAAAGGCGAGGTGCGCTATGCTTCAGTTGTGAAACAATATCCCGAGCAGGCAGCCGAATTGTTTGCAGCCGCAAAAGCAAATGCCCAGTGGCGCTATAACAACTACCGTCGCCTTGCACAGCAACAGTGGGGTGTTGACCCGGAAGTCGGCAACCTTCCCCAGTAATCTGATTTGATCCAAACCATCATAAAACGCCCCGGAGCATAATGTTTCGGGGCGTTTTTCCATTCAAAAAATCCTTACATTTATTCGCTTATACACTTTTATTGGTTAACTTTGCAAAAACGAAAAATATTTCAACCTCTGTCATTATGAAAACTAACTTGAGTTCTCAAATCAAACTCGACAGAATCCCACGCAAATACTATGATCCGCAGGGAGAAATCGAGCTTGCCTCTCTAACACGCGAGGAAAAAGTTTACACACGCATCTTTGAAACCGCTTCCGACGGCAGCGATTTCATTGCCGAAAACATGGCCCGCTACATTCAGCGTGCAGTTTCCCAGAAAGGTAAATGCGTTATGGCTCTCGGTGCAGGCGTAAGCACACATCCGGCCTACGCTCGCCTCATCGAACTTTACCGTCAGGGAAAAGTTGATTTCAGCAACGTTGTCGTGTTCAATCTCGGCGAATTCTTCCCGCTGATTGAAAACGGACCCAGCTCGCTGAAAAGACTTAAGGAAGTGCTACTCGATCAGGTAAACATAAAGCCCGAAAACATTCACACCATCGACAGCGAAGTAACCAAAGAGAACATGTTTGAAACATGTAAGGCTTACGAACAGTCGATAGCCGAGCATGGTGGTCTCGACGTCGTTGTCTGCGAAATAGGTCAGAACGGCTCGCTCGCGTTTAACGAACCGGGCAGCGGATGGAATTCAAACTGCCGACTTGTGCTCCTCGGCAACGAAACCCGCCACAACATCAGCGCCGCATATAACTGCGAGGATGTTCCCACAACCGCCATCACACTCGGCATCAGCAACATACTTAGCGCTAAACGTGTAATCACAATGGCCTGGGGTGAAAACAACGCCGCCATTGTCCGCAAAACAGTGGAAGGCAAAGTATCCTCACAGGTTCCCTCATCCTATCTTCAGGGTCATTCACACGTTAAAACCGTTATCGACCTCCCTGCTGCCGAGGATCTTACCCGCATCTCCATGCCTTGGAAAGTGACCTCGTGCGAATGGAACGACAAACTCATTCGTCGCGCAATCGTTTGGCTCTGCGGCGTTACCAACAAACCCATCCTGAAACTCACCGACAAGGACTATAACGACTGGGGACTCGGCGAACTTCTCGCCCTCTTCGGTTCAGCCTACAACGTGAACATCAAAATTTTCAACGACCTCCAGCACACCATCACCGGCTGGCCGGGCGGCAAACCCAATGCCGACGACACCTATCGTCCGGAACGCGCAAATCCTTATCCCAAGCGCGTAATCGTTTTCAGCCCGCACCCCGACGACGACGTGATTTCAATGGGTGGCACGCTGAAACGCCTTGTCGACCAGAAACATGACGTGCATGTGGCCTACGAAACCTCGGGCAACATTGCCGTTGGCGACGAAGATATGATGCGCTACTTCCTGATGATGGACAAAATCGCCCCGATGTTCGGCTTCAAGACCGAAGGCTACGACAAGCTCAGCGAAGGAGTCCGCAACTTCGTGGCTCAGAAACGTTCAGGTGAAACCGACACCGCCGAAATCCGCGAAATCAAAACCATGATTCGCCAGGCTGAGGCAACAATTGCCTGCAACTACATCGGCGTTAAACCTCAGAACATTCATTTCCTCCGTCTCCCCTTCTACGAAACCGGAACCATTAAGAAAGGAGACCTCTCCGAAGCCGACATCGACATAGTAAAGGCACTTCTCGAAGAAGTTAAGCCGCATCAGATTTTCGTTGCCGGCGACCTCGCCGACCCGCACGGAACGCACAAAGTCTGCACCGATGCCGTTCTTGCTGCACTTTATGAGCTCCGCAACGAAAAATGGATGAAGGACTGCCGCATCTGGATGTACCGTGGCGCCTGGGCCGAATGGGAAATCGACCACATTGAAATGGCAGTGCCCATCAGCCCCGAAGAGCTGCGCTTCAAACGCAACTCAATCCTCAAGCACCAGAGCCAGATGGAAAACGCCCCCTTCCTTGGCGATGACGACCGCCTTTTCTGGCAGCGTGCCGAAGAGCGCAACCGCGCTACTGCAAGCCTCTATGAAAGCCTTGGCCTTGCATCCTACGAAGCCATCGAAGCATTCGTTGAGTACAAGCCCATCGTCGACTGACAAACACATCCCCCCTATAACCGAGGCGGTGCCGGAACTTCCTTCCGGCACCGCCCATTTTTATATTTCTTTTGCCGGCAAAGCAATTATTTGTTACCTTTGCTTATCACACTATGCAAAAACATCGCCCTACATTTATTGCAATTGACCTGAAATCATTCTATGCATCCGTTGAATGTGTGGAACGGGGGCTTGATGCGCTTGACACGCTGCTGACGGTGGCCGATGCCGAACGCACCATCAAGACCATCTGTCTGGCAGTTTCTCCGGCATTGAAGAGCTTCGGATTAGGAGGTCGTCCCCGCCTGTTTGAAGTGGTCCGGCAAATAAATCAGGTGAACCGTTCACGCGGACATAAAGGCAAATCATCCTCACTGAAAGTCCTTGCCGGCAACCCTGAAATAGCAGTCGACTATATGGTCGTTCCGCCGAGAATGGCTCTTTACATCGACTATTCCTCGCGCATCTACAACATTTATCTGCGCCATGTGGCGCCGGAAGACATTCATGTCTATTCAGTCGACGAGGTTTTCATCGATGCCACCCCCTATCTCGGAACACTCGGCATTTCGGCCCACGATTTTGCCATGCGTCTTATCCGCGATGTCCTTGCCGAAACCGGCATCACCGCAACAGCCGGAATAGGCGAAAACCTCTATCTCTGCAAAGTGGCCATGGACATTGTGGCGAAAAAAATGAAACCCGATGCCGACGGAGTAAGAATAGCCGAGCTCACCGAACGTTCCTACCGCGAAAAACTGTGGAGCCATCGCCCCATAACCGACTTCTGGCGTGTTGGGCGTGGAATCGCCGAACGCCTGGCACAACGTGGAATCTACACCATGGGCGACATAGCACGATGCTCACTGCATAATCAGGATGCTCTCTTTGCCATGCTCGGCATAAATGCCGAACTGCTCATCGACCATGCCTGGGGCTACGAACCGGTGAGCATGTCGCAGATAAAAGCCTATCGCCCCTCATCTACCTCACTCGGTTCCGGACAGGTTCTCCACAATCCCTATCAGGTTAAAAATGCACGTGTCGTGGCGCTTGAAATGGCTGAATCACTCGCACTCGAATTAATCGAGAAAAAACTCGCCACTCCGCAGCTAACTCTGCACATAGGCTACGACACCACAAGTCTCGACAACCCTGATGTGATGGCTAAATACACCGGACGAATAAGTGTTGACCATTACGGCCGCAAAGTTCCGGAACACAGTCACGGAACCGTGAATCTCGACCGGCATACGAACTCAGTGTCGAAGATAACCGATGCGTTAGCTTCGCTTTTCGACCGCATAACCAATCCGCTGCTGTTGGTACGCCGAATCAACGTAACGGCGTGCCGGCTTGAAAAGGAGTCGGAAACCATACACACGGAGCAACCGCAGCAGCTTGAACTGTTTGTTGACTACGACAAGATACGCAAGGAGGAACTCGACGAACAGACGCGGCTTAAACGCGAACGCCGCCGCGCGGAAGCTATGATCAATATTAAAAACCGGTTCGGAAAAAATGCCATTCTTACCGGACGGAATTTCGACGAAGGCGCAACACAGCGCCAGCGCAACAAACAGATAGGAGGACACAAGGCATGAACGGCGACGATTATTCCGATATAATTTCAATGAAGCGCCCGCCCCACGGACTGCATACACCCATGTCGATGGAGAACCGGGCGGCGCAGTTCGCTCCGTTCGCGGCACTAAACGGCCATGAAGAAGCCCTTGCCGAAATGGCACGGCTTACAGTGGCCGAACCGGAAATGACACCCGAGGAGGCGGAAAAGCTGTCGAAACGTCTGCAGCTGCTTGCCGCTCTGCCCGACCCGCCGCGGGTCCGCTACCGTTTCTTCGTGCCCGACGAACTGAAAAGCGGAGGACGCATAGAGGAACACATCGGCAAAATCCGACGACTGCTCCCCGACGAAGGCTGCATTGAGTTCACCGACGGTTTCAGGGCGCCACTGCCACTACAGAACCTCCGGAATGAGCCGTGATTTGCGGCGCATACTGCGACTGGGCCGTGGCAAGTCCCGAAGCAAAATCGCCGGAGTTATTAGCAAACACCTCATACGACAGCAAATACGTTCCTTTCGGCATTCTGTTAACAAATATATTGGTAGCAGCATCACGGTTTTCACGATAGAATCCTATGCCTTCGCTATACATCCAGCCGGGTAGCTGCTCAACCGGTTCGAAACATGCCGCACGGTCATCGGTTATAGCAACATAATCAAGCGCACGGTCAGCCTTCACAATCAGTTGAATGCGCACACGGTCACCAACACTGAATCTGTCGGTCTCAACCCACTCGGTGCCTGCAAGTTTGAACATCCGTTTGCTTATGCTCAAGCCGTCGCAACTCTGAGCGCTGACTTCGGTTGTAACTGCTCTATATCGGCAATAAACCGCACCCCATGCCGGAGTCTTACCCGACTTTTCAATTTCAAGATGCGCGCCGGAAACCTCCGTCGGTTTCATTTCAATGCGATACGCCCCCAACCGGTTGTCGGCAGGCGAAACCCCGAGTGTTTTCCCGTTCAAACTTATCACCGTACCCTTTGCCGGCACAGTCCAGTCCGATCCGCAACCGAGGAACACGGCAATAATCTCCGACACCATAGCGCTGTTGCCCCAGTTTCGCGTCTCCTTCTGAACAACAAGCCACTGACGAATCAAATCAATCTCCTTGCATCCCGGCTCTAATAAATTATACACTTTAAGCAGATTTGCTGCAACTGCCAGTTCAGCCACGCTTCCACTCATTGCATCACTCACCGAAGGCCAGTGCATGCCGCTCTGCTCCGAAACCACAGCATATTCGTTAATAGAACGCAATATTTCGCGTGCCACCGATTTGTAGCCATGCGCACTCAGAATCATAGCTGCTTCCGCTTTGCCGGCAATGCTGCTTTTTTTCCACGAAGCCAAAAGCTTCTGCACCGTCTCCGCAGTAAGCTGCTTCCCTTGCGCGTTCTGCGCATACTGCGGCCACAAGTCACGCATCGACACGTAATTCGTGTAAACTCCATTACGGTTCTTTTTCCATATGGCAACATAGCGGCTCTGCAGCCAGTCGATACTGCTTTTCACCATCTGCTTTGCCTCCTTATCTGCCGAAAGGAATCCGAGGCTCTGCAACTGTCCGAGGGTTGTAAGAACCTCCATCGTAGCCCAACTGTCCGGCTCATTCCACGACGGATGCCAAGCCCAGCCTTCGCCGGTGCTGTGCAGCTTTCTCAGCAGTTTCCATGCCGAATCCAACGTAGAATCGATCTCTTTTTCATTGAAAAGCAACGCCAGCCGCGCCATCCGCTCCGTGTCATTTTCAGCATCAGCCATCCACGGAGTGCTGCTCAGCAACATTATCTTCAAATCGTTGTTACGTTCAAGCATTGAACGTAGCATCGAATCGCCCGGTTGTTTAAGCCACTGGTCAAGCGCCTCCTTCACAGCCGGATATTTCTTCAGAATTCCGCGAGCCACCGACGCCGAGAAAATCATATCGGCAGCCTCAACCGATGTCTGCGGCGAACCCTTTTGTAAACCGGGAAGTGCCGTCACCACATACCATGCCGGATTTTCACAGAACTGCAACGTTACCTCGGCATCACCCTTCATGTCAGGCAACCGCATCTGCATCCGCATGCTGTCGGCCGACAAATAGAACAGCTTCGTTTCCACCACAGGAGTAATGAACGGAAGCAGCGGCAGAATCTGCTGCTCGCCATCGGCATACATGCCGGCCGTTGCCTTAACTCTATATCCAATCAATGTTCTGTCGTCAGGAGCCACAAAGCTTACGCCTACAGTGGCCGATTCATCTGAATTAACGCTCACTGTCGTGTCATTATGCTGAACAACCTTGCCGGTCGAAACATCAAAGAACTCGGTCACGACCTCAACCTCCTCGTTCCGGTCGCTTTTGTTGCTGACTGTCGCGCGGATAACCGCCCTGTCGCCATAGCGCATGAAACGGGGCAGATTGCTCTGAACCATTATGGGGCGCACAGCCATAAGAGTTGTTTCAAAATTCGCACTCCGCATCCTCTCATCGAATGAAAGTCCTTGCAACACCCACTGCGCGTTGGCATTCGGAACTATGTAGCTGAACTCAAATTTGCCTTTGGAATCGGTTTTCAACATCGGGGCAAAGAACGCCGAAGGTGTTTCAACCTCACGATAAACAAACTCATCGGTTCTGTTATTGTTCCCGATTTCCACCGCATCGGCAAGAGTCATACTCTCCTTCAGAACCCCTTCATCGGCATCCGTTTCTATGCTCTCCTCTGCCGCATCCATTTTCAAAGCAGAACCATAAGCTGGCATCACTTCACTCTCAGAGCGCATAATGTTAACGCCGGCCGATGTAGCCATCGTTGCCTTCATCATCATTCTGTCGGTCACAAAATACGGCCGGAATGAACGCCCGTACAGTTCCCATTGCGGCTCGCCCAACGTCTTGCAAATGAAATTTCTCTTGACATTTTCATTATAACTTGCCGAAATATTCCATACATTTAGATTCTGATTTATACTGAACGAAGGAACATAAGGCTTGTTTATCCACAGCTTTAACGAGGGTGTAACTATTCCGTCCACTCCAAGCAACGCTTTATTCCACATATTCAGAATCATTGCACCTGCCACTCCGGTTGTATCTGTTCCCACTTCACAACTGCGGAGCTTAATCGTTTCCTCGCTTCCGGGAACAATTTTGTCGCGCATGCTTTCAACAACCAAAGCCATCTGTTTATTCAACTCTCTATTCTCCAGAACGACACTTATTTCTGACGACTTGTAATTGTTGGCAGCAAAGAACACAGCCTTCATTTCAGGGACATCAACAGGAACATTCATTTCAAACTCATGAACACCCCCCGGCAACTTAACCCATTTCTGTTCTATTATCTTACCGTTGCTAACATCGACCAACGTATAAAGACAATACTGCTCATCCCGGTCTGATGCAACAACAACCTTGCATTTGCCTTTCCCTTCAACAGTTATCCGTTTTCCGGCCGACGGACTCCACAAAACGCTGCTCACGGGTGATTTCTTGTCGCCAATGCGATAAATCACAATCGTATGTTTGTCGACATTGGCATTTTCAGTGGTGAATTTCAAACGATATTCTCCCGAAGGAATGTTTTCAAAGTTGATTTTAGCATTATTCGACATAAAGCTGCCTTTGGACAGAACTGAATCCGCATCATTCATCAGAATGTATTCCACCGGCTGATTAACGCGTTTTTGTTCGCCATCTTCAATGCTTACTGAAAAATTCACGGGCTTTAAGGCATTGATACTCTGCGGAACAGTTACATTCAAGGTCAACGCCTGTTTCATTCGGAATTCCCTTACACACTGCCGGTTCTCTCCGTTCGGTGAAGTGACAGTGAATCGAGCCGAGAACACTCCATCAGGATAGGGAGCATATTCAAACACCTCTACAGGAATCTCCACCGTGAAATCACCCCGGCTATCTGTAGTCAGATCCGAACTGTAAAAATTATCCGAAGCCTGCCGGCGCCAATAATTCCGCCCCGTCGAGCCTAATTCCATCTTCACCTTGGCATTAGCCACAGCAACGCCTGTGTAACTTTCAGCCACACCCTTAATTGTCACAAAACCCTTTTGCGGCGTGTCGTAAAGCACACCCGACACACGCGCCTCAAACGTAGGAAGTTTGTAATCGCTCACCGTAAACCAAACATCACTGCGTTTCCCATCCATATCCATAGTTATGCGGGCCCGTCCGGTCAAACCACCTTTCGGAAGCACAAACTCTCCGCTACATCTTCCGAATTCATCCGTAACTCCCTCAATCGTATCAACCCGCTCACCGTTTGGCATAACTAAGACACTGCTCATGCCGCTCCCCTTAACGGAACTTACCTTTTTACCATCCACACCGTAAGCCACGCCGACAAATTTCACCGTATCTCCCGGATGATATAGCGTAAGATTTGTAAAGCCTGTGATATATTTCCGTGCCTTCTCATTCTCACGGACACTCAGACTCAATGAAATATCCTTGCCATACGAATCATTGTTCTTACTTGCTATATAGCTACAATATTTTTCATAGGGTTTCGGCTTATAGAAACCGTTTTTATCCGTTAATCCGATATTGTTGATAGATACGCCGGTCTTACGGTTGTTCTCAACTCTCACCACATTTGCACCCTCAACAGGAACGCCATTCAATGGATTGAATACAAAAAATGTATTTTCCGACACACCCTGCGCTCCGATAGCCAGCAACGAACAGCGTATAACCATCGCATTGCCCGATGATTCGCCGCGCACCCTGCAAATATAATATCCCGGTTCATCAAACGATATCTTTTCCCTCTTAGACTTTTCAAAAGGAATTACACCGTCAAACGAAACTTTCACGCTCTTTACCGGCTTTTCAACTCCGCTTCCAATTTTGTAGCTGTAATCCGTCGGGGTCGACAGTGTTACCTTATAAAAATCGAATGTCACCTCCGGCATGTTGCACGATGAAACTTTTATTTCATATTCTATGCCGGGCGCAACACGCTCCGGAATGTCTACAATAGCATTCTTCTGTCTCATCCGAGTCAGATATTCCTTCAGGCAATCAACTCTGTGATAGGCCGGGAACTTGGCCACGGCTCTCTCCATTTCATTGTAAAGCCACTTTGAATCATAGTTATATAAACCTAAACCATATATTGCCACAAGCACATCGCAGCCCGCTTCTGAAGCGGAATGCTTATCATATAACTCTCTATACAATTCATATAACTTATCCTCATCTTCATCATCATCATCAGTCTCTTCATTCTCATCATCATCATCAGTCTCTTGCAATTCATAAAGATTCCGGTTCACAAACTCCAATCGTTGCAAATCTACATTCACGAATGGCAAATCGGAATTCTTATGAAATTCAAGCCACTCTGCATAAGTTTTGAGAATTGAAACCGCCTCCGCCGACGACGGCACGATTTTAGGCATAGCGACAAAAAAACGCCAGTTCGTAAGATAGACCCTCGACAACATATTTTCATAACCTGTCGAAATCTCTTTTCGCTTGTTTATCGTGAACAAGGCTGCAAAATCATAAAGCGTTGGATAATAAATCAACTGTTCATCATCGAAATTTATAATGCTTTTATATTCCGACAGTTTATGGCTCTGCAGCTTGCGTGCCGGCAGCATAGCCTCATCGCACAGTTCCGCAACCTTTTTCCTGAACTGGTTCCCGCTCCACTCATCATAATTCTCCGGCAACGGCAGCAAAGGCTGTTCACGACGATCGTAAACATAACGGTTCCCTCCATACACATCTGCGTAAATATCAGCCAGTAACATACATAGCAACGAACGCGTAACGGAATCCCGTTCCTCATTCTTTATCTTTTCTATTCGCTTGACCACCGCCGGAAGTTTCTCTTTTCCAATGGCATTCTGGGCAAGACCCAGATCAGCCAGTGCCCTTACGGTTGCAACACCGTTTCCATTCTTCAAGGCTTTTGTCAATGCAACTTCAGCCTGCTTGCTCACTGTTTGCGGATAGGCAAAATCAGGCACAGCCGCCCTGCTCATTGTCGCGACAACAATGGCGAGCAGCAAAAGAATTCCCTTGCGCTTCATAATGTTACTTTATTTTTTACCCTCTTTCTTCCGCTTCAGCAGTTCTCGGTTGAAATTGTGCTCCACCTTTTTTAAATTAAACAGCTGGCGCGGAGTGAGAATCGATTTAAACTTGGTGAAATAACGCATTTCTATCGCACCCTCCTTCGAGCGCAATTCAAACATCGCTTCCGCTCCTTTCTCAAGTTCAAGACCGGTTGCCGACTCCCCTTTCTCCTGAACGGACTTGCAAAGCCTGCGGCTTTCGCTTTGTAACTTATCCAGATCAATCTGCATGGCGTTATATGCCGCAACAAATTTCTCGCTCTGTTCAGAAGTGAGTTTAAGCTGTTTCACCACATAATTCGTGCGCAGCTGACGCATCTCTTTCATCCATTGCTGCCTGTCGGAATGTTTTTTGTTCGGTTCTCCGGCCTGGGCTGCTATTGCAAACACCAGCACCATAAATAACAATGCTATACGTTTCATGGCGTAACTCAATTATTATTGAAATCTGTTGCGTCGAATCCCTCCTCATATAGTTCATCCATCAATGTCTGATCATCAATGGAAGGAACCACATAATCATTAAAAAACATATCGTTATCAACCGCAGCGGTCACCACAGGATGATTTGAAACCGACAGATCCGCATCATTGCGGACAAGGTCGAACATGTTCATCATGCACCATACGCCGCCAAACATAGCTGCCATATATGCATACGGACGTATTCGCTGCCAGAACGTCCGTTTGACAGCTTCCTCAACTCCGCTCTTCTCAAAATCAATCGGCGGCAACTCCCTTGCCATCCGGGCATTGAATTCAGCAAAGAATCCCTCAGGCACAGTCATGCCGCTCTGATGATTTATCTTCACCAACGGGTCGGTATATTCTTTATTTTCTTTTTTCTCACTCATTTGCTTATATTGACTGACAATTGCAGTTAAAGTTTAATCAAGTTCCTTGAAATATTGTTCAATTTTTTTCACAGCCAGATGGTAGGACGCTTTCAGCGCACCTGTCGAGGTGCCGAGAATCTGCGACATCTCCTCATAAGGCGTTTCATCATAATATCGCATATTGAAAACCAGACGCTGTTTTTCAGGAAGTTGCGCTATTGCCTTTCGCAATTCAACTTTCAACGCATCCCCATCTATATTCGTGTCCGCTTCAATGGCGTTAACCAGATGTGACTCCTCGTCATCAATCGAAAGGTGTTTCCGTTTACGTTCCCGTTCCAAGAATGTCAGACTCTCGTTTATGGCTATTTTATGAAGCCAGGTCGACAGTTTTGCATCTCCACGGAAATTTTCCAAATTCTGCCACGCTTTCATGAATGTGCTCTGAAGCAAATCATTGGCATCATCATGATTCTGAACCATCCGTCGAATCTGCCAGTAAAGCTTTTCGGAATACCGGGCTATAACCTCGCCGAACGCCTCACGACACGTGGCCGGATTGCGAAGCCTTGCGTCAAGCTCCGATTCGGGATTGTTGTTAAAATGACTCATCGTATTGGCCATGGTCGATTACCGGTAAAATTGTTATTTCTGTATCTGTGAAGCTCCGGCACCGAACAAAAGCATTGAATCAGTTTCGGCAAGACGCTTTGACAGCTCCTCCGGAACAAATTTCCAGTTAGCGCGGAAATCAACATCAACATTTCCTTTTTTCTCTATGTTACGCAACAGATAAAAACGCAAATCCTTATCAGTTGCCCTTACAATTCTGTTTTTAAGTTCCCCGCGTTCAATACCGGCACCATCCGTAAGCAAATCGCCGCCCCCGTTGCCGCGATAGGAATTCACGGCAACAGTGTAAATGGAATCAGGATTGAACTCCCTTCCGTCAGAAAAGCCTGAAATCGTTATCCTGTCTCCATCTCCGCGGGTAATGTCAACAGTGTAGTCAATCCCGTAGGCTGAATCAAAATTATAGCTCGGATTTTTCAATCGGTTATTCTGAAGTGTAGGGTTCTCATCCTGAAATCTCAGCAGATGTTCAGGCGCTCCGCTCGCCGGATCGTCACACCACAGACTGTAAGCCTTCTCAAGATAATTTTTAATCTCGCTTCCGCTCATCCGCATGGTGTAGAGCATATTTTCATACTTATAAAGCGTGAACATGTCAGCTACTCGCAAAGGACCTTCCTCAATCGACGCGTTTAACGACAACGGTGCGGCAAATGATATATCCGCGCCCGAAATCTCAAGCTGAAGCCTATGAAGAAGTTCCATAAAAGCCGAAGCGCCAAAATATGCGGCCTGAGTGCCGAGCCGAGTTCTGTTCTCACCTATCTCCCTATCTACAAAACGTTTAACCGCGTCAAATTCAGCAGCAAATTCATTCAGGAACCGTTCAGACGGAGCATATGCGTCCATACTTTCTATCTTTCCGCTTGTCCGCATCAGTTTACCACCCTTAAACTTGAGTTCGGCAACTGCGACATTAACGGCATTATTTGCAGGATTCAGAACCCAGACTCTTTCTCCGGCAATGTTAGTCACCTCACGACAACACACCTGATGGTCATGCCCGAAGAAAACCACATCGAAACCGGGAACATTCTCCGCCACATAAACCGACGCATTCTCCATCATTCCGTCCGTTGTCCGTGTAAAATCGGCACCCGAATGAAACAGTCCCACAATTGCATCGGGCTGCTCTCTCTCCTTTATCAGTTTCACCCATTCCTTCGCCTGCTCAACCATGTCCTTGAACAGCAAACCCTTCCACAGATTTTCCGACAGCCATGCCGGAATTGCCGGGGTAAGCATACCCATAACGGCCACTTTAATTCCATTGCGGTTTATAATCGTATATGGCTTAAGCCAAGGTTTACCGGTAGCAGCATCAACAACATTGGCACCCAAAACCGGAACATGAGTCTGTGCAATCCAACGCCGGTAAACATCAGGTCCTGTTTCAACGTCATGGTTACCGATAGTTGCCGCATCATAGCCCATGAAATCATATATTCGCGAAGCCGGATGCACCGTAGCCGTATCAATAAAATTATAGTAGTATGCCGATGGCTGCCCCTGCAGAATATCTCCGTTATCCAGCAAAATCACATTATCCCTGCCACGTTCGTCGCGAAGCAGGTCAATAAATGTTGCTACACGCGACAGGCTCCCTTCCCAATTCTTTCTGGTTATGAAGTTGTAAGGAAAGAAATTGCCATGCACATCGGTTGTTTCAACCAACGTTATCACAACTTCTTCCTTATCTCTGCCCGATACGGTTAAATTAGCCAATAATAATATTATAAAAATAAAACGATTCAAATTTCACCTATCCTTTTTCCCCGTCGTAAATACACTGGACCTGACCTATTTTAAGCTTACCTACAAGTTTAAGGGGAATATTCTGCCCCTCTGTCGATATCCACGCCTCAATCGGATCGGAACTCTGTTTCTTGCCGTCGGTGGTAAACGTAAATACAACCTTATAGGTCTGATGCTCTACTCCCTTAATCTTCAAAGTTGTCAATCCCTTGTAAGTTATTGACAGCAATTCTTTTTTTCGTCCCGAAAATATATTCAGTCTGGTAGTGGTTCCGGGATTCATTGTCGAAAAATGCAGCGAACGCAAATAGAAAAAAGAGGACAGCAAATCAACTGTCATACCGTCGGCGACAAGATTCACCGTAGCCTCCGTAATCTCGCTGCTGCCCTTTTTACGCCGCCAACGGTGCGCGGTTGTACTGAAATGGTTCCCGTTTCGGTTTATCACCAGCAAATCGCGCGAGTACTTTCCATCCTCATGAGCAAGACGCTCATATCTGCTCGGGGCGAGGTCTGCCACACTCATGGTTGACCGCAACGTGTCACGCAGATGATAAAATTTATCGGCCCAGCTTGCCGAACGGGCAGTGGCAACGGCCTCATAGCTGTTGCCTTGCCTGGTAAGCGATATCGTACAGTTACCGGCATGTTTCTGAACAATACCCCACTTATACATCACCTTATACGACAACACCTCCGGCTTCAGACTTACGGCTGAAACCAAACATACCGACATCAAGGCCATGACAGCCAATGCACAAAACCTTTTCATTCCTGCGGCTTGAGCTCTATAAACGGAAGCGCACGTCGGGTTGCCTGTTCTATTCGCTTGTTCTGCCAGCACTTGCGGCAAACAGCTATGTAACGGTCATCACCTCCTATCTCAACCTGCGCGCCCTCCTGAACAAAATCGCCGTTGGCATCGATTCGCGCGTTAACAATAGTCTTGCGGCCACATGAGCAGGTCGACTTTATTTCGTCGATCGTATCGGCAACCTCAAATAACCGGCGCGAGCCCTCGAACAATCGCGTACGGAAATCCGTGCGCAATCCATAGCAAATGACATTCGATCCGAAATCATCAACCACGCGTGCCAGCTGATCGACCTGCGACGATGTCAGAAACTGCGCTTCGTCAACCAGAAACCAGTCAATCACCGACATACTTTTCTCAAAAAGTTCCTGTGCAAGATGATAAAGATCCGTATCAGCGTATATCCACTGACATTCACGCTCTATCCCAATACGACTCCGGATAACATTACTTTTCTCGCGCGTATCTATCACAGGCTTCAGACACACATAGTTCATGCCGCGTTCCTCAAAATTATACGCTTGCGTAAGCAGAAGCGCGGTCTTTGCCGAACCCATTGTTCCGTATCTGAAATACAGTTTTCCTTTTCTATTCATAATCCTTTCCCGAACGGTTTCTCCACAAAGATAACATTTTTGCCTATAACGGCAAAAACCTTTACAATTCCTTAACCCTTATCTTTAAAAATGTAGATTATGCCCCATACGCTCCTTTTTGGTATGCATATAGCGGCTGTTGTAGCTGTTCGGTGCAATTTCAATGGGCACATTCTCCACAACCTCCAGCCCGTATCCCTCCAGACCGATACGCTTTACCGGATTATTTGTGAGCAGACGCATTTTCTCCACACCAAGCATATTGAGAATCTGCGCTCCGACACCATAATCACGTTCATCAGCCTTATGTCCCAGTCTGATATTGGCGTCTACCGTGTCAAGTCCCTCCTCCTGAAGTTTATATGCACGGATTTTATCCATCAGCCCTATGCCACGACCCTCCTGGTTAAGGTAAAGCACCACTCCCCGCCCCTCCTGCTCTATCATCTCCATAGCCTTATGCAGCTGATCTCCGCAATCGCAGCGTTTCGACCCGAAAATGTCGCCGGTGGCGCACGATGAATGAACACGCACCAACACCGGTTCTCCGTTTGAAACATCACCCTTTATCAGTGCGATATGCTCAAGGCCGTTGCTCTTCTGACGGAAAGGAATAAGCCGGAAATCGCCATGCGAAGTAGGCATCTGCACCTCAACGCCGCGTTCCACAAGTTTTTCGGTTTTTAACCGATAGGCAATCAGATCGCGTATGGATATGATTTTAAGCCCCCACTCATCAGCTTTCTCCTTAAGCTGAGGCAGACGGGCCATTGTGCCGTCAGGATTCAGAATCTCTATAAGTGTGGCTGCAGGATACAGTCCGGCAAGACGTGCCAGATCCACACCCGCCTCCGTATGACCGGGACGGCGAAGCACCCCCTCATCCTGTGCATATAACGGATGAACATGACCGGGGCGTCCGAACGTGGCAGGCGTTGATTTCGGATCGGCCAGTGCCCGCAGCGTTGCCGCACGGTCATGAACCGACACTCCTGTCGTGCAGCCCTCAAGTTTATCAACTGTGATGGTGAACGGCGTACCTAACATCGAAGTATTGTCCGCAACCTGATGCGCAAGACCAAGTTCCTTGCACCGGCTCATGGTCAATGGCGCACATAATTCACCACGGGCATTCGTAACCATAAAGTTCACATGCTCCGGTGTCACCTTTTCAGCCGCCATTATCAGATCACCCTCATTCTCGCGGTCCTCATCATCGACCACTATAACGAATTTACCTTCTCGGAAGTCCTCGATAGCCTCCTCTATGCTGTTTAATCTTATCTGTTCCATTTTAAACAAATTCTTTAAACACGGTTCACTTGCCGATTATCGCTTCAAGTTCGCCGTCAACCTTTATAACCCGCTTCAGTTCATCGCGCAGATTCTTCTGCTGCTTCACTCCGACAAGATAAACCGGAAAACCTATCGGAAATAATACTATTGCACCCCAGGCAACCCATTTAAGGCCGGTCGGATGATAAAGCCACAGACTGCGCAGAATCGGATAGTCCGACAACTTGTTCACAACAAGCTTTTCACGCGTATTCGATATATATTCAACAGTTTCCTCAAGCTGCTCAATCAAGGCTCGCAACGCCGTGCGGCTATAACCCTGAAGCCAGTAGGAAGTATAACTCATCCTTTTGGGTCGCGAATCAAGATATGCCTGTGCAGTCTCGGTAAGCGCCTGAAGTTTAGCCACGGCAACCACACCATCCATATCGTTCATAACCAGCTCCTTCATCTCCACATTCCGCACCTGATTGGTTCCGAGCAGACGGCGTATGGC
The DNA here is from genome assembly GCA_964564465.1 of uncultured Bacteroides sp. Classification (GTDB taxonomy): domain Bacteria; phylum Bacteroidota; class Bacteroidia; order Bacteroidales; family Muribaculaceae; genus Paramuribaculum. Next base: position 16,667 of record CAZMAO010000016.1, read on the forward strand.
ATTCATATACGCATCCTTGTTGAACACGGCCGAATCGCGCACAGCCTTATATGTGAAGAAAATTCCCAACGGCAGCAACACGGCCGTACTGAGCCACAGACCCTCCCAGACGGCGATCTTGCCTTCACGTGCCATTTTATAGCCAGTGTTGTCGATAATGTAATAGAATATGAACAGTATAACCGAAATAACAAGCGGCGTTCCTATTCCTCCCTTGCGGATAATTGCTCCGAGCGGAGCGCCGATAAAGAAGAACACTATGCATGCAACCGAAAGCGTAAACTTCTTCATCAGCTCAATTTCATGCCGGCGTATGGTTTTCCGTTCATCTTCAAGTGTCATGCTTCGGAACTCATATTCAGCCTTCTGCCTGCGCGCCTTCGACAGCGCCTGCATTGTTATGCTCATTTGGGTTGCTGAATTCTGTCCATGGAAAAGTGAATCCACATTCAACATCTTTGCCGGAATAGGGTCAGGTTCATGCACCCGCACCGGCGGCTCCGGACGGACACCCGCACGTGGTGGCGGAGCCGGACGTGTAGAGTAATAATTTATTCCAAGATAGGGATGCTCCTTCACATCCCTGCTGTAAACCCTGCCTATTGAATCAACCTTCAATCCCACCGAATCAATTGTCTGCTGCAACTCCGCTATGTTTTTACCAACATACTGATTGCGCATACCTTCCTCATCCATGCGGTTGAAATTCGCATCGAACGTAAGCAGTATTTCCTTTTTGTCGAATGTTTCCCTTCGGTATGGAACATTCTTCATGGAAGCATTCACATCGCGCAGATTGTCAAACGACTCTCCCTGCCAAAGCCTCAGAAACAGATGACGCTTATCCTCGCTCATCGACATCCTTCCTGAATCGGCAAGAATTATACTGGCGTTGTCGAATCCGCGCGAAACATCATAAATCATCACATCATAAAGCATTCCTGTTTCCGGATTCTTCTTCTCCACAAACAGATTATAGCCGGGAATCTGGTCATAGAAAACCCCCTCGGGAATCTCCACCTCCGGACTTTTCTGACGCATTGAGAACAGCAAGGTCCACATCTTTGTCTGAGCCACCGGAAGAACATTGTTCTGAAAAAAGAATGCGCCTATGGCAACAAGAACCATCAGCACTATCAGCGGACGCATGCATTTTATCAGCGAAACACCGGCTGCCTTCATTGCCGTAAGCTCAAACTGCTCGCCGAGATTTCCGAATGTCATGAGCGATGCGAGCAGAATTGCAAGTGGCAGCGCCATCGGAATCATTGTCAGGGCCGCATAGAAAAAAAGTTCCGCAACCACATCTATACCAAGTCCCTTTCCTACAAGATCATCGATATAACGCCACAAAAACTGCATCAGCACAATAAAAAGACATATAAAGAACGTCATGACAAACAGGGGCACAAAACTCCTGAGCATGAACAGATACAGTCTTTTTATTCCTAACATTCCTTTTTATTATTCGATTTGCAATGCAAATTTACTCAAAACACCTCATTTCAGCAACCCTCACTGCGCTGCCGATCCCGCCCCCGAGGCTTTCAGTTCAACTATCGCACCTGTAATCGGATTAAAAACGGCGGCTGAAGGTGCCTTCTTATCCGCGAACATATTCGGATCAAGCCCGAAAACAACCCCGGCCTGTGCCAGCGGAAGTTTCTGTGTAGCAACATTCTTTCCGTCATATTCCACACTTACAATCGCCTCTCCCGGAATCCTGTAAGCCAGACCACCTTTCGGAAAACGTTTCTCCTCGCCACGTTCATTAACCGGATAATTTCCGCGCTGCGTCACCTTCAGATCAAGATAAATAGGCGCGCCGCTCAGATCATCCGCATCGACAAGCCCGTCGAGAACCGACAGACGTGCCAACACCACACGCTGATTGTCGAGCGAATCCGGACGATAAGTATAAGTTGCTACCTCCGTTGAGGTTTGTGTTGTTCCCACAAACATTGCAGTCAGAGCCGATTCCTGATCATTCATGGCGTCAAGCGCCAGTTTCATGGCACGTCCGTCACCCGGCATCGACTCAGCCTGACCCGATATCACGTCATTACGATGCTGTCGCAACTCAATTATTCTGCTTGCAGCCAGTTCGGCACGTTTGGGAAGCGACGTACTTCTCAGCATATCCTCCGTAACTGCCTGCGCCGCGGCATTTGTTTCCAGTATCGAAACTTCAGCCAAAAGCGCCTCGGGCAGCTTCACACGCTTTGCCTCATAAATCTCCTCCGTATTTATCGACAACGGAAAATTCTGTTCATTTATCACAATATAAGGAACCGAACCGGCCTTGAACTGAACCCTGTAACGTTCGGAAGTGTCAGCGACACCACGCTCGGAAATCGTTACACTCTTCAGTTTCCAGCTGACCGACGGAGCAGTGATAGGCTGCATCATCAGATACTTCTTGGCATATTGATAAAACTCGCCCGGAGTTTTCACCGTCTTCTCAACCTCTACGGTAACATCGATTTCTGTCAAGGGCAACGAATAGACCAAGCCATATTCTTCAGCCTTTACAGGCGATAGTTTTTTTGTGGTCTGTCCCTGTACATTCGCGCCGGAAAGCATCGACGCAACCGCGAACAACACTAAAAACTTCTTCATAAATCCTATAGTTTCATTATTTCCTTTATGGCCATACCAACCGCTTTCGCAACATCAGAAGCCAAAACCCCATATTGTCCGAATTTTTCAGCCGCAAGCTCTCCGGCCATTCCATGAACATACACACCCAGCAGTGAGGCCACTTCCGGTTTATAGCCCTGTGCCATCAGCGCCGTAACTACTCCAGTAAGCACATCGCCGCTTCCCGGAGTTGCCAGTGCCGGCGAACCCGACGAATTGAAATAAACCTTTCCGTCAGGCCTTACAAGCGCCGTGTACCTGCCCTTGAGCACTATGAACAGATTATAATGACGGCTCATATCCATGGCCTTCAGCAATCGTTGTTCCATCGACGTATGTTGCCCGAAAAGCCTGTCGAATTCTCCGGCATGCGGCGTAAGCACACTGAACTTTGGCAATAGGTTCAGAAGCTGCGTGCTCTCGGCTATGCAGTTTATCGCATCCGCATCAATTACCATCGGGCGCGACACACTCTTTACAAATTTCTCAAAAGCACCCACCGTAACAGATGACGTGCCGATGCCAGGGCCGACGCCATAAGCATCATACTCGCGTGTCGGCATCATATCGGCCAGAACCGACACCGAAGCATCACCGCTGCACATTGCTTCGGGAACACGCATCTGTGCCACATCAACTCCGCACTGCGGACAGCGCAGCGTAACTTTTCCGGCGCCGGCACGCAATGCGCCCATAAGCGACAGCAGAGCGGCGCCCATCATCCCCTCGCTTCCGGCCACCAAATATGCCGACCCGAACGATGCCTTCGAACAGAATTCCTGACGCTTTTTCAACAATCCCTTAACCTCATTCAGTTCAACCATATGAAATGAAGTGTGAGTGGAATGAATAGCCTCACGTCCCAGTCCAATGTCTATAACCTTCCATTCTCCAACCATCGGAGCATTCTCCTCAAAGAAAAACGACATATGCGGAAACTGAACGGCAAGCGTAAGATTGGCATGAACCACATTCCGGGCAATTGTATGGGGATTCCAGTCAGGGAACATTCCCGATGGCAAATCAAGCGAAACAACCGTAGCATGGCTTTCGTTTATATAGCGTACAAGCGCCTGGAATCCTCCCTCGAGCGGCGCACGCAAACCCGACCCGAACAAACCGTCTATCACTAACGAATCTCCCGTAAGCTCAGGCACATGAAAATCGCGTATAACCTCCGTGAAATCCGCTTCAGGAAATTCACCCAGCAAATCCTGACGCATCTGCCTCACCAATGCGTTTATTTTCTGCCCGTTGATATTGAAAAGGAATATCGAAGGACGGAAACCCTGCTCCATGAGCAATCGCGCGGTTGCCAGCGCATCAGCACCGTTGTTGCCCGGACCGACAAACACAACCGTATGACGTGTCGGACGCCATCGCCGCGATATTTCAGCACTCGCCCCCTCGGCAACTCTGGTCACCAGATCCGCCTCGCTAATTTTCTGACTTTCACATGTGAGACGCTCTATGGCGCGAATATTGTCGATAGTGAATATTTTCATCGTTTTACTTCTATTGACCACAAAATTATAAAATCTTTTCTCAAGGATAGAAATAATTTTATAATTTTGCACTCAAGTTAAGCAATTTTTCAAAATATGCGTACCGTATCATATAAAGGGCTTACCTTCGAGCCTTATCTTGAGAACGCTGTTATCAGCAGCCGCATCAACGAATTGGCCCTCGCCATTGCCAAACGGCTCGGCCCTGACGAAAAACCACTTTTCCTTTGCGTGCTGAACGGCGCATTCCCTTTTGCCGCCGACCTATTCAGGGCCTACCCCTACGATGCTGAAATCGCCTTCATCCGTCTTAAAAGCTATGAGGGAACCGATTCAACCGGGGTGGTGAAACAAGTTCTCGGTCTCACCGATAACATTGAAAACCGAACCGTTATTGTTATCGAAGACATCATCGACACCGGCAACACTATGGTTAAACTCGTTGCCGACCTTAAGGAAAAAAATCCCGCTCAGGTTCTCATTGCAACCCTCCTTTTCAAGCCCGACAGCCTTCAAGCCGACGTAACCCCCGATTATATAGGATTTGAAATCCCCTCAAAATTTATAATCGGATTCGGACTCGACCTCGACGGACTTGCTCGCAATCTCCCTGACATCTGGGTGCTCTCCGAAAAACACGACGACTGATCCCGTAACTTTCAATTAACATTATAGCATACAGGGAGGGTCGGAAAACTTTCCCTGTTTCAATATGTTATAAAAGTAAATCACCAAAATTCATACAAATGTATAACTTAGTTGTATTCGGTGCCCCCGGTAGCGGCAAAGGTACTCAAAGCGCTAAAATGATCGACGAATATGGGCTTTACCATATTTCAACCGGCGAACTTCTGCGCCAACACATCGCACACGGAACCGATCTCGGAAAAATAGCCGACTCCTACATATCAAAAGGAAACCTTATTCCCGACGATCTGATGATCGACATCCTCTCTCACGAACTCGAAAACAACCCTGAAACAAAAAAAGGTGTTATTTTCGACGGCTTCCCGCGCACCATCGAACAGGCCCGCGCCCTTAACAGGCTCCTCGAAAAACACAACTCCAAAGTTCACGCCGTGGTGGGACTCGATGTTGACGACAACGAACTTGTTGAGCGACTCCTCAAACGCGGACTTGAAAGCGGACGCGCCGACGACAACCTCGAGGCCATCAACAACCGCCTTAAAATTTATCATTCACAGACACAGCCCCTACGTAAATTCTATGAGGACGAAGGAAAGTATCATCACATACCCGGCTCCGGTTCTGTCGACGATATTTTCAATAACATCCGCACATCACTTCGCGGAACCCGACCCGAATAATTTTTATTTACAATATAAAACAGTAGCGCCCGGACATCTGTCCGGGCGCTACACTTATTCACATTTACTTACTTTTACTTCACGAGAATCTTGACTGTCTTAACACCATTTCTGGCGATATAAATGCCGGGGACAAGATTCGACACTTCAACACGGATACCCTGAAGAGTGAAATATTCGGCCGTAGCATAATCAAAATCGTTCTCCACAACTTCCACACCGGCAACCTCCGGCGTAACGCGCTCAACAAGGAATGTTGAACCCTTGTCGGCACCGCCCGTCCAGTAAGCAAGTCTGTTATCACGATTATTCATACGGTTAGAAGGCAATCCCTTCTGCTCCAGGAAGAATCCATTCAATCCAAGCTGATCACTTACAGTAGGAATCCAATAAGTGTTGTTTGAACTCGGAACCGAAGCCTCAGCTATCATACGGGGATAAGTGCTTCCGCCGGTATTTGACGAGGTATTGGTCGACGACGATAAGATATAATCATTACCGGCACCCTTGTTATAAATCTTGAATCCGTTATAAACATCGCCCACAAATGCCCACAGTGCATTGTCGTTTGTTTCATCAGGCTTGGTTGTGGTCGAACTGGCAAGCGAAATATAAGTTAACGACGGATTGTGCTGCAGATAATATCTGTTTTCAGCAATAGTCATGTTATACCATATCGGATTGGCAAGAGTCGAAGGCTCATAAGGAAGATTATGCAACAGATAAACTTCAATAGGTTGCTCAGCGTCCTTAGACTGTACGGCACCTTCCGGATACTCGATTTCATAGAAATGCTCCGAAGCCGTGATATTCCAGTCGTATTTTGGATATTCATCTCCCGTTTTTGTGTTGACCACCGCTGTAGCCACAACATTATCGTCACATACAAGATTATAGGTCAGACGCACCTTCTTTGGCAATGTTCCGTCCTCGACAAACAGACCTTCGATAAACACATCTCCGTCAATCATCTCTGCCGGCAGAACCAAGCAATCGTCAAAATCAAAATCCGTATAATCGAAATACTCGGTCTTGTAAAGCCTGTTGTTATGATACATCTGGTTTCCGTCAAGTTTCCATCCGTGAGTCACATTGATTCCCTGATACTGGAAGCCCGGCGCCGGAAGCATCTTTATCATGTAAGCCTCGCCGTAAGGAATGCGGGTTGCACTTAACAGATTGCCTTCCGAATCAGCCACATCACCGTTAAGCTGATTGGCTGAGATGCTAACTTCGCTGCCATCTGTTACCGACAGAAGAATATCAGCAATACATCCGCCGTTGCTTATAATACTCTCGACATCACCGCCGGCATCAGAACTGTTCCAGTCCATCTTCACACGCAGGCGATACATACCCGGCTTCATATCGGCCGGCAAAGTGTAGTTCGGGAGCACATGATTATCACGGTTATCGAATGTTAACGACGTTCCTACCGAATTATATCCGTAATTATCGTACCCAAGCCAAGAGAATGATACCAGTTCACTCGATGAAGTAAGTGTGTATTTCCTTCCATCCTCACTAACTGTAAGATTCGGTTCGAAATGGCCGTTGTCATCACGGTCAATGTAAACATATGAATGCATCCACGAGCCTGCCCAGTTGGTTTCAAACGAAAGCGTTTCACCCGCTTTGGCTCTCAACACATTATCAGTCAAATCATAATAGAGATTTTTAGTATCTCCCTGATTAATCGTTACAGTCTGCGCACCGAACTTAGGCGAAGTAAACTTGAACGAATTCAAATAACGGTCACTACGATCAAGTTTCGAAGTCTCCTTACTGTTGTTTATTTCATAATACTCCTCCTGCAATCGCGGAGAAATAGAATTATTGATGGTTATATCATCAATGTAGAAAAGGAAATCATCCGCACGGTCATGAGGTGACTCACATTCCGGAACAACAACAAACGAATAAAGCTTAACGTCGTTCGAGCCCTTGACAGGGAAAACGGCATCACACCATGCGTTCGACGAAACTGTGTTATTGGCAAGCACCCACAGCTGTTCCTCCTCGCCGGTCTGATCGGCACGGTCATCGCGCTTTCCAAGAGCGACAAGAGCCACACGACCGCCGTTCGGACGATACATCATGACATGAACATATTGCAGCGAAGTGCTCAACTGAACAGGCTCATTCAAATCAACTCGCGCTCCGAAAAGATTCGAGCCGAATCGCGAACGCTGGGCGCCAAGCACCTTATCCGACGGATTAACAACTACTCCGCTCACCGGATCGGCATCCTTCGACGGATTGTCAACAACAGCGAAATTGCCGGTCATTGAGCCCGTACGGAACGGAGATGATTCCCAGGCGTCGTATACGCCTACTGATTTATATGACGATGTAGTTTCAAAATCTATATCCAACGCCATCGAAGCTCCGGGCGTTATTGCAGCCAGAGCCGTTAATATGCAGCAAAGTGTCTTATTCATTTTTAGCATGAGTTAGAAACATGAAACAGTGTGAATCAGCGGACAGGCCTTGCTGTCTGTTATGTTGATGCGGATAGCCTTAACATTGTAGCCGTCACCATAAGTTGTGGTGCTTCCGTTCAAAGGAACTATACGTTTGCGACCTATTGTGGTGGTGGTGGCATTCGTAGCGGCAGCCGTGAAATTTGTGCCGTCGGTTGAAATCTCGATATCGAAATCTTTCACACGCTGACCTAACGCAATATACTCCTGCAAAGCCACGTAATGCACGTTCTGTGCGGTAGGCCATGTCAGGGTAATTGTTGCGCTCTTAACTTCATCGTCCGTAGCCCAGTATGTATCTGAATCTCCGTCGTTGAGGTTGGCGGCAACATATGTGCGGTTAGCTCCGCCTGCGCGCTCGGCGCTTACGGTAACCGTAGCATTCAGCGCAAGGTCTGTGCCCAGACGCTCCTTCAGGCGGTTGCCGAACTCAGTCATGCGGTTAACTGTTGCAGCAGGAAGTGAACCGCTCTTGTCGGGCGGAAGGTTCAGGATAAACGTAGCATTGCGGCCCACAGTTTCAAGATACATCTGCCAGAGTTTATCAAGCGACTGGACACTTTCGTTACTGTGCCAGAACCATCCGGCCGTTGTTGCCTTTGCGTCGCTCTCGCCGGCACACCATTGCCAGCCGTTTTCATCGCCGTTTTCGCCGCTTCCCATGCTCCAGCATGTTTCGCCGCTCCAACCGCTTTCATTTCCAATCCAGCGAGCTTCGCCACCGACACCCCACAGAATGATATCGGGGCAGATTTTGTGAATCTTATCGCGCAAGTTTGGAATATCATAGTAAGTTGTCGGATCGACGCTGCGGGTTTCGTTCGCACCGCCATAGTAACCGGAATCACCGGTAGCACCGTCAAACCACATCTCGAACTGCTCGTTTCCGAATGCTGCCAGCTCTTCACACTGCTTGAAGAACACTTCGTTTACATAACGCGAGGTGCCGTCGCCCCAATAAGCGCTGTTACGGTCCCACGGCGAAACATAGAATCCGAACTTCATGTCCAGATCACGCGATGCAGCCGCAAAATCACGAGGAATATTAGTTGCCTTGGCATAATCATTACCTCCTTTTGTAATGTTATGCGTTGTTGTTGCCGTAGGCCACAGACAGAATCCGTCATGATGCTTCACAACAGCGATGCCGCCTTTCATACCGGCAGCCTTTGCTGTCTCGACCCACTGGCGGGGATTCGGAGCGGCTGTCGGTGCAAAACGGCTCTCAGCCTCGTTACCATTACCCCACTCAAGATTGGTGTAGGTGTTCATTCCATAGTGATAGAACGCATAGAACTCTGTTTCCTGCCACTTTAACTGACGGGCAGTGGGAAGCGGATGAACCGGTGCCGGAATATTGTCAGGATTCGACGGAACCGTATTGTCGATGGTCAATGTCTGAGCATCTGCACTCGCATTTGACAACATCGCACAAACTCCCCCAATCATCAGAAGATTGTAGAATAACTTCATTGGTAAAAGATTGGTTAATAAATTCGTTTGGTTTATTTTAACTCACAAAAGTACCATAAACGACCCTGCCCCACAAAAAAGAGGGGGAAAATTACCCCCCCCCGTTAACATTATTTAACTACGATAAGTTCTTCAGCTACGCTACCCCGTTATTTACGGAACTCGTCATTATCACGCAATTTCTTATATTTGCCGCTGTAGGGATGCAGATAAACCTTGCTGTTCCCGAAATCGAACAGAGCGTCCTGCGTAAGGAAATTAAAAGGATTAACCGAATAACATTCTTTTCCATAATCGGCAAAATACGACACGTTCTTGCCCGCACGCTCACCCCACTCAATCCAGGCGTCATAATTTATGACAACCGGAATATCTCCGTAAACCGACGGAATCGTATCCGAAAAAGTCTTTATATTGTCAACATACGGCGCCTCATCCTTTGGAAACAGCAACCCCGCACGTGGCATCGACGAATTGATGAAGAAATCATGCTCATCGTTATCCACATTCAAAGTCAGAAATGAACGCGGTTCCGAAAGGAAAGTATTTTCCTTCTTCATCCCCCCCATCTCCTCATAATCCTCAGGCATCTGATTGTAAAAACGCAAAGCCTTCAGATTATGATCGAATTCAACCAGAAATTTCTTGAAGAACGGCATTCCGAAACGCGGCATTTCCGATGGATGACTCACCTTAACAAAATCTACGCCATGCAATGTGTTCACACGGTTAAGCGTGTCGAGCTGATGTGTTATTCCGGTGGAATCATAATTAAACGCGTAGACATAAACCGGCAGCGACACTCTGTAACGCTTCGTTGCTAGCCGGCGCTTGCCAAGCGCAGTAACCACGTAAGTAAGCACAGTCGACGAATCGACCTCAAGACCCAGACTCTCGAGTCGGCGCAGATATTCATCATTTATTGTATTCACCGAGGAACCTAAATCCATGCGGAACGGCATTTCAGGAGCTATCGTCGCAACTCCGGTCTTTGTGAGCGGCAACGGGCCCAGAGTCTGGGCTGGCCGTTCAAGTCGCATCTGGCTCATCGAAGACATACGGCCATAGAAAATTGCACCGACCAATAGAATCAGCACTGCCGACACAATAAATATAAATATTAAAAGGTTTCGTTTCATTTGTGCATTTATACTCTAAACCGGCATTATTTTCGCCTGCCGACATCACAAAATTAACACTCCGACCAACTTTATCCAACATTTTTAACCCGATTGTGGCATCTGTTTCATTTCCGCGACAAACCACAAAAAAACCGGTTACAAAGGCGTAGCGTTTCAATTACGCACAAACAGCACACACACCGTTAACATAATTTAACCCCGAACTATCTCTTTATGTCGGCAACCCAATCACATATTTTTCGTAAGTTTGCTAATTATAATTTGATTTTTATCACACCAATATTTCCTTATAACATGAAAAAACAGATCAACGAGAAATTTCAGAAGCTTTTTGGCACGGAAGGAACACTGTTTGTAGCTCCCGGTCGTTTCAATCTTATCGGCGAGCACACCGACTATAACGGCGGATTCGTTTTCCCGGGCGCCATCGACAAAATGATAATGGCCGAAATCAAACCCAACGGCCTGAATGTGGCCCGCGTTTACTCCATCGACATCGATGAAATGGTTGAATTCGGCTTCGAGGAAAAAGACGCTCCCGCCCAGCAGTGGGCAAGATACATTTTCGGTGTTTGCCGCGAAATCATTAAGCGTGGTGGAAAAGTGGAAGGTTTCGATGCCGTTTTCGCCGGAAACGTGCCCCTCGGCGCCGGACTTTCATCATCTGCCGCTCTTGAAAGCTGTTTCGCAAATGCACTTAACGATCTGTTCAACCACAACAAGTTCCCCAAAATGGAACTCGCTAAAATAGGTCAGAGCACTGAACACAACTATTGCGGTGTGAACTGCGGAATCATGGACCAGTTCGCTTCTATACACGGCAAAAAAGACAATCTGATGCGCCTTGACTGCCGCTCGGGCGAATTCGAATACTTCCCCTTCAAACTCAACGGCTACAAACTTGTGCTTGTTGATTCACGTGTTAAGCATGAACTTGTCGACTCTCCCTACAACAAACGCCGCGAATCTTGCGAACGCGTGGCAAAAACCCTTGGAGTCGAAACCTTGCGCGATGCCGACATGGCCATGCTCGATGCCGCCAAGGATAAAATCTCCGAAGAGGATTATAAACGCGCCAAATATGTTATCGAGGAAAAACAGCGCGTGCTCGATGTGTGCGACGCACTGGTGAAAGGTGACTACGACACTGTGGGTAAATGCATGTACGGAACACACGAAGGCATGTCCAGACTCTACGAAGTCAGCTGTGAGGAACTCGACTATCTCAACGACATCGCCAAAGAGTGTGGCGTAACCGGCTCGCGAATCATGGGCGGCGGTTTCGGCGGTTGCACCGTAAACCTTGTGAAGGATGAACTCTACGAACCGTTCGTGGAAACCGTGAAAGCCAAATTCAACGAACGCTACGGACATGAACCCAAAATCTATCCGGTTATTGTAAGCGACGGAGCACGCCGCTACGAAGAATAAAAATCTTTGCCCTGCTGAAGGGGCATTATTCCCCAATATCCAAAATCAGCTTGCTGGAGGGTATGCCATTTTTGAGCATACCCTCTATTTTTTCTGCATATTATTTGCATATTCTGTTTAATCACTCTATCTTTGCCTTTAACAATAGTCTGGAACCATGAATAAAAGACAAGCCCGTTTGGCCCTGATTGTAAACATCCTCCTTCACAATTCCGTCGGAAGTCAGGAGGAGCTCATGGCGCTGCTCCTTAAAAACAATTGTGAAGTGACACAGGCAACACTGTCACGCGATCTTAAAACCTTAAGAACTTCAAAAGTGGCTACCGAACTCGGTGGCTACCGCTACATAATTGCCGCTAACGGAACCGCAGCCGATGAGGTTGCTACAAAAGCCATGGACACCGTAAGGCAGGCTTCGATTGTCAGTGTCAAGCGCACCGGACACCTTATTGTCATTAACACGCGTAACGGTTACGCCGGCGGACTGGCCTACGACATCGACGAACTCCTCTCACCTCTTTTCATCGGAACCGTTGCAGGAGCCGACACCGTTTTCCTTGCCGTAGCTGAAAACGCACCGCTACCCGATGTTTACTCCACTCTGCTCAAAGTGATTCCGGAAAAAATAATGAAAGACGCAAACTCCTATTTCTTTGATTAAAACATATATAGTTTATGATACGCGCAGGTATTGCTGGCGGACTCTCCGCAAAAGCTGGTGAAATAATCAAACTTCTTGTTAACCACCCCGACGTTGAACTCGCATGGGTCGAAGGTCGCGACGCCGCCGGCCGTTTCCTGCATCAGGTGCATAAAGGGTTAAGAGGCGAAACTTACATGAAATTCTCTCCCGCTGCCGACACTTCCGACATCGACGTGCTTTTCCTCTGTTTCGACGACCCCGACCGCACCGCATCATTCCTTCACTCGGTCAACGTTCCCGATTCAGTGAAAATGATTGACATGTCCGGGCTTTTCATTGAGCCCGACGACCCGGAATCGCCTTGGATCTACGGACTTCCCGAACTTAACCGCAAAGCTCTTGTTCGTGGAGCCACCCGCGCCGCAATTCCGGGCGATCTGGCAACCGCCGTTCTACTCGGTCTTCTCCCTCTCGCAAAAAATCTCCTGCTCAACGCCGACATACACATCAGCGCTGTAATGCCCGATGCCGATGCCGAACCGGGAGAAGCCCTCGCCTTTATCGAAACCGAACAGGGCGATGAAATAACACAGACTCTTCAGAGCATTCAGAACAGTTTCAACCGTCCTATGCTCTATGTGCTTACCGCAGGCGGATGGACCCGCGGCATTTCTGTGGTTATGTATTTCAAATGCAAAGTTTCAGAAAAAGAACTCCTGTCACTCTACAACGACTACTACTCCGACCACGGTTTCACATTCATTTCCGATTCGGTCCCGTCGTTAAGCGAAGTTGTCGGAACAGGAAAATGCATAATAAATCTGCAGAAAGTGGCCGACCGCCTCGTTGTTTCAGTCGCCATTGACGATATCCTCAAAGGCTCGGCCGCACAGGCTGTTCACTGCATGAACCTTCTGTTCGGACTTCAGGAGCGTGTTGGCCTCATGCTTATCGCCGCCAAATAAAATCGGCTTCAGCGCTTACGCGGTGAAATAACACGTTCACCCAAATACTTTGACAGATCCTTTTTAAGCTCGTTAAGCTCTGCATTGCGGGCAAGCAGTTCCCTTATCTTGTCCAGATCCGAGGAATCGGTTTCGTACACCCGCTTCAATTCCTGCATCAAATCCTTTATCTGACACTCGATCAGCGCCTCCTTAAGGTTGTATATGGCATGCGGAACAAGATCGGGAAGTCTGTCGCGCTCCGTCTCTATCTTTGCATATTTCGTATGTATCTTGCTGAGCTGATGTTTTTGCGCAACCAGATCAGTTGCAAGCCGCCTTATCGAGTCGTCATCCGAATTCATAAGTTCACGCCCCACGTACATCTCACTGAAATCAGCAAGCATATTGGTGCACTCATCCTCTATCCGCTCATGCAGATTCTGCTCCTGCGCGTCTATCGAACCCAAATCCTCCACACGGTTTCTGATTTCCTCTATCCCCTCAGCATACATTTGCCTGCGGCGTTGTTCCACCTCCCCATGAAACGAAACTTCGGCATCACGCCAGCCGTTGTCCTTCACCTCAAGAGCTCGCTCAAGCACATCTCTGAAGCCCTTATTAACCAACGTTATATGGTCAAGCTCCAGTTCCTGCCTTATATAGTCGAGAACACGCATGGAACTCGGCGCGCCGACACTCTCATCAACATAGTCGCAAAGATACATGCAACCATATCGCACACCCAGGCGTGCAACCTCCCTTTCATACGGCTCAAGAAAACGCGCATGAACATTCTCAGCAACCGGTTCCGTTTTTTCAGGCGTTGCAACAATTGAACTGCTGTTTTCAGGGTCTGCTTCAGCGGGCAGACCGGCCGCTATGCGGTTACGTTCGCGCTCACGCTCCTTTTGTTCACGCTCGCGCGCCTCGGCAGCATATTTGGCAACCTGAAGGGTCAGAACCTTCTCGTCTATCCCGAGCATACGGCTGCACTCACCCACATACACCGTGCGCGTAATCATATCCGGAATAACCGAAATTGAACGGACTATCGACTGAATAACCCGCGAACGCTCTATCGGATCATTCTGCGCCCCCTCCAGCAGTATCCGCGTCTTGAAAACAATGAAATCGGTTTCATTATCCGCAAGATAAACCTCCAGCTCACTCGACGAATGACTCTGCGCGAACGAATCCGGATCATCCCCTTCCGGAAACAGAACAACCTTTACATTCATACCCTCCGCCAGCAACATGTCGATTCCGCGGAGCGAAGCCTTTATACCGGCCGGATCACTGTCATAAATCACAGTAACATTTTCCGTAAACCTGTGAATCAGTCTTATCTGATCTTCCGTTAGCGATGTTCCCGACGATGCGACCACATTCTCCACACCACTCTGATGCATCGAAATCACATCCATGTATCCCTCCACCAATATGCAGCGGTTCTTCTTTACAATCGACTGCTTGGCCTGATAAAGACCGTAAAGCTCACGGCTTTTTTTATATATCAGCGACTCCGGTGAATTTACATATTTTGCAACATCCTTATCCTTTCTGAGCGTACGGCCGCCGAAAGCAACCACCTTGCCCGATATCGATAGAACAGGATAAATAACCCTTCCTCTGAAACGGTCAATCACCGTTCCGCGGTCATTTGCATAACACAGCCCGGTTTCAAGCAAATACTTTTCATTATACCCCTCCCTCTTGGCCTTCTCCACCAGTTCACTCCGTTCACCCGACGCATAACCCAGGTGAAAACGCTCAATCATGGCATCATTAATTCCACGCTCACGGAAATACGCCAGACCAACATTTCTGCCCTCCTCCGATTCACGCAGATTATGTTCAAAATGGCGCATTGCAAAATCATTTATGGCAAACATACTCTCACGCACATCTGCCTCCTCGCGCTCCTTATCGGTCAGTTCGCGCTCCTTGATTTCGATATTATATTTCTTCGCAAGATAACGAAGCGCCTCATTGAAACTCAATTGCTCGAGCTCCATTATAAAATTGACAGCGCTGCCACCCTTTCCGCAGCTGAAACACTTGCATATCCCCTTCGATTTCGACACCGAAAACGAAGGCGTACGCTCATTGTGAAACGGACACAATCCGATATAATTCGCACCCCTGCGTTTAAGATGCACGAAATCACTCACCACCTCCACAATGTCGGCAGCGTCAAGAATCTTCTGTACTGTTTCCCGGTCAATCCTTCCCATGCAACGCAAAAGTAATCAAAAATCCCCATCCCCGCAACATCCCCACACCCTTACATAGACACCTTTTGACACACATACCCAGATCTTACCCCAACACACTGACACCCATCACATTGCACGGACATGCCTTTGGCACGTGCCACACGCACGGCCTTCCATCGCATGGACTTCCCCATCAAAATTGCAGAGCCGCAGAAAGCAGCTCAATCAAGGAATCCCCAGAGTGAGAGCGAAGCGACTCTCTGGGGTCTGACACCCACTCTCATCCCTCAACCCCAGCAGGGGTTGCACCGCTCCATCTTCTCCCTATCGAAACACATACCAAAGGCATGTCCCTACGCCAACTACTCAATAACCCACTGAATACCACCGCTTTGTACGGACACACCTTTGGCACGTGCCACCCGCATGGCCTGACACTCTCCTCTCTCCTCTCTCCTCTCTCCTCTCTCCTCCATCCAAAAGCAACGGCGCCCGCATTTCTGCAGGCGCCGTCTATCGTTATGACTACTTTTCTATTCGATTAGTCCTGGTTGAGATTTACACGCTTAAAGTTTACAACAACCAGACCCTTGGTGGTCTTGTCAAGATACTGACCGATGGTCATTGATGAATCTTTGACAAACTCCTGCTCCATAAGGCATGATTCCTTGTAGAACTTGTTCACGCGACCCTTGGCGATGTTTTCCATCATCTGCTGGGGAAGATTTGCAGCCTTAGCCTCGGAAGTCTCTTTGATTATCTGACGAGCCTTCTCTGCATCAGCTTCAGTAAACCAACCCTTCGACAGGTTCGACTCAATGTGAGCCTCTGAATCGAAGTGATTGGGGTTCAGACCTGCTTTACGCAATGCTGCTTCAACAGCCTTTCTAATCTGCTCCTCGCGGGTCTTTTCAATTGCCACGTTATATTCGCTCTCAACAACAGCTGCCGGAACACTTTCACGGTCAACGGCAACCGGATTCATTGATGCGATCTGCATGGCAACGTCGCGGCCAACCTGATAATCCACGCCTTCCATATTGAAGCCGGCGATTGTCGACAACTTATTACCCTGGTGATTGTAGGAAGTAGTGCAGGGAGCTTTCACAAACTCGTATGCACCGAGTTCCATCTTCTCACCGGTTTTGCCCGATTCCTCAACAATGAGGTCAGCGATAGTCTGACCGTTAAGCACAATAGCCTTCAGCGCTTCTGCATCAGCAGGCTTGTTCTCCATCGCAGCATCAAGAATCTTTTTGGTAAGATCAACGAAGCCTGCATTCTTTGCAACGAAGTCAGTTTCGCATTTCAAAGCGACTATTGCTGCGAAATCGCCCTGATTGGCTGCGAGCACGCAACCTTCAGAAGCCTCGCGGTCTTCACGCTTGGCTGCTACTGCCTGACCCTTTTTACGAAGAATCTCAACAGCTGCTTCAATATCACCGTTTGTTTCGGCGAGAGCCTTTTTGCAGTCCATCAAACCGGCACTTGTCAAGTGACGAAGTTTGGTGATTTCTGCCATTGTTACTGCCATAATATTTCTGTCGAATTAAATGGTTCTGTTTAATAATTTTAATTATAACCCGGCTAATTATTCAGCCTCGGGTGCTTCTGCAGCGGGTGCTTCCTCTGCGGCGGGAGCCTCCTCGGTCTTAGCGGCGCGGCTTACGCGACGACGCTCGCGACGGGGAGCAGCTTCACCTTCAGCAGCCTCATCCTTGCTGTCTACCTTCTCAACCTTACGCTCTTCCAGACCCTCGTTGATGGCTGCGCACACAGTGTCGAGAATCAGTTCGATGCTCTTCGATGCGTCGTCATTGGCGGGAATCACGAAATCAACGTTTGAGGGATTTGAATTGGTGTCGACCATTGCAAACACCGGAATTCCGAGACGGTTTGCTTCTGCAACTGCAATGTGCTCCTTCAGAACGTCAACGACAAACAATGCCGAGGGAAGACGGTTGAGGTCGGCGATTGAGCCCAGAGTCTTCTCAAGTTTGGCACGCTGACGTGAAATCTGAAGTTTCTCACGCTTTGAAAGGTTATCGAAAGTGCCGTCTTTCTCCATCTTGTCGATCGACGCCATTTTCTTAACCGCCTTACGGATGGTGGGGAAGTTGGTGAGCATACCGCCCGGCCAACGTTCGATAA
>CAZMAO010000017.1:0-34425 GCA_964564465.1 uncultured Bacteroides sp.
TGGGATTGCAGGGTTGCGATTCGAACCAAAGCAAAAATGCCGCCCAAGATTCGGGAAAGCGGTGCAAAGGTAAAAAAAATTAACGACATTATGAAATAGTGCCGTTAATTTTTTATATAATTTTTTGATTTATAATTCAGTTGAGTATTATAAGGGAACTGGCCGGGATTGTTTTAGCTGTGTAGTAAGTACGAGCAAACTGCCGGATAAGTGCCAGCGTGGCTTTTTTAGGACCCGGAACGGAGTGTTTTACTGAATTTAAATTGTTGGGGGTAAATATTTTTTGCATAGGCAAATCTTTATAATGATGAATGGAACTTATATTCGGTTAATAAACGAGATATGTATGTGCTTTAGTATATCTGTTTAATGATTTTTAGAATATGCATGGGCTATTCGGAATAATTTGTTAGCTTTGTGACAAATTATGACGGGTTATGTGGCGTTTTACTATAAATCGGAAATATGTTAGGAAAAGGAACGTTGTTTTTGCGTTCCTGTTGTGCGGATTTATATTGACGGCTGCGCCAACCGATGCTGTCGTTGTGATATCGATTGGTCAAAGTAACGGGGATGGTTCTGCATTCGCTGATTCTTTGCTGGATGCTGAAATGGAGAAATGGTATGGTGACTCTTTGGCTGATCATCACTTGAAGATATGGTTTCGGGGTTGTAAGGTGCAAAATCAGGAATCAAATATTCTTGGTGAGCGTGCCCGCTGGTGTGTCGACGCAGATGTTCCGGTTGATAATCCCCAATGGATGGATTTATGGTATAAGAATGACAATAAAAACCATCGGACGGCAATGCAGATGATTCATGGTTACGGAACCTATAGTGCAGAGGCGTCCGATCGACGCGGGCTGGAGGGTATGTTCGGGCGTAAGTTTGCGGAGGCGTTTCCTGATAAGGAACTTTATGTCTTGAAACTGGGAGTAAGTGGCTCTCAGATTTCAACATGGGCTCATGAGGGGGATATGGCAAACTGGCGATATTTTTATGACAAGATTTATAAACCGGCAATTGAAGATTTGCTGGCTAATGGCAAGAGGCCTGTTCTTGCCGGGGTTTTTTGGATGCAAGGATGCGCGGATAGTTCCTCTGATTACTTATATTACAGGGATATGCTTGAAAGGTTGGTGAATAATTTGAGGGATACTACCGGATTTGCAAATGCAAAAATATATGTCGGCCATATATTGGGTCCAGGCGAGAACGAAATCTGCCCCGAGGGATCGGTTGCTTACAGTAAAAATGTGCGAAAAGCGCAGGATGATGTTGCTGCGTATGATGAAAATGTCGTGATTTTACCAACGGATGATTGCGGAATGCAGTATGAGAAGGCTTTTAACGGATATATACACTTCAGTCACGACGGAATGAATCGAATAGGAGCAAAATTGGCTGATTTAATGGCTGCCGATAAAGATAATTGGACAATCTTTTCCACTCCGGGCAAGTGGGAGGAGAATGACAGTGAGCGGATATTCATTCCGGCGCTGGGAAATCCTGTAATTACCTATAGTGCAGATGGAAATTCTGTAACCGCCCGTCTTGATTATAATGGCTGGAGCGAAATCAAGAGGTGATTCGCGAAGTAGATTTTGCATTGTTGTTTCCTGACTACGTTTTTAAAGTGATATTATTGTGTAGATATGTGTTAAAAATGTGGTAAAAAAGTTTAATGGTTTGGATATGATTGGCAAAATTGCTAACTTTGTAATATAAATCTTTATCTATCTAATATTACGAGGAATGCAGTTTTGTTGAACTAAAATTCGATCTGCCTATAGGAAAACTGCTACTCAATTATAAGTACGACTGTGAAAATGCAAAATCTTAACAGAATGACCGATGACAAGTTGGTTTCTGCTTATATCGGTGGTAATAACGAAGCATTTGATGAACTGCTGCGCAGACATCAAAACAAAATATTTGCGTATATTTATTCGGTGGTTAAAAACAGGGATGTTGCCGATGATATATTTCAGGAGACTTTCGTGAAGGCGATAATGACTCTTAAACAGGGTCGTTATTCGGCTGACGGGAAATTCTCGGCCTGGATCAGCAGAATTGCTCATAATCTAATTATTGATTATTACAGACAGGAGAAGTCTGAGCAGACCGTTTCAGCCGATCAGGATAATGTTGATCTGCTAAACCGCAGGGATTTATGCGCAGATAATATTGAGGATCTGATTGTGAACGAACAGATTCATGAGGATGTGCGTAAAATCATAGAGGCTCTTCCGGAGTCGCAACGTGAAGTTCTTGAGATGCGTTATTACAAAGATATGTCGTTTAAAGAGATAGCAGAAGCAACGAATGTAAGTATAAACACTGCTTTGGGACGTATGCGCTACGCCATTATAAACATGCGGCGCATTGCTTCAGAAAACAATATAGTTTTGACAAATTAAAAAAGCGCCAGATGGCGCTTTTATTATTTATATATCTGATGTGTTGCGGCAAGAAGCGTGTTTCGCATAAGCGATACTATTGTCATAGGCCCTACTCCTCCAGGCACAGGGGTTATGAATGAACATTTTGGTGCTACGTTTTCAAAATCGACATCTCCGCACAGCCTGAATCCGCTTTTACGAGATGAATCGGGAACTCGTGTGGTTCCCACATCAATTATAACCGCTCCGTCCTTGACCATATCGGCCTTTAAAAACGCCGGCTGTCCGATTGCTGCGATTATTATGTCAGCATCACGTGTGAATTTAGAAATGTTTCTGGTTGCGCTGTGGCAGACAGTTACTGTCGCATCACCTGGATATCCTTTCTGCATCATAAGCTGAGCCACTGGTTTTCCAACGATATTACTTCGCCCGAGAACAACGCAATTTGCACCTTTTGTCGGTATGTCATAACGGGAGAGAAGCTCCATAATTCCGGCTGGAGTCGCTGATTTAAAGCAAGGCAGTCCTATGGCCATACGTCCGACATTTATGGGATGGAATCCATCGACATCTTTTCTGAAATCTATTGCTTCGATAATCTTCTGTTCGTCAATGTGACGAGGCAGAGGAAGCTGCACGATAAATCCATCAACATCGGCATCATTGTTGAGCTTTGTGATTGTGTCGAGCAGTTGCTGTTCAGTCACATCATCTTCAAAACGAATGAGGGTAGATTTAAAACCACACTCTTCGCATGCTTTAACTTTGTTTGCGACGTAAGTTTCACTGCCTCCATCATGGCCAACAAGTATAGCGGCAAGATGGGGACGTTTATTACCATTCTTTATGAGTTTGTCGACTTCAGCGGCAATTTCCGCTTTTATGTCGGCAGATATTTTTTTACCGTCAATAATTTGCATTTCCTTGATTGTATGTTTAACGTCGACGCATGTTCCGCATCATTTTCATGGGATTCTTCATTGTGGCAGCCATGCGCATGACTTTTCTCATTTCTTCGAATTGTTTAATCATGCGGTTAACATCAGTAATGTTGTTACCGGAGCCACGAGCTATTCTCTGCCGACGTGAAGCGTTGATGATTTCAGGATTCTGTCGTTCTTTTTTTGTCATGGAGCTAATCATAGCCTCTATGCCTTTGAATGCATTGTCGTCAATGTCAACATCCTTTATGGCTTTGCCAACACCAGGAATCATTGAAGCGAGATCCTTCAGATTTCCCATTTTCTTAATCTGCTGAATTTGTGAAAGGTAATCGTCGAAGTTAAACTGGTTTTTGGCTATCTTGGAATGAAGTTTGCGCGCTTCCTCTTCGTTATAGGCATTTTGAGCTTTTTCAACAAGTGAAACTATATCGCCCATTCCAAGAATTCGGTCGGCCATTCGTTCGGGATAGAATATGTCGAGTGCGTCAAGTTTTTCACCGGTTCCGACAAATTTTATCGGTTTGTTAACGACAGTGCGTATGGAAAGAGCCGCACCGCCACGGGTGTCACCATCCAGTTTTGTCAGTACGACACCATCGAATCCAAGCTGATCGTTAAATGCCTTGGCAGTGTTTACTGCATCCTGACCAGTCATTGAATCGACAACGAACAGAGTTTCCTGAGGGCTGATTGCTTTCTTTATCGCAGCAATCTCATCCATCATTTCTTTGTCAACAGCAAGTCGTCCGGCGGTATCTATAATGACAAGGTCGTTATAGTTCGCTTTGGCATGTGCTATTGCATTTTTTGCAATTTCAACCGGGTTTTTATTGCCATCTTCGGAATAAACCGGAACGTCGATTGATTGCCCGAGAACCTTAAGCTGATCTATTGCAGCGGGGCGATAAACGTCGGCGGCAACAAGCAAAGGACGTTTAGCTTTTTCGCTTTTCAACTTTTTAGCAAGTTTTCCGGAGAGTGTCGTTTTACCGGAACCTTGCAGACCGGACATCAGGATTATTGTAGGATTACCTGACAGATTCAGTGTGGCTGCTTCGCCACCCATCAGTGCGGCAAGTTCGTCATGAACAATCTTCACCATCAGCTCCTTAGGTTTGATGGAGTTGATAACGTTTTGACCCAGTGCTTTCTGTTTAACTGTATCAGTGAAGTTTTTGGCAACTTTAAAGTTAACGTCGGCATCAATGAGGGCACGACGGACATCCTTCAGTGTTTCGGCTACATTGATTTCGGTAATTTTGCCTTGTCCTTTCAGGATTTTAAAACTGCGTTCGAGTTTTTCGCTTAAGTTTTCAAACATAAATGGATATGTATGTTATGAGGTTGTATAGGAACCTGAATGTTTTCAGGGAATGAGATTTGTTTTTGTATCGGGGAATATTACTGCAGGTTTGAAACTGCGGGCTTCTTCGAGCGGCATGGTGCAATAAGCCATTATAATAACAACATCGCCAGGATGAACTTTACGGGCGGCTGCGCCATTCAGACAAATAACTCCGCTTCCTCGTGGACCCTCAATGGCATAGGTGTCGAACCTTTCGCCGTTATTGTTATCGACAATATAGACACGTTCGTTCGGAAGGATTCCGGCTGCTTCCATTAGAAGTCCGTCAATTGTAATGCTTCCTATATAATTTAGATTCGCTTCGGTTACAGTTACCCGGTGAATCTTTGACTTTAGCATCTCAACGTGCATGATATCAATCTTTTTTATGGGGATAAAGTATATTGTCGATCAGCCGGACGTCGCCACAGAATACGGTTATGCATCCGACCGGTTGGTTTTCACAATTCCATGAATCAACAGGCTGCATGGTGAGAGAGTCTGCAATCTGAAAATATTCAACAGTTAGAGTCGGTTGTGCATTAATGTTGTCGGTCACCCATTTTTGCAGTTCCTTTACGGACATGTCCTCAATTTTTGTAACACTTTGTGAAAGAACTTCGTGGATTTTTGGCGCGTGCTTTCTTCCTTCCGGAGTCAGGCGAACATTTCGGCTTGAAAGGGCAAGACCGTCAGGGTCTCTGACAATAGGACATGATACTATTTCAAGGTTAAATCCTTCAAGTGCAACCATTTTCTTTATAACGGCAATTTGCTGAAAGTCTTTTTCGCCGAAATATGCACGCGTGGGCCTTACGAATGAAAATAATTTACTTACAATCTGGGCGACACCATTAAAATGTCCCGGACGCATGGCTCCTTCCATAACTTCTGCAACCGGACCAAGATCAAACCGGCGTGTGTCAGGTTCAGGATACACTTCTTCAACCGAAGGCATAAACACAATGTCAACGCCGGATTTTTTCAATAATTCGGCATCGGCTTCTTCCGTGCGCGGATATGTCTGCAGGTCGTCGGGATTATTGAATTGTGTCGGATTTACAAAAACGCTTACCACAACAACATCATTTTCTTTACGGGCTTTATTCACTAAAGAGATATGGCCGTTGTGCAAAGCTCCCATTGTAGGAACCAGACCTATGGATTGATTTTTTTCAAGTGACTCGTCAACGAGTTTTTTAAGCTCACTAATTGTTCTTACAATTTTCATTTGAAGGGATATTTGCTGAACTTTGGATGCAAAATTACATATTAATCTGCGTTTCGGCAAACAGAAATGAAAACAAACGTTTGAGCATTGACCATAAATTTGCTAACTTTACACATGAAAAGGAAATTGTGATGGAAAATGAATTTAATTCCGCAGTTCTGGAGAATGCAGTGAACAGATTGTCGATGCTTCCCGGTGTAGGCCGAAAAACTGCATTAAGACTTGCGCTCCATTTGCTTAAACGTGAAAAAGGAGAGTGTGAGGCTTTGGGGCAGTCATTGATAGATCTGTGCAACGGCATAAAATATTGCAGCGTATGTCATAATATTTCAGAAGATGATGTATGCAGCATATGTTCTTCGAATGGGCGTGATCATTCCACTGTGTGTGTAGTGGAGAATGTAAATGACGTAATGAGTGTTGAACGCACAATGCAATATAATGGTGTATACCATGTTTTGGGCGGTGTGATTTCACCTCTCGATGGTATTGGGCCTGATGTGCTTGAGATAGATTCACTTATTGAACGCGTGAAAAATGAAAATGTAAGGGAAGTTATTCTGGCTCTAGGCGCGACAATGGAGGGTGATACGACGAATTTTTATATTTACAGGAAACTTGGTGGAGTGGAGGGTTTGAAGGTAACTCAGCTTGCTCGTGGAATGGCTATAGGTAATGAATTGGAATATACTGATGAGGTTACTCTGGGTAGGTCGTTGTTGCAACGCACTGAGTTTATAGTTTAATTTGGTTTGATTATGTTGAATGATGGTTTGATAGAACTCAGGGCTGTGGAGCCGGCTGACGTTGATATTCTGTTTTTATGGGAGAATGACGAGGAGTCGTGGCATTACGGAAGCAATAGAGCTCCTTTGTCCCGTCATCAACTTTGGAATTATGCCACCGGTTATGATGCTGACCCTGTTAAGGCAGGTGAAGTAAGATTTGTTATAACCGATGCAATCACCGGCGAAGCTGTAGGGTGCGTTGATCTGACCGATATAGATGTTTTGAATTCAAGGGCGCAGTGTGGAATTTATATAGGAAAGGCTTATCGGGGAATGGGGTTTGGCTCAAATGCTTTAAGATCTATATGCGAGTATGCCGGTGCGACCCTGTCATTGCATCAGTTGTGGGCTGTAATCGGACGTGAGAATATTTGTTCAACTGCAATTTTTGAGAAATGTGGATTTAAAAGTTGTGGTTGTCTGCGTTCGTGGATAAAGAAAAGGACATCTTTTGAAGATGCCCTTATTTATCAGAAATTATTAGTTTGATCATAAGGTTTTCACCACTTCACGTATGCGTGTAAGATGTTCGAGCAGTTCGGGAAGCCTTGAAAGCTGAAGCATGTTCGCTCCATCGCTCTTTGCGGTTTGTGGTGTCGGATGGGTTTCGATAAATAATCCGTCCACACCTGTAACAATTCCTGCGCGGGCAATTGTTTCGATAAGATCAGGACGTCCGCCAGTCACACCTGCTGCCTGGTTAGGCTGTTGCAGTGAATGTGTGCAATCAAGAATAACCGGGCAATCAAATTTTTTCATTTCCGGAATTCCACGGAAGTCAACAATCAGATCCTGATATCCGAAAGTGACGCCGCGTTCTGTTATGGCAACATTCGGATTACCAGCATCGCGTACTTTTTGCACGGCAAACTTCATTGCTTCAGGCGATAGGAACTGTCCTTTTTTCACATTTACCGGTTTTCCTGTGCGTGCGGCAGCTATCAACAGATCGGTTTGACGACATAAAAATGCCGGAATTTGCAGTACATCAACAAATTCAGCGGCCATTTCAGCTTCGGAAGCGGAATGAATGTCTGTCACAACGGGAACATTAAATGTGTTCCTGACTTTCTGTAGAATCTGAAGAGCTTCAATGTCACCGATTCCTGTGAAGGAGTCTATGCGTGAACGGTTCGCTTTGCGGTATGAGCCTTTGAATACATATGGTATGTTAAGACGTGTAGTTGTCTCAAGAATGGTTTCGCAAATTTCGAGCGCCATCTTTTCTCCTTCAATTACACATGGTCCGGCAAGCAAGAAGAAATTATCTGATTTCGATAAAATTTTAATTGGATTTTCCATGATAAAATTGGATTAGCTGTTAATCTGATTGAAAATGTGAACTGTGTCAACAGCAACAAGGGCCGCAGTTTCGGTTCTTAATCTGTTGTTTCCAAGTGTAACCGGTTGCCAGCCTGTTGATAGCGCTGTCTGTATTTCTTCAGGCGAAAAGTCACCCTCCGGGCCTATCAGAATTGATAGGGATTCATTAGGCTTAAGTGCTTTGGCCAATGGCACACGGGGAACCGACGGATGACAATAACATACGTATTTTTGAGCGTCATCGCATTCTTTAAGGAACTGCTTGATGGAAGTAACTTCTGTAATTTCAGGCAGTGTAGCTTTCAGACTCTGTTTCATGGCTGAAACAGCTATTTTTTTCAGTCGCTCGGTTTTAACTTCTTTGCGTTCCGAACGCTGACATTTTAAAAGGACAATTCTATTTACACCTATTTCCGTCAGTTTTTCCACAAGCCACTCCATTCTATCCATATTTTTAGTAGGTGCAACGGCAATTGTAATGTTATAGTTCCAATGAAGCGGTTGTGTCCTTTTTTCAATTATTTCTACAGCTGCTGCCCGAGGGTTGTTGTCAACCAACCGGCATGTGAAATAATTTCCTTTTCCATCAATTATATTGATTATATCACCCACCGAGTATCGAAGCACTCTTATGCAGTGCTTCGAATCACTTTCAGGAAGTGTAAGCGATGTTTCGATATCGGGGGCGTAGAATATAATCATTTTAATGTGTTGTTTTGTCGGGAACAGGCTGCGAATTGTCATCGCGGAAAATAATCCAGAATAGTATTGCTACGGCAAGCGCATAGGCTGCAAAAATATACCATGAGGTTTGCCATCCCTGAATCTGCACATCGGCCGGCTGATAGTAAACGAAATGATTTACAATCTGACCGGCGGCTATCGTACCTATTGTAGCACCTATGCCATTGGTCATGAGCATAAAGAGACCCTGTGCGCTTGAACGGATGGATGGGTCGGTTTGTTGATCAACATAAAGCGATCCGGAGATATTAAAAAAGTCAAATGCAACACCATAAACAATGCATGACATAATGAAGAACAGCACTCCCGGCATCTCAGGGTTGCCACATCCGAAGAAACCGAACCTAAGCACCCAGCCAAACATCGCAATTAGCATTACACCTTTAATGCCGAAGCGTTTAAGGGCAAAAGGTATGAGAAGGATGCATAGGGTTTCCGAGAGTTGTGAAAGGGAAATCAGAGCGGTTGCATTTTGAGCAACCCAGGAGGATGCGTATTTTTCAACGGATTGGAATGCATTTATGAATGTAGTGCCGTACCCGTTTGTTATTTGAAGTGAAACACCAAGACACATGGAGAAAATAAAGAAAGTAGCCATTTTCTTTTGTTTGAAAAGTGCGAATGCACGTAATCCGAATGCATCGACAAGTGTTGAGCCGGCTTTGGGATTTATGGCGCACTTAGGCATGGTAAAGGCGTAAACTGCAAGTATGAAACTGAAAATACCGGATGACATCAACTGGAAAGGAGTGTCCTGCAGTTTATGTCCGTCAATGACAAGGAAGTTGGTCAGGAGCATAGATGCGATAAAACCAACAGTCCCGAACACACGAATAGGAGGAAAATGTTTTACAGTGTCGAGATTAGCTTTATTAAGTGCTGTATAGGCCACTGAATTTGCCAGTCCGATTGTAGGCATGAAAAATGCCACGGAGATGGTATAGAGTGTGAACAGAGGTGAAAATTCAACGTTTGTTCCGGCCTGAATGCAGTAGAATGATGCTGCGCACATGAATGTTCCGGCAATGAAATGACATATGCCAAGCAATCTTTGTGCCTGAATCCATTTGTCCGCAACAATGCCGATTATTGCCGGCATGAATATTGAAACAATTCCTTGAACTGTGTAGAACCAGTAGATATCATCACCGAGTCCGGCTCCGGAAAGGTAAATTCCTAATGATGTAAGGTAAGCGCCCCACACTGCGAACTCGAGAAAGTTCATGGCGGCAAGTTTGACTTTGATTAACTGCATATTGGTTATATTTTTTATTTATTTCTTTTTTTGTTAAGGATTTCGCTTATTCGGGCCGCCTGTTCATAATCTTCTTCCTCGATCAGTTCCTGTAAAGTCTGTTCAAGTTGTTCAATTGTGAAATTCTCAGGGCGAGGATCGTTTCCGTATGGTTTAATTTCTTCTATTCCATCATCATTATCGCTGTCATTGTCATCATCATGTGATAACTCAGCATCATCGGATTGTTCATCCTCGATAATGAAACCGGTTTCATCAAGAATTTCGGGTGTAGTATATATCGGAGACCCGGTGCGCATGGCTATCGCAATAGCATCGCTTGTTCTCGAATCTATTGTTATTGTCTGGTGTTCGTCGCTGAATGTGAGTTCCGATGAGAAAATACCGTCCTGAAACTGATATATGAATACCTTTTCAAGTTTAACACCAAAGGCATGTGCAAAAGAGACGAACAGATCGTGTGTCATGGGTCGGGGTGGAGTTATTCCTTCCATCCTCAGAGCAATCGATTGGGCTTCGGCCGGACCAATAACAACAGGAATGCGATAGGAACCGCCCACCTGTGCAAGTATCAATGCATACGCTCCGGTCTGAATCTGGCTGTATGATATGCCCATCACCCTTAATTTTATGAGATTACGGTTACTCATCGATGTAGATTTTATCAGTATTACGTCCGGTTATTATTCCACTTCCATAGCAAATGGTGCGTTCTTGATTATAAATGACTGCAAACTGTCCGGGTGCTATGCCTTGAACTTTCCTTTCGCTTTTAATCAGGTATTCGCCGGAATATGGCAATGAATGCAGTGTGGCATCTATAAATTCAGGCGTATGCCTGTTTTTGAATGAGATTTTCATTGATGTATCATCCGCAGGCATCGGGTTCTTTGTTATCCAATGCATTTCGGCTATATGTAATGATTTGCCGTATTGTTTTTCAGTGTCGTATCCACCGGAAACATAAACAACATTGTCATTCACATTTTTGCCAACCACATACCAGGGGCCGCCGCTGAGTCCAAGGCCTTTACGTTGCCCAATGGTATGAAACCAGAACCCGTTATGTTCGCCCAGCTTTCGGCCTGTTTCTATTTCTATGATAGGACCGGTTTTTTTGCCAAGCTGACGCATGAGGAAGTCATTATAGTTAATTTTACCAAGAAAGCAAATGCCTTGACTGTCACGTCGATATGCATTGGGGAGATTCTGTTCTACGGCAATTTCCCTAACCATAGCTTTAGGCATGTCTCCGATAGGGAAAATGATGTGCGACAGTTGCGAGTAGGAGATCTGGGCAAGGAAATCTGTTTGATCTTTAATTAAATCAGGAGCAGTTCCAAGATATATCAAATTATCATCGCCAATCAGGGTGGTAGCATAATGTCCGGTAGCTGTCTTTTCAAAGTCTTTTCCCCAGCGCTGTTCAAAGAACCCGAATTTAATCAATTTGTTGCACATTACGTCTGGATTTGGGGTAAGCCCTTGTTTTACGGTCCTTAAGGCATAATCCATCACATTATCCCAGTATTCCTGATGCAAAGAGACTATTTCCAGAGGAAGTTTGTAACGCGCCGTTATTAGCCGGCACATTTCTATATCTTCCTCTGCTGAGCAGTCTCCCTGATCATTATCCATACCTATCCGGATATAGAATGGTGTGACATCGTGGCCTTGTCGCACGAGTTTGTGCAAAGCAACAGCACTGTCAACGCCTCCGGAAAATAACATTGCAATTCTCATTTTGAACGGAGTTCAGAGTTCGTTAAACATCCTCAAGTTCATCTTCTTCGTTTTTCTCCTGTCTGTTAATTATAAATAGTGAAATGAAATAGTCAACAGATATTTTACCCGGACCTGCAATCAGAAAGAACATGAATATGCCGATAAACATGAGAGGCAGATAGCCCGGTTGTGTGGAATCAAGGCCATAGACCGAAGTGTGAGGAAGTAAGTCGTGGATAATGTAATATTCTGCCAGTAACATTGAAAAAAGCGGTGGGATGGTTGACAGTCTTGTCAGGAATCCTACCATAATGAAAAGAGAACAAATCAATTCAATACAAATCATTGAAATCAGACAGGCTGATGAGGACATTCCAAGCACTGTCGGAAAATTTAAACTCATTTCCTGATAGTTCACCAATTGTCGGATGCCAAATTGAATGAACATCACTCCTACAAAAAGTCTTAGGAACAGACGTCCCATGTTTATGTAGGAATAGCCTGTAGATTTGAGGAAAAGTTTAGCGATTATATTATCAAATTGTTTCATAATCACTCAATTATTGGTTTGTTCGTCAGATTGCTGTAATTTTCGCTGTTCTTCCCAGTGTTTCTTAACATATGGGTCGCGCACGGAGCCCGCTAACTGCTGATTAATAAGAAGGACCTGGTCAAGAGAAAGATTTTTTCCGTAAATCTTATGTGAATCATCTAGAACATAGAACGATGGAACAGACCGGATGTCGATCATCTCATCAATAAGAGGAGCTGCACCAACCGTCCACTTTTCCGGATATGATTTTACCCGTTCCAAGAATTCTCCGTCAGGTGTTGTCGGACTTATGGCAATAATCTTTAATGTGCCTGCATCAATTAGCTTGGTTGTGTTTACATCTGCGTCGAGTCGCAGTTTCGTCATTGAGCAATCCGGACAATCAAGATCAAAGAAATATATCAGGACGATCTGAGCGGAATCAGAATAAAGTGATTGTGTGATGTTGTGTTTATTTGTAAATTCAAAGTCGGGAATTTTAGAACCGACTATGGAATTGGATAATATTTTATATTGATGTTCGTAGCGTGCTTTTTGTGCATTGTTGATTTTTTTATGTGTAGCTACAGCCTTAACAAAGGGGAGATATATTTCATCGCTGTAATATTGCGACGTGTCAGTATGAACATAATCTTCGGCAGCAGAGGCTATTGTTAGTAGATTCTCCGGTTTGGAGTCAATTGATCTAATGAATTTTTCTATGGAATTTAATGCCGCATCGCGTGAAGCCATTGGCATCAGGTTCAGGTAATCTTGAAAAGCACCTATCATTTTCTGTTTTGATGAAAAGGCTTTCTTTAAATCGCAGAAATCCCAGTAATGGGTTACAAGATAATCAATTCTATTGTTGAAGGACAATGAATCAGGAACAATGGGAAGTTGGAAAAATGAGTCTGCTTTAACTGAAAACGAAGTGTAAAGCGAGCAGATTATAGATATCAGTATTGTAAAAATAGTTTTTTTCATGCTATAACAATGGAATGCATTATTTGCAAAGATAACATTAATTTGTGTGCATTACACAATGATTTATATTAAAAAACGTATAAAAAATTACCCGGACGGAAATCGTCCGGGTTAGTAGCGAATTCGGGAATCGAACCCGAGTCTCCACCTTGAGAGGGTGGCGTGCTAGGCCACTACACTAAATCGCCATAATTTACCAGTGGTTTCCCGAAGGACCTTCCGGTTATTTGATGCAAAGTTATGAATGTTTTTTTAAACTCGCAAGAGTTTGCCTGAATTTTTTAAAGCAAAGTTAAAGTACCGAAAAATTCCGGACGGTGAAAGTCTGGCTCCGGTGTGTTGACCGGTGCCCATGAAAGGAAGTGAGGAGTGGAAGTGAGATCGGCGCATTTATAGAAATTAGCAGTCATTTCAATGGGCTTTCCTTCATATTTTACATTCATCAGTTCCAGAGGAATGGCAACGAGAAGATTCCATGTAAACATTCCTTGAAGTTCGTTGAACGGTTTTGTTCCGCAACTTGGCAGGCGTTTAACCGTTGCAAGCTGTTCGGATGACAGGGGTGTTCCTTCATTGCGGTTTTTTCTGCATGCTGCATGAATTGTTCCTATGCAGTTGAATTCAAAATTATAGTATGGAAGTTTCCCGTTAGGGCAAACGAAAAATTCAACGCATGAATCCTGATGCACCGATGAGTTGTCCGTGTAATTGACAGCGCGCAGGTAATTACATCTCACGAAGAAATCAATGAAAATGTGTGTGCCTGAATGTGCTATTGAGAATGAGGTGAGTGGTTGATAAGGAAATTGATCGGGCCAATTTATGGTTTCAACCATTTGACGGGCACCTTTGTCATGGAGAATGTTTATGGCTTCTTCAAGCGTTACATTATCCAGTTCGGGAATAAACGGAACATCAAGATGCGGTTTTTTTAATTCGTTGGTAGACATGTGGAATAAGTGTTCTATAATTGTAGTAGATTTTTGAATCCGGTAATAAAACCAACCATGGCCATTATGCCTAAAAGCAGTGCGAGAATACGGTTTACAATCCACATTGAGCGGACATTAAAATGGTTTCGGACTTTGTTCACTGAAAATGTGATTATGAACCACCATGCAATTGCACCGGCACCAATACAGAGATAACCAACGATATAATGATAAAACACGTGGTCGGTGTCCATGAAGTTAAAGCGTGCGAAAAGGCTTATAATGAAGAATAGTATCAGAGGATTTGAGAATGTGAATAGGAATCCTGTCACAAAATCGCGCCAATAGGTATTTACACTTTCCGATTGTTTTCTGCTCAATTGCCGCGACGGGTTGGTCCTGAACAGATATATAGCATAAATAATCAGCATAAGTGAACCGATTATTTGCAATATATCTTTATTTCCTTCAATGAATTCGGTTACAAATGAAAGTCCCAGCCCGGTCAGAAGGCAGTATATCATATCGGATAGAGATGCTCCTATGCCGGTAAAGAATGCTGCCTGTCTGCCTTTGTTTAATGTACGTTGAATTACAAGCATTCCGATCGGCCCCATTGGAGCTGACACAAAAATGCCGATAAGCACACCGGCAAGCATTATTTGGACAATTGATTCCATCGCAGCACAAAATTAATCAAAGCATTCCATCAATCCAAATTAATATGAAAGGTGGTCACGACGTGAAGCATCAATTCTGAGCAGAATGAAGAGCAGGAATGTAAAACCCCATAATGACGAACCTCCGTAACTGAAAAATGGTAGTGGAATGCCGATAACAGGACATATGCCTATCACCATTCCTACATTAATAGCAATATGGAAAATAAAATATGAGGCCACGCAGTAAGCATAAACTCTTCCGAAAATGGTTGGTTGCCTCTCTGCTATATGAAGCACCCGAAGAATTAATATAAGAAACGCCAATAGCACGGCTGTCGAACCGATGAATCCCTCCTCTTCGCCAATTGTGCAGAATATAAAATCGGTGTGCTGTTCAGGAACATATTTCAGTTTAGTCTGAGTGCCGTTAAGAAATCCTTTTCCTGAGAAACCTCCTGAACCAATGGCAATTTTACTTTGGTTTACATTATATCCGGCTGCAAGTCTGTCCTGCTCTATGCCAAGAGTAACACGAATGCGCTGTTGCTGGTGTGGTTGCAATACTTTAGTAAATGTGTAGTTTACTGAAAAAAGAAAGGCAACTGAAATAACAGCTGCGCCTGCCGTAATGTGGAATTTACGTGCGTTGCCGTGCATTGACAGGTATAGGAGATAAATGCATCCAGCCGCAATAGCCACCATAAAATAAATCATGCCCGGAATGTGGACTCCGAATGGCTGCAGGATAATGGCAAGCACAAGCGAGCCGAGATAGGACAGGAACAAATTTCTTGCACCGACAAAATGTTTGCAGTATACGGCGGTCATGCATACGATAATGAACATTATCATTATGAATACGGCCGCTTCACCAGATTGAATGCCGAGGAACATTGAATCGGTAAATTTTACCGCTACGACAAAGAACATAACAGCACACAGGGCTGCTAACAATACCAGACCGCTCATGCCCTCTCGATAAAGGACAAGGAATAATGACATGTAGGCCAGTGCCGAACCGGTTTCGCTTTGGCCTATGATGAGAAGCACCGGCAGGAAAATGATGGCAAGTGCCTGGATGTAATTTTTACGTGATGCATTGAGATTAAATCCATATCCGGAAAACAGTTTGGCTAATGCAAGGGCTGTTGCTGTCTTTCCAAATTCTGCCGGTTGAAAACGTAATGGCCCAAGCACAAGCCATGAGTGAGAGCCATGAATGTCGGGCGCTATGAATATGGTAACCAACATTATAAGCAGCAACACTGCATAAATGGGATAGGCATATGTTTCATAAATTCTCGGATCGAACAGAAGCAGAATTACAGCAAGGGCAAATGCAAGTATAATCCACTGAATCTGTTTGCCTGAAAATTCTTCTCCGTTAAAAATACTGGCATGGTCAAAATCGTAGCTTGCTGCATAGATGCTGAATACACCGGCAATTATCATAAGAACGTAAATAACAATTGTCGGCCAGTCAAGGTAACGGAAAAAAGATGATATGTTATTTCTTTGGCTCACGATTTATATATGTACTTGTGTGAAGCATATTGTTGAGAATATGCGAACGATTTTGTGATATGCTTCCTTTAAGATATTTTTCTATGACGAGGCTGCCAATAGGAACTCCGAATGTCGCTCCGAAACCTGCGTTTTCAACATAAACCGCAACGGCAATCTTTGGGTCATGATATGGCGCGAATCCCATGAATACCGAGTGATCGCGTCCGTGCGGATTCTGGGCAGTTCCAGTTTTTCCACATACTTCTATGTCAGGAAGATTCGCAAGCCGGCACGTACCGCCGGTAACAGCCATTCTCATTCCTTCAGCAACTGATTCATAGTGGGCTGTTGCAATTTCAGGCTGCCGGTGCGTGGTGTATTCCCTATCTATGACCGTATCCTGTATTTCTTTGACAACATGTGGCGTAATGAACCATCCTCTGTTTGCAATGGTTGCACTCAGATTGGCTATCTGCAGGGGAGTGGCCAGAACTTCTCCCTGGCCGATTGATACGGAGATTATTGAATTAGCACTCCATCGGCCTTCGCCATATACCTTATCGTATACTTTTGAATTAGGCAGATAGCCTCTGCTTTCACTTGGAAGGTCAATTCCCAGACGATAGCCATAACCCATGCTTACAAGATGGTTTTTCCATTTTTCAAAGGCGTTGGCAACCGTGCCGTATTTTCCTCGCCGGTCAATCATTGCTTTCAATCCCCAGCAAAAATATGCGTTACATGAGGTTGCAAGGGCGGGCTTAAGCGCAATGGGAGATGAATGTGCGTGACAGCCAACACGCAATCCGGAATTAATGTAGCCGTGCGAGCATGGAAAACTTGTCCCAAGTGTGACAATCCCTTCCTGTAATAGTATTAATCCTTGAGTGGGTTTGAATGTTGATCCCGGAGGATAGGCTCCCATAACCGATCGGTCGAGCAGTGGCTTTCGCCAGTCTTTGGTCAAAGAAGCATAATTTTTTCCTCTTGATCTTCCGACAAGCATTGACGGGTCATAGCACGGCGATGTTACGAGAGCAAGTACTTCGCCGGTTTTTGGTTCAATGGCAACAACCGCTCCAATTTTGTTAACCATTAGTGACTCTGCAAATTGCTGCAAGTCAATATCTATGCTTAGCTTAAGATTTTTCCCCGAAACGGCACGTTTGTCATGACGGCCGTCTTCATAACGCCCCTGGATTTTTCCACGTGCATCACGAATTAGAATTTCTTCACCTTTCACACCTCGTAGAAACGGTTCATAACTTTTTTCTATGCCGAGGTCACCGGTCATGTCGCCGGGTTGATAATACGGATCGCGTTCAATGTCACGTGCATTTACCTCGCGGATGTTTCCCAAAACATTTGCAGCACTGTTATAGTTATATTCGCGCAGAATGCGTTTCTGGATATAAAAACCCGGATAGCGATACATTTTTTCCTGAAGTCGTCCATAGTCTTCTGCCGACAATTGGGTCATGAATGTTTGTGGCGAGTAGGCCGAATAGGAGGGATTTAAACGGCGATTCTTCATGTCGCGCAAACGTCCCACAAATTGATCAAGTGTAATGCCGAGGGTTTTGCACAGATCAAGGGTGTCGAATTCCTTTACATCTCGAGGAATCATCATTATATCGTAGGCCGGCCGGTTAAATACTACGACTTTACCGTTTCGGTCATATACGAGTCCGCGCGAAGGGTATATGGCTTTCCTTAGGAACGCGTTTGAGTCAGCCTCATCCTTATATCTGGAATCAAGTACCTGAAGGTTAAGCAGACGGATGACATAGATAATAACAATGACAACAAAGAGTCCGCCGATTACATATTTCCGTTTTTCAAGATTATAATCTTTTCTCATGCCGGCGAAGTGTGAGGCTGTCAATACCAATAAGTAACAGAGTGGTCAGCAATGAGCTAAAGAATATTCTCAGGATAAGGACAGCCGGATTGAAGAAAGAGAATGCTTCGATAATAAATATTATCGTACAATATAAGAAGCTGATTGTAAAAGCATATTTTGTATACGTAAGGAAGCCGAGCGATGAGATCGACGGACATGGATCGGATAATTCATTTTCACGGGGAAAATAAAGACGGAGAATAGGCTTACGGATGGCTCCGACAAGAGTGCATGTTAAAGAATTCATGCCTTGTGTATCGGAGAAAATATCTATAATAAAACCCAACAGGAAGGATACGGTGAGCACCCAGTTCTGATTCGTGTCAAGAGGCAGACGCAGGATTATATAAATAAATGCAAAGGGAACGGCAACTCCAAAAAGGCAGATATGATTCAGCACCACTACCTGTGCTATTATTAGGAGCAGTGCCATCAATATTATTTGAACCGTTACTTTCGACATTTTATGGATTTATTTGCATTTAAGATATTTAAAGAATGCCATTGTTTGCTTCGCTATCATGACTCTCCAGCTCTTTAATTTCAGATTTCATTCTGTCCGATATGATTCGTACAGAACTTAAAGTTGAAAAATCAGTGAATAGCTTTACCCTTAATGCATAGAAATTTTCATCGTATTCCTTCATTAAACCGACTACGACTCCTACGGGAACACCTTCAGGAAAGGTCGTGGAATAACCGCTTGTTATAATGGTGTCTCCTTTATGAAAAGTGGCATGGCGGGGAAGTTCTTCGAGAACTGCCGTAAGAGGCGATTCGCCATCCCAGACCAATGAACCTACATGTTGACTATTATTTATCTTGCAGGAAATCCGGAGATTGTTGTTAAGTAGAGAGATAATTCTGGCTGAATGTTTGCCTACAACATTCACTATACCAACAACACCATTCTGATCAATAACGCCCATTTCCGGTTCTATTCCATCTTCGGATCCTTTGTCAATGGTTATATAGTTATATGGACGATTGACGGAGTTGTTGATCACATTCGCAATCCGGAACTGATAACGGTTAACAATAGGGTTGTCCGATAGGTTGGTTTGAGATGTATCCGGTAGCTGTTCAAGAGCATTTCTTAATTTCGCTTTCAGCTTTAGAACCTCCATTTCAAGTTCCGAATTGTTACGTTGCAAATCGTAGTTAATGTCGCGAAGATTGAAATAGGAAGTGACGCCGGTTGCCGCGCGATAAATGCCAGTGCTTACAGAGTTGGCGCTTGTAAGAATAACCGAATGCTGATAAGGATTATTGTTGAATAAAAGCACAAGACTAATAATCACATAGATAAAGAATAGTATCCATGTGGCACTCTTGATCAGGAAATTCACAAGATAATGCACAGGCTTGCTAAGCGGTTATAAGGCGGATGAATTTGTATTTAGGGCACGCTTACCGGATAAGGAAGTTGAATTTGTCGATGTTACGCAGTGCAACTCCGGTTCCTTTTGCAACGGCAAGCAGTGGATCTTCAGCAATGTGGAATTGTATTCCAATTTTATCGGTGAGACGCTTGTCGAGTCCGAGAAGTTTGGCACCGCCACCGGCAAGATAGATTCCGTTTTGAACTATGTCAGCGTATAATTCAGGCGGAGTCTGTTCAAGAGCCTGAAGCACGGCAGCTTCGATTTTTGAGATGGACTTTTCTATGCAATGTGAAATTTCCTGATAGGAGACGGGAACTTCCATTGGGAGAGCTGTCATTACATTCGGACCGCGAACAATGAAATCGGCCGGCGGATTTTCAAGATCAGTCAAAGCAGAACCTACGTTCATTTTAATTAGTTCGGCAGTGCGCTCACCTACGCGGACATTGTGAACCCTGCGCATGTGTTCCTGAATATCGTTGGTGAGGTCATCGCCGGCGATAGTAATACTTTTGTTTGAAACTATGCCACCAAGTGAAATAACCGCGATTTCAGTTGTGCCGCCACCTATATCCACAATCATGTTTCCTTCGGGAGCAACGACATCAATACCTATGCCAAGAGCAGCAGCCATGGGCTCATAAAGCATGTAAACATCACGTCCGCCGGCATGCTCGCTTGAGTCGCGTACGGCACGGATTTCCACTTCGGTAGAACCAGAAGGAATGCCGACAACCATTCGCATCGAAGGATTGAACCATTTGTTTTTGGTGCTTGCTTTTCCGACAAGACCACGAATCATCATTTCAGCTGCATTGAAGTCGGCAATCACACCTTTCTTCAAAGGGCGAATGGTGCGGATGTTTTCATTTTCCTTACCCTGCATTTGCTGGGCTTCCTTACCGACGGCAATAAGCTTTCCGGTACGAACCTCAATGGCAACAATTGATGGCTCGTCAATTACAATTTTACCATTGTGGATTATAATGGTGTTTGCGGTGCCAAGGTCAATGGCTATTTCTTTATTAAGACCGAATAATTTCATTTTTAATATTTTATTTCTCGCTTGAGAAGTTTTTATTAGTGTTTGAAGTGACGTATGCCTGTTGTAACCATTGCGATTTTGTTCTCATTGCAGAAATCAATCGTTTCCTGGTCGCGTATGGAACCACCGGGTTGTATAACAGCGTCAATTCCTTCCTTATGGGCAATTTCCACGCAGTCGGCGAATGGGAAGAAAGCATCAGAGGCCATGACAGCACCATTGAGGTCGAAACCAAATGATTTTGCTTTTTCAATGGCCTGTTTCAAGGCGTCAACGCGCGAAGTCTGGCCAACACCGCTTGCAAGAAGCATTGAATTCTTAGCAAGAACTATTGCATTACTTTTACTTTGTTTAACTACTTTATTAGCGAAAAGCAAATCATTTATCTGTTCCGGTTTGGGTGCAAGTTCAGAGACCTGTTTTAAGTCAGCAGGTTTTTCAATGTTTAAATCGCGCTCCTGAACAAGGGCTCCGTTAAGAACCGACCTAAACTGCAGGTTTGTTTCAAGCTGCTTGTGCTGAACCAGTATGATGCGGTTCTTTTTCTGTTTCAAAACAGAGAGGGCCTCGTCGGAATATGCAGGTGCGATGATGACTTCAAAGAATATTTTATTTATATCCTCTGCTGTTTCCGCGTTAACTTCAGCGTTAGTAACCAACACACCACCAAAAGCTGATACAGGATCTCCGGCAAGAGCATCTTTCCAGGCATCAAGAACAGTCGGACGAGAGGCAATTCCACATGCATTGTTATGTTTCAGGACAGCAAACGTGGTTGAGTCAAATTCACCAATAAGATTGATTGCGGCATCAATGTCGAGAAGGTTGTTGTAGCTTATTTCTTTACCGTGAAGCTGTGTGAACAGTTCTTCGAATTTGCCGAAGAACATACCTTGCTGATGTGGGTTCTCACCATATCTTAATTCCTTTTTGTCGGAAAGTGCAACACGAAGGGCTGATGGCTTTTGACCGGGTACCTGCGAATCGAAATAGTTGAAGATTGCGGTGTCGTAGCCGGAAGATACCTGAAAGGCATCGCGTGCAAACATCATACGTTCTGCAAGCGTTGTGCATGCACCGCGCTGTCCCAAAATCTCAGCAAGCGGCATATATTGTTTTTTCGATGCCACAATGACAACATCATTGAAATTTTTTGCCGCGGCACGGATTAGTGATATACCGCCTATGTCTATTTTTTCGATGATATCCTCTTGTGAAGCTCCGCTTGCCACTGTTTCTTCAAAAGGATATAAATCAACAATTACAAGGTCTATCTTGGGAATTTCATATGATTTTGCCTGGGCAATATCTTCAGGGTTATCGCGACGGTTCAATATGCCTCCGAATACTTTAGGGTGAAGGGTTTTAACTCTGCCGCCGAATATTGAAGGGTAGGAGGTGAGATCCTCAACTGCCTGGCATGGATAACCTAAGGATTCGATGAAACTTTTTGTTCCCCCTGTAGAGAGAAATTCTACTCCATCGCTATGCAGCATGGAAAGAATGTTGTCTAATCCTTCTTTGTGATAAACTGAGATAAGTGCTTTTTTGATTTTTTTTGTATCGCCCATGTAACGGATAATGTTTGGTCTGGAGTATAATTTACAGGGTGCAAAATTACAAAAACAATTGTAGTTATAAAACACGTGCTACAATAAAATCACACCTATTTTAAAAAAAGATGTTAATGTTAGGGCATGTGATTATTTTCCAATGATTCTTTTTCAGTTCAGCGATGGATTCATCGGATGGTAAAGCCATGATTTGAATTCATTTCCAAGGAGATGTACAATCCTATGCCAATAGCTGTTAACTCCTTCGCTGAAAAGTGTTTCGATAGGAAGTGAATTTAATACGGCCCATGAATGGTCGTCAATCTCCTGTTGAAGTTGATGGGCATGCCATCCGCTGTATCCGACAAAGAACCGTATGTGTGTATCGGGATTGTCGGATGTGTTTAGAAAATCAATTGCATCATCAAGTCTGCCACCCCAAAAAAGTCCGTTGCCAATGGTTTTGCAATCTGTAATGAGAGAACCAAGATCGTGTATGAAAATCAGAGTGTCCAGGCCAACCGGTCCGCCTAAATAGATAATCGGATTGTTATTTGTAAGGATTATATTGTCTGCAATATCTGACAGTCGCGCGGCTGATGGACGATTAAGGATTAATCCGCTGAAGTTGCCATCGTCATCTTTATCAATAAGTTGAATCACGCTGTGTCGGAATGGTTCATCATTAAGGAAGGGCTGGGCAACGAGCACATTGCCCACGTGGGGTTCCTGATAAGGAATATCGGTGTTAAATATGAGTTTTTCGTAGTTGGCCATTTCGATGTAAAGTTAATAATAAATTCTCACGTTGCAAACAGTTGCCAATTTTTTGTGAAAATGATACAATGTTCGTAAATTTGTGGAGAAAATAATTGTCATTACCATGAAAAGAATCGCATTTTTGATTTGTGCCTTTATCCTGTTTTTAAGCGCGTCGGCGAGTGCATATATTGTAAAAAACGGTAAGTCGGTCGGAAGGATAGTATATTCTGATGAACGACCGGAATATGTTACGGCTGCATATCTTTTACAGAATTTTATCAAAAAGGTTTCGGGCGCGGAAATTCCGGTTTCTACTGAAATTAAAAAGATAAAGAAAGGAGATGTCGTTATTGGAGTCGGTGACCAGAATGGGCTGACTGATGATGCATTTCGCATAACTGCTGACGGCAAGGGGGTCGTTTATATAGCGAGCGGTGGCGGTAAGGGCTCTGTTTACGGTGTGATTACACTGTTGGAAAGATATGCCGGTGTCAATTGTTACGGCGCGCACGAGTATGATTATACACACAAATCTGATATTGTGATTCCGGATTTGAATTTGACAGAAACGCCTGCTTTCCATTACAGGCAGACTCAAAATTACGGATTGAACGCTGATTCGATATATCGTTTGTGGATGCGTGTGGAAGAACCTAAAGATGTTTTTGCCGATGGACTTTGGGTTCATACATTCGATCATCTTTTACCATCGGCGGTTTATGGAAAGGATCATCCGGAGTATTATTCTTTTATCACCGGAGAACGGAGACCGGGACGTGCGTCGCAGTGGTGTCTTACCAACCCTGATGTTTTTGAAATTGTCGCTGCGCGCATTGATTCTATTTTCGAAGCCAATCCTGGTATGGAAATGATTTCAGTCAGTCAGAACGATGGAAACAATACTTATTGCATGTGCGATGAGTGTCGTGCCGTAATTGAGCGTGAAGGCAGCCCGTCGGGATTGTTTATCGAATTTTTGAATAAGCTTGCGGCAAGACGTCCTGACAAACAGTTCTCCACACTGGCTTATCTCTTCACCATGCATGCTCCGAAGCATGTAAAACCATTGTCCAACGTAAACATAATGTTATGTTCAATTGATTCGAAGCGTGAGGTGCCATTAACGGATAATGAGTCGGGGCGTGATTTTATGAAGGCACTTAATGACTGGGCTGGAATTTCTGATAACATATTTGTGTGGGATTATGGTATTAATTTTGATGGTTATCTTGCGCCATTTCCAAATTTCCCTGTTCTCCAAAAAAATATACAACTGTTCCGTGATAATAATGTCAAAATGCATTTTTCGCAGATAGCATCGTCGCGAGGAGGTGATTTTGCAGAAATGCGTACTTATATGGTCAGTAAGTTAATGTGGAATCCAGACTTGGATGCTGATTCATTAATGCGTGCATTTATGAGTGGTTACTACGGTGATGCTGCACCATATATCTATGAGTATGAGAAATTGCTTGAAGGTGGGTTACTTGCTTCAGGCACTCCGTTATGGATTTATGATTCACCTGTCACTCACAAAGACGGCATGTTGAACGCAAATTTAAGAAAGCGTTATGAGGAGCTGTTTGATAAGGCGGAGTCGGCTGTTGCTACCGATTCTGTTAGATTGGCACGCGTGCAGCGTCAAAGGTTAAGCATTCAATTCCCCGAGCTTGAGATTGCGCGTGCCGAAGGGTGGGCTACTCCTGAAACAATGGGGCCTAAACTTGAACTGTTTAAGAGGCGCGTTGAACAATTTAAAGTGCCGACATTGAATGAAAGGTCAAATTCGCCTCTTGATTATGTGACACTTTATAAAACCCGTTACATGTCACCAAAAGGCGTGAATAAAGCCAAGGGGGCAACTGTGAATTGGATCATAGAACCAACCGGAAGATATAAGGATTTGGGTGAGACGGCCCTCACCGATGAGATTTTTGGTGGTGCCGGATATGTGGAGAGTTGGGTCGGTTGGGAAGGAAAAGATGGTTCTTTCATTCTTGATATGCATGAGTTAAAGGATTTCAGTAGGATAAGCACTGATTTTCTCCATCAGCTTGGAGCTTGGGTTTTACTTCCTGAAAGAGTTGTTTATTCCGTATCATCCGATGGCAAGGATTTTAAGCCGTTCGGCGAGGTTTATCAACCGGAGGATCGTTCTGTACAGGTGATGTTTAAGCAGTTGACTTCGGAGAGTGGAGAGCCTGTTCAGGCAAGATATATAAAGGTTGATGTGACTGGAGTGAAGACGTGTCCGTCATGGCATTACGGAGTAGGGCAGCCGGCTTGGTTTTTTATGGATGAGGTTACGGTGGAATAAGCTTTTTGAGCAGTTTATTTGCACTCCGTTAAAAGTTTGCTAAATTTGCATCGAAATTATATTGTCTCACCATATTATATAAGGAATAACAGAAAATTCATTACATAATTATGTCAGAAAAAAAAGAAAAATTGTTTGACCAGTTTCCTCCTGTTACCACTGAGGAATGGAAGACGAAGGTTGAAGCCGATTTGAAAGGTGCTCCCTTCGAAAAGAAACTGGTTTGGCGTACGAATGAAGGCTTTAATGTTCAGCCCATGTATAGAGCTGAGGATATAGCCGGTTTTACTAATCTTGATTCTA
The DNA here is from genome assembly GCA_964564465.1 of uncultured Bacteroides sp. GTDB lineage: Bacteria > Bacteroidota > Bacteroidia > Bacteroidales > Muribaculaceae > Paramuribaculum. The sequence continues at coordinate 25,648 of CAZMAO010000017.1, forward strand.
TGCCCGGTCAGTATCCCTATGTTCGCGGAACTAAGGATTCGAATGACTGGCTGACGCGTCAGGAAATTCTTGCCGAAACGGCATCTGAAGCCAATGAAAAGGCTCTTGATGTTTTAACAAAGGGAGTTACCTCTCTTGGTTTCACAATTGGTGAGCCCACAGTAGAGGAAATCGCTACTCTGTTGAAAGGTATTGATCTTGATAAGGTTGAAATCAATTTCTGTGGTTGCATGAAGAAAGCTGCAAAATTGGTCGATGTTCTTGTCGAGTATCTTGAAAATGAAAATGCATGTGAAAAGTTCAGGGGTTCTGTCAACTACAATCCTTTGAAAAAAGCTTTGAAACATGGTGTGAAAGTTGCTGACAGCACAGTTGAAGATGCCAAGCATATTGTTGAGGTTGCCGCAAAAGTTCCCGGATTGAAGGTTCTTGCTGTTGACAGTGATATGTTGAGTAATGTCGGTGCATATATCTATCAGGAACTCGGTTATGCTTTGGCCTGGGGAGCTGATCTTATGACTTTGCTTACAGATGCCGGTTTGGATGCGGCGCTTGTTGCAGACAAAATCAAATTCAACATGGGCATTTCGTCAAATTACTTCATGGAACTCGCCAAGTTCCGTGCGGCCCGTATGCTTTGGGCTCAAATTGTTAAACAGTATGGCGTAGCTGATGATGCATGTAAGATGCATGTCCATGCAACAACATCAAAGTTTAATCAAACAATATATGATGCACATGTCAATTTGCTTCGTAGCCAGACTGAATGTATGTCTGCGGCTCTTGCCGGAGTTGATTCAATAACTGTGACTCCGTTTGATACCCCTTATAAGCGCCCTGATGATTTTTCCGAGCGTATTGCCCGCAATCAGCAGTTCCTGCTTAAGGAAGAATCGCATCTTGATAAAGTAGTTGATCCTGCCGGCGGTAGCTATTATGTTGAAACTCTAACACGAGCTATAGCTGAACAGGCTTGGAAACTCTTCATTGAAGTTGAAGATAAAGGTGGTTTTATCGCTGCGGTTAATAACGGTGATGTACAGAAAGCTGTAACTGAAAGTTCAGTTAAGCGTCACAGTGATGTTGCCCGTCGTAAAGAAATATTGCTCGGCACAAATCAGTATCCTAATATTAATGAAATGGCTGCCGATAAGATTGTTAATGCGTCATGTGGTTGTGGCTGCGCCAATAAGGAATCCGGAGAGAATCCTTCCCTTCCGACTTCGCGTGCAGCCAGTGATTTCGAAGCTCTTCGTCTTGCAACTGAAGCTGCTTCAAACCGTCCGAAGGTATTTATGCTCACTATCGGTAATCTTGCCATGCGTCTTGCACGTGCTCAGTTCTCTACAAACTTCTTCGGATGTGCAGGATACGAGATTATCGACAATCTTGGCTTCAGCAGTGTTGAAGAGGGTGTTGACGCTGCTTTGAAGGCCGGTGCTGATGTTGTTGTTCTCTGTTCGAGCGATGATGAATATGCAGAGCTGGCTCCCGCTGCTTATAAGTATCTTGACGGACGCGCTGAGTTCGTTGTGGCCGGTGCTCCTGCCTGCTCCGATGATTTACGTGCAGTCGGCATAGAGAACTTTATAAATGTTCGTAGCAATGTTCTTGAAACATTGCAGGCATTTAACGCCCGACTTTTGAAATAACACTCTAATCCTTACTAATATGAGACCCGATTTTAAAACTATCGATATTGTAAATGAAGCACTGGGTGAACATAATGTTCCTCAGTTGAAGGGTGATGAGTGGCTGACCCCTGAACTCATACCTGTTAAACCTGTATATACGAAAGCAGATCTTGAAGGTCTGGAACATTTGAATTATGTTTCCGGTTTGCCTCCATTCCTGCGTGGCCCGTATAGTGCCATGTATCCTTTGCGTCCCTGGACCATTCGTCAGTATGCCGGATTCTCTACTGCAGCTGAATCAAATGCGTTCTATCGTCGTAATCTCGCGTCTGGACAAAAAGGTCTGTCTGTTGCATTTGACCTTGCAACACATCGTGGTTATGATGCTGACCATCCTCGTGTTGTCGGTGATGTGGGTAAGGCAGGTGTATCTATCTGTTCTCTCGAGGACATGAAGGTTCTTTTTGATGGAATTCCTTTGAACAAGATGTCTGTTTCAATGACTATGAACGGTGCCGTTCTTCCGGTGCTTGCATTCTATATTAATGCAGGTCTTGAACAGGGTGCAAAACTTGAGGAAATGGCAGGAACTATCCAGAACGATATCCTGAAGGAATTCATGGTGCGTAACACATATATCTATCCGCCTGAATTCTCAATGCGAATCATTGCCGATATTTTCGAATATACTTCGCAGAACATGCCTAAGTTCAATTCTATTTCAATTTCAGGATATCATATGCAGGAAGCCGGTGCAACTTGCGATATCGAGCTTGCATATACTCTTGCTGATGGATTGGAATATCTTCGTGCGGGTGTGAACGCCGGAATGGATATTGATGCTTTTGCTCCGCGTCTGTCATTCTTCTGGGCTATCGGCATGAATTTCTTTATGGAGATTGCAAAGATGCGTGCTGCACGTATGTTGTGGGCGAAGATTGTAAAGCAGTTCAATCCTAAAAACCCGAAGAGTCTTGCTTTGCGTACACACTCTCAGACATCAGGCTGGAGTCTTACCGAGCAGGATCCGTTCAATAACGTAGGCCGCACTTGTATTGAGGCTATGGGCGCTGCTCTTGGTCATACACAGAGCTTGCATACAAATGCTCTTGACGAGGCAATCGCACTTCCAACTGATTTCTCTGCACGTATTGCTCGTAATACGCAGATTTATATTCAGGAGGAGACCATGATAACCAAACAGGTTGACCCATGGGCCGGTTCATACTATGTTGAGGCTCTTACCAATGAAATAGCTCATCGTGCATGGGAGCATATTCAGGAAATTGAAAAGCTCGGTGGAATGGCTAAGGCTATTGAAACCGGTTTGCCGAAACTTCGTATTGAGGAAGCTGCTGCCCGTACGCAGGCACGCATCGATTCTGGACGCCAGACCATTGTCGGCATTAATAAATATCGTCTTGATCATGAAGATCCGATCGACATTCTTGAAATCGATAATACAGAAGTGCGAAAGGAGCAGATTGAGCGTCTTAATGATGTTAAGGCAAATCGCGACGAGACTAAGGTTAAAGAGGCTTTGGCTGCAATTACCGAGTGTGTCCGTACCAAGAAAGGCAATTTGCTTGATTTGGCGGTTAAGGCAGCCGGCTTGCGTGCTACTCTTGGTGAAATTTCAGACGCATGCGAGGAAGTCGTAGGGCGTTATAAAGCAGTAATCAGAACTATTTCAGGCGTGTATTCAAACGAAACGAAAAACGATCCCGACTTTATCAAGGCACAGCAGATGTGTGAGGAGTTTGCAAAACGTGAAGGGCGTCAGCCTCGTATTATGATTGCCAAGATGGGTCAGGACGGCCATGATCGTGGTGCAAAAGTAGTTGCCACCGGTTATGCCGACTGCGGTTTCGACGTAGATATGGGACCGCTGTTCCAGACTCCTGCAGAAGCTGCCCGTCAGGCTGTAGAAAATGATGTGCATATTCTTGGTGTAAGTTCTCTTGCTGCCGGACATAAGACACTTGTCCCGCAGGTTATTGAGGAACTTAAGAAGCTTGGTCGAGAGGATATTCTGGTTACAGCGGGTGGCGTTATCCCTGCTCAGGACTATGATTTCTTATATAAGGCGGGTGTAGCTGCTATTTTTGGCCCCGGAACCCGTATTCCGGTTTCTGCTATCAAGATGCTTGAGCTTCTGAACGAAGATTAATTGAACATTGATATAAAAATCAGGCGTTGTCTATTTCAGACAACGCCTGATTTTTATATGGGGGGATTTAGTTGGCAGCGAGTGTGCCGTTTTCGGCCTGTTGAATCATTTGTTGATTTGCAGTAATGTATACTTCAACACGGCGGTTCTCTGCGCGTCCGGCTTCAGTGTCGTTACTTGCCACATAGTCGGTCATCGGTAAGCCTAAGGCGGAGAGTCGGGAGGCGCTGACACCACTGTTCATCAGATAATTCTTAACCGCATCCGCACGTCCGGTAGCAACCTTTTGGTTTGCTGCCATTGATCCGACATTATCCGTAAAACCAAATATTTGTACGTTTGTTTCCGGATTTTTAAGAAGAGATGCTGCAAAAGTTGTGAGGTCTTCTTTAGCTTGAGCTGATAAGCTTGTTCCGTTGAAGGGGAACAGTATCCCACCTTCAAAGGTTACTTTGATTGCCTTTAATCCGTTCTGATCAGTAACGGATTCAACTTTTGCTTTATTTGCAAGCTCCTGTTGAAGTTGCTTTTGCTGCTGATCCATTTTTCTTCCGATCAACATGCCTGCACCTGAGCCGACAGCTGCTCCAATTGCCGCACCTATTCCGGCGCCTTTACCGCCGCCTATCAATGCACCGAGACCGGCTCCAAGTGCCGCACCTCCGCCTCCTCCTATTGCAGCGCCTTTACCAAGATTTGTCATACTGTTACAGCCTGACGAAGCCATAAGACAGAGTGCCAATGCACCCGCACCAAATAATTTAATCGCTTTCATATATAAATGAGTTTAGGTTTTAGTTGCTAATAAAAATTATATATATATTATACAATTGAAATGTGTAATAAGTTGCAGAATTGGATATAAAATTAGTTGGGTCTATATATTTTAATTGCGATATTATGTGTATTTTTGTAAAAAGAATCGGAATAATATGAATATAAGTGGCCTGTTTACAAACGGATTTTCGAATCGAGGTTCAAAGATTCCGTTTCATCTTGGAGCACTTCTTGCAGTAATTGCTTGGGGTGCAGCGCTTATCTCTACCAAAGTTCTTTTGCAGAATAATGTTACGCCTGTTGAAATCTATGTTTATAGATTTGTGATTGCATATTTATGCGTTCTTGCCATTTGTCCACGTCCGTTTTTTAGTAAGACGTTGGTTGATGAGTTGAAATTCATGCTTATCGGTTTGTGCGGTGGTTCAATTTACTTTATAGCTGAAAATACGGCTATGAAATATACGCTTGCAACAAATGTTTCGCTAATTGTTACCACGGCACCGTTGTTGTCTACAATGCTTCTTGGCTTGCTTTACAGGAGTGAGCGTCCGTCAAAGGGTTTTATTTTAGGCTCGTTGGTTGCTTTTCTTGGTGTGGCTTTCGTTATATTTAATTCGAGTTTCAGTGTAGAAGTAAATCCTCTCGGTGACTTACTTGCATTGCTTTCTGCTTTCAGCTGGGCAGTATATACAATTTTGCTTAAACCTTTTAATGCCATATATGGTGCATGGTTTATTACGCGTAAAACATTTTTCTACGGCGTTTTGACCGCGTTGCCGTTCTTCCTTGTAGAGCCGACGTTTTCAAGCGTCGAGGTTCTGATTCGTACGGAAGTTATAGGTAATTTACTTTTGCTTGGACTCATACCATCGTTATTAAGCTATGTATTGTGGGCTCAAGCTGTAAAAGGATTAGGGGTAATGACAGCAAGTAATTATTTGTATATAAGTCCCATAGTTACTCTTGTCCTTTCTGCGGCTATCCTTAGTGAAAAAGTGAGCTGGATTGGGTATTTAGGATGCGCTATGATTCTGATTGGTGTGATATTGAGTGAGAAACTCACCAGGCGTCATTGAGGGATAGTATCTTCTGTGCTAATTTGAGAGTACGGGCATCTTTTCTGTTCTTTTCTGTTTCAGCTAATTTTTGTGCGAGCAGGGGATTGGTTCCGATAAATGTCCATGCAAGACGCATTGCTGTGTAGCGCAGTTTCCAATTATCATTGTCTATAATTATTTCTGCTAATTTTTCTTTACAATTATATTTCCTGAAGAGGTTATGTATAAGCATATCAAGACATTCCACATCCGGTGATTCTTCAATTAATTTTATGGAACGGGGAATGGTCAACTCTGATATATCCATAATCATTGGCGCAAGTAATACACTCTCACGAGTAGTGTTGTTTTGCCATAGCCTGTCTGCCAGTCCTTCTTTATTTTTAAATTCAGCGGCAATTTCCTGCAATTGCGGCATATTGAGTCCAAATATTATTTTATAGGGAGAACCACTTTTACGGAGCGTATCGGCAATTATACCGTTTCGCATTGCGAAGAATTTTCGTTTTACCGTTTGAAATGTATTGAAAACTGTCATAATCCCACAAAATTATAAAAAAGAATACAGCCTGCAATTATTTGCAGGCTGTTATATAAGTTTATGTTGAAATTATTGCAATTCGTAAGTAACAACCGGAATATAACCAGGATGAGATGGAAACTTTCCTTCATAATTCCATTTTCCTGTTTTACCTTCACTCTTCATCACTGAATCAAAATGATAGAGTGCGATTCCTAAATCAAGAACGGATGCTTCTGACTTTTTTACATAGTAAAAATAGACGGTATTGCCAATTGCGATTGCACGCCATGGCTGGGAATTTTTAGCTGATGGCGCAAGTCGCATCATTTGAAGCGCATTATAGAAAGTGCTGTTTTCAAGAACCGGTTGGCCGAATTGCCCCTCAGAAAACAGTTTGTTCATATCTAAACGGTTACCGCTGCCTAAAGTGACCCGTGTCAAGGTTTCAAGAATTTTTCGCCGGGAAGCCGCATAGCCTAACGGAGAAATGATTTTAAGCGTCTCTCCTTTGGGAAACTTTATTGAACCACTGAAATCATTCGCTTTGAATGTCAGAGCCATCCAGCATGTTCCCAATCCCATTTCTGTTGCCTTTAGAACAACCTGTTCCATTGCATATCCGGCTGCCAACGGCGCATGTGGTAGAGAGTCGTTTATTGCCATTAGCAAATACCAGCTTGCACCGGTGATCACTCCGTATGTGCCGGGTTTTTGAGGACCTTTCAAATCAAACTGCTTCAGTAATATTGTAAATCCGTCTCCAAACGGAGATTCCACTTGTGATATACAGTTATTTAATATCTCTATATCTTTAGATGATATCTTATGCTCCGGGTTAAAAGTGCGGACAGATTTGCGTTCAGTTATAATCTTTTCTATATCCATGCTTATTCTATCATAATTCATATTTTATAATAATAATGGATATGAACAGATTTTGTTCAGTAGAGTTTGTGTGCAGTAATAATTGTTAGGGAAGATGCATTTATTGTAATTACAATATTGTGTGACCGGACATAAATATTCTTGCCTTGTTTCCGTATTTCTGATCCACTATGCACCATAAGTCGTTTGGTATATTCCACCACAATTCCTTTTTCAACGCCAATGTTTCGACTGATTCTCTCCAATCCTAATTCTGTGGAATGCAAACCGTCTAAATTGTTTAAAATAGCATCTATCATATGTTCAATTTATTTGGTGCAGACAATTAATTCCTCATCAGGCGACATTCCATACATACGATTGATTTCGGACGGGTATTGTATTCTGGATACATTAAATCCAGCCCTCTTGAGCCTGTCAAAATAATCTGTTCCATAAATCCTTACATGATCGTATTGCCCGAATCTGGATTCCCTTTCTTCGGAAGTAAGTGTTTCACCGGCCGATTCTTCATCCGTAACTTCTAAATCCATATTAATTGGCACCATTAAAATCGCGGTTCCATCGTCTTTTAGGGTTCTGAATATTTCGGAGAGAGCTGTTGTGTCATCTTTAATGTGTTCCAGAACGTGATTACATATTATAAGATCAAAACATTTGTCATTAAATGATAGTTTACATACATCTCCATTAAGCACATATTTGGGATAGGTATAACCGATGCAGTGTTTATCGAGGCATGTATATGTTATGTCTTTAAATTTTCTTAGTTTAGCCGAAACCGGCAGCTCTGGCGCAATATGTAAAATATTTATGTTCTCTTGCTCGTGTATTTTATAATTATTCACCAGCCAGAACCATAGCTTACGCATTCGTGCATATGAGTTACACTTCCAGCATATTCCTATCCTGCCTTCAATTATATATGATGAACCATCAGCATGTCTGCCTGAAACCGGTTTTAGTTTGTCAAATGAGCATCCACATATGTTACATGCTATTTTATTCCCTTTGTTGCGTAAGGCAAGAAAGTTTCTATATGTAGGACGAAGAATTTGTTTGATATCTTCTTTGAGATTCATTTTTATAACATTTTTACAAAGATACACATATAAAACGAATGGTCAAAGAACACCAAAGGCTGTAACACCCTTTTTACGGGTATGTTACAGCCTAAGTGTCAGATTATGTTAGACTATGTCTTAATCTTCAATTGCAGCCTGCGCCGCAGCTGAATTGTAACATTTGCCGACACTTAGGTCAATGCTGTACTCCATTAGTACGTAGGGGTTTTAGGGTAATTCTGAAGTATTTTAGTATCGTTTTCTTGTTAATTCTATTTTCAATGTATAGGACTGGGCGGGGAATGCCCGAATTTCGCCCAGAAATACCCTTCTGCTGGATTTTGTAGTCTCGGTTGAGGGTTTGCATAGTTTTGAGATTATAGTGTCTCTAATCGCTTTATTTTGCGTCTTGCTTCCGCGAGTAAGTCATAGAGTTCTATGGACCGGTCGGTGGCGAAGTATTCCGCCCAGTCTTTGAATGGGTGGCACTCTCCGGTTTCCTCATCTTCGTAGTCCTCGGTATCCCACATATCGGCAAGCGAAGCATAAGTCTCCGCAGGGTGTGAGCCGATAGCGTCAACAACCTCACTCGGATACTGCTCAAGGAGTGTCTGCACCCATTCATCGAAGCCGAAGCCGGGGTTCTCGTGCAGGACGTTCCATG